>JBIKLN010000023.1:0-28179 GCA_044359765.1 Patescibacteria group bacterium | reverse complement strand
CTTAGGAACTATTGTTACGTTTTTTTGTGTATGTTCTAGACATGTGTGGAAAAACGGTTCGCTGCCCCCTCTCGGGCAGAACTCTGGATGTTAACTTTTTTTAAAGGTTTTCCACAGAGGCGCTAGAGATATACGTTTCGTGGTGGTGGAGGCGGAGGCCAAGGCACTGGGTTGGGTCGAACGGAGGCCCCATCCCGAAGGGGCGGCTTTATCTGGTAGAAAAAATCCACAAATTATAGCAATACGGGAATATAGCAAGACGACTCTTTTTTGAATCTATAGTAAGACGACTCTTTTTTGAATATAGAGTATTCAAAAAAGCCTAGCAAACCCAATGGCTTTGAGAGAGGTATGGAGGTCCAAATTGCAGGAGTCTTGCTATAGAGTATTCAAAAAAGCCCAGCAAAACCAATGGTTTTGAGAGATGTATGGAGGTCCAAATTGCAGGAGTCTTGCTATAGAGTATTCAAAAAAGCCCAGAAAACCCAATGGTTTTGAGAGGGGTGTGGAGGTCCAAATTACAGGAGTCTCGCTATAGAGTATTCAAAAAAGAGTCGTCTCGCTATATGTACACTTCGTCTCCTTATTCCTAAGCCTAAATTAAAAGTTCAGCGCTATATAGCCCCATTCATTTTAGAAGATGGGATTTACTCTGAGCTTGTTATATTTTTTTCATGAATACGCATGAGGGCGTAAAAAACAGGAATTGTAAACAAACTAGATAGAAGGAATAAGAAGATCCACCCAAAGGTGTTGGCAATCCACCCAGCCCCCATGGACACAAGAACACGACTAAAAGAACCTAAGGCATACAAAATGGTAAAATGGCTGGCTGCAAAGGATGACTTGCAAAAAAAGGATAGGTAGGCAATAAATGCTGTAGAGCACAAGCCAGAGCAAAAACTTTCCACACCAACTGTAACCATTAACACCTGAACATTATGTCCAACCAAACCCTGCACAACGAATAAAAGAGATGAAACGCATTGCAGTAATGTTCCCATAATAACTGTTTGCCGCAAACCCATATGGTGGATAAGCCAACCGCCGCATAATCCACCCCCCAGCATCATGGCGATACCAAAAAATTTGGACACATTGGCATACTCTATTTTTGTAAACCCCAAATCACAGAAAAATGGCGCCGACATGGCGTTTAAAACCGTATCAGCCCCCTTAAAGCAAAAAATAAATAAACATAAAAACAGAAAAAAATGTGTGTGGCTTAGGTGTTGATATGAATGGCGAAAGGCTTTGTATAGGCTTGTGATTTCCTGATTGGGGATGCGTTTTGTTTGTTCGGGAATGTAGAGAAAAGTAAGAACCCCCACAAAGCATAGGCAGCCCATGGCAAAATAGGCCCATGACCACCCCACAAGGGCCGCCAGATACAAAGTGCCAGCTCCAGATGTTAGCATGCCAAGGCGAAACCCCACAGACTCCATAGCTGCCCCCGCACCAGAATCTGCATCTGTTAGTAAATCAATGCGCATGCTGTCAATAATGCTGTCTTGAGTTGCTGCAAAAAAGCAAACAAAGAAAGAACACGCCCCCGTTAACCATAAATGATTTTGTGGTTCACTAAACCCAAGGGCTATGATAGAAAAAATCATGCACAGCTGGCTTAAAATACCCCAGCTACGCCGTTGTGTAAGACGTTTTTTAAAGAAGGGTAAGGATGTAACGTCTAAAAGAGGGGCCCATAAAAATTTCAAACTGTAGGGGGTTGTGGCCAACATAAAAAGGCCTATAACGCTTTTGCTAACATTCAGCTCCATCAACCAGAAGCTTAAGGTAGATAGGGTCAGCAAAAAGGGAATACCGCTTACAAAACCCAGAAGTAACAAAAAAAGATGTGTTTTTTTTAGGTATAGGGATGTCATAAATGTTAAGTTTCTGATAACACGGCGGCGTGCCTCCATCCATGGGCTATTTTATTGCTTTTGTCTAGGGGGTTTTGAACAAAGTTTTTAATATCTGCCGCTGATGCTATGTAGGTTTTGGGTATGCATAAGCTTAGGGCCATCTCATCCACTTTTTTCTGCATCTTTTCAATTTGTCTCAGGTCTTTTTGGCTGTATTTTTTTCCATGAAGGTCTTCTTTCACCTGGTTCACTCTTTTTTGGGCCTCGGGTGATCCATCATCCCTGTCACGAATACTTTCATTATAAATTTTTAAAAAGCTGTCAAAATCTTGTTGAGCTACCTCGCCAGCATTTTTGCTGAAAAAAACCTTCAAATCTTCTGGGGTTAGGGGAAGAATGTGGCACAAATGGTTAATGGCCTCGTCACGAAAAATATGGGACCGAATGCGGTTATAATCCAATGCCTTTTCTTCTCGCCAACAGGTTATATCTTGAAACAGCATGAGCTGTTTCCATGTGCGGCATGTATTTCTAGCACGCTTCCAGGCTTGATGAGGTTGGGGAGTAAAGTTATGGGCCTGGGTTAGCATATGGCTATCGTCTAGGACGTAGGAAAGGCGATGGTTTTCTTCAAGATTTTGATACATAAGGGGGGCTATTTTTTCCAAATAATACACATCCAAAGCTGCATAACCACATTGCTCGCTGTTTAAAGGTCTTTGAAGCCAATTTGTGTGCTGAGATGTTTTATCAAGTGTTATGCCCAAATAGCGTTCTACTAAATGGTTATAGCCCACACCGGCTAAGCCACCTAAGTACGTGAAGGCAATTTGTGTGTCAAATAAAGGTGTTGGCAATTCTTCCAATTCACGCCAAAAAATTTCTAAGTCCTGGCGGGCACAATGGAAAACCTTAATAAATCCAGGGTGACGAAACAAAGGCAACAGGGTTTTTAGGTTAAGCTTCTCTGTGACTGGGTCAACTAAATAAACCTGACCTTGAAAAGCAATTTGGATAAGGGCCAATTTTGGCCAGTAAGTTTCTTGACGAATGAATTCCGTATCTATAGCCACAAATCCGCCGTCTTTTTGAATAATAGCGTCAATGCACGAGTCAAGCTGTGATTGACTATGTATGAAATGAAAAGAAACGTGGTTGGGCACAGGAAAAAATAATGTTGTACGCTATTGTCCCATCATGCCTTATTTTTTGAAAAGACCCTAGCTTTTTTAAAAAAATCAGCACGCACTTATTGTGAACGTCGCCACATTTTATTTGGAATAGGGCAAAAAATATTTGTAAAAAGGCTGAAAAATCTTGAACTATTTGCCCGATTCGTGTAGTAAGAAAGAAATATTTTAATAGCCCGTTCAAGGAGTTTTTCAATGACAGAAGCCCACGTTTTTAAAGCCGAGACGCGTGCCCAGGCTGGCACAGGTACAGCCAGAGCCGTACGCCGTTCAGGAATGGTTCCAGGGGTTATCTATGGTGACAAAAAAGAACCGCAGATGATTTCCCTAAATTCCCGTGACTTGGAGCGTGAGTTTACCTCTCTTGCCTTTTTTAGCCGCATTTACACAATCGATACAGGTAAGCAAAAACAACAAGTTATTGCAAAAGACGTTCAGTTACACCCTGTAACAGACGCTCCCTTGCACATTGACTTTCAACGTATTAACAAAGATTCGAAAGTTAGCGTGTCTGTGCCTGTACACTACACAAACGAAGAAAAATCTCCAGGTATTAAGCGGGGCGGC
Organism: Patescibacteria group bacterium; assembly: GCA_044359765.1. Classification (GTDB taxonomy): domain Bacteria; phylum Pseudomonadota; class Alphaproteobacteria; order Paracaedibacterales; family CAIULA01; genus CAZDVK01. Next base: position 24,557 of record JBIKLN010000023.1, on the reverse strand, counting down.
ACATTGAACATTATCGTTCACAGCCTTGAAATTATTTGTTCCCCCTTGTCCATTCCTGAAAATTTGACCGTTGACCTGTCAGGCCTTGAAAGCGGAAAAAGTATTACCTTAGACGTACTTTCCTTGCCAGAAGGCGTTAAAGCCGCTAATGCCACACGCGACAACGTTCTTGCCACCATTGTGGGCGCAAGCGCTGACGCTGCTTCTGACGAAGCATAGGTTTTTATGTTCGTACTGGTAGGCCTTGGTAATCCAGGTAACCAGTACGCCTTAAATCGTCATAATGTGGGCTTTATGGCCATAGACACCATAGCGGAAAGCTATGGGTTCCCTCCCTTTAAGCAAAAGTTTTCAGCCCTTGTTTCTGAAGGGAATTTGGGAACGAATCGTCTTATTTTATGCAAACCTCAAACTTTTATGAACCGGTCGGGCCAATCTGTTGCCCAGCTTGTGCAGTTTTACAAAGTCCTTTCCCATTTTGTGTACGTCATTCATGACGATTTGGCCCTAGAGCCTGGTCGCGTCAAACTAAAATTAGGTGGCGGCGCAGGGGGGCACAATGGCCTTCGCAGTTTAGACCAACACATGGGGGCTAATTATTGGCGGGTGCGCGTAGGTATTGGCCACCCAGGAGTGAAAGATATGGTTTCTGACTATGTTCTCTCTAACTTCAAAACATCAGACCATGATTGGCTTACGTCTGTTCTTTCCAGCATTTGTGAAGAAAGTCCTTCTCTGTTGGGGGGTGACCCCAGCACCTGGATACAAGCCTTAGAAAAAAGGATGGCTGTATGAAAAAGCGCCTTTTATTTCTTGTGGCCAATGACCGTTACTTTTGCACGCACCGTCTGCCCCTAGCCTTAGAAGCTCAAAAAAATGGATATGATGTTACAGTTATGGCACCAGCCTTGGGAGATCATGAAAAAATCATAGATGTGGGATTAAAGTTTGTTCCCTTAGCCTTTGACCGTGGCAGCCTAAACCCCATTAAGGCCCTTAAAACCTTGTGGCAAATCATAAAAATTTACAAAGAAAAACAGCCCCACTTGGTTCACCTGGTGGCCTTAAAACCCGTTTTATTGGGAACGCTAGCGGCGCGCATTACAGGCGTTCCCCTTATTGTAAATGCCATTTCAGGTTTGGGGCATGTTTTTGCCAGCAATTCGTGGCTTAAACATCCCTTAAGGTTTTTGTTAAAAATTGTATTAACATCTAAGCACGTTCACGTCATTGTTCAAAACCCTGAGGACATGCATGAAATTGGGCCCTTGGCCTTAGCCAATCATACCCATTTGTTGTTGGGGGCTGGGGTCAATACAGATGTTTTTAAGCCAAAAGAAGAACCTTTCTGCCCCCCCTTCGTGGTTAGCCATGTGTCGCGCCTGTTATGGAGCAAGGGGGTGGGTGATTTGGTAGAGGCGGCCCGATTGTTGAAACAAAAAGGGATTCCCATTCATGTGCAGGTGGTGGGTCTGCCTGATAAGGAAAACCCAAACTCTATCCCCGAACATGTTTTAAACCAGTGGCATGGGGAAGGCCTTATTGCCTGGCTTGGCCAACAAGATAATATTGAAGAAATCTACCAGCAGTCCCACGTGGCCGTATTGGCCAGTTATTACCGAGAGGGGATTCCTAAGTCTTTATTAGAAGCTCTTGCATGCGGTAAGCCCATTGTAACCTGCCATATGCCTGGATGTCGTCTTACGGTTCAAAATGGGCGTAATGGGTTTCTTATTCCCCCTAAGTCTGCGGAAGAACTGGCAAGAGTTTTGGAGATTCTTTATAAAAACCCCAAAAAGCGCCAGACCATGGGCAAAAAAAGCAGGTCTATGGCTCTTAAATATTTTTCTGACCATACAATTCACAAGCAAACCCTCCGTATTTATAGAGCTAATTTCTAGGATTAACACAAGTTACCGCTGATTTTTTCATACACAGATTTTTTAAAAAATGGTAGTAATGGGGGTGAAAATTAGCCATAACTGGTTTTGTGATTTTAATAAAATTTTATGTCTATAGCGAGACGACTCTTTTTTGAGTATAAAGTATTCAAAAAAGCCTAACAAAACCAATGGTTATAGAGGATATGGAAGACCCAAATTATAGGAGTCTCGCTATAGGTCTTGGGAATTAACATGTTCTTTAATATTTCTGAACCCAATGCCCCCGTTGTTACCAAGGAATATGCTATTGGCATAGATTTGGGAACCACCTACAGTCTTGTTTGTATATCTAAAGGGCAAGTTGTCACGTGTATTCCTGTGGATGGTTGTACTTTGGTGCCCTCTATTGCCTTTGGGGCAACGGGAAGTATGCGTTCTTTTAAGCGTTTTATGACAAACCCCAGTCAGAAGGTTTTTGAGGGGAAGACACCTGTGGAGCTGTCAGCCCAGCTTTTGGCTCGTTTAAAGGGGGCGGCAGAAAATTATTTGGGGCACTCCATTTCAAAAGCTGTTATTACGGTTCCAGCGTATTTTGATGACACAGCCCGTCAGGCTACCAAAGATGCGGCTCAGCTAGCAGGTTTGCACGTATTGCGTCTGATTAATGAACCAACAGCTGCTGCTTTGGCCTATGGTTTGGACCAATCTGTGGAAGGTGTTTATGCTGTGTATGACTTGGGGGGCGGTACCTTTGATGTTTCCATTTTGAAAATGACCCAGGGTGTTTTTCAGGTTTTAGCCACAGGGGGACATTTGACCCTAGGGGGGGATGACGTAGACCAAGCCATTATGGATTTTTGGTGCCAGAAAAACCCAACCCTAAAACCAGGTCCTGATCTTTTGGCCATAGCTTGCCAGGCTAAAGAAAATGGACAATTTGACGGGGTATTTGAAGGCATCTCTGTTAGTTTAAGCGCTAACGATCTAAACACTGTATGCGCTCCTTTGGTTCAAGAAACCCTCTCTATTTGCTCTCGGGTTTTAAAAGATGCGGACCTGGACGTTACACATATTCGCGGTGTGGTCTTAGTGGGAGGGTCTACACGTTTAGCATCTGTTCAAGGGGCCGTGGCTGATTTTTTTGGCAAGCCCCCCTTAAGAAATTTAGACCCTGACCGTGTGGTAGCCATGGGGGCTGCGGTGCAGGCAGAGGCCTTAACCCAAGGCGGGGGCGCCTTATTAATTGACGTTATCCCCTTGTCTTTGGGGTTGGAAACCATGGGGGGGTTGGTTGAAAAGATCATCCCACGTAATAGCCCTATTCCTATTGCCATGGCCCAAGAGTTTACAACCTATGAAGATGGTCAAACGGGCATGAGTATCCATGTGGTTCAAGGGGAACGTGAACTGACACAAAACTGTAGGTCTCTGGCTCAGTTTACTTTGCAGGGAATCCCCCCCTTACCTGCAGGTTCTGCCCGTATTTTGGTGACATTTCAAGTGGATGCAGATGGGCTTTTAACAGTTTCTGCCGAAGAAAAACATACGAAAGTGCGGCAAGAAATTTCTGTCAAACCCACCTATGGTTTGAGTACGGAAGATTTTCAGCGCATGGTATTTGAAAGCCAGGCTTGTGCTGTGGAGGATATGAATGCGCGCCTGCTTACAGAATATACGGTAGAAGCCCATCAAATCATACGGTATGTGGAAAATGCTTTGGCAGAGGATGGGGATTTATTGAGTGAAGATGAAAAGGATACCCTACGTCAAGCTGTTGCCAGCTTGCAAAATGCCATACGCTCTGAAAATCGTGAGGCTATCCATATGAAAACCAAGGACCTGTCTGCTCTCAGTCAACCCTTTGCGGAAATGCGTTTAAACAAATCTATTCAAAAACAGGTATTAGGCAGGGGAGTTTGAACGGGCCCCCTAATGTAGCAAGACGACTATTTTTTTGAATCTATAGCAAGACGACTCTTTTTTTGAATATAGAGTATTCAAAAAAGCCCAGCAAACCCAATGGTTTTGAGAGAGGTGTGGAGGGTCCAAATTACAGGAGCCTCGCTATATTTGTTGAAATTTTTTTATATTAATATACATTTATTGGATCAAAAAAAACTTAGGTATTGAGAATTATGAATAAAATTTTAAAAACATTTATGGCCCAAATTCTTTTAACCAGTTGTGCAATTACCTGTGATGTGAGTCATGCGTATGCAGTTGAAGCTGATGCGGAAATGACTGGTGAGGTTATGGGGGTAGATAGATTGTCCCGATTGAGAGAAACTTGTGAAAAGAATAAAAGTATTAAACTTGTTATGACCGGTCTTAGTCGACTTGAAACAGAAGAAGGAAGGAAAACTAAAAGGTTTCTAGAGGAACTTTTGCTTGAGGTTAATAATCCAATGGGATCAGAAGGTTCTAAAGTGAGTAGAGGCATACCTAGGGCGATAGACGGTTTATTCAAATTTCTTATAGATAAGACCGCTAATGACGCAAACCGTCTCTTTGATTTTTTAGATGATTGTGGGGCGCTCTCTAACGATATATGCATTCATCCTGATGAGAGATATAATGGACATATTGTGTTTCATAAACTTTCTGAACTGATTGGTATTGATAGCACTGGTGAGCAATTACAAAATGTGAAGCAGTTGGTTTTAAGACATTTCAAAGACAAAGCCTCTACTTTTTCAGACGGCAAACATTCTTTAAGGAGCGTCATTCGAGAACTTGCTAAGATCCATGATAAAGAAAAACGAGAAGCAGTGGTGAACTGTGTAATGAATTGTGGTTTTCTGGAGGAAAATCAAGCTAATGCATATAGGTTAATTGACAATCTTAACAAGATATCTTTAGACTCACCTCTCGAACTGAGCGGACAATTGCAAGGTCTAACAAATGATCTATTGAAAGAACACATCAAAAAAGAAGGTGAGGAAACCATTGGAAAGTTTTGTAAATTAATGTTAAGTAGCCCTTCTTTTTTGATCAAATACATAGAAAAAAATTTTAATAATATAGTGAGAGGGAGATTTGGACTTCCCTTGAATGATCTTCTTGAATTTTCAGAAAATGAACGTCTTCCTTTTCTATTTGTTATCTTAGAGGGTTCTTATAAAGAACATGGAGTAATTAGTGGACTTAAAAAAGTCTTTACAGGACATCAAGGCCGCTTTCAAGAATTAGCACGTGCGCTGTGTCTTCAAATTAATAGTCTTGAAATCGATTTAGATAAACTTGGTCGTGATATAAAGCTTCCTCTTGATGAGCCTATTGATGTTCTAGTGGCGGGAGCTGGCGCAGGCGCAGGTGCAGGTGCAGGATCTGGTTCTGGTAGTTCTGCGGGCGCAGGTGATCCATCTGCATCAGCAGACTCATATAGAGTTAAGGATCTTGACGTTATTGGGCATTTCTTGCAGTCTATAATATTTCCAGAATCAGCTTCAATTGAAGACATGATAAGAATCGTAATCGAATCTGTTTGCCTTTCAGGTATGCAAAACCCTGTAAAACTTCATTTACCTACAGTCATCTTACAGTTTGTTAAAACAAAACAGCTGCAAAATGGTTCTTCTACTAAATCTCTTGCAGAAATACTAAACATCCGCATACCAAGATAATACACAGGCGTTCCAGGCCATATTATTGTACTGCAGGCGGGGGCCGGTTATTTATGGCCCCCTGCCTATGTAGGTCTGGCATCAGATTATGCGTTCTTAATACGCAAACCTGAAAAATTCCCAAAAAAAATATTTTCCGAAACTGACGCTATTCTTGCCTCACAAAAACCCAGCGAGAACTTACACATTTGTACTAAAGGGGTTGCAATTTTTTCGTGCTTTGCATATTCTCAAGCATCAGGTCCCCTTCGTCTAGAGGCCTAGGACATCACCCTCTCACGGTGGCAACACGGGTTCGAATCCCGTAGGGGACGCCATCTTTCGTTTGGCCTTTTATTCAGCTTGTCAGTATTCGCTTAGTCTGCCGTCTTATATGGGGGCTGAATTCCTAGGTTTTGCAAGATATGTTCTGACTTTTCCTCGTGTGCTTTGTGCAGGTCCATATTTCCTGATTTTTTCTCTACCTCAGCTAAGCGCAGCAAAATCTTTGCCTGCATTTTAAGGTCAGGTGTTTTTTTGCTTACACTTTCGGCCTTTTGAAAGGCTTCCCTTGCTTGGGCCAGTTTGTTTTGGGCCAATTCTAATAATCCATAGGTTAGAAGGTATTGAGCCTGATGCTTAGTAAAATTCAATGTCCGACTAAAGTAGTCTACCTGAGACAGCAAAATGTAAGCTTTTTGGTAGTGTTGTCTTTTTATTTCTAGATTTGCCATTAAAATCATACTTTCGATTTCATGGATAAAATTTCCCTGAACTTTAAACAGGTTGATAGCCCGTTCATAGGCAATAACAGACTGGTCATAGTTCCCTTTTTTCTTTTCAAGTTTGCCAATATGGTTCCAAACAATCCCCTGATTCAAAGTGTCACCCGTTTGCACAAATAGGTGCAGGGCTTTTTCTAAGAAATGTTCGGCGTCTTCCAGTTCATTCATTTTTAGTTTTAGGGTTGCAATGTTTAAAACGCTTATGGCTTCTTCGTGATGATTTTCCACTTCACGACATGCAGAAAGGGCTTTTAGGTAATAATCTTCTGCTTCTTTGTATTTTCTAAAGACCCTGTCCGTATCACCAAGGCCACGTAAGGCGTAAATTTTTAACTGATGATTTCCAATTTCATCTGATATATAGAGGGCGTGTTTAAAAAAACGAATGGCTTTTTGAAAACAGCTTTGTTTTTTTTCTACTTCCCCTAGTGCAATGTAAACGTGTGCTTCACCTAATTTATTTTTAAGAATTTTATAAATATTTAGGGAGTCTTTTAAGTATTCCCGTGCTTGGTCATAATGAGACAGAGACGTTTCTAGAATTCCAAGGTTTAAAAAAACTTGGGCTTCTCGGGCCCGGTCCATTGTTTCTTGATATATTTTTAAAGATTGTTTAAGAAGTGTAATGCCTTCTTTTGGTCGGGCGTTGGCTACCTCAATTTTCCCAAGGTATTTAATGGCGTTCGCCTCACCACGTGTGCACTTAATTTTACGCATCAACAAAAGGGCTTGTTCACAAGATGTTCGGGCGCGGCCAAAATTTCCAAGATGATACTCAAGCTTGCAAATTCCCATTAAGGAACGGGACTCTGAATACATATCTCCTACCTGCTTAGATAGGACAAAAGCTTCCTCAAAGAAGTGCCTAGCGCTTTCGTATCGGCTCATACGCAGCATAAGCATGCCCAGTTTTGCAAGGGCTTTCGCCTGTTCACGAATATTGCCAAGTTTTCGAAATATGGCCAAGGCTTCTTCGTAATTTTCTAGGGCATTGTTGAGCTTATACATGTGGTAGTTCAAGGAGCCAAGCCCCATAAGTGCAATGCCTTTACCGATGGGATAATCCATTTCCTTTGCAAGGGTTATGGCTTCATCAAAACTTTCACGGGCACTTGTGTAATTTCCTGAAACGGTTTGAATCCAGCCAATGTTTCTTAGAACGGTTATTTGGTTTGTTTTTTCGTTTATTTTTACAAATAAAGCCAGAGCATCCTTGAATTTTTGTAGGGCTTCGGAAAGTTTTCCACCGCGGTAATTAAGGGCCCCAAATCCATTGAGGGCTGATGCATAACAAAAGGAGTCTCCAATTTCTTTAGACAAGACAAGGGCTTTTTCCAAATACTCACGAGATAAATCGTTGTTGCCACGAATTTGTTCTAACTTACCTTTTTCACACAAGGTTTTTGACTGAAATTCCACATCGCCAAATTTTTTAAAAATAGAATAAGCTTGGTCAAAATAATCACGGCTTGTGTCATAGGCTGACAAGCTTTCTTCCAAAAGACCCAAGTTATAATAAATTTTTCCACGGCCAATGTGTTCGTTGATTGTGCTAAAAATCTTTAGGGATTCTTGGTAATTATTACGTGCTTCCGTATTCATTCCTAAAGTACGTTGCACATTTCCAAGAGACAGAAGGGAATGGGCTAACATTCTGCGACTGTTGCTTTTCCTAGAAAGTTCTATGGCCACATTAAAATTTTTTGTAGCTTGATCGTACTGATTGATATAGTAGTCTAAAAGACCAATGCCGCAATAAATACCCGCTAGGATGGAATCGTTCCCAATATTTTTAGCAACAGCAAGGCCTTTTTCAAAGTGACTTCTGGCTATTTGGTGATTCGCAGCTTTTCGCTCAAGGTTTCCCATTTCAATCAAGATATAGGCTTCACCCACTATATTTCTTGACTTTCGACACAAACCCAAAGCATTTTCAAAAAAATTTCTGGATTTATCATAATTGCCCACAAATTTTTCAATGATCCCTAGAAGATGAAGAGACTGGTATTCTGTGGCTGAATCTTCAGTTTGACGGGCAAGATGATAGGCATTATTTAAATTTTCTATGGCCTTACTGTTATGTCCCATAGAAAACTCTAAATACGCTAGACTATTGTAAACCTTTGTAATGCCCCGTGATTCTTTAATTTCACGGAATAAGGCCATGCTTTGTTCAAAAACAGTGCGCGCCTGGTCAAAATGTCCAACCCGCACCTCCACATCGCCAATACCGCGCAAAACTTTTGCTTGTCCCCGTTTATCCCCAATTTGCTTAAAGAACGTCAGGCTTTTGCTGTAGGCTCTGCGCGCTGCTGCATAATCTTCTTGCATTGTTTCCACGTGTCCAATGCCTCTAAGTGCGTAGGCTTCTCCACGGAGGTTATGAATTTCTCGGAAGATGGACAAAGCCATTTCGTAAGACGCGTTGGCTTTTTTCAGGTTTCCAAGGCCTCTTTCCACGTCGCCAACCTCACGAACAACCTGACCTTCGTTTTTTATGTCTTTTATTTTTGAGAATTTTTCTCTGGCATTCTTGTAAAGAGCTAAAGCTTTTTCAAATTCACCAAAATGGTAACTGATTTTTCCAAGGCCTTTGTAGCACAGGCCTTGGCCTTTTTCGTCTTTCATTTCGTTAAAAATGGCTAAGGCTGCTTGAAAATGATTCAGGGCCTGCTTTGTTTTGCTAAGCCAATCATCAATAGTGCCAAGGCGAACAAGTGTATACGCTTCTGCTGCTTTTTCGCCTAAGCTTTGAAAAATAGAAAGTGCTAGAGTGTAGTTTTCATAGGCCTGCTCTAAAACATCGTTGAGACGAAGTTTCTCACCTAAGGAAAAAAGATTCAATGCATTGTTTATTTCATTTCCTTCCTTTGTGGTTGGGGGAATGAGTTCATCAACTTCAGGTTGAAAGCTTTGGCGCGAAACTTCCAAAGCTTTAGGGGGGTGGGATGCGCATACTGTTGAAAAGTCTAAAATTTCAAGGGTGTTTGTATGATGCAAGCCGTACATTTTGTACACAATGACAGAACTTGTAACGAAGGTTAGAAAATAAACACTGTAAGCCGTGGCCGATGGTCTTTTGACACGACTGATGATGGATACAATAAAAGCAGACGTAAAAAACAAGGCATTAAACAGAATAATGCCTACGGTAGGGGGTAGTTTAAATGTTCCAAGAATTGACAGCAAGAAATAAACACCTAAAAGACATCAGCACCTTAGTCATAGCATTCTATGCCATAAAAAAACAATTGTTTTTGTTCTTAAATTCTGGTAATTCCTAGACCCCTTCTAACAGACCGTTACTATAGGGGGGCATACAATTAGCTTAAGGGAGTCGCTGACGTTCTTTGTAAGACAAACCCCACACACCCAAAACGCCCATAACCAAACCTAAGGGTATAATAGCCATGGCATAGGTAAAGGCATAAGGGTCTTCCTTGCCACCAAATTCGGTTAAAACCAAACCTATGACTGTGTGGAATAAATATCCAAAGCTCATGATAATCATATTGGCAGCAGCCCCTGTAAGTTCGGCAACACGTTTGGGGGCATATTGACCTGCCATATATACGGTTAGAATTTGGTAAGAACAGCAAACGCCCACCAACACAAAGCTAACCGTCATAATTTGTGGGGTCATAGATTTGAAAATAAGGGAAAAGAAAACAGCGGCCATAATAATGCCCGCCCCAGCAATAGACCCCAAATAGTAGTTGGTTCTTTCAGCAATAAGGCTTAAAACAGGGGAACCAAAACACATTCCCATAAAAATCATAGATGGCAAAGAAGACGACAAAACACCGTCAAACCCGTATACATTCTTTAGGTATTGAGGGCCCCAAATATCGGCAAACCCCTCTATGGGGCCTACCATAAGACCTGAAAAAAAACACAAGGAAATGACGCGACCGTTTAAAAAAACTTCCTTCACATCATCCCAAATACTGCTGTCTACCCTTTCAGGTTTCGTCTTTGGAAGCATGAAATAGGCAAAAATGGCCAACGCCAAACCAACAAGGGAGAAAGATTGCACAACCCACTGGTAACCAAATACATGACACAAATACCCAACAGGTGACCCCCCATAAATGGCTCCCAATAACCCAATAGTTACAGATAAACTGAGCATACGGGAAAAATGTTTTTCAGGGAAATTTGTGCGCACCACATTAAATACACCCAAAATGGCACCAGAAGACCCCATGCCAACCAAGGCCCTTCCCACAATAAGGTACAGCCAGTGATGACAAAATAGAATGGGTAAGGTTCCAATAACCGTCACCAAAATACAGGTGGTAATAATAAAGCGAGACTTATACCGGCTCAATAAAATGCCTAAGGGAATGTGCATAAGCGCATACCCAATATAATACACCCCCGAAAACTGGCCAAAAACAGCAGCATCAATATTAAACTGGGCCATAATGTCATCTAACAAAATGCTGGGCATTACCCTTAAAATATACTGGTAGGCATAAAAAGTGGACACAACAACCCAGGCAGACCAGGCAATTCGTCGTGAAGAAGTCATGGCATATCTCTTCGTTTGAGAAAAAACTTAAGTAAAAAAAGTTAAGGGCCCCCGTAGGGAGCCCCATGATAGAAGGATTCTGCCCCGTATACTTGAAAAAAGTCAACAAAAAAATCCCAAAACTGAATCTGCGCCTTGACGGCAGGGGAGGGGACATATAAAGTTTTAAAAAAACTTTACGGAATCAATTGTATGAAAACGCCACAAATTATTTGTTTACTTGCTTTGGCTGCCAGTGGGGCTTGTGCCTCAACCCAGGGATTTTTTGTTAGTGGAAATGTGGGCGGGGTGTTTCAATCAGGAAACCATGTTTACATCAGCGATTCTGGGAGGGAAGGCAAACAAAACCTTAAGTCTTTTGGTGCTGCTGCTGGTGCAAGTGTGGGCTATTTACATGAAACAGCAGGGGCAAAACTTATATTTGGTGGCGAAGTGTTTGGCGCCATTACCACTTTGAATGCAAAAAAAGATTTGCACGTAAAAGATGGAGTCTTAGAGGGTAAGGTTGGCATCAAACCAAAAAATTTCTTTGGTGCTGCGATTTTGGCGGGTATGCCTATTAACCCAAGGGTTATTTTATATGGGCGCTTAGGGTACGAATTTAACCGTTTTGCCTTTGACTATTCTAACCTTACTTTTCAAACACCCACAGTGGAAAAGTATAATAAAACCTTAAAAGGTTTGGCGCCAGGGGCGGGGGCTTTGTACAAATTAACGGATAAATTAATTTTTGGTGCCGAATATGTTTTTTCTCTTGAGGGAAAGGTAAAGCTTCGTGATGATAAGGCGCCAATTAATGGGGCCAAAAGAGGATACGTTTTCTCAGGTCATGCCCAGCGCCTTATGGCACGTTTGATTTATGTCTTTTAGGAATGGCTGCCGTCATGTTGAAATTTTTCTTCGGCCTTATTTTGAACCTAGATATTTTGGCTTTCCTTGGCCTTTTTGTAGGTATTTTCCTTGTGGCGTTCAAAAAAAAGAAAGCAGGCAGGGCGATGGTTACTGTATCTTGCGCCATTTTATTTTTTATTTTTGTAAGTCCTGTGCCACGTATGATGCTTCATCATTTGGAACATAAATTTCCTGAAAATCCACCCATTGCTGAGGCCAAGGGCCTTATTTTGTTGGGGGGATTTTTTAGCCTTCTTGAAAGTCGCGAAAATGAAAGACCTGTTTACAATAAAGCCGCAGGACGTTTGGTTGAATTTTTGGCTTTGGCTCTCAAAAACCCAACCCTTCCCATTGTGTTTACAGGTACCCCTCTAGAAACGGCCCTAACAAAAAAAGTATTTGCAGATTTTGGCATTTCTGAAAGCCGCGTGACTTATGAAGATCAAGCTCGTAATACGGTGGATAATGCACGAAATTCCTTTAACCTTGTGAAGCCAAAAGACGGAGATGTGTGGGTTTTAGTTACATCTGCTTTTCATATGCCCCGTTCTGTAGGCTTGTTCCAAGGGGCTGGCTGGAAGGTTATTCCCTATCCTGTTGATTATCATACAACCCGTAAGGGGGCAGAGCCCCTCTATACAGGTTTTTTAAGCAAAATGAATGCTTCGGCTTGGTTTAGCGCATGCAAAGAATGGGCTGGTATGGTGAATAATTATATTGACGGCCGCAGTTCTTTTTAGCCACAGTCCGTACACACTGATTCCCGCTGAAGATTTTCTGAGCAAGGAAAGAGCCAGTTTGGTGTTTGTTATAAACCACATTATTTTTTAAGTAAATTTACAAATAAAAACAGCGGGAATCGCTATTGCCATCCCACATAGGTATGCCTTAGAATGTGACTTATGTTAAATTTTAAGAAAATGGTTTTATAATGAAAAGTTGTTCCCCTTCCAGTTTGATTCCTGCTGTTGTTGTTTCTGCAGCAGTGGCGCTGGGCACCAGCTATTTTATGGCAAAGCATGAGTCAAAAAAGCCTTTTGAAGATACGAAGAAAGAGGAAATTCAGAAAATTTTTATGGATTTCCTACGTGACAAGCCTGATTCCTTTATTGGTGCAGTGAATGAAGGCGTTCAAGGGCAACAGGACAAGCTGCGTTTGGAAATTGAAAAGAATGCCAATACGGCAAAAGACCAGTTGTTTTCATCTGGAATCACCCTTGGAACTCCAAAAAGCGATGTAAGGTTTGTTTCTTTTGTGGACCCCATGTGCCCACATTGCCATGAGTTTATGAAGCTGGCCCTTACCCTTGTTCAAAAGCGACAAGATTTTTCCATGAACATTATTCCTGTGGCTATTTTGGGTCCAAACTCTGGTGCTGTGGGACGTACTATGATTGCAGCATCCCTGCAGGGTGTTGATAAGTTCAAGCTATTTATGGAAAAATTCATTGATAAAGCAGCAGAATTGGACCGTGCTAAATTATTGCTATTAGCTAAAGAAGCGGGCCTTGATGTAGCAAGGCTTGAAAAGGACGAGGCAAGCGAAGCCACAGAAAAAACCTTAACCGAAAACGTTAAGTTATTTGATTCTTTGAAAGCAGCAGGCGTGCCAACCGTATTTGGTGGCAAACAATCTGATGATTTGATGATGATTCCCCCTATGGACTTGGATAGCTTTTCCAAACTTATTGACTCTATTAAGGAAAAAACTAAATCATCAGCAGGAACAACAGAGCCTGCTACTTCTCCTGCCTCAACACAAACACCCTTGGCTTCCAAAGCGGACCAAGCTGCAGCAGGAACGGCTGAAGTAAAGAAAGATGGAAAATAAGTTTTCCAATATTTTAGGGTTCTTTTACAAACTCTCCCGTCGTCAAAAAATTGGCGCTGGGGGAGTTGGTCTTATTTTTCTGATTCTTTTAAAAATAATATCTAATTATGAAAAACCCACTTACCTTGCCCGCATACCTAAAGTTGTTGTTAGAAACCTAGAGGCATCTCTTGTAACCCCAACCCTTCATCTAACAGGCCATACAGAAGCGTTTACAAGAACCACTATTAAAGCTGAAATGTCAGGAAAAGTTTCTGCACTTTTGGTGTCTAAGGGGCAAATGGTTAAAAAGGGCACCCCCCTTCTTTCCCTTGAAAATGCAGACTGTTTAGAAAAAGTGGCTCAAGCCAAGGCGAACTTAGAACATAAGGAGGCTGAGTTTGAGTCAGCCACCAAGTTGAAAAAAAAGGACTTCTATAGCCAAAATAATTTGTTGGCAGCAAAAACTGATTTGGAGCTTGCAAAGGCCACGCTGGCCCGCGCTGCTTATGATGCGGAAAATTTGACGGTTAAAGCTCCTTATGATGGTTATTATGACAATGTACACGCAGAGGTGGGGGAATATATTTCTGCAGGAACGCATGTGGTCAGCTTTTTACAACCAAACCCTACAAAAATACGGGCCATGGTGTCAGAACAGGAACACGCGCATCTTGCCCAAGGGGCACCCTGCACGGTCACCATTCGTGAGAAAAATTTTGAGGCAAAGGTCACCTATCTTTCCCACAAAGCAGAGGAAAAAACCCGGACCTACGCCTTGGAATGCGTCCTAGACGATGCTCATGTTACCTTTCCAGACGGCCTAACAGCCTCTATTTCTATTCCAAAACCGTCGCTTATGGCCCACAAAATTCCAGCATCAGCCCTAACCCTGAATGACCAAGGTGTTTTGGGCCTTATGGTTGTGCATGAGGGCAAGGCACAGTTTTTTAGTGTTCAGGTTGTCCAATCCACAAGCCAAGAAACGCTTGTAACAGGCCCACCTAACACAATTCAGCTGATTCTTGTGGGTGGCGAGTTTGTTAAGCCAAACCAACCCGTTGAAATTGTTCAGTGATTGGAGCAATTTTTATAGCGAGACTCCTGTAATTTGGGCCTTCCATACCTTCTGAAACCATTGATTTTGCCGGTCTTTTTTGAATGAGTGTGATATTTTTGCAGCATGTTTGAAAATAATTTTTATTTTTTAAATTTTTATAATCTCAATTAATCATTTTTTAACTAATTTTTTGTAAAAATAATGATATATCCCCTGGGCGGCCGGGGGCCGGAGGTGGGAGGTATATCTCAAAAGGTTAACAAAAGGTTAATTTTTGAGCTTCCAACTCAAAAAAATAAATCACGCAATCATACAAAAACTTTATCCCCGGGAATCGCTGAGTTTTTTGATTTTTTAAAGACATAAAAAACTTTTTGGGCTACACTTTGGCTCTACTTTTATTTTTGCCAACTTTAAAATGCGCCATGTCACTTACATATAACAATAAAATTATTACCTTTGGGTGCCGTTTAAATACGTATGAGTCAGAGGTTATGAAAACCCTTTCTGCCCAAAGTGGGCTTGATGGGGCATTTATCATTAACACCTGCGCTGTAACGGCAGAAGCTGAACGCCAGGCCCGTCAGGAAATTCGCAAAATTCGTCGTGATAACCCCCTTTCTAAAATTATTGTTACAGGGTGTGCGGCACAAATTAACCCCCATGTTTTTTCCCAAATGGAGGAGGTGGACCAGGTTATTGGCAACCAAGAAAAAATGGAGCTAGGCACCTATACACGTATAGCCCAAGGACAAACAGAACGTGTGCAGGTCAATGATATTATGTCTGTACGGGAAACGGCCGCACATCTTGTGTCTGGTTTTGAAGGCAAAGCCCGAGCTTTCGTACAAATTCAAAATGGGTGTGACCATCGCTGCACGTTTTGTACAATTCCTTATGGTCGTGGTAATTCCAGAAGCGTGGCCTTAGGGGAAATTGTAGCCCAAATTAATACACTTTTAGAAAACGGTTATGAAGAGGTTGTTCTAACGGGTGTGGACATTACGGCCTATGGCGGTGATTTACCAGGAACGCCAACCTTAGGGCAAACATTGCGCCGTTTATTTGCTCTTGTACCAAAATTAAAACGCCTGCGTCTTTCTTCTTTAGACCCTGTGGAAATGGACGAAGACTTATGGAACCTTATTGGTACGGAAGACCGTTTGATGCCCCACTTGCACCTGAGTCTACAAGCAGGGGATAATATGGTTTTAAAGCGCATGAAACGCCGTCACCTACGGGAAGACGCTATAGAATTTTGCAAACGCGCCAAGTCTTTGCGACCGCAGGTTGTTTTTGGGGCAGACCTAATTGCTGGGTTTCCAACAGAAACAGAAGATATGTTCGAAAATTCCTTACGTATTGTGGATGAATGTGATCTTACCTTTTTACACGTGTTTCCTTATTCGGCACGCAGCAACACGCCAGCCAGTAAAATGCCCCAGGTGGAAAAACATGTCATTAAAGAGCGGGCCAGTCGTTTGCGGGCCAAAGGTCAGGAAGCTTTGACGCGCTTTTTCACATCCTGTGTAGGTCAGCATGTGCCCGTTTTGGTTGAGTCTGTTGAAAATGGCCTTATACAGGGGAAAACAAACCAATTTGCCCCCGTACGTCTAAGGGCTTCAGATGACAGTATTCCAGCTGTTGTTCATGCGCATATTCATGACTTTACACCCCACTATTTGGAAGGGATTTTGGTATGACATCTTCGTCCCTATGGCAACGGTTAAAACAAGGCCTTCAAAAAACCACAACTCAGGTAGAGGGAACATTACGAGACCTGTTTCAAAACCATAAGGTAGATGAAAACACCCTAGATGCCCTAGAGGACGCTTTAATTCAAGCGGACATTGGTCCAGAAACAGCGCAAAACCTAAGGGTTTCCTTAGAAAAATTACGTCAGGAAAGCGCACCCACACTTGAGGATGTGCAAACATTTTTAGCAGATGCCATTGAAAAAATTTTAACCCCTTGTGAGAAACCCTTACACATAGGGCATAAACCCCATGTGATTTTCCTTATTGGCGTTAATGGTAGTGGAAAAACAACAACCATCGGCAAGCTTGCCCATTGGTTTACTAACCAAGGTAAGGCTGTGGAGGTTGCTGCCTGCGATACTTTTCGGGCGGCTGCTGTGGAACAGTTGCGGGTTTGGGCAAGCCGTGCCCACATTCCCATTCATACAACTCATCCCAATGGTGATGCTGCTGGCCTTGCCTATGATGCTTTTTTAAAAGCACAAAACAGCCATGCAGATATTTTAATGGTTGATACAGCAGGGCGTCTGCATAATAAGGATAACCTTATGGATGAGTTGAAAAAAATGATTCGCGTGGTGCAGAAAATTGACCCCACAGCTCCCCATGAAATTTTACTGGTATTGGATGGGACCACGGGCCAAAATGCCCATCAGCAGATTGCTATTTTTAAAAAAGAAGCGGCTGTGACAGGCCTTATTCTAACCAAGTTAGATGGCACTGCCAAAGGGGGGGTGGTTGTGGCCCTAGCTGCTCAGCATGGTCTTCCCATTTATGCCTTAGGTGTTGGGGAAAAAATAGATGACTTGCAGCCTTTTTCTGCTGCTGTGTTTGCCAAGAACTTAGTTGGAATGCCTTATTCGGAGAGTTAGCATGATTTGTGAAAAACTAGCTTGTGCATATCAAATACTGTCGTATCTTAAGTTAGACGACCACACCTATACGCACTTATCTGCCCGTTCTGAAACAGGAAACAGTTTTTATATTTACCCCTTTGGTATGTTGTTTCATGAGGTGACCCCAGAAAACTTAATAGAAGTTTCCTTCCAGGGCAAAGTCTTGAAAGGAACCAGTGTTGCAAATCAAACGGGGTATACGATTCATGCTTCCATTTATAAAAATAGGCCAGACATTTCTTATATTTTTCATATTCATTCACCAGAAATTGTAGCCGTTTCTGCCTGTTTGGATGGTCTGCTTCCCCTTAGCCAATGGGCCTTGCATTTTTATAACCGGGTGTCCTACAGTGCTTATGATTCCTTAGCCCTATACGCATGCCAGGGAAGTAAAATTGCCGAAGATTTAGGCGAAAATTACGTAATGTTTTTGCGCAACCATGGCTCCCTTACCTGTGGCCGTACGGTGGAGGAGGCTATGTTTTACAGTTACCACCTGTTTCAAGCGTGCAAAACCCAGTGTTTAACCTTGTCCATGAATCTTCCTTTGGACATGCCAACAAAAGACGTATGTGAAAAAGCTGCCCATGATTTGCTAACTTTTGAAGAAAACCTAGGTGCGCGCGACTGGGACGCCTGGTGTCGGTTAGCATGCAAACCCTTGTTAAAATGATCTCATCCCTATTGTTTAGCGAGATGACTCGGTTTTTACAGAATTCATGGGCATTTTCCATAGTATTGACAAATTCCGAGTCCCCTCTTAGAATCAATTCAGATTTAGGAGAGATGGCCGAGTGGCTGAAGGCGGCGGTTTGCTAAACCGTTATACGGTCTAAAGCCGTATCGGGGGTTCGAATCCCCCTCTCTCCGCCATCCGCCGTCGCGCGGAACGCGCTATGGCGTGATGTCACGACGTAGCTTTAGCGAAGTCGGACTTTATGTATTTTGTATATTCTATTCAAAGCCAAATTAATCCTGAATGTTTTTATGTTGGTATTACCACAGATGTAGAACGAAGATTAGAAGAGCATAACGCTGGGAAATCGGTACATACAAACAAATTTAAACCTTGGAAGTTAATCGCTTATGTAGCTTTCAAGGATAAGGCTAAAGCGGAAAAATTTGAATCTTATCTTAAAACTGGTTCTGGAAGAGCGTTTTGCAAAAGACATTTTTAGAGCGCTACACCCGTACCTCACTTTCTCCAATTTCGCCATTTTACCCCCAAAATCTCCATTTTTGACCTTGGGACGCCATAGCGCAAAGTGCGACGGCGCCTCTCCATCTCTGATACATGCGAACCAGCCTATGCTATCTACCTGCGCCAAGGCTTCGGTAGACAAGAAGCTTCTGCATGGCAGGCACTCGGGGTGAAGGTACGCGTGTCCTCAAAGCCTAGATTTACCTGGCCTCTATCTGAAAGAGTATTCCATTTTTGTGTAGCAATTAAAACCTGATCAATAATTTGTGTCAGTAACACGTGAATTGATGCTTAGTTGTGGGTTTTTGAAATCCGTTCAATGGTGGCGCCGCAAGCGCTTAGTTTTTCTTCAATTTTTTCATATCCACGGTCTAGGTGGTAAACTCGCCCTAATGTTGTTTCGCCATCAGCGGCCAAGGCTGCTAAAATCAAACAGACGGAAGCCCGCAAATCTGTTGCCATAACGGGGGCTCCACTTAGGTTTTTTACCCCACGCACAAGGGCTGAAGACCCATGGACCGTAATATTAGCCCCCATGCGGCACAATTCAGGTACGTGCATAAAGCGGTTTTCAAAAATGGTTTCTGTGATCATAGATGCCCCCTCTGATAAGGTCATAAGGGCCATAAATTGGGCCTGCAAATCTGTGGCGAACCCTGGAAAAGGTTCTGTCATGGCGTCTACCCCTATGAGGCGGTTTGCAGGCGATGCTACGAAAATTCCTTCATCTTCTTGGGTTAATTGGGCGCCGCTTTGTTCAAGGGCTGACGAAACAGCTGGAATTAAGTGTAGGTTTCCCCCAACAATTTTTAAGGCCCCACCTGTAATGAGGGCCGCCATGATGTAGGTTCCCATTTCAATACGGTCTACCACAACGGAATGGGTGGCGCCTTTAAGCTTTTCAACCCCTTCAATGGTTATGGTGTCTGTGCCTGCGCCTTTAATACAGGCTCCCATGGAACAAAGGCACTCGGCTAAATCTACAATTTCAGGCTCACGGGCAGCATTTATAAGGGTTGTTGTTCCCTTAGCAAGGCTGGCAGCCATCATCAAATTTTCTGTGGCAGTTACGCTTACGATGGGCATGGAAATTTCAGAACCCACCAACCCTCCTGGAGCTTCAGCGTGAATGTAGCCACCTTCCAGTTCTATATGGGCGCCTAATTTTTTGAGTCCCTGCAGATGAACGTCTACAGGGCGCGTTCCAATGGCGCAGCCCCCTGGCAAAGAAACCTTTGCTTTTCCAGCGCGGGCCAACAAGGGGCCCAACACTAAAATGGAGGCGCGCATGCGGCTAACCAATTCGTAAGGGGCTGTTGTGCTTGTAATGTCTTTTGTATGTAGGGTGTAAACATTGCCTTCTATGGATGAAGATGTTCCATGTTGGTCCAGCAAATCAGCCATAGATTGAATATCACTTAGGTTTGGCATGTTTTCCAAAACCAAAGGTTCATCACACAAAAGCGATGCGCACATAAGGGGTAAGGCGGCGTTTTTGGCGCCACTTATGTGAACTGTTCCAGTTAGGGGTTTACCACCCACAATGCGGATAAAAGAAGGCATAAAAAACTCTATAATTTTGGAAGGGTGACGCCCGTTTGCCCCATATATTTACCCATACGGTCCTTATAGGAAACATCACATGGGGTGGGGCTTTGGAAAAACAAAAACTGGCATACCCCCTCATTGGCGTAAATCTTGGCAGGTAAGGGGGTTGTGTTGGAAAATTCCAAAGTTACATGACCTTCCCATTCCGGTTCAAGGGGGGTCACATTTACAATAATACCACAGCGTGCGTAGGTAGATTTTCCAAGGCAAATTACCAAAGTATCCCGGGGGATGCGAAAATATTCAACCGTGCGTCCCAGAACAAAACTGTTGGGAGGAATGATGCATACGTCAGTTTCACGGTGCACCAAACTGTCTTGTGAAAAATTTTTTGGGTCTACAATGGCGCTATCGACATTGGTGAAAATTTTAAATTCATTGGCCACACGGGCGTCATATCCATAGGAAGACAAGCCGTAAGATATGACCCCTTCGTGTTTTTGAGACTCCACAAAAGGTTCAATCATGCCATTTTTTACAGCTTGTTCACGAATCCAATGGTCAGGTTGAATAGACATTAAAAAAGACTTCCCTTACGTAAGGCGCGCACTTAACTTAGGTTCATCATATCCCAAAACGCCCCAGATTTCAGTATTTTTTTTCTGCCAAAACCTTGGGTTCTGGTGTGTCTACATATGGGGTTCTATTTGGCAAACACCTCACGTATGGCCGCATCTGCTTGCGCCTGTGTGGCAGCAAGTGTTGCTGTGGTTGTGGGAATTGTTTTTGTAGCACTTTCTGAAGACGCGGGCGTTGGGTCGCGCAATACATAGCCTCGGCCCCAAACGGTTTCAATATAGTCATCGTCTCCAAGGGCTTCTGCTAACTTACGGCGCAGTTTGCAAATGAATACATCAATAATTTTTAGTTCAGGTTCATCCATGCCACCATATAGGTGGTTTAAAAACATTTCCTTAGTAAGTGTTGTGCCTTTACGTAAGGATAGCAGTTCTAAAATAGAATATTCCTTGCCTGTTAGGTTTAATATGGCGTCGTCCACAAAAGCCGTGCGATTCTGTAGGTTCAAAGTCAGGCGGCCTGTTTTAATGAGGGAATCTGAGTGCCCCCGAGAACGGCGCACAATGGCGTGGGCGCGGGCCAACAGCTCCATTTTGCTGAAGGGTTTCGTTAGGTAATCATCTGCACCAAAGCCAAGGCCTTTAACCTTGTCCTCAATTTCACTAAGCCCAGAAAGAACAAGAATAGGTGTTCGTACCTGCGCATTGCGAAGACGGCGCAAAACCTCAAAACCATCTATGTCAGGAAGCATTAGGTCTAAAATAATCAAGTCATATTCATATAATTTCCCAATTTCCAGGCCATCTTCGCCAAGGTCTGTCGTGTCACAAATAAACCCTTCTGGTTTTAGCATGGATTCTAGGCTTTTGCAGGTGGCTGAATCGTCTTCGATTAATAAAATACGCATCTATCTAACCCTTGTTTCGTTACCTTATGATATATGCTATCAAAAAATTTTATAACTTTCTAATAATAAATTTTTCTAAAATTTATCAATTTTTAATAATTTATTTACCTTTAATCTTTTCTAAAAATCAGAAGGATGGGTATGTCTTAAGCCAAGTTCTCTTTTAAAAAATCCCAAGGAAAATGGGGGCCTGGATCTATTTTTCTGCCAGGCGCCACATGGTTATGTCCCACAATACAGTTTGTGGAAATAGGGTGACGGTCTTGGAGAAAATTCAACAGAGTCAGCAATTTTTCCAGTTGAATTTTTGTGTATGGCTGCCATGTGTTATTTGCAATAAAGTAATTATACCCAGGATTTTGAAGCTCAACTCCAATGGAAAAATCGTTCACATTCTCTCGTCCCATCCAGTGACTGACCCCTGCATGCCAGGCCCGTTTTTCATCAAGAACCATTTGATAAATTTGGCCGTTGTCATCAATTAAGTAATGGGCGCTTACTTTAGCTTCAGGATCACACAATCGCTGGAGGGACTCTTGTGCTGTTGGTAGGTCTGTGTAGTGCAGAACCACTGTATCAATCACGCAAGCAGGGGGTCGTTCGTTGAAGTTCTTCGAAGGGTGCCAAATGAATGGAATTGTCATCTTTTAAAAACCGTATTAGCCTAATGAAAGAATTATACACGTGTTGTTTGAGTTATGGCGTATCTTTTGTAAGTTGGGCATGTCTTAGCTTTTCTAGGAACTCAGGGGCGCATTGTGAAATTCCGTGTTTTTTGCTAACGTGTCTACATGTTTACCCTATTATTGTGTTTTTTGTGACTTTCATAACACGCCGAGAATTTACAGCCCTAAGCTTATGCTTGTGGGGATCATCCCTTTTGGGTTTATCTGGGTGCCGTAAAGAAAAAAGACAAAAATTTACTATTGGTGTTTTAAGTCCCAAAACAGGTGCTGATTCCCAGCCTGGCTTGTCGTGCGAGCGGGGTGCTAAAATATCAGAACTTTTCTTTAAAGACGTTTTTGGTGATTTTGATATTTTGCATGCAGATACGGAATCTTCTGTTGATATAGGGCGTACGAAGGCTGAAAAACTTATTCATGAAGGGGCGCATGTTTTGGTGGGCGCCCATAATTCAGGGGTAACCGCTGCTATTGCCCAAGTGTGTGAACAAAACAAGGTTCCTTTGGTCATTAATGTTTCTGCTGCACCTAAGCTTACGGAGCAGGGCTATCAGTACACGTTTCGCAACTTTCTAACAACAGATTCCCTAAGTCGCCAGGGTCTAGCTCTTATGAAGCAGCTGTTTGAAGAAAAGGGGAGCTTTCCCCAAAAAGCAGCCCTAATGCACGTAAATGACACCTATGGTCAGGCTATGAAGGAGTCACTTCTTAAGAACCTAGCCCTTACCCAAATGCCGTTTCAGCTATGTGAAGTTGTGACCTATGATGGACGAACCCAGGATTTGTCTTCAGAAATTGGTCGAATTCAGGAATCAGGAGCAGACCTTCTTATTCCTATTTCACGGCTTAATGACGCCATTTTGATGGTGCGTGAGTGTATAAAACATCGATATAACCCTATGGGAATCATAAGCCCAGGAAGCCCAGGCATGTATGAAAAACAATTTTTTAGAATTTTGGGCCATCACGCTAATCATTGCATTACCAATACCAGCTGGTACAATAAGGCTTCGTCTCTTACCCAAGGGCTATTAGGGGTTTTTGAAAATTTATATCCTGATGAAAGCTTTGACTTGAACGTGTCTTTTACGGTTGAGGCTATTTTGATTGCCTTGAATGCCCATAAAATTACCCAGTCTTTAAACGGAGAGGACCTTCGTCAAGCCATTTCCCAAACCCATATTTCAGAGCGGGTTGTTTATGGTGGCCCCATTACCTTTGACGCAAAGGGGCAGGGGCAGAATATTTTCTCCGTAGCTTTGCAAAATAGGGATGGTCGCCCCTATGTGGTGTTGCCACAAACAATTCAAGAAACCCACTCCATTTTTCCAACGCCTGAGTGGCGCAATTTAGGTGGTTCAAAATCCAATGAGTAAGCTTTTAACTATCCTCATCAATGGTTTGCTTATGGGTCTTGTGTATGACATTATGGCCCTTGGTCTTACCATTGTGTTTGGGGTTACCCGTTTTGTAAATTTTGCCCATGGTGAAATGCTGATTTTTGCAGGCCTTTTAGGCATATGGTTTGCACGTTTTTTTCCTTTTCCTCCAGTTCTTATTTTTGTGTGTCTTTCCATTTTTATGTTTATTGTTTGTTATGGCATGCAGTCTTTGTTTCTGAATCATTTTATGCACATGTCTCAGCATACGCAGTTTCTTGTTTTAGCAGGTGTGGCTATGATTTTAATGAGCATGGAGCAAATCATATTTGGCACAGACGTGCAAAGTTTTCCAACAGGGTGGAGCTTTCATTCATTTGAAATTTTTGGTGTTTTTATTGATTCCACCAAACTATTCGCTGCCCTGTTTTCCCTAGCTTTTTCTTTCGTCTTATTTAATATTTTTCACAAGACACGCTACGGCAAGGCTGTTCTTGCCTGTGCTGATAATTTTTTAGGCGCTAAAGTTATTGGGTTGGATTATAAAAAAATATACGCTTTTTCTTTTGGTCTTGGGGGGTTGTGTATTGGAATGTCGGGGTGTTTGTTTGCAACCATTGCGGATATTTCTCCCAACAGTGCAGCTCACCTTACCTTAATGTGTTTTATTGTGGTTATTATGGGGGGGTTGGACGGTATTGGTGGAACCCTTATTGCGGCTTTGTTAATTGGTGTTAGCGAATCTTTTGCTGCTTATTTCATTCAGGGGTCTTTAAAATCTTTGGTTAGTTTTATGGTTCTTATCGGTGTTTTGCTTATCCGTCCCCAGGGAATTAAAGTTAAAATTTAAACGATGTCCTTCTGAAGGTTCTCAAAAAAAATCCATAATACCAAAATACTTTTGTGATATAGTTAAGTTTGATTATCCCCCAACATTCATACTGGAATTAGACTGATGGAAAGAATTAACCCCCGTGTGGACATGGCCTTTAAGAAGATTTTTGGCGTGGAAGAAAATAAGGATCTTCTCATTTCCCTCATT
>JBIKLN010000004.1:0-73113 GCA_044359765.1 Patescibacteria group bacterium | reverse complement strand
TTTCATTTCGAACCATCCTCAACGATGATTTAACTTACCTCCACCCATACAATAAGGGCAAAACAGTTAATAAATCGTTAAAAAAGAAACTTTTTTCAGGTTTTTTTGAAAAAAAAATTGCATTCTGAGCCCCTTGTTTTTTTTGTTGCTTGTGAACGAAATTTAATTAAAATTTGGTTAAAGTTATTTTTTTTCTGGGGGAATTTTTCATGACACACCTTTTTTCAATGTGGGCCCTGGTTTTTTTATGCACTGCATCCTACGCGTCAGATCCAGAAGTTCCTAAACAACTAGGGCAATCTCATATGCCTATCTATGTTTCAGGACAGTCAGAACTTCCCCCTTCCTCAAGGAGATATACGGGAGGAATTGGGGGGTTTAGGGGCAATATTTGTGAAGAAGATGAACGCCAACCATGCTCTCCTGATAGAGATCCACCACCCTTCGATCTGCAACGTCTGGGGATGTCTCTTTGCCAGGATGCTCCCACAACGCCCCCTGTTTTTGGTCCAAGCGGATATTTTTCTGATGCGTCATCAACTACGGACGAAGAAAATAATTTAGGAGGCGAAACAACGGACGAAGAAGCTCCTAGCCTATAAAATCAATTCCATTCATGTAGGGCTTTAGAACCTCAGGAACCATAATACGGCCGTCAGCTTGTTGGTAGTTCTCCATAACAGCTACAAGGGCACGTCCCACAGCAACGCCAGAGCCATTTAGGGTGTGCACAAACATGGGTTTGCCATCTCCTGCTTCAGGCCGATAACGGGTATTCATGCGTCGGGCTTGAAAAGTGTTACACCGAGAGCAGCTAGAAATTTCCCGGTAAGCGTTCTGACCTGGTAACCAAACCTCCAAATCATACGTTTTTTCTGCACAAAAGCCTATGTCACCCGTGCATAATGCCATAACACGGTAAGGTAACCCAAGGCGTTGTAAAATAGTTTCAGCGGCTTGTGTCATTCGTTCGTGTTCTTCTACGGCCTGGTCTTTGGTTGTAATACTGACAAGTTCCACTTTTGTGAACTGATGTTGGCGAATCATGCCGCGGGTATCTCGCCCTGCAGCCCCTGCTTCTGAGCGGAAACAGGGTGTGTAAGCCGTGTAACGCAAAGGCAGTTTGGTTTCTGGAATAATTTCACCCGCCACCAGGTTTGTTAAAACAACCTCAGCTGTTGGAATAAGCCAATGGTTTGTTGTGGTTTTAAATTGGTCATCCTCAAACTTAGGAAGTTGGCCTGTTCCAAACATGGCGGCATCGTGAACCAACAAAGGCGGATAAACCTCTTCATACCCAAATTCCTGAGTGTGTATGTCTAGCATAAAACTAGCCAAAGCCCGCTCCAAACGTGCCAAACCTTTATATAAAACCACAAACCGAGCCCCAGACATCTTGGCTGCCCGTTCAAAATCCATCATCCCCAAACTTTCACCCAGTTCGTAATGATGTTTGGGCGTAAATGAAAAAGTTGGAATTTGGCCCACACGCCTAATTTCCACATTATCTTCCTCTGTTTTACCATCAGGGCAATCAGGGGCAGGTAAGTTGGGAATGTGGGACATGATTTTGTAAATCTGTTCTTCCTGCTGCTTGGCCAACTCATCAAGCTGCAAAACCTTTTGTTTCAGGGCTTCGCTTTCTTCAGACAAATGAGTTGTATCTTGTCCTAAGCGCTTTAAATTCCCAAAATCCTTAGCCAACTGGTTACGCTGGCTTTGTAGATTTTGCAATTCTGTCAATACGTGGCGATGGTGTTCATCTAACTCTATAATCGTCTCAGATTGTTTCTGCGCACCACGACGTTCCAGGCCTTGGTCAAATAAATCAGGATGGCTGCGAATAAAGCGCATATCATGCATGGGGTAAAGTCTTTCGTTTTTTATTTTCTAACAAGGTAATCATTATAATGGATACAGCGTACAAAAGAATTAATGGCACCGCAAGGCCAAGCATGCTCAGAATATCTGGTGGCGTAATAAATGCTGACACAATAAAGATAATCAAAACAGCAATGCGCCATTTTTCTATGAGACTTTGGCGGTTTAACATGCCCACATGACAGAGAAGGGTCAATAAAATAGGCAGTTCAAAACACACACCAAAAGCAAAAATCAACCGCAATACAAAGGACAGGTATTCATTAACCTTAGCCTCTAATTGGATAGCCATAGTGCCAGGATGAGCCAAGTTTTCAAAACTTAAGAAAAATTCATAAGCCATGGGAAAAATAACCATATAGGCAAAAGTGGCACCCATGAAAAACAAAACAGGTGTTGCTGTTAAAAGGCCCAAACACAAAATACGTTCATTTTTGTAAAGGGCTGGGGCAATAAATAACCAAATCTGGCTAGCTATCAGTGGAAAAGAAACGAATAATGACCCAAAGGCAGCTACCTTAACGTAGGTTAGAAAGGCTTCTGTCAGACTTGTGTAAATAAGGCGGCGTTCTTGTCCTTTGGCTTCAAAAATACGGGCTAAAGGCTTTGCTAGAAACTGGAAAATAGCTTCTGAATATATATAACAAATACAGAAGGCTAGAAAGAACGCAGCCAAAGAATATAACAACCGCCGCCGCAGATCGAGCAGGTGATTCATGAGGGGCTGAGGTGTGTCTGTAAGCATTGGAGCGTTTAAAAATCCAAATCACTATAGTGCGTTGCTGGATTAAGTGCGGCCACACGGTCTTGTAAAAGGCTTCGAAAAGAAGGGCGGCATTTAATGCGGGCGTACCAGTCTTTTGCTATGGGGTGTTTGTCCCAAGGCACATCTCCCATGTAGTCAACAACCGATATATGACAGGCAGCTGTAATATCTGCTATGGAAAAATCATCCCCCGCTAACCATTTGCGGCGGTCCACAAGCCATGAAATATAGTCTAAGTGTAAATGTATAGACTGCTTTGCTGCCCGAATAATGGCCGAATTGGGGCCTGTTTGACCTGGCTCCATGGCTAAATAACGCTTAATATTTTTTTCTTTCAAAAGAACAACGCTAATTTCTTGGGCAAATTTGTCATCAAACCAACCGACCAAACGGCGAATTTCAAAACGTTGCATGAGCCCTTCACCAAAAAGAGGCCGTTCGGGATAAGCCTCCTCAAGATATTCTGTAATAGCAATACTATCTGACAAAACAGAACCATTTAAGTCAACCAAAACTGGAACCTGACCTGCGGGACTCATCTTTAAAAAAGCAGGACGTTTTTCCCAAAAGCGCTCTATCTCACCTGTGTAATCAAGCTTTTTTTCCCCTAAAGCTAAGCGAACTTTCCGAGAGTAAGGACAAAGAGGATAGTGGTATAAGGTGCGCATAAAAAGAAAAACCTAAACAAAGTTCAAATCCATTCTAACAAATTATGAGCTGGTGCCAAAATGTTTTTAATTGGGTGTGAGTGGGTCCTTCTTATCTCCCTTAAAATTGTTTCAGCAATTCCCGAAGGATTTTCGTGAAGCAAAAACAGAGCCAGTTTCGGAAAATATTTTTCGTAGAGTTTTGTGAATGAGTGTGGTATTTTTGCACCATTTTTGAAAATAATTTCTATTTTTTGAATTTTTTTAGTCTGAATTAGTCATTTTTTAACCAATTTTTTGTAAAAATAATGATATATCCCCTGGGCGGCCGGGGGCCGGAGGTGGGAGATATATCTCAAAAGGTTAACAAAAGGTTAATTTTTGAGCTCTATAGAGAGACTCCTGTAATTTTGGCCTTCCATACTCTCTGCAACCATTAATTTTTCTAGGCTTTAAAAAAGTCGTCTAGCTATAGACTCAAAAAAAATAAATCACGCAATCATACAAAAATCTTACCCCCAAGAATTGCTGAAATTGTTTAGGCTGTGGTGACTTTGTGGGGGGAACGGAGTATGATCCAAAAAAACGCTAAGAAGTCATAACAATGCAAAAATTATTTTTGGTCGATGGGTCTGGGTTTATTTTTAGGGCCTTTCATGCTTTACCCCCCTTATTAAACCCCAGTGGCGTGCCTGTGGGGGCCGTATACGGCTTTTGTAATATGCTGCTAAAAACCATTGAGCAAGCCCAAGGTTATGGACTTTTGGTTGTTTTTGACGCGGCACGTCAAACCTTTCGTCATGATATTTATGCTGATTATAAGGCACATCGCCCCCCTCCACCGCCCGAGCTTGTCCCCCAATTTTCCCTAGTTCGTCATGCTTGCGCGGCTTTTGGTGTTCCGTGTGTGGAACTTCCAGGGTTTGAGGCCGATGATCTGATAGCATCTTACGCACATAAAGCGTCAGAGATTGGTTGTGAAGTTGTGATTATTTCCTCAGACAAGGACCTGATGCAATTAATCAATTCCAACGTTCATATGTACGATCCTATGAAAAATAAACCCATTGGCCCTGAACAGGTGGTGGAAAAATTTGGCGTTCCCCCCCATCAGGTTATTGATGTGCAGGCCTTAGCTGGCGACTCTACAGACAATATTCCAGGTGTTCCAGGCATTGGTGTGAAAACAGCTGCTGAGTTAATTAAGGAATATGGTTCTTTGGAATCTTTGCTAAGCTATGCCCACACCATTAAGCAACCTAAACGACGGGAAGCCCTTATTAATCATAGTGATGATGCCCGTATCTCAAAAAAATTGGTGACTTTGGCAACAGATGTGCCCCTTCCTATTGGCCTGGAAGGTTTGGCTTTTTCGCCCCATTGCCCAGAAACGCTGGAGGCTTTTTTAACAACTCAAGGGTTTAATGCGCTGCGTAACCGCATGCATAGAAAACCCCCAACCCCCTCCGTAACCCCCCAGTATTCAACCGTTCAAACACGTGAGAAACTTCAAGAATGGATTGAAAAAGCCACCCAAAAAGGTATTGTGGGTTTTGACACAGAAACCACATCGCTGCAGCCCCGCAAGGCTCGGCTTGTGGGGTTTTCCCTGTGTGTTCCTGAGGAGGGGGCTTGTTATGTGCCCCTAAATCACCAAACACATGAAGTGCAAATTCCAGAGGCAGAAGCCCTGGCCCTTTTACGCCCCCTGTTAGCGGACAGTTCAGTTCTGAAAGTAGGTCATAATTTAAAATATGATATGGGCGTTCTTGTAAAATATGATGCCCCTATTGTGGGCTATGACGACACAATGCTGATGTCGTACTGTTTAGACGCGGGCAAACATGGCCATAGCCTTGATGAATTGGCACGACGGCATTTAAACCGCACAACCATAGCCTACGCAGATGTGGTGGGTACGGGTAAAACCCAAAAAACATTTGATAAGGTGCCCCTTGATACAGCCACAGCCTACGCAGCGGAAGACGCTGACATAACCCTTGCCCTTCATGGTATGTTGTCTTCTCGGTTGCAGGCAGAGGGACGCAGTGCCTTGTATCAGCGTATTGAACGCCCCCTTGTTCCTGCCATCGTGTCTATGGAACAGGTAGGAATAGCCCTAGACGTGCCCCTACTAACACGGTATGGGGAAGAATTTGATCAGCGCTTGTCTGCCTTAGAGCAGGAAATCTATGTGCTTGCAGGTGAAACGTTTAATGTGGCGTCCCCCAAGCAGTTGGGAGAAATTTTATTTGATAAAATGTCCCTCCCAGGTGGAAAAAAGGGAAAAACAGGGGCCTATGGAACAGATGTGGATATCCTGGAAAGCTTAAGCCTTCAGGGTCATACTATTGCAGAACAAGTTCTTAAGTGGCGCAGTCTTGCTAAGCTAAAATCTACTTACGTAGATGGCCTTATTAGTGCAGCAGACCCTGAAACAGGTCGGGTTTATACATCTTATTCTATGGTGGGGGCAGCCACAGGAAGATTATCATCTTCAGACCCCAATTTGCAGAACATTCCCATTAAAACGGAAGATGGCCGAAAAATACGAAAGTGTTTTGTGGCAGCTCCTGGTTATAGCCTTGTGTCATTAGACTATTCCCAAATAGAGTTGCGTTTTTTGGCCCATATGGCGGGTGTACAATCTTTAATTACCGCTTTTAACAACGGGGAGGATATTCACAAACGTACAGCCAGTGAATTATTTGGTGTGCCCTTAGATCAGGTAGACAGTTCCTTGCGTCGCAAGGCAAAAACGGTGAATTTTGGTATTATTTATGGCATTAGTTCTTTTGGTTTGGCCCAGCAGTTAGGCATTCCGGTCGCAGAAGCTAACCACATTATAAAGGCGTACCTGGAACGTTACCCCGAAATTCAAACCTACATGAACGCGTGTATTCATACGGCACGGCAAAAGGGGTATGTGGAAACCTTGTTTGGCCGACGGTGTTATGTGCCAACTATTCTGGATAAAAATCCTCCCTTACGGCAATTTGCAGAACGTCAGGCTATTAATGCGCCCCTGCAGGGCAGTAATGCAGATACCATTAAAATTGCCATGCGTAAAATTAATGCTTTATTGAACACAGACGCCTATCAAGATACACGCATGTTACTACAAGTGCACGATGAACTTTTGTTTGAAATTCCAAAGGGCAGAGAGGCCGAAACCACGGATATTCTTAAGGAAATTATGCAAACTTCTGCCACCTTGACCGTACCTTTATTAGTGGAAAGCGGTATGGGCAATAATTGGGACGAAGCCCATTCATGATGTCAGGAATGAGGAAACGACAGCGCTTCCCCAAAAATTTTTTATTTTCAGCTTGATTTTTATAGTCAGAATCGCCATATGTAAATCAATGTAATTTAAAAACTAAAAATAAATCCTGTTTGTATTAATATTATTTTTTCTGCCTATTTTTAACCAAATACAGGGGGCGGAGCCTGGTTTAGAAAGAATTCCAGATCATGTTGTTTTTGATTTATCAAATGGAGATCCAATATCAAGAATATGTCCGGTAAAAATAAATTGTTCTAGTGATGTGGGATATGAAAACCTAAAATTAAGTTTGAAAATTTCGCCAAATACAACAGCTGATGAAGTTAAAAAAGCAATTATTAATTATTATACCTGTCATACTTCTCCTTTTAAACAATCAGACCTTTTTGTCGTTCTTGTTTCACACCAAAGGATAACTGGTGATTTTTCACATGCGTTTGAAGGTATAATGTCTCTGGAGGAAAGAATCATCCAATCTTGGGGGTTCACCGATGAAACTAGGGTTGGAATCAAATTTCAAACTGATACAGATACTCTAAAACTAGAATCTGACTTAAGAGACCACAGAGAAATGCTCAATCGCAAAATAACTATAGTTGGAGATGAAGCCATTGAACGTTTGTATAAAATATTAGAATCTTGTAAAGGAAATGGTTGTGAAATTTCAGTCCTTAAAAAGCCTCTTGAAATGTCATCTATAATTGAAAAGGGCAGTAAACTTTCAACAATAAATGAAGATGAAGATGAAGATGAAGATGAAGTAAGGCCAATAAGAATTAGTGTGGAATTATTTGATCAAATTTTTAAAACAATCGAAAATGGTTCCATTGTGGGGGGTAACAGAATTTGTATTGATTTCCCAATATCGGTTGTTGTTAGACCATCTGTTGTTAGAGAATAAGACAGGGTTTGATGGGGCTTATGAGAATGGCTTGGAAATTATCAAGTGTGGCTATAAGCGCGTTACTTTTTCAGCAATAATAGCCAGGTTGGCCAAAATGTTTTTGGTATTACGGAGGCTTGCCTCCTCATTAGGCCACTGGCGGGTAAAAACAAGTTTTTGATCTGGGCGAATTTTAACAGGGCCAGGCTTGGTTACCTCTGGTTTTTGCAAAAATTCAAAAAGCCCCTGTTGGTTGGGAAACGTATTATTGTGGAAACTCACAACCAACCCTTTGGGGCCTAACTCTATTTTTGCAATGTGG
Organism: Patescibacteria group bacterium; assembly: GCA_044359765.1. Classification (GTDB taxonomy): domain Bacteria; phylum Pseudomonadota; class Alphaproteobacteria; order Paracaedibacterales; family CAIULA01; genus CAZDVK01. The sequence continues at coordinate 65,328 of JBIKLN010000004.1, read as the reverse complement.
GCGCGACGGCACAAAATTTTTAGTTCAATAACGGCAATTAAATTATGAACCTCTCTAGGAAGGGGACCAAAACGGTCAATCAGCTCAGCGGCAAAAGATTCTAAGTTATTTTTTGTTTTTAAACTTCCTATACGACGGTACAAATTAAGCCGCAACCCCAAATCTGCCACATAAGTTTCTGGAATTAAAACGGCCGTGCCCACATTAATTTGAGGAGACCATTCCTCCTCCAACATGCCATCATTTTTGTTAGCCTGTTCAGCGCGTGCCATAATAATGGCTTCTTGCAGAAGGGTTTGGTACAGTTCCACCCCCACTTCCCGAATATGGCCTGATTGTTCTTCACCCACCACATTTCCAGCACCCCGTATGTCCATATCGTGACTGGCTATACGAAATCCTGCCCCCAGGGTGTCCAGACTTTGCATAACGTGAAGGCGTTTTTCAGCCGTTTCAGAAATAGCCTTATCTGCTGGCAGGGTCAAATAAGCATACCCCTGGGTTTTTGAACGTCCTACCCGTCCGCGCAATTGATACAGCTGAGCCAGCCCCATGCGGTCAGCGCGGTTAACAATGAGGGTGTTCGCTGTTGGAATATCAATTCCTGATTCAATAATATTGGTACTAAGCAGTAAATGATATTCACGATCATAAAATGCGCCCACAATTCGTTCTAAATCATTAACTGGCAATTTACCATGGGCAACGGCGAACTTAATTTCGGGTACCAGTTTTTTTAGTTTTTCTGATAAACCATCTAAATCTTCAATATAAGGAGATACGTAAAAAATTTGCCCCCCACGGTGGTATTCGCGCAAAATAGCCTCACGAATAATCATGGGGTCAAAAGGGGTTACAAACGTTCGTACGGCCAAACGGTCCACAGGGGGTGTGGTCATAAGGCTGAGTTCACGCACACCACTTAGGGCTAACTGCAAGGTGCGCGGAATGGGGGTAGCCGTAAGTGTTAAAACGTGCACATCAGCCTTTAATTTTTTTAGGGTTTCCTTTTGTTTCACACCAAAATGCTGTTCTTCATCCACAATTAACAGGCCCAAATCGTGAAAAGTGGTTTTTTCTGACAAAATAGTGTGGGTGGCAATAATAATATTAATTTTCCCAGATGCCAGGTCTGAACGTATACCTTCGTGTTTTCCAACAAGACGGGAAAGTTGGGCCACTTTAAAAGGGGTGCCTTGAAAACGTTTAGCAAAATTCTGGTAATGTTGTCGGCATAATAGGGTTGTGGGCACAACTACGGCCACCTGCTTACCATGAGAGGCGGCTATGTAGGCTGCACGTAAGGCCACCTCTGTTTTTCCAAAGCCCACATCACCACACACAAGACGGTCCATAGGACGGCCAGAGGCCATATCGTTCAAGGTTTCTTCAATGGCGCGTTGTTGGTCTTCTGTTTCTATGTAAGGGAACCCTGCACAAAAGGCATCGTACTGCGTATCAATTTTTTCAAGGGCTTGAGCCCTGTGTAAGGACCGTTCAGCAGCAACCTTTAATAAATATTCCGCAATTACACGAATGCGTTTTTTCACCTTGTCCTTACGGTTTTGCCAAGTATTGGCCCCCAGACGATCTAAGGCCACAAGGGCAGAATCACTGCCATAGCGCGTGATGGCGTCAATGTTTTCAACGGGTAAAAATAATTTGCTATCTTCTGCGTATAAAAGGACCAAACAATCATGTGCACCGTTATTAATGGTTAGTGTTTGCAACCCCACATAACGACCTATGCCATGGTCACGGTGTACAATAAGATCACCTGAAGACAATTCACTGGCATCTTGAAAAAAGGACGCGCCTGTACGCTTCTTGCTGGAACGGGCCAATTTGTAGCCCAAAATATCTTGTTCCGTTAGAACACATTCAGTGGAGGATATGAAGCCCGTATGAAAAGGTGCCACAAGAGAATAAATATTATGAGCTTCACCAAAAGGCCAGGTTTTTGTGCTTTTGGTTTGAATGCCATTGTCAGCTAAAATACCATCCAACCGCTTTTGGGCGCCCAAAGTTTCACTGACTATGATAATAGAACGCCCCTGTTTTTTATGGTCTTCAATGGTTTTTGCAAGGGTTTTAAAAAATGTGTGGGCCTGACGCTGTCGAATGCCTGAAAAATCAGGAACTGGGTGAGTATTTTTATTACTGGTGGTCTGTTCTGATTCTGGAATAATAAAAGGTGTTAGCGAACAGTGAGGGTGCTGTTCTAGCAACCGGTTCCACAAATCTTCTTGTCCATACAGAAGATTTGGCTCTATGGGCTGGTACAAGGCTCCGTTTATGGAAGGGGAAAGACGGGCAGCGTAATAATCCTTGATGCTGTCTAAACGTTCCCTTAATGCATTAATGACGGTACTGTTAAAAACAAACAGGGCATTGGGAGAAATGTAGTCATGCAGCCAGGCTAGGTCGGGGTAGAACAAGGGCATCCAGTGTTCTTGACCAGCGTAGGGTATGCCGTTAGTAATGCTTTCATACAAAGGGTCATCATAAACACCGTGTGCATTGGGTTGAAAACGTAAACGATAACTTGAACGAAATTGTTCAATAGTGGCAGGTGTTAGCAAAGCTTCACGTACAGGACTTAAATCAAAGGACTCCACACGTCCCTGACTTGTTTGGGAAATGGCATCAAAAATGCGAATACTTTCCAAAGTATCGCCAAAAAAATCTAACCGCAAAGGGTTGGATGCGCCTGTGGGAAACAAGTCAATAATACTGCCGCGAACAGCAAAATCACCTGGTTCATAAACAGTTTCCTGTCGTTGAAATCCTTGTATGCTTAAAAAATCCAAAAGGTCGGAACGGTTAACTGTTGACCCTACGGTCAAAATTTTCTGTGTCCCGTGAACAAGGCGCTTAGGGGGAACCTTTTGCTGAACTGCCTGAATAGACGTTAAAAGGATGTACTGTTTTTCTTCCTGAAGCTTACGCAGCGTTGTAAGACGTCGGGCCATACAGTCGTTGCTGGGGCCAATACGGTCATAGGGTAGACAGTCCCAACTGGGGAAGGAAAAGCAGGGCGTGTTGGGCATGAGAAAGGCCACCTGGCTTTCTAAGGCTACCATGTCTTCATCACAATTGGCCACAAACACTAAGGGGCCTTCATGATGTTCAAAAAGATCCTTGATAGCAAAGGGCGTATAGCTGCCAGTAACACCGCATAGGGTAGGGGGGCAGGGTGAAGCTTTCATACAGTCACCACATTACCCATGCATGGCTAAGGTTCCTGAACGCCCATCTATTTGGCCCTGAATAAGGGGCAGAATTGGAATGTTTTGTTTGTTTTCCAAAAGTTGTTCGGCCATAAGACGTAAGGGGACACATTGAATCTTTTGTTGTGAACATTCTTTTAAAAACTCGTCAAACCAATCAAGATATGCCATACCCTCTAGTTCAGCATGAATAGTTAGCACATTAAAAGAACTTTTTTGAATTAACCCCATATAATGGCCTATTAGGTCGTCAAATGGATACTCTGGACGACCCAACAGTTCATCTAAGGTTGGCAGTGTTGTTGGAATCTGGAGGGTTTTAAAGGTGCGGTGGCCCATGACGGGGAAAAAGGGTTTAGTTCCTCGGGTGTCGCTGGCATATAACAGGTTGAAATCATCATAACAGGCCAGACTGTGGCGTGACGCCTGCCACCCAGCAGAACCAAAGGTTTTGGGGGAAAAACTAAACACATCCTTGAAACACTTGTGGGCTAAATTTAACTGTTCGCGCACTTTATGTTCGGGCAATGTGTGTAGGTAATCTTGCCAATATACGTGGTCGTAACAATGTACGCCTACTTCGTGGTTTATATGGCGCACCTGCCGCATAATGTGGCCATGTTTTTGTGCAATATGGGGGCCAGGCCATAAAATACCATTCATTAAGGTACGTAAACCATAGACCTTTATTACACTGGTGCGTTGAACTTTTTGGAAAAAACCTGGACGAAAAATACGACGAATAGCACGACCTGTGTTGTCAGGACCCATAGAAAAAAGAAAGGTTCCTTCGTATCCATATTTTGCCAGAACTTTTAGTAAATTGGGAACGCCAATACGGGTGCCCCGTTCTGAATCCACATCTATTTTTAAACCAAGCTGCATATAAACCTTGTTGCTAATTTTTGAGCGTGTTAGGGAAGAATAAGGGGTCTAGTGCCAAAAAACGGCAAAAGAGGGTGGGAACGAAAATTCCCTAACTTCCTTGGTGGGCCCTGAAGGATTCGAACCTTCGACCCCCTGATTAAAAGTCAGATGCTCTACCAACTGAGCTAAGGGCCCTATCCATTAAGGAACTTGTGTTAATTTATAATAATAAAAGTGGTCCCAAGTCAAGAGTTTACAAACGCGCCACTTTTGGAGATATAAAAAATTTTCATAAAAATTTATTTAAATAAATTGAATCCACACGCCATTCCCCCTTACCATAAATGCACGAGTCTAAAAATTGTACATAACCCAATGGCAAAAATTTTTTTAAAAAAACACGCAACCCTGACATTTTTAACAGCAACCTTACTCACATCCCTAGCGCACAGTAATTCTCCTTCTCCTTCTTCGTATACGTATACAGATAGTATTCTTAATAATAGTGGGTGGATCTTTAATGAAAAAACGACTAATCCGAATGCTAGCGACCCTGGCCCTGGTCACTCAGGTCAGCTACGAACCAATATTTTTAATAAATCACCATCAAAGGAATACGCCCTAAAAATAGAATCTGGTGATGCAATCCTCTATTGGGCTAAAAACACCATCACGGGTGGTATGTCCGTTACAAGTGGTGGCGCCAATCTCAATGCTGGCGAAAACACCATCACGGGTGGTCTATTTGTTAGCGGGGATGGCACCAGTACCCTCGATTACGCTACAAACACCATTACGGGTGGTCTGTCCGTTACAGGAGGGGGTCGTGTTACTTTTCAAAACGAAGACCAACAGAATAAAGCCACAACCATTGATACTGTTACATTGAATGCACAACCTAACTATGTAATTAATAATTACACAGGTGCCATTTATTTAGGTGGGGCTGCTTCCCAAACGACCATTGGGACTTTTAATTGGCATCAGGGGGCTTTGAAATTTTCTGGAGGTAATAGTTTTGGAACAACGCACATTGGAACCCTAAACCTTGTAGACGGTGGTGATAAGGTTATTCATGTTGTGTATTCTGGCCAAAATCAAAATACAGTCCCCCTATTCACCATAGGTACGCTAACGGGGGACCCAAGCAGCATAACCGTTCAAAACAGTAGTCCATTTACTGAAGTAGTTCGCACATCAAATTCTGGTTCTAATGGTGTGAGTATTGAGAGTGGCAAGGTTATTATCAACCTTGTGCCCACAGCCACCACCCCCCAGGTTTCTAACGAAGTGGAAACATCGGGTGCCATGGACGTTTTAACCACCATGCAAAGCATGACAACGGAAATGAGCAGTCAATTCGCCCCCACATCTTACGACATACAGGCGGCACGGCGGCGCATGGTAAAAGCCATACGGGAAAACCCAAAAGACCCGTACGAGGCTATGGTGACAGCCCTGTCTCAGGAAGATGGCGCTAAAATTTTTAAATTCAAAGGGGATTATCGTGTGTGGGCCGCCCCCTACAGTACGTATGTAAAAAACACAGGAGCTGGCGGGTACAAGGACGGATACACGGAAAAATACTATGGCCTTGTTATGGGCGTGAGCCATTTTTTCAAAAGCCTGAATGCCAATATTACCACCATGATGGGGTTTGGGGCCTCAAAAACCCAAATGGAACGGTCCGCCAACAGTCATACCAATGGCAAAAGCATGATGATGGGTGTTGCCGTGCGCAAACCCTTTTTTGATAAATTATTTGAACTGGAATCTAACCTAAGCACTATGCTTATTAAAAAACAGCAGCTGCGCCAAGGAAACCCCAGCCCCAGCCAAAGCTATATAGCCGTTTCAGACTACAATACCTATGCTTTGGCGTGGCGTAACGAATTTGGCCACGTGTTTCGGTTGCAAGATGGGTATTCTTTAAGGCCTGCCCTTGGTTTGCAGATAAATGGTCAAAAGCGCACAAAAATTGAAGAACGAAATGCAGGTGTTTTTGGCCAACGGTATCGGCCCCAAATTACAAAGGACGGTGAAGCGTACGGGGGCCTAGGGCTGCGTAAGGTGTGGCGTTCTGAAGATTTGGAGGGCAAGGTAACCTTTAAATACGAAATGGGCCGAAAATCAGGTAACGGAAAAAGCCGCACCACCATTTATTCTGACACAGTGCCCAATGGCATTACCAGCAGCAGCAGTCGGGGCAGCAACGTAACCCATTACCTGTCCATGTATGGGTCCTTATTGCATACAAAAAACCACTGGAAAGTGGTCCCTGGTGTTATGACTAGTCTAACAAAAGGGCAAAAAAGCATAACAGGAAGCATAAAATTCGAATATAGGTGGTAGGTGGGTTCAAACCCTTCTTAAGGGGCTAAACTTTTTTCACGTTTTTTGAAAGAAACGCAGCTGTTTTTCCAAAACATCTAATGTGGCCAACCCCTCTATGTCGTATCCATCAATGGAAAAGAAGGGAACTTCCGTAATATCAGTTCCATTACGACGTTTAAAACTAATACCCCCCATGGCCAAAGAATTGTCAAATTCTTGGTCATCGTAAACAGCCTTTTTCACCGCATCCATGGAAAACCCATTTTCTAAGGCAAATAACATTAAAAATGCCATATCCTTTTTCAGATCCATTTCCTTTTTAAGGGTTTCTTGTAAATCTGAAACATTCATGCCTAACTTGTCCGCCACGGTTTTTTCATAATGGGCTAAAAGCTTGGTCTTTTTTTCTGGTTTTTCAAGAACTGGCTTTAGCCAACTGTCTTGGTTTTTCAAAAAGAACATAATATTTTTCAAGGCGTCTTGAGACCCGTAGCACAACCGAGCCACAAAAAAGTCCAGTTCATTCATGGGGATAATACGAAAAACAACCCGCAGTTTCCCTGTTTTTACAAAAGCATCCTCAACCTTTGGAAAGTCTTCTTGTTCGTAGCCAGAACAATGGGGGCAAGAAGGGGCGAAATACGTTACCAATGTGTGGGGGGCGGCTTCATCACCCAACGTCATATCAGCCAAAGGCTTAATAATGTCAGATTCTAAGGGTTTTCTTTCCAGGTTATGGGCAGGCGCAGACAAGGTTGCTGAACCTTTGTTTTTTAAGAAAAAAAATGCTGCCCCTGCGAAAAAAATAGTAACTGTGAAAAGAATAGAAATACGTGCTTTCATAGGCTCCCTGCAAACATTTTGATTTCAACACATATTTAGCATAGTATTTACTAAATTTTTTTTAAATCATTAAAGCTTACGTGACACAACATTTTGAAAAAATATACGTAGGAACGCGTACAAGCCCCCTGGCCATGGCTCAAACACAGTTGGTTATTGAGGCATTGACGAACAAAAACCCACACCTTGCTGGTTGTTTTGAATGTGTGGGCATTTTAACCAGTGGTGACAAAAATCAAAACAAAAGCTTGTCCCATATGGGCGGGAAAGCGCTGTTTTCAAAGGAAATTCATACTCAACTTTTAAATGAACATATTCATTTTGCCGTGCATTCCTTGAAAGATTTAGAAGCAAACACGCACAATGGCATTCGTCTGTCTTGCGTTTTGGGGGGTGAAATTCCTGATGATGTGCTTATTACACAAACGTGCCACACCCCTCATATTTTGGAGCTGCCCCCGAACGCTATTGTGGGCACCTGTTCGCCCCGTCGTTCAGCACAACTTTTAAAACTTAGGCCTGACCTTACCATAAGCCCCCTGCGTGGCAATGTGGAAACACGCTTAAGAAAACTAAAGGATGGGCTGTTTCACGCCATTGTTTTGGCGGGTGCGGGCTTAAAACGTTTGGGTTTATGGGAACCTGGAGAGGAAAATGTACGTTCCCCCTTTTCCTTACCTGCGGCCCCTATTCCTTTTTCCCAAATGCTTCCTGCCATTGGGCAAGGAATTTTAGCCGTTGATTGTTGCGAACATAAGGAAAAAATTCAAAAATTGCTGCACAGTATTCACGATGGAGCCTTGTATATACGCGTCCAGGCAGAGCGGGCCTTTTTGGAAACTCTCCAGGCACATTGCCATACGGCCGTAGGTTGCATAAGCCATGTACGTGACCATGTTTTGTATATGAAGGCATGCTATGCCCAAAACGAAAATGAACCCCTTCGGTTTTATGAGCACAGCGGGCCCTTAGCCACCCCACAAATTGTTGGCAAACAGTTGGGGGAAAAATTCCTAAGTACTTGATGTATTTTTACGTATAAAAACACAATTCCATGTCGTCAACTATGTTTTTTATGCTTTTGTGGACCCCCGCCTGCGCGGGGGCGACATCATTTAAGTAATTAAGGAAATAAAATCTCGGTTGAGAAAATATTTTTCGTAGAGTTTTTATGTTACGTATAAGAACGCAATTTGATGTCATTCCCGCGCAGGCGGGAATCTATAAAAAAATGTCGATAATGAATAATTTTTTTTTAATTTTATAGCGAGACTCCTATAATTTGGGCCTCCACACCCCTCTTAAAACCATTGATTTTGTTAGGCTTTTTTGAATGAGTGTGATGTTTTTGCATCATTCTTTAAAATAATTTTTATTTTTTGAAATTTTTTAAACTCAATTAATTATTTTTTAACCAATTTTTTGTAAAAATAATCATATATCCCCAGGGCGGCCGGGGGCCGGAGGTGGGAGGTATAGCCTAAAAGGTTAACAAAGATTTAATTTTGAGCCTCAAACTCAAAAAAATAAACAACGTAATTGTGCAAAATGAGAAATCAGAGAGAACTGGCGCTTGATTCATGGAAAGTGGAAAAATTTACCATTTTTTAACCGTGCGCATGGTTTTCTATATACATGAAGGATTTTATTAAAAAGACCCATCTGTAATGGTAATTCTTGGCATCATATTTTTTATGGTTTTCATGCCGTGCCACAGCGCTCCCCTTACGGTTTTAGCCACAAAAATAGATGAAGCCCACCTAAAAGCCCTGACCCCACAAAATGATGACGATATTATTCTTTCCCTGGAAGATGTGGACACTCCCCCTCCTTTGCCATCTAACCAGTGGGATAGGCTTAAGTATTTGAAAAAACTGTATAAAACCAAACTAAAAAAAACCCCTAAATGGCCCCAGTTTCAATGCGGGGAAAAAATAAGCCCCGGCCAAACCACGCCAGTCATTTCTATAGTACGACAGCAGCTGAAGTTGCACGACCTGTTGTACGACAAAAGAAATAGAAAATCTTTCGTGTTTGATGAACGTGTTGAAAACGCTGTGAAAGAATTTCAAAAAAATCATTTTTTAGAACCTGATGGTCTTATTGGCCCAAAAACCTGCAAAGCCTTAAACCTAAGTTATCAAAAACGCCTTAGGAAAATTGAAAAAAACATACAGCGTTTTGAAAAATTGCGCCCCTTGTTTAAGGAAAAGTACGTGTTGGTAAATATTCCAACTTTTCATTTATACGCCATGAATGAGGAAACCACAGAACAGAACCAGCCTGTTATTGTGGGAAGGTACAGCCGACAAACGCCCCTGCTGCAAACTTCTATAAATAGCATTGTTTTGAACCCATCGTGGGGGGTTCCTGTCAGCATTTTTGTGAAGGATAAAATAAAACGGGCCATCAACGACCCAACCTATTTAGACACACGAAATTATATTATTATTGATTCGGATGGCCAGCAGGTTTCCTCAAACTCTGTTGATTGGCAGGAATTGTCATTAACCTATTTTCCCTATCGTATTATACAATTGCCTGGCAGTCACAATGCCTTGGGGTCTATTAAATTTAATATGAACAATAAGGAATCTATCTACCTGCACAGCACGCCCAACACAGAGTTATTTCAAAAAACCAGTCGTGCTTTTTCTTCAGGGTGCATTCGCCTGTCAGACCCCTTTTCCTTAGCTGCGTGGGCCTTTCAGGGAAATGAAAAATACACAAATAAATGGTTTTTGAAAAAAATAAAAGAAGGGGAAACACGCGGCATCCCCCTTAAAAAACCCATACCCGTTTACATGACGTATATAACCGTTTGGGTAGATGATACGGGCCACCCAAAATGGAGCGACCCGTATGAATTAGACAAGGAAAAAGCTAACTAAGCATTCTCCCGAACTGCATTAGTACTGTCGTCATCTGATTCGTCACCATCATCTGTTTCATTATCGCTTTCGGCAATTGTAGCATTGCTACGAGGACTTGATGCAGGATTTGTTGGCACTGAATTAGGAAGATCTGCAAGCCCCACAACTCCTCCACGTCGAGCAGTATCTAACGGGGCAGGCATGGGCGCTGCAACAGCCGTTGAAGGAGAAGTATCTCCATCGTTATCACTATCGGGTTTATAGCCAGAGGAAGATCCAGAACCTTGAGCATCATCTTTTGCAGCAATCACAGATGCACTTAAAAGATTTGTAGCCTCAGGATTAGGACCAAAGGCTCTCGCTAGTTCTTCATCCAATATATTAGGCTCCACCGCCAATCCAGCACCTACCGCTAATTCTGCCACTGTTTCAGCAGCTTTTACTTCAGCTTCTTTTATTCTTTCTAAGACTTCACCAACATCCCCTGCGCTGACGTCATCATCATCACCAAAAACCCCCCCCCAACAACTATATGCTCCTGCTGCGCCTGCTGCGCCTCTTCCACTCATTAAAAGTACAATCTCTTTGAGATTACGGTTCATGTCTCTTGCTGTAGCATTCAGACTAGCTAATTCCCTTTGAAGGCAACATAAACCAACATTACTGTTATGCGCTCCATTTCCTGGGGTAAATATTACAACAATCCTACCATTACGTAATAAACGAGTTAAATCATCACCACTATCATCACCTTTATCAGCGCTGAATGCGGATGTTGTTAAAGCAGAACACACAAGAAGAGAGGCAAGAAACGTACGTATCATAAAAATTCCTTTCAAAAAATTTAACACAACAAATTTAAACAAATTTTATTAAAATTAACAATGACAATGATTCCTGTTTCAGAAATTTTCAGGAATAATTTGGTATTAGTGCAAAAAATTGCCCTTAAGGTTCTCTGTGGACTTTCAAGCTTTATAGCGAGACTCCTATAATTTGGGCCTTCAAAATCTTCTAAAACAATTGGTTTTGCTAGGCTTTTTTGACTACTTTATACTCAAAAAAGAGTCATCTCGCTATAATAAAAAGCCCAGGACTTTTTTTTCTGAATTAATGTAAAAAAAATAAGGCAAAGTAGGGAAATAGAAAATTTTAAGATTTTGGTTTTTCATGCTTACACCCCAATTATTTGAACTTTTTCACAAGGCGCTAGATCTGGCACAGGAAAAGGAAAAATCCTATGACTGGCATTTAAACGCCCGCCCTTCTCAGCTTCCCCCTTCGGGAATTTGGAATACGTGGTTAATTTTGGCGGGCCGTGGATTTGGAAAAACCCGCGCAGGTTCAGAAACCATACGAATGTGGGTGCGCAACAAAGAAAGTAAACGCATTGCCTTAATCGGACAAAGCCTGCAGGAGGTTCGCAGTGTTATGGTGGAAGGAAAAAGTGGCCTTTTGAATATTTGCCCAACCCAAGAACGACCTGTTTTTGAACCATCCAAAAATCAGCTTCGTTGGCCTTGTGGAGCCCTTGCAACCTTGTACGGTGCTGACTATTACGAAAAACTTCGAGGGCCAGAATTTGACACAGCCTGGGTAGACGAACTGGCCAAGTTTCGTTATGCAGAAGAATTCTGGCAACAGCTTATGCTGTGCCTACGCCTAAGCCCCTCTCGTTGTATTGTGACAACCACACCGCGCCCCATTCCGCTTTTGACCCAAATCATGAATGACCCAACAACCGTTGTCACCAAAGGCAGCACCTTTGATAACACAAAAAATTTATCTGCCACTTTTTTGGCCCAAATAAAAGCGCAGTTTGAAAATACCCGTTTGGGTCAACAGGAATTGTTTGCAGAAGTTCTGAGCGAACAACAAGGGGCGTTGTGGAGCCGTTCTTCCATTGTTTATGAACATCCAAAAGAAGAATTTAAGCGTGTAGTCATAGCCATTGACCCCGCCACCACCCATCATGCCCAAAGTGATGAAACGGGCATTGTGGTTGCAGCCCTGGGTCATAATAATTGCGTGTATATTTTAGATGACATAAGCGGCCGTTTTAGCCCCAACCATTGGGGTGAAAAAGTGGCAAAAGCCTATTCTCAATACGGTGCTGATCGTGTGGTGGCAGAAGTAAACAAAGGGGGAGATTTGGTGGAAGGTGTTTTAAAAACTGTAGCGCCCCACATTTCGTACAGGCCCGTACGTGCCACACGGGGTAAATACACCCGCGCCGAACCTGTGGCAGCCTTGTATGAACAGAAAAAAGTATTCCACGTCAAACCTTTGTTGGAGCTGGAAAACCAAATGTGCACCTATGTTCCAGGAGTTACAGCAAAGTCGCCAGACCGTATGGATGCATTGGTTTGGGCCGTCACCTACTTGATGTTGGAAAGCGAATCGCACCCAACCTTAAAGCTGTGGAATAATTGATAACACAGTGTTCCAGGGCTTTTTTTCTGTATTATACAAAAATCTGATCCCCGGGAATCACTGCAAGAATAGCTGCTGTCTAGACAGCTTGGGTGAGGCGCTTTATGATGATTCACACATAACGTAAGTTTTTTGAGAAAAATTTGTGAAAAATTCAGCCCCCGCCATAGACAATTTATTGAAACTACTTGTTGATAATCAAATAGAGTATGTGGATTTTCGCTTTACCGACCTAAAGGGTACATGGCACCACATGACCTATCCTGTGTGCCAAATTACGGAGTCTTTCTTAATGGAGGGGTTCTTTTTTGATGGGTCCTCTATTCCTGGCTGGAAGGGAATCGAAGAATCAGACACGCTTTTAATACCTGATTTGCCAGAAAATTTACAAACTGTAACCACAGACCCCTTCGCAAGTCGACCGACTGTAATTGTTTTATGCCATGTAGTTGACCCTATTACCAAAGCTCCTTATAACCGTGACCCCAGAGCCATTGCCAAAAAAGCAGAACAGTTTTTAAGTGCCTCTGGTATTGCTGATACGGCTTATTTTGGCCCAGAAGCAGAGTTTTTTATTTTTGACAAAGTGCGTTTTCATGCAGGTAGTCACGCATCTTTTTATGAATTAGAATCAGATGAATTTCCCCAAAATAATGCCCTACCTTTTTATGAAAAAAGCCACGGGTATCGATGTGCTTCCAAGAGTGCTTATTTTCCAGTTGCCCCCCTAGATTCTATGGCAGATATTCGTGCTGAAATGTTAAGTACGCTTGCTGATATGGGTGTTTTAGTTGAAAAACATCACCACGAAGTTGCCCCTGCCCAGCATGAGTTGGGGGTTGGGTGCGCCACCCTTGTTCGTTCTGCTGACGTGATGCAAACTTACAAATATGTGGTAAAGAATGTGGCGCGCTATTACGGCAAAACGGCCACATTCATGCCAAAACCCATTTATGGAGACAATGGTTCGGGTATGCATGTTCATCAGTCCTTATGGAAGGGGGATGTGCCCTTATTTGCAGGAAATGGCTATGGTGGTTTGTCTGATATGGCCCTATATTTCATAGGTGGTATTTTGGCCCATGCAAAAAGCTTGAACGCGTTGACAAACCCCACAACCAACAGCTACAAACGTCTTGTTCCTGGCTTTGAAGCGCCTGTCATTTGTGCATATTCGGCACAAAATCGTTCTGCGGCTTGCCGTATCCCTATGGGGGAATCACCCAAATCTCGACGTGTTGAGGTGCGTTTTCCAGACCCCACAGCCAATGCCTACCTTGCCTTTAGCGCCATGCTGATGGCTGGAATTGATGGTATTCAAAAGAAAATTCACCCCAAGGAACCACAAGTTGTGGATTTGTTTTTTAATAAGGACGTGGCCAAAAACTTACCCACAGTTTCAGGGTCTTTACGTGAAGCGCTGACAGCTTTGGAACAAGACCACGAATACTTATTGCAGGGGGATGTTTTCACCAAGGACGTTTTGCAAGCTTACATAAGCCTGAAGTGGGAGGAGGTTTACGCCCTTGAACATCACCCCCACCCCGTTGAATTTGCACAGACCTATTGTTACTAAGCTTATGACGGTTGTTACCACCTTTGTTGTTTTTCAGGTTATCTGGTGGGTTGTGTTTCTGATGGCCTTGCCTTTTGGCGTTGAAACGGAGTCAGAACCCACCAAAGGCTTTGCAGATAGCGCGCCCAAAAACCCCATGCTACGGCAAAAAATTTATGCAACAACACTTATTTCTTTCATCCTAACAGGCCTGGTAGCCTGGCTCCTAACCTAGCGAGCAAAAGTTCTCTTTGAATTAGGAAAAAGTAGCTCATGCTATAATGGAGGATTCGTGTATCACACACTGCTTGCTGCTCCGCTTGCCTTTTTTTCCAGTTATCAAGTGAAAAGCGTTCATCTGTTGCCAAACAGGGGCGTTCCTCTAGGGTTTTTTCATAAAGGTGGGTTATTATTTCCTTTTGTGTTTTCGGACCTTTTGAAAAGAAGTCTGGCTCAAACACCATATAAAGCAGCTTTCCATCATCTCTTTTACCCACAACGAAAACATTATGCCCCTGCTGGAAAGAACCATGTGGCGCACCTTCTAAGTAATCAGCGGTGTTGGATATATAACATCCATTGCCAACGCAAACTGACAGCCTCAGGAAACCTTATTGTTAAGAATTAAAAACAACCTACACAGAAGATTTGAAATTTTAAAGTGTTTTTATTGGAAGTAAATAGATCAAAAAAAGATAATAATTGCAATAAAAAAATAACATTAGAATGAAAAATCCAATAGCCCACAAACCCTCCCCAATTAAAGCGACCATTTGAAAAAATTATTTTTCCCAGAGTTTTTGACTTTACGTATAAAAGCTTTAAAATACCAAACACCTTATGATACTCTCGTCACAGAAGTGGAAGATTTTATGCGCCCAGATAACAGAAAACCCAACGAATTGCGTCAGGTATTTTTAGGCCCAGGGTATGCCAAATTTGCCGAAGGGTCTTGCTTTGTAAAGTTTGGAGATACACACGTTATTTGCACAGCCACAGTTGAAGAAAAAGTTCCGCCCTTTTTGCGTAATACGGGAACAGGTTGGATAACAGCTGAATATGGCATGTTGCCCCGTTGTTCTCCAGAACGTATTGAACGGGAAGCGTCCAAGGGGAAACAAACAGGGCGTACACAAGAAATTCAGCGTCTTATTGGTCGGGCCCTGCGGTCTGTTGTGGATTTAAAAGCCCTGGGGGAACGACAAATTCGCATTGACTGCGATGTTCTGCAAGCCGACGGCGGCACCCGCACAGCCAGCATTACAGGGGGGTATGTGGCTATGCATCAGGCTCTTGAACGCCTTGTGCAACGAAAGAAAATTGCAGCCCTGCCCCTTACAGACCAAATTGCAGCTGTTTCCTGTGGTGTGGTTAACAGTAATGCTGTTTTAGATTTGAATTACGTGGAAGATTCCAACGCCCAAGTGGATGCCAATTTTGTCATGACAGGTCAAGGGTTGTTGGTGGAGGTCCAGGCTGCCGCTGAAAAAAACCCTTTTTCTGAAAAGGAATTCGCGGCCATGTTGGACCTTGCAAAAGAAGGAATTGGCACACTTGTAAACCTTCAAAGGCAAGTTTTAAAAATTTAAATGCTGCCCTGCGTACCTTATAAAATCATCACATGTTTATGTGTTTGCTTTGTCCTTACTGGCCTTCTTCTGTGGGGCCCAGGGGGGGTGTTGCAGCCCCAAGCTCAGGCTGTTACGGTTATCATTCCCCCCAAAACAGGTCTTGTGGCAGTGGCCAAACAGCTAAAACAAGACGGCGCCCTTACGGCCACGTGGCCCTTTATTGTGGCCCAAAAATTATATTACCCACAGCGCCCTTTAAAAGCTGGGGAATACGCCATTACAGCCCAAGCCCGCCCTTTAGACATTATACGCCAAATGCGCTCAGGACGCACTGTTATACGACAGATGACTTTTCCAGAAGGCTATACGGTTAGGCAAATTTTACAAGCTATTGAAGAAAACCAGGCCTTAACAGGTCACATAAAAGACGTACCTGAAGAAGGAACGCTGCTGCCAGAAACCTATTATTATTCCTACGGCGATTCCCGTCAGGGTATGCTAATGCGCATGAAAAAGGCCATGGATGAAACGGTTCAGGAGCTTTGGCAACAAAGATCAGAAGACCTTCTTATTAATACGCCACAGGATATGGTCATACTAGCCTCTATTGTGGAAAAGGAAACTGGAATGGCAACAGAACGACCAGAAATTGCAGCCGTATATTTAAACCGCATAAAAATAGGTATGCGCCTGCAAGCGGACCCAACTGTTGTGTATGCCCTAACAGGTGGGAATAGGGATTTAGGGCGTCCCTTAACCTATGATGACTTAAAAAAACCATCTCCCTACAACACTTACGTTGCGCAGGGCTTGCCACCTGGTCCTATTGCCTGTCCTGGAAAGGCCTCCTTGCAGGCGGTTGTAAGACCCAAAAAAATAGAAGCCTTGTACTTTGTCGCCAATGGAACGGGAGGTCACACCTTTAGCCAAACATTTCACGAACATAAAAAAAACGTTAAATTGTGGCGTCAGATGAAAAAACCATGAGCTTATACACAATTTTTTTTCATACACAGATTTTCAAAAAAATGGTAGTAATTGAGGGTGAGAATTGGCCAGCAGTTCTGGATTAGATTTTCAAGCCAAGAAAAGAGCCAGTTTGGAAAAATATTTTTCGGAGAGTTTTTTGAATGAGCGTGATATTTTTACAGCATGTTTGAAAATAATTTTTATTTTTTGAAATTTTTTAATCTCAATTAATGATTTTTTAACCAATTTTTTGTAAAAATAATGACATATCCCCTGGGCGGCCGGGGGCCGGAGGTGGGAGGTATATAGCAAGATGACTCTTTTTTGAATCTATAGCAAGACGACTCTTTTTTGAATATAGAGTATTCAAAAAAGCCCAGCAAAACCAATGGCTTTGAGAGGGGTATGGAGGTCCAAATTGCAGGAGTCTTGCTATAGAGTATTCAAAAAAGCCTAGCAAAATCAATGGTTGCAGAGGTTAATGGAGGGCCAAAATTATAGGAGTCTTGCTATATCTCAAAAGGTTAACAAAAGGTTAATTTTTGAGCTCCAAACCAAAAAAATAACGTAAATTATGCAAAATTCTTATCCGCGGGAATAACTGAAGATTAACCACATCTTAACCCCTTCTTCTTTTCTGCTGAGGGTTAAAAACGGAGGAAATCCTTTCGAAAGGACACGTATGAAAAAAGTAATTCTAACGGGCGATCGTCCTACAGGTGGCTTGCACTTGGGGCATTATGTGGGGTCTTTAAAAAACAGAGTTTTATTGCAGCACGATTATGACCAATATGTGATGATTGCTGATGTTCAGGCTTTAACAGATAATTTTGAACATCCCGAAAAAATTACCCAAAATGTATACGAGGTTGCAAAGGATTATCTAAGTGTGGGGTTAAACCCTGCCCAGTCCACCCTGTTTATTCAGTCCCAAATTCCCGAAATTACAGAGCTTACCATTTATTACCTCAACCTTGTAACGCTGGGTCGGCTAGAGCGCAACCCAACGGTAAAGTCAGAAATTCAGCAAAAGGGGTTTTCCGACTCTATCCCCGCTGGCTTTTTATGCTATCCCGTTAACCAGGCAGCTGATATTACTATTTTTCAGGCTGAGTTGGTTCCTGTAGGTGATGACCAAATTCCCATGATTGAACAAACCAATGAAATTGTTCGCCGCTTCAACCGCATTTATAATACGGAATGTTTGAAAGAATGTAAGGCTTACCTAAGTCATTCACCCCGTTTGGTAGGAATCGACGGTAAGGCTAAGGCCAGTAAATCTTTGGGCAATGCCATTTTCCTATCAGACGAACCAGAGACCATCAAGCAAAAAGTATTTCAAATGTTTACAGACCCCAATCATATTCGGGTTAGTGACCCTGGCCGTGTGGAAGGCAACGTGGTTTTTTCTTACCTAGACGCTTTTTTCGAAGATAAAGAAGAGCTTGCATCCCTAAAGGAACACTACAGCCGTGGTGGGCTTGGGGACACAACAATCAAAAACATTCTGAACCAAACCTTGCAAACTTTGCTGGAACCTATTCGTACCAAACGCTTGTCTTTAACAAAAAATGATGTGGCCCATGTGCTGCACGAAGGAACGCAGAAGGCTCGTCAACGGGCACAAGAAACCATGGAACAGGTCAGGGACCTTATGGGATTGAGGTATGACCTATGACCTCCGCTTAACGATTTCTTAAGTTTTTTTCTTTTATTCTAAAAACATCATTCATTGTTTCATGGGCCAGAAATGGTTTGTAAGGTTTCTACTGTTGCGTTTCAAGGCATTTCTACCAACCATGTGGGGGTAGAGGTTCATTTTGCTCCGGGCTTGCCTAATTTTTTTATTGTGGGCCTTGCAGATAAGGCCGTTGCTGAGTCACGAGAACGCATTCGGGCCAGTTTTCACCACTTAGGCCTAAGCCTACCAGCCCTACGCATTACAGTAAATTTGGCGCCAGCAGATGTTCAAAAAGAAGGGTCCCATTACGACTTACCCGTGGCGCTGGCCATTTTAGGGGCCATGAAAATTATTAGCGCAGAAGAATTGGAAAATTTTTATGCCATGGGAGAAATGAGCCTAGATGGAACCTTGTCCAAGGTAACAGGCATTTTGCCCGCGGCCATTCACGCTGCCCAAAAAAATTGTGGGTTTATTTGTCCAGAAGCCTGCGGACGAGAGGCATCATGGGCAGGCCCCATTCAAATTATTGCAGCGCCTGATTTATTGACTCTGATTCATCATTTTCAGGGAAAAACCTGTTTGCCCCCTCCCCAGGCCCTTTTGAATACTGCAGAAATGGGGCAGGCTGGCGCCCCTAATATGAAAGATATTAAAGGCCAACATTTTGCCAAACGGGCCCTAGAGATTGCAGCGGCTGGTGGACACAACATGCTATTAATTGGTCCCCCTGGCGCTGGAAAGTCCATGCTGGCCCAACGTTTGCCTGGCGTCTTGCCGCCTTTGTCTGCTCAAGAGGCTTTGGACGTTACCATGATTCATAGCCTGGCAGGCTTATTACCCGAAGAAGGTCTGGTGACCCAGCGCCCCTTTCGGGATCCCCATCATTCATCGTCTCTTGTTTCTCTGGTGGGTGGGGGCAGTCGCTGCAAACCTGGTGAAATTTCCCTATCTCACAAGGGAGTTTTGTTTTTAGACGAACTGCCAGAATTCGCAAGGGCCACCTTAGAGTCTTTGCGTCAACCATTAGAAACGGGCAAAATTGTGGTAGCCAGGGCCAATAACCACACAACTTACCCTGCGGATATTCAGCTTATTGCCGCCATGAACCCCTGTCGCTGTGGATACTGGGGAGACGTGATGCGCCAATGCCATAAGGCCGATAGATGTGCCTTGGAATACCAATCTAAACTGTCAGGGCCCCTATTAGACCGATTTGATATAAGCGTTTTTGTGTCAGAAGTAAAAGCCCATGATTTAATGGATGCAGGCCAAGGGGAGGAAAGCACCCAGCATGTTTTAGACCGTGTTACACAGGCCAGAAAACGTCAAGAGGAACGGTTTCCTCATGCCCCCAATATTAACGCCCGTTTGTCCCCTGAACAGGTTGAACAGTGCGCCACACCAAGTCAAGAAGGTCAAGAGTTGCTTGCCACAGCCATTGATAAGATGAAATTATCAGCCCGTTCCTATCATAGGCTTTTAAAGGTTTCAAGGACCATTGCAGACCTGGCCCAAAGCCAAACCGTAGAGCGCGAACATGTGGCCGAAGCCCTTAGCTACCGTGTGCACAACAACGTGGCGGGGAAAGATTTGTAGTTGGGGGGGGATTCTTATAGGATAAGAAAATTCTCACAAAAGTTGAAAAAATAAATTTTTTTCAACTTTTAAAATTTGTTTTTATATGCTATTTCTCCAAAAGTATCTTTGTATTAGAACATTCAAATTATGTAGGAATACATGTTGAAAATTAGAAATTTAGTTTTGATTGGTTTTTGTGGCATTCGTATGGCTTATGCTGTTGATTCAGGGGAATTTACTTCAGATTTACAAAAGGATATTGAGGCTGTCTCTGAGAGAGTTCGCAGCTATCGTGAGGCTCATGCTGATGCGCCTTCGGTTGTTGTTATAGGTAAAACAGGACGGGGTAAAAGTACTCTTATTACCCATTTGGCAGGCAAGTCTTTATTAGCTCAAAGAAAAAATGATGGCATAACTTTGCGCACAGAAGACCCTCTGCCTGATTTTCATATTGGTTCTGGTGTGAGGGTCGGAACCCGCATTCCTACGGCTTGGCATGATCCTGCCTCTGGCGTCGTGTACTGGGATTGTCCAGGTTTTGACGATCCTCGTGGGGCAAGTACAGAAATTGTTAATGCCTTCTCTGTTCAACAGCTTTTTCAAGTGCCATCACGCCTTAAAATAGTTCTTGTTGCAAGTGAAGCCGATTTTCATGCACGTGCTGAAAGTTTTGGAGGGCTTTTAAGCCAACTTGTTAACACTTTGCCTGATGATCAGCTATTCAATTGCCTTTCTTTAGTGATAACAAGGCACAGAGACATAGGCATTGGAATTTTGGATGATATTTATAAAGCTGCTGATGAAAGCAATTTTTTTATACAGCCGCGCGTAAAGTCTTTAGTAAGGTTCTTAGCAGATAATGCAGCCACGCGAGTATCGTTTATGTCTTATCCATCTTTGCCAGTAGGTATTGATTCTAGTGCCTATGAAGGCAATCGTAGAGGAATCTTGGAGAGTATTGCGTCTACCAGATATGCTGTGAATCCTATTTTTAGAATTACTATTCCATCAGCATCGCAAATTCATATTCTTGAGCTAGCTTCACAAAGAAACGAAAAAATTGTGGATTACATTCGTGGTGAAACAGCTGCCGCTGTAGAGGCCTGGATTGCCCAGTTTATAAGAGCCCATACAAAAACAGCACGAGCTATGAAGGTTGATTTTGGAAGGTACGTGGAAAGACTTACAGCTGTTCGTCACGATACACCTAGTAATTTTGTTGAAGACCTAGAACCAATTTTTCATGATTTAGGCCATGGTGGAAATGTTCGCCACATCATGACACACATATCCATTCTCGATTTTTTTAAGTCAGTTGAGGGCCGTGTTGAGCATCGCACCTATTTCTGGCGCGCAGCGTTAGATGGCCTGATTGCACGCCTCCATACACTCAGTCAAGCACCTGAGGTGGTGGAAGAGCGAAGGGGACGACATATAAGAACCTATGAAGAACATCGTGGTAATAGGTCAGAAGGAGAGGCAAGAGGTAATAGGTGGAACCGCGAGCGAAGAGACGTTCATATGGGTGTAGATTGTTACGTGTATGCCATTGATGAAAAAATAATAACACACTTTAGTGATCTGCCAGCAATAGGCGTTGACGTGAAAATTGATATTATTGACGACTGGACAGAGACAACACGCACACAAACGGAATATTCAGGCCTGAGAATCGTTGGTTATGGTCCGTGGCATTAATTATAATTTAAACTTTAAGAGAGAGTAGAGATCCCTACTCTCTACTGTTATTCACGCGCTTCTCATAAAGGGGATGTGTAAATAAATGGGTCGCATAGCATTTGTGATACCATTTGTAAGGGAAGGTCTTCGCTAGCAAATGGGGGAGAGGCGTAATTTTTATATGCTCTTTTTCTTGGTTAAACTCCTCAATAGCTAGTGCTTCTCCAACGAATTTGTTACTTAAAGAGGTTTCATTCCCCAAAATGTCGTCAAAATAACACCGTATACGTGGCAAGAAATAACTACTGTCTCCATTAAAAATTTTAAAAGCTGCTTTAGTTGAAGAATACAAGTCTAGGTCAAACATTATACAGCCTATAGGCGCAGGCCTATGATTTTCAAAAAAGGTATCTAACGTTTCTTCAATACGACCAATTATCAACTTGGAAAAAGCTAGTTTTTTTTGAAGATTCTCAAAATCCATCTGGAACATGCCAGGCTCCCATGTGTGCTTTAGGTCACGGTAGTCCAGAAGCTCTGGTAATCCATAGGAAGTGTCAAACCCATAAATTTCAAAATCAACTCCCGTAAAAGATGAAATTTGTTTTATATGCTTTTCAATATTAATGATCCCTCCACCAGCAGCCACCCCAAACTCAATAACAGATATCTTCGGGATAGATAGTTTTTTTGCAAGAATAGCTGCTTGGTATAGGTTGTACCCATACCATGGACGGTCTAACATTCTGTGGAAAAAAGAGTTTTTGTAAAAAATTTTGTGCATAATTTTAATCAGCCATCCATTAAATGCGTAAAGTCTTTTATAGACTATACGAAGGTAAACAACAATAGGCGCACTGTCTTTGGAGTGATTTCTGCTGGGTTTTTCTTTGTAATTCTACGTAAATTTATTTTTTTGATTGTTTGAAAGGACCCCCAGGAATAGCTGGGGAGCACTAGTTCTTCTTGCATTTTTAGTCTTGATCCCCCTAAACTTGTGCCATCTTTTTCAGGGGGATTTTATGTTTTTTCTTATTTTAGGTCTTTTATTTTTATGTATCATTGGCCTGACCAGGGCTTTGAACCGCTACAAACAAGTATTTCGTCAGGAAAATTTGTGGGGCAGGTGGCCCATTCGAAAAGTCAGCCTGCAGGAAATTTCTTCGTGTTTTATACCTGAAGAACTGGGCCCTCAGAAATCTACAGAAATCACATTTATTGGTAATTATGGCAGTCGGGGCAGCACTTCTGACCTTGAAACTTGGGTTTTGTGCACGTTGGCCAAGGGGGCTCGATTTATTTTTGAATTTGGCACTTTCACAGGAAAAACAACCTATTTGTTGGCTAAAAATGCACCAGAGCATGCCAAGGTCTTTACCCTTACCTTACCGCCAGAAGGTAGGGGGGAATATTTAACACAAGAACAAGACCATAAAAAAGACACACAAGCAGCCTTGGATGAATCTATTTTTACCCAATTTTATTACGCCAATACGGTTGTTTGCCAAAAAATCACCCAACTATTTGCCGACAGCAAACAGTTTGATGAAACACCGTATATAGAACAAATGGATCTTATTTTTATTGATGGGTCCCACGCCCAGTCGTATGTGGAAAGTGATACGCAGAAGGCTTTGAGGATGTTACGGCCAGGTGGAATTGTTATCTGGCACGATTACAGAGGCCCCAAACGTGCTAGAGGTGTTTTCCGTACCCTGAATGCTTTAAACAACACGCTGCCCTTAATGCACATAGAAAACACAAGTTTGGTGGCTTATAAGAAAATGCAATAAAGTCCGTTTCTTAACAAAATCTTGCTTTTGCTGAAAAAATACGAAACCATGGTGGCAGATCACCTGTATTTCTTGTAAAAGGTTTTTGTATTATGAAGAAATTTCTAAGTCTTGTTGTTTCGCTTTTTGCATGCACAGTTTACGGCGAAGTTGTGCCACCCCTTATGAAGTTCACGTTTGATACAGTTAAGAAAACAAAACCTGAGGATTTTGGCAAAGAAGACAGTTTCAGGTTTCGCGAACTTTCCTATGATGATTCAAAAATCACCCTGTCAGGAAGCAGGCAACCAACGCAAGATTTTTTGGAAAAAATTGCTGAAAAAGCCAAAGCGCTGGGCAGAAAATTGTACGTTGTGGATTTGCGTCAAGAGGTTCATTTTCTTGCCCCTTTCACCTTAAACGAAGTTGAAAAGCTTGTTCCTGTTTCTTTGCACACTGAAAATTTTTCATATAATTGGTTTAAACCCACATATACGGTTATTGCCCAAGAAAATGAAACAGTGGAGGCTATTAAGAAAAACGTGGGCCTGGATGTGTATTTTATCCCAAAAAAACTTAAGGATGAGGTACCTCAAAAATACAGCATTGATGCACGTAAAATTATCACGGAAAAACAAGCTGTGGAGGCCCTTGGCGCCACCTACGTACGGTTTGGGGCAACAGACCACCAGCGTCCTACAGACGAAATGGTGGACCAATTTATAGATTTTTTTCGTAGCCTTCCCAAGGAATCGTGGATTCACGTTCATTGCCGTGGAGGACGGGGGCGGGCCACCACCTTCATGATTTTATTTGACATGATTCAAACTAAGGCGTCCAAACCCTTAGATGCCTATTATGATTCCCACAAGGCCCTTGGGGGTAGTGATATACGCAAAATTAGAGAAGATCGTGGACCTTACGGTGCTGCTCATATGAAAGCACGATTTGAACTGGTTAATCATTTCTACAAATATGTTCAGGCCCCTGATGGTTTTTCAAAGGGGGAAAGTTGGCGGTCTTGGTTGAAAGCTAACCCCATGCCCTTACAAATGCCTTTAGAAACTGTGGTGGGCGAGGCCCCAAAATCTTAGTGGGAATGGCTGTCTTTTACTTAGGTGGGGTTTTACGCTGTTTAGAAACCTGCTATGGTGTGGAACACATCGGAACACATTGGAAATAATTAGGAGTTTTTATGCACAGTCTTCCCCCCCTCCCTTACGAAAAAACAGCGCTTCAGCCACACATTTCGCCTGAAACTTTGGATTTTCACCACGGAAAACACCACCAAGCCTATGTGACAAATTTGAATGGGCTGATTCCTGGTACTATTTTTGAAAACTTAAGCTTAGAGGATACTATCCATAAATCTTCACAAAACCAGGAATATGCAGCTATTTTTAATAATGCTGCACAGATTTGGAACCATACATTTTTTTGGAACAGTATGAAACCTCAAGGCGGCGGTGAGCCTACAGGCATTCTTCTTGAAAAAATAAAAGAAGCTTTTGGAAGTTATGAAAACTTCTTTAACACATTCAAACAAACAACGGTTTCTCAATTTGGCAGCGGCTGGGGATGGCTTGTTGTGAACAAAGGTCAGCTTAGTGTTATGAAAACGTCAAACGCTTATGTTCCCATTACAGAAAATAGTGTTCCCCTTATAACGTGCGATGTTTGGGAACACGCCTATTATTTAGACTATCAAAATCGTCGTCCAGATTATGTGGATACGTTCCTAAAACACCTTGTGAACTGGGATTTTGCAACAGAAAATCTGGTAAGATGCCTATAGCACGCGCGTAAGTTAGGCACGTACAGGGCGGGAGTTCCTTCGTTTGAGGGCTTTCGCCTTTTTTGTTTTCTCTGTGGTTGGTTTTTCTTCTTTTTTTAACGCTGCTGCTGGCAATGTGCCCACAACCCATTGGGCTGGCAATCCTGAATTTGAAAGTGGAGCGGTAGACATTGTTTGACCCTTGTTATGCTGCAAGGGGAGGGCCAAAACAGTGGTGG
Source organism: Patescibacteria group bacterium (assembly GCA_044359765.1). Taxonomy (GTDB): domain Bacteria; phylum Pseudomonadota; class Alphaproteobacteria; order Paracaedibacterales; family CAIULA01; genus CAZDVK01. Next base: position 39,926 of record JBIKLN010000004.1, on the reverse strand, counting down.
GTCCATGATTTTTTTGTTGAGGTTGTGGCGCTAGGCACATGTGCATGTCTTGTGTTAGAGGGGACTGACCATACACAATAGGCGCTGGCTTAGCAGATTGGCTTGTTTGTTCCCCTGCCTGGCTTTGAGTTTGGGGTGATTCTACAGGATGTGTATCTTTAGAAGCCTCATCAGTAGTTGTCTGAGGCAAAGAATCCACTTTTTGTAAGGACGTATCCATGACAAAAGAATTTAAGTCAGAGTGTTCTGTGGTTATGGGTTCATTTGTGCTTTTGCGGACTCCCTTTATGCCAGGTGCCACAATGGAGCCTTTTTTCTGATTTGATAAAACTTTTTGGAAATTGGCTTCCAAAAGCTGGGCCGCCCGTCTGTCACGACTTTTGGAGGTTTGCCCCCCCATAACCACAACAAATAACCGATGTTCTTTATCTCCGGCGTAACGAACAGCTGATGTACTAATGTTAAAACCTGAGGCATTAATAAACCCCGTTTTCAAGCCATCTAACCCAGGAAAACTTTTTAGCATATGGTTGTGGGTGTAAAAAAGGTTCCCCTTGAAAGCAAAGCTTTGGGTTTGAAAAAAATGGTAATATTCAGGAAAATCTGTGTAAATTGCCTTGGCTAATTTCACCATATCTAGGGCAGACGTTACTTGTTTTGGGTCAGGCAGGCCAGAGGCATTACGAAAATGGGTGCATGTCATTCCCAATTGATCAGCTTTTTTGTTCATCATTTTGACAAAGTTTTTTAAGTTTCCGCCCAAACCCTCTGCCACAACAACGGCTACGTCATTTGCAGACTTCGCTATAAGGGCTTTAATGCAGGTTTCAACCGTAATGCTTTCACCTACGTGTAGATTAATTTTTGTAGGCGCCTGCCGTGTTGCCAGTTGTGACGTGGTAAAACGCGTATTCATGGATATTTTTTTGTTGCGCAAAGCTTCAAACAAAAGGTAAAGGGTCATTTTCTTTGTAAGCGAGGCAGGATGACGGGATGCTGTGGCATTTTCTTCGTGTAGAATATTACCATGGTGATCAACAACGACCGCTGCGTAGCGCGCGTACGCACTATTAGAATTAGAAAACTCAAAAAAAGAAAAAATAAATAAGAATAAAAATCTAAAACCCACAGAACACTCCACTATTTTCTATTCTATATTAGATTACTTTCTTTATGTTTTGTCAATGTTTAGCTGATGGGTGTGAGGGCCACCTTAGAAGCCAAAGCCAGAGCGCTGGTTTTTAGCCCCCAATAATCTTCCTTATAATAAGTTTAGCTTTGTGTAAATAGGTCAACCTTATTTAGGGTCAGCTTAATTGTAAAACCTGCCTCATTATAATTCATTAACATGGACGCAATAACACCAGACTCAAGGCTTGTTTGTGTAATTTCGTAGTCGGGATCAGGGCTTTTGCTGCCTCGTGAAAAAATGGCCATTTGTAAAGACCACATCTTACCTACCTTCAAAAGATCAGGCTTATCAACCACAAGCTTGGGGCCCGTTGCTGGTGTGATTATGGTGTTTACATCCACTTCTGCCTGGGTATCACTAGCGCCATCAAAAACAATTTTATCTGGAAATACTGTTTTCCCAGAAACTGCAGCCGTAATAACACTGCGCAAGTGTGTTAAGGGAAACAAGGCGCCCATAGGCAACGTTATGTTTTTTTGGGCAGGTGATGTGTAGGTAACCGAACCCAATGTGGATGGTGTAATATAGCCGTGACCTTGAATAAGTTCTTCATTCACGCCATTACGTAAAGACCGCACATCAAAGCGATATTGATGGCCATCATCAGATTCAAAAGATGTTATTTTTGTTATGTATTGTTCAGAATGACCATCATCAAAATAAACTAACATGGTTGAATCTTGAACAAAGGACCAGCCATTGTCTTGTTTTTTAAGTTCAATAGACAGGGTTCCTTTTACGTCATTTACAAGGCCTTTGCGTTCTACATTATGCAGTTCAATATTATATTCGGCCCTATGGGGAACAAATTCCACAAGAGGCTTGGTAGTCAAAGGTGTTGGAGATAAAGCAGAGGAAGATAAACATACCTGAGGCAGGCAGAAAAAAAAGAACAATGAAAAAATGAAAGACATAAAAAAAAACGTTATTTAACCAAACTAAGCCGATAGTAACAATAAAAACCCACAAGTTCCAGTGATTCCCGCTGAGTTTTTGTTTGTAAGTTTACTTATTATGGTTCTACATTTTTTCCACTTTTTCCCACTTACGAACACCTTTTTCATAGTATTCGGTTTTGTGTAATTTTCCGCCACTAGATTTTGGCATATAGGTTCTGGTTTCACCGTCTTGCTGGCCATTTTTATATTCTTGAATTTGGACCACTTCGCCTTCCAGGTCATAGACTAAATAGTCGCCATGGATCACCTCATTTTTGTAAATGGCCTCAGATTGTTTTAATCCACTTTCAGACCAGGCAATAAAAGGCCCACACATTAGGTTATGTTCAAAATTAAACTCTGTTTGTATAGTTTCACCGTCAGGGTACATATAGTGCCCTGGGCCATGAAGCTCGTCATTTAGGTAGGTAAGTTTGGTCGTTAAAATTCCTGCTTCGTCAAACAGCAAGGCCTGACCATTCTTTTTTCCATCTAAAATAGGAACTGTCATTTTTTCCCCATCGTCATCGACCACATCCAAAATTCCTGTGCCTTCGACTTGTTCTATTTTTTGCCCATCTCGGAATAAAAGGGGGAAAGCTTGGCCTTCTTTTTCTTCTTCCATTTTGTCTTGTATCTCTTCAGCTTCGTCTTGTTTTTTTTCATCCTCCTCTTCTTTAAGATCTTGTTCTTCTTCTATTTTTTCCTGGGCTTGGTCTTCTTCCTCCTCCTTTTTTTCTTCTTGGTCTTCTTCGTAACCCTCTTCTTTGTCATCGTCCTCTGGTGTGGTTTCTGACTTCAGACTCATGGGTTCTTTTGGTTTTTCTGGAACAGGTAGTTCTAAGGCTAATAAGTCTTTGGGGGGGGAAAGATACCTGTAAAGGTCACTGTCTTGGTTTTTAGAATTCATATTTCCCCCTAATTAATTTTCACCAGGGCGCCTTTGATCATGGTGATAACACCTTTTGACTGTGTAACCAGCGACTTCATTTGTGCAGAAATCCCCGCCTGCATTTTCACGATTAGGCCTCCTTTTGTTTTTACAATTAACCCTTTGGTGTCAATTTTAAGTGCTTTTTGTTTAATAGCTAAGCCTGCTTTTAAAGAAATCATGCCTGTAGCTTTGATGCTAATATTTCCATTAACTGCAATATTTAGATTTCCAGCACCAATTTTAATGCTATAGGTACCTGCACCAATTTTAGTGCTATGTTTTCCAGCACCAATTTTTACGCTGTAGTTTCCAGCCCCAATTTTAACAGAGCTTGCCCCTGCACCAATTTTAAGGCTGTGCTTTCCTGCGCCAATTTTGGTACTGTGTTCTCCTGCTCCGATTTTTACGTTGTAACTTCCTGACCCGATTTTTGCGCTATGAATTCCAGCGCCAATTTTAACACTATGATTGCCCGCACCAATTTTGAAAGAACTGACGCCTGTGCCAATTTTAACACCCCAGTTTCCTTCGCCAATTTTAGTTTTGTGATTTCCCTGCCCTATTGCGCATTTATAATTCCCAGACCCAATTTTGATTTTATAATTGCCCTGTCCTATTTTGAAAGAACTGTTGCCTGATCCAATTTTGAATTTTCGATTTCCCGCACCAATAAGAAATGACTTGTTTCCAGCGCCAATTTTAAAGTTGTGGTTTCCTGCTGCAATTTCGCCATCTCGATCCCCAGACCCAATTCTTAAAACATCGTTACCTGAACTAATGAATGTGGACTTGTTGCCATTTGAAATAAAAAATGTGTACTGTGTACCAGAACCTGTTTGAATAACGTACTTGCTAGCCATGGGCATGGTTAAAATATCCATCATACCCTGCAGCAATTCGTGGCGGTCATTCTTGACTAAAACATTCATATCTTTTTGGGCTTGAACATAAATTTCTTCGCTACCTGCCGCATCTTCAAACCGAATTTCATTATATCCTCCACCGCCTTTAGATGAATTACTTTTCAGGGTTGTTTTTGTGGGGCTTTCACGTGCGTAAGGGGGCATATTATTGGAATTATAAACACACCCAATAATCAGGGGGCGGTCGGGATCCCCTTCTATGTAGGTTACAACCACTTCCATATTAACACGGGGCATTACAAAGCTGCCCCAGCCACCGCCTGCCCAATTTTGGGCCACCCTCACCCAGCAAGAACTTTCTTCGTTGCTGTTGCCACGTAAGTCCCAGTGGAACTGAACCTTGACGCGCCCATAGTCATCGCAGAAAATTTCCTCACCCTCAGGCCCCGTTACCACCGCTGTTTGATTACTATAAATGCGGGGTTTACGGGTATTGCGCAAAGGTCGAAAGGGAACGTCACCAGGAAAGGCATAAAAGTTATTTTCACACAGTGGCGGAACAGGAGGCGTGTTTTTAGCGGTATCAAGAGACTGACTGTGTCCCTTTTGGTTAAGTCTATGAAAAACTTTGTAAATAAAATAATCCGTGTTAAGCGAATCTCGGGGATGTTTGCATAAGGTAAAAATTCCACCTGGGGAAAAATAAGGAACTGTGGATGTGCCATTGATAACAGTTCTTTGCCATTCCAATTCTTGAATTCGCATATTAGAAATGCCTTCGGCAGAACCCATGTCTGTGAATAGGCCTGGATATTCGTAAACGGAACCACCTAGGCCATTGCCATCGACCATAGGGCGTAATCTGGCCCCTGCAGATTCGTAGTTATAATCTGCGCTTTTAAATGTGCTGGGCACCACTTGTTCTTCAACATTTAAGAACAGAATACCATTCAAATAGGGGTAGGGTTCTCCTGATTCGCTTTGAAGCAACTCAATTTTTGAATTTCCTTCAATAGGTTTTGCTTTTAAAGAATCATCACACAAAACCATTTTGTGTGTGTCTTCTTCATGCTTGAAATAATAATAAATTCCCTCTTCCTCTAGAAGGCGACTAATAAAATCAAAGGCACTTTCGCCGTATTGAACGCAGTACGCACGCTCTGCTTGACCCCGTTCCTGGCATTCATCCACAACTTCAATTTTCGGTTCCTGCTTCAATAAACTTTTTACAATATCTAAGGTACTTTGGTTTTGAAAAATGCGGTAATCCTTTGAAAAAGTTAACAACCAAAAAGCTGGATAAATGACAATTTGGTAATAGGCCCGTTTAATGTCTGTTGTAATAATGGTTTTATCTTGCCGAACCTTACCAACAACCCCGTTAAAATAACGTTTTTGCCCATCCTGTGAATCAAAACAAACAGTGACTTTTTCTTTTAGAAGTCCATAAAAATCTAGGTCAATCTGGTTTGCATGAAGGTTTAGGGTAAATTCAAAAGGCATGGAAATACCTTCTTGGCCCTCCATACTGTCTAGAATTACCACATTTTCCCCCAAAGGGGTTGAAATGGTAAGACTTAAATTATCCTGTATGCTGATTGGATCCACAAATTAACTAATTTTTAACAAATTTTATGTAATTCTATTTGTGAGAGCTTGGCAAATCAATGCTAGAATTAAAAGACGTCATAAAAAAGGACAAATGCAATGAAGTTTTTGTGTGTTTATTGTGGTGCATCTCAAGATGCTGCACCCGTTTATAAAAATGCAGCTATAGAGCTGGGTGGACTCATTGGTCAAAATGGGTATGGTCTTGTATACGGTGGCGGCCGATTGGGCCTAATGGGCCTGGTAGCCGATGCAGCCATTGATAGAGGTGGTGTGGCTGTTGGTTATACAACAGAACACTTAGACGAACGGGAGGGGGCTCACCCTAACCTAAGCGAACTATGTGTGGTTGACACTATGCATACGCGAAAAATGCGCATGTCCGAAAAGGGTGATATGTTTGTTATTTTACCAGGTGGATTTGGTACTCTGGACGAATTGTTTGAAATTATTACCTGGCGCCAAATTAATTTGCACCATAAACCCATTGTTGTTGTGAACGTGGAAAATTATTGGGACCCTTTAAAAGCGTTGATGGATGAAATTATTGAACAAAAATTTGCCCGCCAGGAACATAGCCAGTTGGTGAAATTTGTTTCCAATCCACAAGAGGTTATGGAATATGCAAATAGTTATGCATTCCCCTAAGGAATGGAATTTACGTTTGTAAAACCTGTTCCAAACGTTGAAAAGATTCAATAAGGTCTGTTTCTTCGTTGCTGTCTTGGGCAAGGAATTCCATAATTTTTGGATAAAAATCCATGGCACGGTCTACCTCCGTACTGCTTCCTTTACGATAGGCACCCAACCGAATCATATCGGCCATGTCTTCGTAGGTTGCTAAAATGGACCGTGCTTGGCGCACAAGTTTATTTTGTTCCTCACTATGACAGGCGGGCACCATGCGGGATACGCTGCGCAAAATATTAATGGCGGGGAAATGTCCCCGTTCTGCAATGGCCCGTTCTAATACGATATGACCATCCAAAATTCCCCGTGCTGCGTCAGCAATGGGTTCGTTATGGTCGTCCCCGTCTACTAAAACGGTAAAAATTCCTGTAATTGTTCCTGCTTTGCCTGTTTGGGGGTCTTCAATGCCAGGTCCTGCCCGTTCTAATAATTTAGGTAGTTCTGCAAAAACGGTGGGTGTATAGCCTTTGGTTGTAGGCGGTTCGCCTGCGGACAAACCAATTTCCCGTTGTGCCATGGCAAATCGTGTTACGCTGTCAATCATACATAAAACAGACATGCCTTGGTCGCGAAAATATTCGGCTAAGGTAATGGCAAAATAGGCAGCCTCACGACGCATAAGAGCAGGCTCATCAGAAGTAGCTACCACCATAATGCTTCGTTTCAACCCCTCTTCGCCCAAGGCGTTTTCGATGAATTCTTTGACTTCCCGACCTCGTTCTCCCACAAGGCCAATAACACACACATCGCATTCTGTATACCGTGCCAGCATGGACATAAGCATGGATTTTCCAACGCCAGACCCTGCAAAAATTCCCATACGCTGTCCCTGGCATAAGGTTAAAAATGTGTTGATAGCCCGCACCCCCACACTTAAAGGCCATTCCACACGCGTTCGTTGGTGGGAAACAAGGGGGGCTCCGTGAATTGGGTAACCTGTGTTTCCACGCAATAAGGCACCTTGACGGTCAATAGGTTCACCTATGGCGTTAATAACACGGCCAAGCCAACTAATATGAGGGTATACTAAGGGTTGCTGCTCCAAAAAATACACACGGGCCCCAGGGCGAATTCCCATCAAATCACCAAAGGGCATCATGATGACGGACGTATCATCAAAACCTATGACCTCAGCTAAAATGGAGGGGGCGTTTTGACATTCTATTAAACATCGGCTGCCTAAGGCTAAAACATTAGCGTGAAAATTCACAGTTACCAAAAGGCCATGGATAGATCGCACACGCCCATAAGTTTGCACATCGGGAATGTCTAGAATTTGTCGCGCTAAAGATTCAAAAAATTGTGTCATGGTTGCTTAATACACCAATTCAGTTACGGCCTCACTTACGTATTTCAAAAGAAAATCAGGGGCAATCAGCAGGCAGGTTAGGGCAATAACAATGCCCGTTAAAACCAAAAACATAGATAAAAATGTACGATTATGTCCCACAACACTATTGGTGACAGTGCTAGGCTGTGGGGTATCCATAAAAATAGCCTTCAGCATGACAAGATAATAGGCTGCAGCAAGAACACTGTACACAACAGCAACACAACATAAAAAATACGCGTTATGGTTAATGGCAGCACGTAACACAAACAGCTTTGGCAGAAAACCGGGAAGGGGTGGGATACCCGCCATAGAAAAAATCATAAACCCTAAGACAAAGGCTATAGCAGGATAGGTGCGGCCCAGGCCATTCAAGTCGGACAGGGTTTGAACATTTTTGCCATGACGGGCCATATACAGCAAAGCCCCAAAAAAGCCCAAGGTCATAAGGGCATAAAAAATCATATACACAACGCTGCCCTTAATTCCTGTGTCGCTTAGCATAGATAGGCCAATCATAAGAAACCCCATGTGTCCTATGGAACTGTATGCCATAAATCTTTTAATGTTCTGTTGGTTTAAAACACCTAAGGCCCCCCAAATCATAGAAAGGCAGGCAAACCCTTGCAGTACAAACTGCCACTTGGCATGCAAGCCCCCAAAAGGTTCAACTAAAACACGTGTTAAAACACTAAAGACTGCAAATTTTGGTGCTGTGGCTAAGAAAGTTACTAATGATGTGGGCGTTCCTTGGTACACATCAGGAATCCACATATGTAAGGGGGCCAAGGATAATTTAAAGGCTAAAGAAGCCACAATAAAGAAAACACCAACCAAGCATTGGAAAGAATGGGCATGTTCCGTTGGGGTTTTAAATAAATGTTCCAGGGCCTTAAAATTCGTTGTGCCACTGAAACCATATATAAGTGTGCAACCATACAAGAAAATCCCTGTTGATAGGGCGCCTAAAATAAAGTATTTCAAAGCTGACTCGCTGGAGTTTGCCTGCTGACGACGAATAGCCACCAATATATAAAGGCTAAGACTTTGAAGTTCCACCCCCATGAATAGGGACAAAAAATCATTGGCTGAAACCATAACTAACATGCCCACAAGGGAAAATAGAATAAGGGCTGGATACTCAGCACGACTAAATTCACTGCTTGTAACAGCAAAACGGGTAAGCACCAAACATAAAAAAGATACGAACAAAATAACCCCCTTACTTAGAACAGAAAAGGGATCACTGATAAAAAATCCATTGAAGGTTAAAATAGTTTCTTTCGTTTGCATAAGAAGCACAATTAAAGCCAGGGCCACAATACCCTCAGCGGCATAAAAACATAAGCGAACAGGCTGTTTTTTTAGCCACAACCCCATACCCAACAAAATAATAGCACCCAAAATAAGGGTTATTTCGCTAAGGGCTGGCCAAAAATTGGGAATAATCGCAGAAATCATGGGCTATGTCTAAAAAAGATTCATTACCCTATGGTACCGTTTAAAAAGTTACTGCGCAATTCCTAGGGTATAATTAAGATCGCAAACTATAAAATACCTTTCCGTTATGTGTTTGCGCTGCACCCTCAACGGCATAGGTATGTGTTTTTACCCGAACACGGGCATTCACAGGAATAGAACGGGCTGCATTCAGTGGAATAAAAGCGCCTGGTGGACCAATAATAGGGGCTGATTTTTGTATTTCTTGCGTATGTCCTACGTGTTCATAGGTTGTAAAGCGCACCATATCTTGCGAAGTAGGTATGTTTGAAACCCTCGAAGACTTGCTTTTATGCATAAAATTTATGTCCATTAAAGCAGGAACTTTAATGCCTTGTTTTTTTCGCATTTTTTCCCACATATTCACAACTTTAGCCCGATAGGGTGTGTGAAATTTTGGTGTGGACGAATGGTAGTGGGCAACAGCTGCGTACCAGCTTTCGTATTGTTCTTTTAATTCTTGCAAATACTGGGCTGCATAGGCCACATTCAGTTGGGGGTCAAACCCATCAGATAAATTACGAAACGCATGGGGGTGATGTTTTAGGTTAATTTGCATACACCCCACATCAATACTTTTAATTCCTTTTTGCTGGAATTTTTTAACAGCTTGAATGGCCTCATCCTTTGTTGGAAACACGTACCCTTTGCCGTTTACATTAATTGTCCACGGCCAGGCAACACGCTTACCAGCCCCATCTAAACGACCTGACTCCACCAACGCTACGGAATAAAGCAAATTTTCAGGAATGCCTAAAAGTTTTTCCTGTTGCTGAATAAAAACATGGCAACCAAAACTTAAACGCGCAAATAGCGTAAGCAAAAATATGATTTTCCAAAACATAACAATTCCTTTGCTGAACTAGCAAAAGAATTGCAAAGACCGTGCCATATAGCGCTTTAATAGACCCGTTTTTGTAAGGGAATGGGGGTCACATCTTTTGTAAGAGTGTTCATATGAACAGGCCGACTATCAAGGGCGTGTGTTTTTTGACTCTCGTCCCACCAGCATAGGGTATGCTTCAGCCAGTTCACATCGTCCCGTTCTGGGAAATCATCGCGGGCATGGGCGCCACGGCTTTCCGTTCTGTACAAGGCTGACTGCAAAGTAACCATAGCCTGAGGCATCATGTTTTGAAGCTCCAAAGCCTCCATCAAATCCGTATTCCAAATCAAGGAGCGGTCTTTTATCTGAATATCTTCTAACATTGCGTAAGCTTCAGACAATTCTTGTATGCCCTTTTCCAAAATATCTTGTTTGCGAAATACGGCGCAGTGGTTTTGCATGGTTTGCTGCATTTTCAGGCGAATTTCTGCCGTACCAAGCCTGCCATCTGCATGGCGCAGCTTATCAAAACGATGTATGGTTTCATCAGTCGCATTAGCATGCATGGGCATGTGTTCGGCATTGGGCTGAATCAACTCCCGTGCCCGAAGGGCCGCAGCACGACCAAACACAATAAGGTCAAGTAAGGAATTTGTTCCCAAACGATTGGCTCCGTGCACAGAAACACAAGCGGCCTCACCTATAGCCATAAGGCCTGGCACAACCTCTTCCTTAGAATTTTTCAATACTTCGCCATGAATGTTGGTGGGAATTCCCCCCATGTTATAATGCACGGTTGGTAAAACGGGTATGGGTTCTATCGTTGCGTCTACGCCGCAAAATGTTTTTGCCATATCCGTAATGCCAGGAAGACGCTGATTAATCACATCAGCCCCTAAATGTTCTAGGTGTAAATTCACATAATCTTTACGTGGCCCCACACCGCGACCCTCTAAAATCTCAACAGTAATGGCCCGACTGACCACATCCCGAGACGCCAAATCTTTGGCTTTTGGGGCGTAACGGGGCATAAAACGTTCCCCTTCTGAATTACTTAGGTACCCACCTTCACCGCGGGCAGCCTCACTCATCAAACACCCAATGCCGTATAGGCCTGTTGGATGAAACTGAATAAATTCCATGTCTTGCAAGGGCAGGCCCGCACGTAGAACCAAGCCATTCCCATCGCCCGTACAGGTATGGGCTCCTGTACAAGAAAAGTAAATACGGCCATAGCCCCCTGTGGCTAAAACAACCATGTGGGCATGAAAGCGATGAATGGTTCCATCGTCCAAACACCAGGCTACTATGCCTTTACACACGCCATCGTCCATAATCAGGTCTAGGGCGAAATATTCAATAAAGAACTCAGCCTCATGTTTAAGGCATTGCTGGTACAGTGTGTGCAAAATGGCGTGTCCTGTACGGTCTGCTGCCGCACAGGCGCGGTTGGCCATAGACTCGCCTTGTTTAATTGTATGCCCACCAAAAGCCCGCTGATAAATTTTTCCACTGTCTGTGCGGGAAAAAGGCACACCAAAATGTTCCAGCTCCACCACCGCATCTACTGCGTTTTTGCACATGTATTCAATGGCATCTTGGTCTCCCAACCAGTCAGACCCTTTGATGGTATCATAAAAATGATAACGCCAATCATCGCCCTGGTTCATATTGTCTAAGGCTGCGCTAATACCACCTTGAGCTGCCACTGTATGACTGCGCGTTGGAAAAACCTTGGTAACACAAGCCGTTTTTAAACCTGCCGCGCACATGCCCAAAGTAGCCCGAAGGCCAGCCCCGCCAGCGCCCACTACCACCACATCATAATAATGGTCAACAATTGTATATGCTTGCATGAGAAGGCCCACCTTAAATAAATAATTTTAATAAAATTAATTATATTGGCAAACCACCTCCGCTTTCAACTCAGCAAATTTTCTAGAACTTAATAAGGAAAAATTTCCAAATGATATGGGGCTGATCAAGCTTAAAGAAGAACGAACCTTCGGAGAAATATATGAGCTAGCTCTTGATTACTACAAGCAATACAACAAAAGTGTATTTTTTAATTTTCAGCCTTCTATTAATGCAGATTTACTACGTATTTCTACAGATAGTATCCCCTCTTTTTTTATTAACGAGGTGATTGTATTACGAATTTGGAGTTTTTAAATCTTACGTCTGATGAGATAACAGAGGATGGTTTTTTAGACTTTCTTCGTCTTTTCCAGAATGGTTTTACTGGTGAAGATGGAGAGAAGATTCACCTTGTTTCAAGGCTTTAGAAGGATCGAAATCTTTGCTCGAGCTTAATCTCAGTGGATGCTCAAGCGTCAATATAAAAAGTCTCTGTGATTTGATTGCTTCTGCGTCTGGACTTTTGCGATTGGAGTTGAAAGGGGTTAACCTATCTAAGGAATCTAAGAAAAAAATTCTAAAAGCTTGGGCAAATAGGGGGCTGACGTTCTAACTGCGCCTGCTCCTTGCTTCTCTAATAAAGATTGTAGAAAGCTTGTTAGCAAATTGGCGCTGTTATGTATTTTTTCACCAACCCCCCTAGAGTCATATTGTCCCTTAAATCATCGTGAGGAATAATTATATAGAGCCAGGGCTTTGAGCCAGTTTTTTCAGCAAATTTAGAGGCATTTTCGCACCAACTCCACGCAGCCTCTTTCTTTACCAAAACAATCTCATCGTTCATTTCATTATTTGCCTTCACCTCTATCATGCAAATGCAGTCTTTCATTTCGGCTATGAAATCAGGCTCATATTTTTTTTGTATTTCACTATGTTTATAGTAAATGTCAAATTGGTCCCGTGCTGGTTTGAACCATTTGAGGCTATCTCTGTCCAAAATGATTGCAAGTATTCTTTCAGGGTTAGAATCAAATTTCTGAATATCAAAAATGCACCGCTCAAAACCAAAAAATATGTAAGAGGATATTTTTTCCTTATCAAAGGAAGTATTTCTGAAATCTAATCTTTTGCCGTTTACATAATTAAAACGGGGCTCCTTAATCTTTGTAAAACCAGAAACCTCCACAGTTTCAAACTCTGAATTTTCTTCCCAGTAATGATGACCCATTTGTTCACGAATTGACTGGGCTATTTCTCTAGCATAATACCGAACCACTTTTAAGATATCTTTTTCAGGAAGATATGACCTGAAATGATTGATGACCTGTTGTGCCAGATTATTAATTAGAATGGAGTTTTCTTCATATGAAATATCGTCAAAATCTATAAGGGGAGAGATAATATAATCCTCAAGCTCTTTTTCGTTATGTTGAGGTGCATTAAAAACCACAGATGAACTTTCACCATCGTGTAGATTTTGAACATGTAAGGCTTCATCAGTCGGTGGCTGGTAACGCATGTTATCGATATTAAGTAAAAAGGTTTTAAACCCACATTTGTTTTCCTTAGGACGAATGGCAATTCTTGGAATTTGTATTGTGTTCGCCACAAGGCTACCTAAGATTTTTTGAACATTATTGGGTTCCAATGTCTGTCCAGAATCTTGATTAATCTCAGCTACAAGGTCTTTAAAGATTTTAGGATTTTTGTAATCCTCAAGCCTTTGTACAGAATCATTAGTAACACCAAATTCGTAAATGATATCCATTGTTCTATGAGCATTTTTTATGTCAGATTCTTTCATGAGCACTTGATTGACTCTTAAGGTTGCACTTACAGTTTCTATTTTTTCACGCAGCTGCTCATTTGTTAACACAACCTGCTCAAGCTGAATTGGAGAGTCCTCTTTTTTAGAGTCATCCACAATTTCTTGAAACCTATCATGAGCTATAATGCTCAGGCGGTCTAAGTCTCTATCCCCCGTTCTTTTTCCATAGGGAAGACGAAGCCCCCTACCAACGGATTGCTCTACGAGTGTTCGGGCATTGGCAGCCCTTAGGGGAATAATCGTGTAAAGGTTTGTCACATCCCACCCTTCTTTCAGCATATTCACATGAATTACTATTTCTGTGGGCTCTTCTTTTGACTCAACGGCCAAAAGACGCTCAACCATTTCATCTTCTTTTTCACCTGATTGGCTAGAATCTACTTGAATTACTTTTCCTTTATAGTTGCCGTTAAAAAAAGTGTCTGATTCTATAACCTCAAAAAGATGTTTTGCATGGCTTATATCTCTTGCAATGACTAGAACAAATGGCTTCACAAAATCTTTTCTCGATACATGAGAGTAGGTTTTAAGTTTAGCTTTTGTTTGTTCATGAAGGGCTATACCATCCTCTAATTTAAGTCTCTCAATTTCCTGCTGTGTCATATGCTGAGGATTAAAATTTTCCCGTGTTACAACAGCGGGAACTTTGACAAAACCATCTTTTATGGCTTGTCCCAAAGCATAGTCATAAACAATATTTTGAAAAAAGGTATGCTTTTTACCAGCTTCCGTAAAAGGTGTGGCCGTTAGTTCTAACCCCATTATGGGTTTTAAATCATTAATGGCTTTAATGCCCGCACTTGCTCGGTATCGGTGCGACTCATCCATTATGATAACAAGGTCGCCAATCTGGGATAAATGGTCAAAATAGCTTTGCCCTAAATATTCAGATATACGCTTAAATTTTGGAGATTTACCACCTCGTACTTCTGAATTAATTTTAGAAATGTTGAAGATGCTTATATTGCAAGCATCTTTGTTTGTATATAAATTTCGCGCAGACCACCCATAATTTTCGCCTGTAATGATGACAGGGGGAATTACTGCAAAATCAGCAATCCCCTTAAATACGTATTTTGGCGTGTTTGGGGTGAAGTCGGAAATAAGCTTGTTATAGATAGTAAGGTTAGGGGCTAAGACAAAAAAATTCTTAATATGGTGAGCTGAATATAAGTAAGTGATAAACGCCCCCATCAAGCGTGTTTTTCCAACACCTGTGGCCAAAGAAAAACAGAGTGATGGAAACTCACGATCAAACCCCTTAACGTTTGGAAATTTTTGTTGGAGACAGTTCAGAGTTTCCTCTAGGTCATTCTTTTCTTTGATAGAAATCAGGTCTGTAATATCTGACAAAATTTCTAAAGATTTTCGTTGAGGTTCACGCAAAGACAAACGATTTGAAATATTATAAACATACTTGTTCATGGCGGTATTTCCTCAAAAAGTTTTTTTTGAACAGGTGTTGTGTGCTTTTCCTTTTCATCTTTTTTCACTAGACCTGTCAGGCTTTCCAAATTGAGTGAATAATCATCACGACCCCATTCACATTTTGATAAAAGCATTTTTGGAATTTTTTTGAGAGTAAGGTTTAGAAAATCATCCGCTTTTCCCTGAAAAGCACTGCATAAAACAAGCAAAGAACGTTGGGGGCCAACCTCTGTATTTAAAAAATGCAATTGCTGTGTTGTTAAGGTTTGGGTAGTCACATAAATAAAATCACTTTCCGTAGAATACCCATGCTGCCAATATATGGTTTCTGATGGGGCATAGGTGAACCCTTCTAACTTGCAAAGTGCCTGAGTTAGCTGATTTGCATTATACTTTTTGCAAATAATTAACTGCCCCCATTCGTCTTTCTCAAGAAGAGAGGGTGCTAAAGCATAGTAACGAAACCCTCCACCACCTTTCCAACCTACAATTTCTGTAACACCGCCCTTGTCCTCTCCATCAATTACCTTTTTAAGTCGTGGGATAATGTGGGTATGACAATGCTCACCAAGCTCTACCATGATCCACCGACGGCCCATTTTATGAGCTACCGCACCTGTAGTACCAGAACCAGCAAATGAGTCAAGAACGAGATCATTTTTATTTGTAGCGACAGACAAAATTTGATGCAGTAGACGTTCTGGTTTTGGCGTGGAAAAGGTAATAGAAATCTTCTGCAAGTCTTTAGTCGCTTCTGTTGCTGTACCAAAATCATCCCACCATGTTTTAACGCTGCTTCCTTTCTCCTGTGCATCAACTAAAAATCTTTTGAGCTGAGGTTTAGACTTACCTGACTTTCCAAATACAATACGGTTTTCATTAAACATTCGTCCATATTCTTCTTGGGTTGTTCGCCAACATCGACCTTTTGGTGGCCAATACTCCTTGTTCGTATGTGGGTTGACAATTGGGTAAGTTAAGTTAGGACGCAAATTTGGAGCATCAAAAGGCGTAGCATACCAAGGCCCACGTGGGTCGTTGTCGGGATTCTCATATTTTTTTGCATCAACCGATAGTCTATTAAAAGCTACTTGGGGTTTGTGCTTAGCATAAACAAGAATGTGATTATGAGAAAGGCTGATAACCACATCGTTTTGCACGCTTTTGCGATGATTCCAAACAATATTCGCCACAAAATTATTTCGCCCAAACACCTCATCACACAGCACTTTTAAATAATGCGCTTCGTTGTCGTCAATAGTAATCCAAAGGGAACCGTTATCGGCCAGTAAGTTTCTAATCAGAACAAGCCTGTCACGCATCAGGCTCAGCCACAGAGAATGTTCAATACCATCTTCATAATGTGTAAAGGCACTGCCAGTATTGTAGGGTGGGTCAATAAAAACGCATTTAACTTTGCCTGCATATTCTTGCTCTAACGCTTTCAATGCCAGCAAGTTATCGCCAAAAATGAGCTTATTATCCAAAATATCATTTTCCGTAACACGATGGGGTGCATGGTAGGATAAGCTTGTATCTTCCAGCAAGATACGGGGTTCAAGCTTGGGGCTATTTTCTTTTCCTATCCACGTAAGCTCTAGTTTTTGTTTCATAATCTACCTGATAAAAAAACATGGACCTAATGCCAAAATTTTTTAAAAAACAAATTAATTAAGCATACCCGCAAAAACATTCGTTTTAAAGTTGAAAAACAATATTTTTTCATTTTATAAGGGGGATTTTTCACACGAGGAGAGAGGAAATACTATCAAGCCAGCAAGCCACCGCCCCACTGCTTTACCAAACCTAGTAGACAAGTTATTGCCCTACTTCCCTTTTGCTGGCGTAAAACCAACTAACCCCTTAGTCAAATCACCTTTCGAATAATCATCTAAAAAAGTTTTCAGTGTTTGTGCATGTATACACCACCCCAAATTTATAGGGTAAGACGCAGCGGCAGCAGCGAAAAGGGCCGTATCCTCTTCCTCTTCGTAAACATCTGTCAATGCTCCAGCCATAGGGCCACCAAATAAAACACCTAAAAATTTCTGGTCCCCTGAAACTTTTGCAATAATATCTTCTGTTGTTTTGTCAACAACACAGTCCTCACTACCTTCGTATTTAGGGAGTTTGACCTCAACGTCTGTTACAACTTCTAACCGCTCTTCTTTAAAAAGCCAAACGGGAGAACCTGAGGAGCCTGGAAAACAAGCGGCATCGATCATGAAATCTACATAATAGGGAGTTATTTGGGTCTTATCCCCTGGTAGATACTGAGGGGAATGCGTTGCCCTGGCGTAGGTTGCCGTTTTTCCTGTTCTTGCTAAAGGCATATTCAACTCTGCATTAATCAAGCCCTTTGGATAGCCAAACATGCTAATTTCCTCAAGATAACCTGCAGCACTTTTTTTGGCAAAGCTAGATACGTCCACAGCCTCGTAAAATGGTTCTATTAATCCTGGTGAGGTCAACAGCAGAGCATTTAAATCAAGAACGGCAAGCTCTAACTGGGGACTTCCAGCTTTATAAAAAAACCTGCTTTGAAATCCTGCTATGGGCTCTCGTATTATGAGAATTTTTAACCTATTTTTCTTAACCATTTCATCTGTTTGAATTGCATGCATATGCAATTCAAACTTGCAATCATCCAGAGGGGTTCCATCTTTTGCCGTTGCAGGTGGGTTTTTGAGAACGTGCGGATTTGTGATAAGAAAAAGTTGATCTTCGTTTTTTACTAAAAAACTGGTCCCCATAACTTTAGAACTTAATTCCCCACCCTTTTTGTGTTGAACCCAGATAGGCACAGTTGAAAAGGCACTTTTATCTTTAGGTGAAATAATAGGCTTTGTTGGAATAGATGGTGAGACAGACAGATCAATAGGACCTTCCTCATATTTCATACTCCATCCTACATGCTTACCTAAGTCCGAATTCCTAATTTCAAATTCGACTAAAGGGCCCCCAGCACCTGCTGTTGCTTCACTTAAAAAAGGTGAAAAACTTAAAAATAAGGAAAAAAAACCGACTTTAATAAACATCACACCTAAATCAACCTAAAATGGAATTACAATTTAAGAATATCACTCAGTGATTTTGTCGTAAAGTTGAAAAATAATCCATTTTCTCTTTTTTGTAAAAAGAGAAACATCTTTTTAGGAAGGTCTAGAGTCGTACTTTAGCAGCTTTAGCCACTTTAGCAGGGGGCCTCTGATAAAAATGACAAGTTGTAGCTAGAATTGACTGAAAAATTACAAAAAGGTTGATAGGAAAACTTTCTGAGAATTTATTTATTTGGATTAGGGGCATGGCCCAAAAGTAGCACCAAGGTAGCACCAAACTTTTTTTAAACCTAAAGATCCTGCAAGAACCGCAGAATCACTGGTGCCGGCTGAGGGACTCGAACTCTCGACCTACTGATTACAAGTCAGTTGCTCTACCAACTGAGCTAAGCCGGCACGTGATAGTATTTAAATACCCCAAAAAAAATATTTCGTCTAGAAAAAAAGTTGTTCGGCCCCTCCTGTGTTATCTTGAAAGCTTGGTCCCTTATGTGGGATAAAATGATAGGTTCTTTAAAAAGTGATTTTATGAAAACAAATTCCATTCGAAAGCTCAGTTTTTTAAAACGCTATTTGTTTCCCTATAGAAGCACGATCCTATTAGCCTTTGTATCACTTGTGGCTGCCTCAGGTGTGGTATTGGCCTTTGGGGGCGGCCTGCGTTCCCTCATTGATCATGGGTTTGACTGCGAAAATCATGGTCGTTTGTCTTATGTTTTGTTTGGCCTAGGTGGTTGTATTCTTGTTTTAGCTGTGGCCAGTTTTGGTCGTTCCTATTATGTAAGTTGGCTCGGTGAACGGGTGGTGTGTGACCTACGGCAAGATGTTTTTCAACATATTTTAAACCTTGATGTGGGGTTCTATGAACAAACCCGCGCAGGTGAACTTATTTCACGTCTTACCAATGACGCAACTTTGATTCAAGTGGTGGTGGGCACATCGGCCGCCATTGCGGTGCGCAACTTTATGTTATTTACAGGTGGCATGGTGATGATGGCCTTTATGTCGCCTAAGCTTACCCTATACTGTTTAGGGGTTGTGCCCTTGGTTTTGGTTCCCATTATCATACTGGGGCGTCAGGTACGAGGCCACTCTCGCACAGCGCAAGACCGCATGGCAGACCTGGGAGGCTACATTGATGAATGCCTTAACAATATCCGAACTGTTCAGGCCTTCACCCATGAAGCCATTGATAAACTTATTTTTAAAAACTACAGTGCCAGCGCCTTTAGTGCTGCAATTCAACGCAACTTTGCCCGTGGGTTATTGGCGGGCTTTGTTATGGTTCTCATTTTTTCGGCCATAGCCCTTGTTTTGTGGCTTGGTATGCAAGATGTTTGGAACAACACAATCAGCATGGGAGATTTGTCTGCGTTTTTATTTTACGCTGTTGTGGTTGCAAGTTCGGCAGGTTCTCTCAGTGAAATTATGGCAGACTTACAACGGGCAGCAGGGGCTGCAGACCGCCTGATGGCCTTGTTTCAAATTCAAAGGTCTTCTCTTCAGCGAGCAGCACCATCACGGGCCTTACCTGAAGCCTCTCGGGGAATTTTGGCCATTCATAATGTTTCTTTTTCCTATCCAACGCACCCTGAACGGTTAGTTTTAGACCAAATGACTCTTTCGGTAGCTCCTGGAGAAAATCTGGCCATTGTGGGGCCGTCAGGTTCTGGAAAAAGCACTATATTTTCCCTGTTACTACGATTTTATGACCCCCAATCAGGCAGTATTTACCTGGACGGTGTAGATATAAAAGATGTTTCTGTCAGCAGTTTGCGTCATCGTATTGGTATTGTTTCTCAAGAGCCTGCCTTATTTTCCACAACGATTTATGAAAATATTTTGTATGGACGTCCCGACGCCACAGAAGCAGAGGTCATGCAAGCAGCCCACATAGTACGGTTGCAAGATTTTTTGCCCCAACTTCAAAACGGCATTGAAACCTTAGTGGGGGTGCGGGGTGTGCGTCTTTCGGGGGGGCAAAAACAACGTATTGCCATTGCGCGGGCTATTTTACGTAACCCAAGCTTGCTGCTGCTTGACGAAGCTACCAATGCCTTAGATGCGGAAAGTGAACATGCTGTTCAAAAGGGCCTGCACCACCTGATGAATACACGCACCAGTATTGTTATTGCCCACCGGTTGGCAACGGTCTTGCGCGCGCACCGCATTGTGGTTCTTGACCAGGGAAAAATTCAGGCCGTTGGTACGCATGCGGAACTTATTACGAATTGCCCCCTTTATCGTCGCCTGGCTACCCTTCAATTTGCAGATGCAGCCGCTTTGGGAGACATAGGGAGATGACCCCTTTTTGATAATACGCATGGAAACGTAACCCCATGCCCTTCCCGCGGAGGTAGGAATCTATGGAAAAACAAAATTGATAATGAATGATTTTTTCTATTTTTATGGACCCCCGCCTGCGCAGGAGCCACATTACTTTAGGTAATAAAACAAAGAAAATATAGCGAGAGTCCTATAATTTGGGCCTCCACACCCCCCTCAAAACCATTGATTTTGTTAGGCTTTTTTGAATGAGTGTGATATTTTTACATCATGTTTGAAAATAATCTTTATTTTTTGAAATTTTATAATACCAATTAATCATTTTTTAACCAATTTTTTTGTAAAAATAATTATATATCCCCTGGGCGGCCGGGGGCCGGAGGTGGGAGGTATATCTCAAAAAGTTAACAAAAGGTTAATTTTTGAGCTTCAGATTCAAAAAAATAAATAACGTAATTAAACAAAAACTCAACGGGCACTGCTGCACTTTTTCACGTTCTTTTGAAAAGAATCAGCTGAATTGCTATTGTCAACACATCAGCCTTTTTGCTAGTAGTTGGATGTGGTTCATTTTTTTTGTTGGATTTTTTATGACAAGTCAGAGTCTTTCCCTTTATTCTTGGAATACGTCTCCTTTTTCCGCTGTGTGGCGTGTGGCCTTTGGAAGTTTGTTCATTGCCGCTTGTGCCCAAATTCAGGTGCCTTTTTTCCTTGTTCCCATGACCATGCAACCATTTGCATTAATGGTGGTGGCCTTGCTGCTTCCCCCGACGTTGGCAGTTTCAACTGTTGGCGCTTACATAGTGGAGGGGGCTTTGGGGCTTCCTGTTTTTGCAGGTCTTAAGGGAGGTGCGGGTGTTCTCCTATCGCCCACGGCGGGTTACATTATGGGGTTTTTGCCCATGGTGTATGTTATCAGCAAGCTTAAGCACAACTTAACAACTGTTTCTTCCCGTTTTTTAGCATGCATGATTGGAAAAATTCCCTTGTATACTTTTGGGTTAGCCTGGCTTAGTAGTTTTGTTGGTTTTGGTGTTGCTATAAAGGTTGGCTTCATGCCCTTTATTCTTCCAGGTTTGTGTTCTACCCTATTTGCCATTCTAACTGTGGATTTGATTGGCCGCTTTACAAAGAAATAATATGAACCTTAATTCTGTTATTTTGCGCGAATATGACATTCGTGGCACCTTTGAGAAAACGTTAACAACGGGCGATGCTCTGGCTTTAGGGCGTCGCTTTTCTCATATGATGCGTTTGAACAACTTGAAAACAGTTGCTGTGTGTCGCGATGGTCGTATAAGCTCTCCTTCCTTGCGTAATGCACTGGTTCAGGGGCTTGTGGCAGGCGGTGTGCAGGTTATAGACATAGGGGTAGGGCCCACCCCCATGTTATATTTTGCTGTTAAAAATACACCATGTGATGCGGGTATTATGGTAACGGGGTCCCATAACCCACCCAAAGATAATGGGTTTAAAATGGCGCTTTACACCCGGCCTTTTTTTGGAAAAGACATTCAAAACCTTGCAGCTTATGATTTGAAGGATGTAAAAACCCCAGGCCATGTGGGCGAAGTGTGCGTACAAGAAGCCTATATAAATCGTTTGCTGAAAGATTACACCCCCACCGAAAAACGCCTTAAAATTGTTTGGGACCCTGGCAATGGGGCGGCAGGAAATGTTTTACAAGCGCTGATTCGTACAGGAAAAATAGAAGCAGATCACATTTTGTTAAATGAAGCAATTGATGGTAATTTCCCAGCCCACCATCCAGACCCAACAGTTCCTGAAAATCTTCAGCAAATGAAGTGTGCCATTTTAGAAAACGGCTATGACCTAGGTATTGCCTTTGATGGCGATGGAGATCGCGTTGGTGTGATGGACAACTGGGGGCGTATTTTGTGGGGCGACCAGCTTATGGTTTTGTGGTCACGGGCCGTTTTGGAATCTAATCCAGGGGCCACCATTATAGCCGATGTGAAAGCCAGTCAAACTTTGTTTGATGCCATCACAGAAATGGGAGGGCAAGCCATTATGGCAAAAACAGGTCATTCATTGATTAAGTCAAAAATGGCCGAAACAGGCGCCTTGTTGGCGGGAGAAATGAGCGGCCACATTTTCTTTGCCGACACCTATTATGGATATGATGATGCTTTGTACGCGGCCATACGCCTTCTGAATATTTTGCATGCCACAGCCAAACCCCTGTCATCTATGTTAGATGAGCTTCCTCAATGCATAAATACGCCCGAAATACGCATAGAATGTGACGAATCAGAAAAATTTCAGTTGGTTGAAAAAGTAAAGGCAGCGTTAGTGGCTGATGGGGCGACCTTTAGTGACGTAGACGGTGTGCGTGTCATGACACCTGACGGGTGGTGGTTGCTGCGGGCGTCCAATACACAAGCCATTCTTGTGGCGCGATGTGAAGCCAGTTCTGACGCTGGGTTAACAGCGTTAAAAAATCAATTATTTCACTACCTTAAAGGCGCGGGCTTTGCCCCTTAAAAGACATGTTAGGAAAATTTATTACATTCGAAGGTGGTGAGGGAACGGGCAAAAGTACCCAAATTCGTCTTCTTTCTCAGGCCCTTCACAGGCAAGACATACCCCATATTGTTACCCGCGAGCCAGGGGGCAGCGTAGGCGCTGAACTTATTCGCACCCTTTTATTAACAGGCAGCACAGACAAGTGGACACCTGTTTCAGAGGCGCTGCTCATGTATGCTTCGCGGGCAGAGCACTGGACTCATACGATTGCACCAGCTCTCACAACGGGGTTATGGGTTATTTGTGACCGTTTTGCCGACTCTAGCCTAGCATATCAAGGGTTTGGTCATGGTATTTCCCAAGATTTTTTAGATGATCTTTACCGTCAAACTGTTGGTACACAACAGCCCCACAGAACGTATATTTTGGACCTTCCTCCTGCCATAGGCCTTCAGCGTTCCCGTGAACGTCTAGGAAAAGAATTGGGCAATAGCGCAGAAGGACGTTTTGAGACTTATGACCTAGATTTTCACGAACGTGTTCATAGGGGCTTTTTAGACATTGCACATAAAAATCCCAATCGGTGCCTTGTAATGAATGCAAACCAAGAAACATCCGTCATTCATGAAAATATTATGAAAGACCTGTTTGCCCAATTTATTTGCAGATTGTAAGAGGTCATCTAACCCCCAAAAACGGCGTTTTGTCTGGCAAAATCAGTCATAAGATCACGTGATATGGGCACCCCCCCTTGCAAACATTCATCTACATAATGTCTAAGGCTTCCTAGGGGTAAGGAACGAATCATAGCCTCAATTTCATACACGCTTGTGGGCGATACGGACAATTTTTGAAGCCCCAGACCTAAAAGAACCATGGCTTCTAAGGGATGGCTTGCGATCTCACCACACACACTTAGTTCTTTTCCATACTCATGGGCTTTAGAAATAATGGTTTTAAGAATACCTAAAAATAAAGGTGATAGGGCATCATAAGTGTGCTGATGCATATGTTCGCGGTCAATAGCATATAAAAACTGAAGCAAATCATTGGTGCCGACAGACGCAAAATCTACACAGTCAAAAAAATCATCCAGTTGAAATAGAATAGATGGCACCTCTATCATGCTGCCAATTTTCACGTTTGGCACCTGTTCCCCCTTATTTTTTTGGTGTTCTATTTCTTTGTGAATAAGCTTCTTAATAGCTTTAAATTCCCCAACTTCAGCAATCATGGGCAACATAATCCACAACGGTTGAGTTTTATAATCACATTCGGCATGTGCCTGAAAAATGGCACGAATTTGGTTTTGGATAAGCTCTGGCTGATCTAGCAACAAGCGGACAACACGGTTGCTTTTAATGTTTTTTGCCTTCTGGTTGGTATTCATACCTGGCAGCAGCTTATCTGGGGCCATATCTAGGGTACGCACAATAATGGGCCGTTTTTTGGCTAAATTAAAAATTCTTGTATAAAACTCCCTTTGTACATCAATGGAGGGATGGTCGTTAGATATAATAAAAGGAAGTTCAGTTCGCAACAACCCAACCCCTGTCACAAAAGGTTCATTCAAAATGAATAAATCTTCCGCTAGATTCACATTAATGTGAAGCCCCACAGGAATTTCATCACGGGAGGAAAGGGTTTCCGTTGCTTCTTCTTGAAATACGGTCATGGGGGCCTGTTGCCCACCTTCCAACCTTTCCCTGGCTCTGTGTAACAACGTATGGGTAGGGCGCAGGTGGACTGTGCCAGCATTTGCATCAAGAATTACGGGAGTTTCGTCATCAATTTTTTCAAAAACCTTAGGTATTCCACCAATAATGGGAATCCCTAAGGAACATGCCAAAATCATGGCATGAGAGGTGGGGGCCATCTCTTCCACAATAAGCCCCTTAATATTATGGCGTGTGTAGGCCAATAAATCTGCCACACCCAGGGTTTTGGCCACCACAATCAAATCTTCTCTTCCCTCAACCTTTTCACTAAAGGAATGTCCTAGGTGCTTTCCCAGCTGCTGACTTATGTCCTTCAAATCATGAAAACGCTGCTGCCAAAAAGGATAGGCTGAAAATTTATCCTGAAATTTATTTAGGGTTTCATGAATGGCCTGTTCGCACGAATGGCCTTGCCCAATAAACATTTCCAGTTGACGCTGCCAAGATGGGTCTTTTGCAAGAAAGGAATAGGCCGTAATAATGTCGCGTACATCGCTAGCAAACTGGGGAAGGTCACCATAAAGAATGCCATCTATTTCCTTTTGCAAAGATTGCAACCCGTGGTTTAGCCGCTCCATTTCTGTATGGGACGAAATAACATCTGAAGAACCTATGCGCCATCCTGAATCTTTGTGTAAAAAGGTGACTCCAACAGCAAGCCCTTTAGATATTTTTTGGCCCTCTAAAATAATAGGAATCGGCAACCACCTTGTCTCACCCATGGGAATTTATCCATTTTTTATACATGAAAATGAGTTTTACATCTCCTGTTGGCTTAAATAACTTGCCACATCGCACATGCGGTTGGAAAAACCCCACTCATTATCATACCAAGATAGGACACGACAAAAAGTTCCATCAATAACCTGGGTTTGGGTCAGGTCAAAAATAGAACTGTGAGGGTCATGATTAAAATCGCAAGAAACTAGGGGCGCACTTACAGCATCCAAAATTCCTCTTAAGGGTCCTTGGCTGGCTTTTTCAATGGCTGTGTTAATTTCTTCTTTTGTGGTGGAGCGCTTGGCTACAAATTTTAGGTCAACCACAGAAACGTTGGGTGTTGGAACACGAATGGCTGTACCGTCTAGTTTCCCTTTTAATTCTGGCAAAACTAAACCAACAGCCTTGGCTGCCCCTGTAGAGCTTGGAATCATAGACAAGGTAGCAGCCCGTGCGCGGCGTAGGTCACTGTGAATGGTGTCTACCAACCGTTGGTCTCCTGTATACGCGTGAATAGTTGTCATGTAGCCATGTTCAATACCCACTGTTTCATGAAGCACAGAAGCCACAGGGGCCAAGCAGTTAGTGGTACATGAGGCGTTGGACAGAACCAAATGATCTTTTGCTATTTTGGTATGGTTTACACCATACACAACCGTTAAGTCTGCACCGTCAGAAGGGGCTGAAACTAAAACGCGGCGCGCGCCTGCTTTTAGGTGTTTAGAAGCATCATCACGTTTGGTAAAATGGCCTGAACATTCCATAACCAAATCAATTTTCAAAGTTTCCCAGGGTAGTTTTTCGGGGTCTTTTTCCGCCAAAATTTCAATAGGCCCCGCTCCTAAATCAATAGTTTTGTCTGTGCAGGTCAAATGGCCTTTGTAAGGGCCATGAACCGAATCGTATTTAAATAGGTGCACATTACTGTTTATGGACCCCAAGTCATTAATAGCCACCACCTGAATATCTGTCCGGCCCGATTCTGTTAAAGCCCGCAAAACCATGCGGCCAATGCGGCCAAATCCATTAATGGCGATACGATAGGTCATTTTATATCCTTTCTAAAACAGTTTTTATAATGGCATCAACCGTAATGCCAAAAGTTTCATACAATTTTTCCGCAGGCCCTGATGCGCCAAAGCTTCTCATACCGACAAAGGCGCCTTTTTCCCCCACATACTTGTGCCACCCAAAATCACAGGCTGCCTCAACCGCAATGCGGGGCGCTGTTCCTAAAACCTTCTGTTTATAGTCTTCAGGTTGGGCATCAAACAGTTCAAAGCATGGCATGGATACGACCACCGTTTCAATACCTTGTTTCTGTAAGTGTTCGTGTGCTTTAAGGGCCAACGAAACTTCTGAGCCTGTGGCCAACAAAGTTGCCCTTGCTTTTTCAGGTACCCCTTTCAATACATAGGCTCCTTTAGCACAGGAACCAAGGGGCATATTAAGAAAAGGAACCGACTGACGGGTAAGGGCCAAAACTGATGGTGTTTGGTTATGGGCCAGGGCCAACTGCCAGCATTCTAATGTTTCAAGGGCGTCAGCAGGGCGAAATACAAGCACATTCGGCATGGCCCTTAGACTTGCCAGATGTTCAATGGGTTGATGGGTGGGGCCGTCTTCTCCCAATCCAATGGAATCATGGGTCAGAACATAAATAACCCCAAGGTTCATTAAGGCTGATAAGCGCAAAGCTGGACGAAGATAGTCAGAAAACACCAAAAAAGTTCCACCATAGGGAACAAACCCCTGCAGGGCCAAACCATTCATGATGGCCCCCATGGCGTGTTCACGCACCCCGTAATGAATATAATTTCCTGAAAAATTATCTGCCGTAATAGAGTTTTGATGTTGAGCTTTCGTATTACAGGAACCCGTCAGGTCTGCTGACCCCCCAATAAGATTTGGTATGTGGGGACTAATGGCATCAAGCACTTTTTGAGACGCCACACGGGTTGCCAAAGTGGGCGCTTCTTTTTGGAACGTTTGCCATAGGTCATCAAAGGCTTTTGCACTCTTATTTGAAAAGGGGCGCTCCCACACTTCCTCATACAAGGGTTTGCAGCGTTTGAACGCACTGCGCCAAGCACTTAAAATAGTTTCTGGCACATGAAAGGGGGCATGGGGCCAATTATAGTAACGCTCCACACCCTCTATTTCTTCTTTTCCTAAGGGGCTGCCATGGCTAGAGGATTTACCCGCCTTGTTGGGGGCTCCACGACCTATTGTGGTTTTGCAGGCAATAAGGGTTGGCTTATCTGTTGTTTGGGCCCAAGTAAGGGCATCTATAATTTCATCATAATTATGGCCATCAATGGATCGTACAGCCCAATGACAAGCTTCAAAACGGTTAAGGGTTTCATCAGAAAAACTCAAATCCGTATGGCCATCAATGCTAATATGGTTATCATCATATAAAACAATGAGGTTTCTAAGGTTCATGTGCCCTGCAAAAGATATGGCTTCTTGGGAAATACCTTCCATCAGGTCACCATCACTAACCAAAACATAGGTTTTGGGAAGTCTGTTCCTTGCCTGCATGTTTTGACCTAAGGCAATCCCCACACCTGTTGCCAGCCCTTGGCCCAGGGGTCCTGTGGTGGTTTCAATGCCGTCCATGTGTCCATATTCTGGGTGGCCTGCCGTACGGGCCCCAAGCTGACGGAAATTTTTTAGCTCCTCTAAGGTGGTTTGTTCATATCCTGTTAAGTACAACAGACTGTATAACAGGGCAGACCCATGACCTGCTGATAGAATAAAGCGATCACGCCCCAGCCAGGCAGGGTCTTTTGGATTAAAATTTAAAAAGTCGTGGAATAAAATAGTTGCCACATCTGCCATGCCCAAGGGCATTCCTGGATGGCCCGATTGAGCCTTTTCCACCATATGCACACTTAGGAAACGAACAGCATTTGAAAGATCGGAATAATGGGTCATAAAGCTATTTATCCCTCTTGGTTCAGTTAAATCTAATTTGAGCATTTAGATTTAATAAGTAGTTATCTCCATCAGAAAATACTGTGCCAAACTTGTGACGTGTTGTGCTTGGAGTATCAAAATAGGTATTTCTCATGAGGTATTCCTGAAAATCATTCCAATTATAAATATGGTAACAAACAATTGAACCGTCATCTTTTACAATAATATAACCACCATTCACATCAAAATATCCTTGCCATGGGGCTCCAGGCGTTAAACCAAGAGCACACGCAGTTAGAAATTGTTTGATTTTATAATGGTAAAACTTCTGATCGGCAGAAACACCATAGCAGCAAGGATCGCTTTGCTCCAATTTATCTGCTATATCTTTCAATGTACAATAGTTCTTGTTAGATTTTTTATTAGATGAAAAATAAATAAGTAGGGCATGTGCTAGAATCTCATCCATCTTTGAATCAATCAGTTTTAGATTTTTACTAAACTGTGTATCTTCCACTCGTAGAAAGTCAAAATGAACATCTACTTGTTTTAAAAAAGCTATAAGTTCTTTTGTTTTTAAAGAACCTACAATTTCCATTTTCTCTTTGGTAAGGTTACTAAGTCCAAGCAACTTATAAAGGTAATTTGTTTTTGAACTTGCATTAAAAAGTGTAGAATTCCCCCCTAGCCGAGATTTTATACTAAAATCTAGAGATTCATCCTTTCCTGAGTAAAAGTCTTTTATTACAATTGTTATGTCTTTTTTTGATCCTGATTTTTCTTTAATCACTGGCTGGCCAATTTCTTTTAGAAAGTTCAGATTGACTACTTCGTTAAGAGAGCCTTTTATACTTGTTAGCAATTTTTCTGCTGCATCTAAAAAAAAATCTTGGGAAAACTCCTTTTCTGTATTTGCTGAAATAGATAATCTGATAACACTATTGCCAGATTTTTTATCAATTTTATAGACCAGAAAATTGCCATCTAATTGAGATCTTCTTGTAATACTTTTCGCCTCGTAGTGTAAATTCTGAATAGGATCCAGATTCATATCCGCTGCATCGATTTTCCCATCCCCCAGAATTTTTAGGAATGCATATAGTTCACTCCACTCACCTTTATTCATAAGAAAGAAATCCATCATAAGTTTGTTCTGAGAAGTGCAAGGTTCTTATAATTTCCTCTGCAACTTTTTGAACGGCCCAAACAGCAACACTATTTCCAAGCTGTTTCATAGCCTGTGTTTCTGACACTGGGAATATGAAATCATCAGGAAATCCCATCATCTTTTTACCCTCAGTTGATGAAAGTCTTCTTTCTTTGCCATTAACTAAGTATGTATCCCAATTTCTGCGATCGCGGAGTCCAGACCCCCGACCTCCTACACGCACAGTATAGCCAATATGACGGTCACATTCTCCATTCCAAACATCTGACATAGTTAGTTTTAGAGCTGTTTTTTCAGGAAAAGTAAAACTCTTCTGTGCCACATATTCTTTTTGGAACCCAACAATAAAAATTCGTGGGCGGTGTTGCGGCAAGCCATAATCAGAGGCTTTTATTATTTTCCAACACAGACTATATCCTAACTGCCTATTCAAAATGTCATAAATGTGTGCAAATGTTTTCCCTCCATCATGATTCAGTAAATGACTAACATTTTCAAGAAAAATGGCTTTTGGCTTTTTTTCAGCAATAATACGAGACACAAAGAAAAACATATTGCCTCGTTTATCTTTTTGATCTTGGAAACCACGCTTAAAACCAGCTTGACTAAATGGTTGACAAGGAAAGCCTGCACACAAAATATCAAAATCAGGTATCATACTTTCTGGAGCATCAATTTTTGTAATATCATCATTAAAGAGGCCATTTTTAAAAATATACGGAGATTTTCCAAAAAAATTTTCAGTGTAAGTTTTCCTGGCATATGTGTCGATTTCTGAAGCAAAAACGCAATGAGCTCCTAAGTTATGAAAAGCTAAATGAAACCCACCAATTCCAGCGAACAAGTCTATGAACTTATATGATGACATGTAGTCTTTTTGGAGTGAAGGGCCTCCAATAACAGGCACAAAGGAATTTGTATTAACACACATATTTTGGTACATTTATTTTTTTACCATCTTCTTTTAAGCCAAATTCTTCGTAATTTAAGAAATAACACAAAATACCATAAAATCAAGCCTTTAAGACGCTGAGAGTTGAAGCATTTGGTTCCCAAAGGTATGCCATTCAATAGTGTGAATAGAAAAGCAGTGACCACAGGTAGTTTGCCAATTTTTTGACGGACCATGACAGGTTTTGCATACCCAACGTTCGTCTTGTGTGCTTTCTGCTGCCCGTTGCCACCATTGGCGCGCTAGTTGGGTGTTTTCGGGGTATTCGGCTTCTTCCAGTTGGGCCATCAATGTACAAACAGACGCGCTGTCACCATATACCAACAGTTGATTTAAAAAGCTGCGGCATTGTCCCCATAGTTCTGCCCGAAGGGCTGCTTTTGCAAGAATCCAAATAGTTTCAGGATGACGGCTTTGGCTTTTTGTCAGCCGCTCTAAGGCTTTGTACTGTTCAATGGTGGTCATTTCATTGTGGAACTGAATCCACGTATCCATTAACAAGCGATGAGGGGCAACTTCGTAAGTATCTTCCAAAACATTTTGTGCACGAGACGGATTTTTTTCCCTAAAGTAAATTTCTGCCAAAGAAACAGAATAGGCCGTGTTGGCCACGTCATGGTCGTGAGCTTTTAGGCATAATTCCTTGTAAATCTTGGGGTCATGTTTATGGCGTTCGGCCTTTAGCCAAAAAATACTTGCTTGGTGTTTTTTCCAATCACTTTTTGGTAGATAACGGTGCACATTCTGCGTATTGATGACGCTATCCTGACCATTTTTAGTTAATTCAATTTGGTTCCGCAATACTTCGTTTTGAACCCAGGGCGAATCAGGTCGAAGAGACAGGGCCTGCTTTAAAAGACGTTCAACCTGCAGCCATTCATGTTGTTCTTTGGCTTGCAAAATAAGGCCCCTTAAGCCTAAAAACTTCAAAGCCGAATCATGAGACATGCGGGTAAAATAGTCTGTGGCTTTTGCAGAGTCTTTTAACATATGGGCTGACTGAGCCGCCACAAATACAGTCAAGGGATGATTGGGCAGCAATACTTTTGCAAGCTCTATGGAGTTTTGAGCTTCCTCAGGCTGTTGTGCTGCGATGGCTGTAAGGCTTTCAATAAGAAGGGCTTCCCCTTTTTGTTGGCGGCGCTTTTGAATGAAATCAAAGTAGTGTTTGGGAATATTCCACAATCGTCGCCAAAAAGTATGCAAAAAGATAATTAAGGCGATAAAGAGAAAAATGATGCTTAAAAACAAAGGGATGGCCGTGTCTATACGATATCCAAACCAATGGACAGTCACATCACCTGGGTACCGTGTGCTAACAAAAATAGCGCCACAAACAAGGGCAAGTTTGGTGAAAAAAATAGTGCCTTTGAGCCAACGCATTTTACGAAACTCTCACTAAGAAACTTTCAAATTTTATTTTGAAAGCTGTGAAAGCATTGTCTAAGGCGTGACGTTTTTCTGCCTCAAGAACCCAATTCCCCAACAGGGCTGGGTGTTCATGGGCCAAAGGTTTTATGTGCGCCAAGGCAGTTTGAAGCTGAAGAGCCTGAAGGTCCTTTACGGTTTTGTCCAAAAGATTTAAAAAAGATTTTTGTGCGTCTTTATTTTTTTCTAAAGATGACAGCTCTTCTTCTTTTGTTATGCGAATCACACCCTTAATTTTTGAAACGATAAATGGCCACCACCCCATGTTATGCCCTGCTTCAACTTGGGAAGATTGGGCACCTCCCTGTTCAACCGCATGTCGAACAGCTTGTAATTCTTGCACCAGTGTGGAAAGGGGTTTCACAGGTCCGTTAGCGTGTACGGTCAGTTGGTGCAAACTTTCCAAAACCCCCTTATCTTCGCTAACGAAGGGTATAAGGTCATGAAGAATGTGGGAAAAAACATCCCCTTTGTCATAAAGACTTTGCATAGCCAGCCATTTTTCCTTAAGAAGTGGCGCATTAGATTTGTGCGCAACAGGCTGGCCAGAAACCGAAGGTGTTTGGTTAGCTAATTTTTCTTCAAGGGTAGCTATGGTTTTTACCAATTGCCCCAGGGTTTCCTGCATACTGTTGACCTGCCCCTGCACGCTAGAAATAGTTTGGGCTACCTTTTCAAGTTCCACCACCTTATTTCCTAAGCCTTCTATTTTTTGGGTTAACAAACCACTTTCTTTTCTAAGCCCTTCAATAATTTGGCTGGATGGAAAAAGATCCCGTTCAAACTTAGGGGCCACCTGAAAAAAAGCAAGAAAACACAAACCCGTTATGGCCGTTGACATGCCAAGGCTGACAAGCACCATTTCCTTTAGGTGTTTGTGGTTATGAACCGTGTGGGTTTCAGTTTGGGGCCTTTTTTCGGGGTTGGTCATGCGCATCCTCACTTACTTAGAATTATATTTAAATTAGCTATTAATCCTCCCCTTGTCGATAGCCTGATGTGATTGTCAGAAGTTCCCGCTGGGTTTTTGTGAGGCAAGAATAGCGTCAGTTTCGGAAAATATTTTTTTTGGGAATTTTTCAGGTTTGCGTATTAAGAACGCATAATCTGATGCCAGACCTACATAGGGAGGGGGCCATAAATAACCGGCCCCCGCCTGCAGTACAATAATATGGCCTGGAACGCCTGTGTATTATCCTGGTATGCGGATTTTTAGTATGTCTGCAAGAGATTTAAGAGATCGAGTAGCATCTCTTTGTGTCACATATGCCGTTCTAACAAACTCTAAGATGACTGTAGGTAGATGAAGGTTTACAGAGCCTTTCATACCTAAAAGGCAAACAGATTCGATTACGATTCTTATCATGTCTTCAGTTGAAGGTGATGCTGGAAATATTATAGAGTCCAAGAAAGGCCCAATAACCTTAAGATCCTTAACTCTATCTGATGCAGATGGATCACCTGCGCCCGCAGAACTACCAGAACCAGATCCTGCACCTGCGCCAGCTCCCGCCACTAGAACATCAATAGGCTCATCAAGAGGCGAAGGATTATTTATATAGCTTTTAAGGCTTCCTGAATCGATTTTAGGATTATTAATTTGAAGACACAGCGCACGTGCCAATTTTTCAAAGATGGGTTTATTTTGTTCAGGCCCTAGAATTCGCTTAAATCCATAGAGTAAGTTTTTCCCTATTTGAGATTTACGAGATTCTTTAGAAGAACTCTCTACGACTCATTTTCGCATCAGCTTCAGCTGCATACGCATGACTCACATCACAGGTAATTGCGCAACTGGTTAAAAGAATTTGGGCCATAAATGTTTTTAAAATTTTATTCATAAATTTAATTACCTAAGTTTTTTTGATCTAATAAATGTATATGTATGTTAATAAAAAAACTTTCAACATATTTTTTTTTGTTATAGAAATTTCAGATTAAACTTCGCATGGAAAAAATAAAAAAAATGTGCTATGATATGCAAAAGCATGACTAATGGAGGTTTATTATGTCTGACAATTCTAACAAACACGCTTGGCGTTCTGCGGGGTCAACCCTCGATATTGACCAAGGCTTGCGGTCCCACATGGTGCGCGTTTTTGCCCTTATGGCTATGGGGCTTGGGCTTACGGGTCTGGTTGCCTTCTTTGCTGCATCATCGCCCCAGTTAATGGCCACAATTTTCATGTCACCCTTGAAATGGGTTGTGATCTTTGCCCCCCTTGCCATGGTTTTCTTTATTAGCGCCCGCATTAATTCATTGAAACTAGAAACGGCGCAGGTGTTGTTTTGGGTTTACGCTGCTCTTATGGGGCTTTCCCTGTCTTCTATCTTTATGGTGTTTACTGGCGAAAGCATTGCACGTCTATTCTTCATAACAGCGTCCGTCTTTGGTTCTATGGCTTTGTATGGCTATACAACCAACCGTGACTTAAGTCAGTTTGGTTCCTTCCTGATGATGGGGGTTTTAGGCCTTGTGGTTGCAAGTATTGTGAATATTTTTCTAAAAAGTTCCGCCATGCAGATGGTTCTATCAAGCTTGGGTGTTCTTATATTCACAGGCCTTACAGCTTATGATGCGCAACAAATTAAAGAAGCTTATTTGGAGGGAGATTCCACAGACACAGCAGGTAAAAAGGCTATTATTGGCGCCTTGAACCTGTATTTGGATTTCATCAACCTATTTATTTCGTTGCTAAATTTGTTTGGTGAACGCCGTTAATAGCCTTGTTTTTTTTTATAAGGTTACCCTATGTTTAGGGTAACCTTATTTTTTTGTTTAAAAACCCATGTCCCATACTCATTTAGATTTTTCAGATAAAACAATTTTGTGCCTTGGTGATGTGATGCTTGACCGTTTTATTTACGGCCAGGTTCACCGCATTTCACCAGAATCCCCTGTTCCTATTTTACATGCAAACCGTTCCTTTGCTATGGTTGGGGGGGCTGGAAATGTGGCCCGCAACATAGCCTCCCTTGGTGCCCAGGTCATTTTTGTAGGTGTTGTTGGCAATGATACCAGCGGCCGTGAATTAGAGGAAAATTTTACAAACACCCCTGGCATTAGGGCCCATTTATTTCGTGAAGCTTCCCGTCAAACCATCCAGAAAACCCGTTTTATTGCCCAGGGACAACAGTTATTACGGGTAGATGAAGAAATTGCATCACCATGTGGTGTTGAAACAGAACAGGACATTTTAACTTTATGTGAACGTGTTCGAAGCACATGCCATGCTGTGGTTTTGTCTGATTATCAAAAGGGGTTTTTTACTGAAGAATTTACCCAAAAGATTATTCAGCTGTTTCAGGGGCGCCCTATTATTGTGGACCCTAAAGGTCGGTCTTACCACAAGTATGCAGGCGCAACAGTGTTAACACCTAACCTGAAGGAATTACAAGATTATTGTGGTTTTTCCTTTAAATGTGCCCAGCATATGGAAGAGGAGGCCCAAAAACTTTCAAAAACCCTTGCTCTGGAGGCCATTTTGGTAACCCAAGGTAGTCAGGGCATGACCTTGTTCGACGGACAAAAGCCTCCCTTCCAAGTGGCAGCGCAGGCCCGTGAAGTGTTTGATGTGTCTGGCGCAGGTGATACGGTGGTGGCCACCTTGGCTGTCTGTATGGCAGACTCCATGCCTTTAAAAGAAGCATGCCGTTTGTCTAATGTGGCTGCAGGTATTGTGGTTGGCAAGGTGGGAACGGCCACAGTCAGTGCACAAGAGCTCCAGGCAGCGATCCACCACCATGACACCCTTCATTCAGAACAAAAAGTATTGTCCCTTCCCCAAGCAGTTGACCGTATGAAAGATTGGCGTCGTCAAGGGCTGCGGGTTGGGTTTACAAATGGGTGTTTTGATTTGCTTCATCTTGGTCATCTCCACAGCATTCAAGAAGCAGCGGCACATTGCGACCGTTTAATTGTGGCCATCAATAGTGATGCGTCAGTTAAACGCCTAAAAGGTGACACAAGACCCATTCATAACGAAGAAACCCGTTCACACGTATTAGCCGCCCTTAGCATTGTGGATACGGTTCTTGTTTTTGATGATGAAACCCCCTTGCGTCTAATTGAAGCCTTGCTGCCAGATGTTCTTATAAAAGGCGGAGACTATAGCATAGACCAAATTGTAGGTGCACCTATTGTTCAGGCCCATGGAGGGGAGGTAATTATTGTACCCATAAAAGAGGGGCACAGTACCACCCTAACCGTCACGGCTTTGTCAAAGAAATAACAACAAAAGCTTGGGCGTATGGGGGTTCGTCCGTAATGGACAAATGAATAGTTGCGGGGTTCGGACCAACCAGCGCTTGATAATTTTCCAAGGCTTTCTGCGTCAATTCCACATAGGGTTTACCCGAAGGCAGATGTTTGATGTGAATGTGACACCAGTGTATACCGTCTGTGTTGCTGATAGCCTTCAGAACAGCTTCTTTGGCTGCAAAAACTTTGCTAAAGCTATTGACAGTTTCCGTACGCTTTTGGCAAAACTCCTGTTCTTCTTTTGTAAAAATTCGGTCAAGGAACTTATGCCCCAGCTGGCAAATGGATTTGTGAATACGACGCGTATCTACTAAATCAACACCTATACCGAAAATCATACCTTTTCCCTATTTTTAAGGTGCTTTTTCAGGCTCCAAAGACGTTAGAACCTTCTTAAGGCCTGCTTTTTGTGTAACAGAATCATGAGGTACGGACTGGGTCTTAGCATCTCCACCTATGACAAAAGAAAGTTCTTGAATGGATTTTCCGTGCTCATCCTCAACAGAAACGTTCCAGTTGCCTGACAAAGTTTTCACACAGGCCCAGGTTCGGAACCGCGCGGATGGTTTAATATGAAGTTTCTGGGTACGGTGCGTATGGCCGTTGCGTTTCCAGTGAAGGGTTATGGTTTTTGGTTCATGGACCTTTAA
Organism: Patescibacteria group bacterium; assembly: GCA_044359765.1. Classification (GTDB taxonomy): domain Bacteria; phylum Pseudomonadota; class Alphaproteobacteria; order Paracaedibacterales; family CAIULA01; genus CAZDVK01. The sequence continues at coordinate 3,281 of JBIKLN010000004.1, read as the reverse complement.
ATCTAAAAAGGCAAAAACTGTTTGATCTGCCCCTGTAAATTCCGTTTTTACGTCCTGGGGTTCCCTATTGTGAACAGCTGTTGCCAATACGAACCTGTTCACCTGAATGGTGTCCTGAATGGTTTTATGGACAACACCATCCGCCTTTACCTGATGGTCTGGCGTGGTACTTTGAGCTGGTTCCTGGGCAAAAGCTGCGCCACACAAAAGGGACATGGCAAAAAGGCTGGGGTAAAAACGCATAAAATAACCTTTCAATAGGAATGGATAAAAATATATAGTTAAGATTAAGGTTTTCCAAGGGAATATTCTAGCCCTTTTGTTGTGTGTGTAAGTTCACATAATTTGAGACCTTAAAGCAGTCTCAAACTATGTGAACTTATGCAAATTTTGGTTTTTTATTGAACAGAGTCCTTAGATTTGATAGAGTTCGCTTAATATATTTTCTTATTAGAGTTTTGAAATGGCTAAGTCCGCTGTTGTTACTATAAAATTAATTAGCTCTGCTGATACGGGTTTTTTCTACGTGACAAAAAAAAATCCACGTAAAAAGCCTGAGAAGCTTAACCTAAAAAAGTATGACCCCGTTGTTCGTAAGCACGTTTTGTTTACGGAAACAAAAATAAAATAGGGTGTGGACTTTTTCTTAAAAGCGCCCATGCTCAGTCAGTCCGAAGATTAGGGGGGTAACAGAATTTTCCCCCCACTGTCTTCTCAAAACCTGTACGCACTCAAGTGGACAGAAAAACCCAAGTTTTCAGGTTGAATTGGGTATACATAGGACAATATTGTTTAAAGGTTGTTTTTGGTGGCCCATTTCTTTGTTTCTTTCCTTTTGTTCCTTTTGCCCCTTCACGCTAATGTGAACGAAGCGCAGATAAAGACCACCCAACAATATATTGTTAGTATTAAAACCCGTTCTGTTGCCTCTGCTTACAGCCAGGACGGAACGTTCTTTGGTACGGGGTGTGTTATAGACAAGTCTGCTGGGCTTATTTTAACCAACGCACATGTGGTGGGCACAGACCGCGTGGTTCCTTTTTACGAAATTACTTTACATAACGGTCAAGAAGTTAAGGCATTTTTGCTGTATACGGACCCGTGGCATGATTTTGCCTTTCTAGTGGTGCCAGAGGCAGAACGCAAACGCCTTACAGCTGAGATGCCCGTGGACAATCGTCCTGTAAAAGTGGGGGAGCCTGTTTACATTATTGGTAAAAATGAAAACAAACATTTTTCAACCCAAACAGGTACTATCGCAAGTCCCTATGAAACCACAGACATTTTGCCCAACCAGGTATTTCGCATCAGTTTGAATGCACAAGGGGGCGCCAGTGGTTCGCCTGTATGTGCTGCAGACGGTAAGGTCATAGGCCTTTTGCATGCCAGTAATTCAGTGACCAGTGCTTTTGCGCTCCCTATTTCGTATGCTGTAGACGCTTTAAAGTATCTGAAACAAAATACTACCCCTCCTCGTTTCCATGTGGGGGTTATTCTGGATTATCAGTCCCTTGATGACTTGGCACGTTTTTATAGGCTTTCTACAGACTTTTGCGAAAAATTTCGTGCCCAGTTCCCAACAGCATTTAACCGTGCCCTTGTGGTTAGCGACATTTTAGTAGGCTCACCTGCTGAAGGTGTTTTTCAAGTAGGCGACATCATTACCCATGTCAATGGTTCAGAAGTAGGGCCTGATTTGTACGCTTTTGATAAAACCATTAACCTAGCGGCAGAAAATGATGCAAACTTAACCTTTAAAGTAATACGATTGGGGGAAGAAAAAACCTTAACTGTAAAGCCCTATAATCTGCAGAAACGAACGATTCAAAGGCTTGTGCAGTTTGGTGGTGCCGTATTTTATGAGGCAGATGATGCAACCATACGTCGCACAGGGGCTCGTCATTATCCTGTTTTTGTAACTAATGTGCGATCAGGTAGCAGTTTTTTTGAAAAACTTCCCATGCTACCTCGCAGTAACGTAACGCTGGTTGCAATTCACCGTATTGACGACATGGAAATAAAGTCTTTGGATGATCTTATTCGGGCTATCCCTCTCCTTATAAAGAAGGAGGATTTTTTCATGGTCTATACCAACTATGCTGTTGATTTTGGGATGGATTCCATGCCCTTATTCTCTCAAACGCAACGTGTGCAACATATTTCATATAGTCGTCATGATGGGGTGCCAGAGGTTTTCACCTTTGATGGCACAAAGAAAACATGGGATGTAAAATCTATTAGCATGGCTGACTCTATTGCCTTAAGTGCTCAACCATCGGCCATTCAACCAAAAGCGAACTGGAGCGCTTCATGATTAAGCTTGTGGATAGCCATTGTCACCTCAACTACCCAGATTTTGCTGAGGATCAAGACGAGGTCATTGAAAGGGCTCAGGAAAAGGGTATTGCAACCCTCTTAACGGTCAATACACGCCTTAGTGAAAGCGAAGATCTTCAAGATCTTGCCGATGCTTATACCTTCATATACTGCAGTGTGGGCATTCACCCCCACGAAGCTGATGAACATTTAAAAAGCCAAACGGCGGTTGAATTATATGAAACCATTGTAAGGCATACCCAACACCCAAAAGTAGTGGCCATTGGGGAAACTGGGTTAGATTATTACTATGCTCATAGCCCCAGAGGAGCCCAAATTGAAAGTTTTCAGACCCATTTAAGAATATGTCAGGAGACCCGTTTACCTTGTATTATTCACACGCGCCAGGCTGATACAGACACCATTGCATGTATCAAAAAATTTCCAAAAGCCACAGGTGTGTTCCATTGTTTTAGCGGAAGTGCTGAATTAGCACGTCAGGCATTAGACTTAGGTTTTTATTTGTCATTTTCAGGTATTATTACATTTAAAAATGCAGAAGAACTGAGGGAAGTTGTGCGTTTTGTGCCGCTTGACCGTATTCTTGTGGAAACAGATGCGCCTTTTTTGGCCCCCATGCCTTATCGTGGTGGACGGAACGAACCTGCCTTTACGCGATACACAGCAGAAAAAGTAGCAGAAATCAAAGGAATATCTTTGGAGGATGTGGCCCACCAGACAACAGAAAATTTTTTCAAATTATTCTGGCGCGCCAAGAAAATCTAGCCATATTTGGCCTATTTTATGCTAGACTCAGAGCTAACTATCCCCCAACACTATGCATAGTGGAATTAGACTGATGGAAAGAATTAACCCCCGTGTGGACATGGCCTTTAAGAAGATTTTTGGCGTGGAAGAGAATAAGGATCTTCTCATTTCCCTCATTAATTCCATTGTGTCAAAAG
>JBIKLN010000038.1:0-9172 GCA_044359765.1 Patescibacteria group bacterium | reverse complement strand
AGAAGGATATGGAAGCTCCTTCAACAAATCGTCAAATTTTGGAGTGAAGGATGCATGTCTGCGATCTTCTGGATTCGTTAACAATTGAGACAAATGAAGCTGGCATGCCATAAAAGTTTTGAAATTGGGTGGAAGCTTATAGTCCCTAGCATTACTTAAAGCGGGATTCATTCCTGAAAAATAAAAAAACAGTTTTTGAAGGAAAGACGAATCTTCGATATCTAATTTTTCAAACACAGCGGATGTAGTTATGTACAGGTAACGAAATAGGTCAGGACACTTTGCATTTGGGTCCGTATCTTTGTAACTATTGGCTATGGCGTGAAGGGCTTCTATGAAAATGGCCTTGTTGTTTCCCAAATCAAGGCATTTATTGATTTCTTGCCCATCATGAGTCGTAGACCTAACCCGTGCGCCCCTATACGCATCAATAATTGTATTAAAATGTTCAGCAAGATCTGGGTTGTTTGGCGTTCCAATGTTTCTCCTCAGTTGCTCCCAAAAGTATGACCGATCGCCATCTAGGGGACCAGCACACCACACGCCTGTTTGCAAAAAAAAACACAGAAAGGCAAAAATATAAAACTTTAACAAACATTTTTAATTTTTCTTGAAATATTACATGAATCATATGTAATAAATCTGACACTTCTTTTCAAGAAATAAAATTTTCTGAATTAGTATTGTAATTTCATGCGTCTGTTTGCCCATCAATAACTTTGGCAACACAGGAATCAGACCAAACATTTAAGGCCGTTTCTACCATGTCAATAATGCTGTAAAAGGGTAAAATAAGCCCCAGCAGAGTAATGGGCACGTCCATACTGGTCAGCAAACTGGCACTCAGGAAAAAACACCCCATGGGTACACCTGCATTTCCCACGGCTGCAATGGTGGCAACCACAATCCACAACGCCATGGTTTCAAGGCCAACATTAGCCCCGTTATTTTGCATTAGGTAAATTACTGTTGTAAAAATAAAAGCGGCACAACCATTCATGTTGATAGACGTGCACAAAGGCAGAACAAAACGACTGATTTTTGGCCGAATACCCAGGTTCCGTTCAGCCGTTGCCATGGTGACAGGCAAAGTACCCGCAGAAGATTTTGAAAAAAATGCCATAGACAAGGCAGGCAGCATACCCCTTAAAGCCTGGAAGGGGCGAATGTTATGCAAGGAAAGAAAAATAGGCAATATGACAAGGCCCTGTATAATATTTGCCAAAACAACCACCGTTAGATAACCACCCAAGCCCCGAATATCCACCCCATTTTTAAGCTGCAAAATAGTGGCCGTAATAAACCCATACAAAGCCAGAGGAATGATTTTTACAACCCAGCCCGTAACCACAAGAAATATGCCATGGGCCCCTTTAAAGAAATGTGTAATAGATTCACGGGCAGGTTCGTCAGGAATGGCGCGGATGGCAAGCCCAATAAGAATACTGACCAATAAAACCCCCATAACCTGATGTTCAAGAAAGGGGGAAAAAATGTTGGTAGGAATAATGTTGGTTAGGTAGGTCAAATATGCAGCCTGCGTTGGGGCAGATACAGATGAAACAGCGCTGGTAAGAATGTTCTGAGGGGATATAACCAAATACAAAATGCACGCCACAGTGGCTGCTAACAGGGTTGTGCTCAGGGTATAAAAAAGGGTTTTTTTCCACACTGTTTTCATGGTGGCATCAGCGCTGTATTGGCACAAGGTTACAATCATGGACAAGGCAATGATGGGCAAACTAATGCATTTGAAAATTTTAATAAAAATGTCCGATACAGCAAGACCCACAGTGTGAAGGGGGACATATGAACACAGCCCGCTTATGAAAGCGAATGCAACAGCCAGAAAATACAAAGCTGCTGTTAGAGGAATTTTTTTTTGTTTTGATAAATGCTGGGCGCACATGCCGAAAATCTCTGGTGCCCGTTAGGCGTTTTTTTTTAGACTTAAGGGAGAGACTATAAAAAAGCCAAACTAAAAACAAGGTAATTTAAAAAATCACGCAGGGATCACTGTTTTTTTATCAGCAGTTCCCTCTGGATTTTTAGAAAATCCTTTGAATTTTTAACCTATTTATGTAAAAATTTACTATATTTTTCTAAAGATCAAAGGACTATTCAAATCATGAAATTAAAAATTTTAACAAGCGTCTTGCTATCAGCAGGCATTGTTCTCGGGTCAACCAATGGGGCTGTGGCCACATCTACATCTGTAACAAATTCAGAATTTACAGCGGTTATTACTAAGAATATTGAAGAGCGTTTTAACGCCCTTAAGGATTTCATAAAATCCATAGGCTATTCAAAAGCCATTGCTGAGCTTAACAATTTAGGGGGCGCCAGCGCAGTTCAAGATGACGATGCCATTGCTATTCAGGGAATTATAGCCCAAGGTTCAGATAGGGGCGGCCCCCTTGTATGCGTGGAAGAAGGAAAAGAGGTTGTTGTTTCAGCCAGCACACCCAAAGACATTGGAACAAACGTTGAAATGTCCTCTCCCGCAAAAGAAATTGTGGAGGCCCTTAAAAAGCTTCCAGATGGAAGCCCTGAAAAGGTAACTCTTTCCGTAAATGGTGTTACTTATGAAGCGTGGGGACGTAAAGCTCTTGACGAAACTATGGAGAAGACCTCCAAAAATGACATGAAAGGCAAAACAAAATATATGTGCTACATAGCACGGTCTGCGTCCTAAAGTATGACCCCCATTGGGGGGACATTGGAAGAAAAGGGGGGGCTTTTAAGCCCCCTTTCTGCTTTTTCCCTTAAAGAAAGGTTTTTTCGGTCCTGCAGCAGCGGGGCCACTTTTTTTACCAAATGGCTTTGCAAAAGATTTGCCAAAAGGCGCCGAAGACTTAGCCACAGGCTTCCCTTTTGAAAAGGGTTTTCTTTTCTGGGGTGCCACGGGCGCTCCTGTTGTGGAGGCATGCTTGGGGTCTTTTGAGTACATCATGCGGTAAATACGCTTCCACTGATATTCGTCATCTCCAGAAATAAGAGATAAAGCGTTGCCTTCCATGCCTGCACGCCCTGTACGGCCAATACGGTGTACGTAGTCTTCTGGGCATTGGGGCAAGTCATAGTTAATGACATGCATTACATGGGGAACATCAATACCACGGGCAGCAATATCTGTTGCTACCATAATGCGGCTTTTCTTATTTCGAAAGGCGTTAATAACCTGGTCACGTTTACGTTGCCTTAGGTCACCATGAATGGCATCCGCTTCATGATCTTGCTTTTTTAGTTTTTCAGCTAACTGATCTGCTGACCGCTTGGTTTTTACAAAAATAATAACGGAGCCTTCCCGCGTATTCAGTTCCTCAATAAGACGTGGGAACTTTTCAGAAGAAGATAAATGAACTGTTTCCTGCTTAACCTGAGGGGCAGCTTCAGTAGTAGACCCAACAGTAATATGCTTAGGTGCTGTCAAATATTTCTTAGACAGTGTTACAATCATAGGGGGCATGGTGGCTGAAAACATGAGTGTTTGGCGCTTTTGTGGAAGATAAGAAATGATTTTATCCAAATCTTCGCTAAAACCCATATCAAGCATACGATCCGTTTCATCTAAAACAAGTTGGGAAAAATTCTGAAGGTTCAAACTTCCCCGATTCAGGTGGTCGTTCATACGGCCTGGTGTTCCAATCACAATACGGGGGGTTTTCTTTAGGGCAAAAAATTGTTTGCCCATGGGTTCACCACCAATAATTAAAGCCGTGTTGCACCCGGGCGTGCGTCCCATAACCTGGCGAATGTTTTTTTCAACCTGTGTTGCAATTTCGCGGGTAGGAGCCAAAATAAGCGCGCTTTCCTTTTGTGTCGCCAAAATTTTGTTAAGCAAGGGCAAAACGTAGGCCAGGGTTTTTCCTGTTCCTGTTTGGGCCGATGCCAAAATGTCATTCCCTGTCAAAGCCACAGGGATGGCCTGTTCTTGAATAGGGGTTGGTGTTGTAATTTGAATTGTTTTTAAAGCTTCTGTTAAAAAGGTCGATAAGCCAAGACCTTGAAATGTTGTCATGAATTCATCCAAAAAAAATAAAGGAAAAAGTTTTCTTAATGGATGAACCTGAAAGGAAACCAAAACCTTATGGGATTATAATATAGTGTGGGAACCACACAGTTCTATATAGGGGCCCTACCCCACCATGTCAAGGTTTTTAAATTTACTCTTACAGGATTAAGAAAAAAATTGCTCAAACACATAGAATAGTCTAGTTTACTCGTAATTAAAGGGTTTCCCGGTGTTTTAAAGTTTCAAGGTGAAGGTCAGCCAAATGTCAGCGGAACAGGTGTTGCCAGAAAAGAAAAATCGTCAGCCCATCCCAAAAACAGTGTGGATTTTGGGAAGTATGATGTTTCTTGTGAACCTGTCCTTCGTCATGATTTATAGTTTTTCAGGAATTTACCTAAAAACCCTGGTGGGGGTTTCCAGCACGTGGATTGGTTTTCTAGAAGGCATGGCTGAAGGTTCGTCTTATGCTATGAAGCTTTTCTCCGGCATGTTCAGTGATTACTTGCGCCGCCGCAAACCTGTGATGATTTTTGGCTATATGCTGTCGGTTTTCAGTCGTCCCTTGTTGGCCATGGCCAATTCCTTTGGCACAGTTTTCACAGCCCGATTGATGGAACGTTTTGGAAACGGCATTCAGGCCACCCCCCGAGACGCCATGGTAGCCGATGTGGCCCCAGCTAACCGTATTGGGGCTTCTTACGGCCTTAAACGCAGCCTTGGCACAGCAGGGTCTTTCATTGGCGGTGGGTGCGGCATTTTAGCCATGATTTGGACCCACAATAATTACCAGCAAGTTTTCTGGTTGGCGTCTGTGCCTGGTTTTATAGCTTTTATGGTTTTGCTTTTCATGGTCAAAGAACCAAAGCAATGCGGCCATTCCGCCGTTTCAGCCGAAGTGCCCCTCCCCACACCCAAACGTCGCACATCTATTCGTTGGTCTAATTTGAAATTACTTGGCCAATCCTTTTGGCTATTGATGATTGTTAATGCTATTTTCATGCTTTCACGCATGAGTGAAACATTCCTTATCCTTCACGCACATATGAATTTTGGCCTGGCAAACACTTATGCCCCTGCCATTATGATGTTATTCAATGCGGGGTGGTGTGTGGCTTCTTACCCTGTGGGTGTATTGGCCGACCGCATGAACCGCTATTGGTTTTTGGCCATTGGAATTATTTTTATTGTTTTAGCAGATTTAATTTTGGCCAGCGCAACATCCTTAACCGCTGTGTTTTTTGGGGTTTTGTTTTGGGGCATTCAATATGGCATTACGCAAAATATTTTTGTGTCCCTGATTGCGGAAAAGGTTCCTGAAAACCTAAGGGGGACAGGTTTTGGCTGTTATTATATTATCAGTGCTATTGCTGCTTTTTGCGCTGACATGGGGGCTGGGTTCATATCTCAACACTACGGAGAAGCCAAGGCTTTCATTGGCAGTGGCGTTGTGGCCCTTATTTCCTTGATGACCTTGATGGTTGTGATGGGGTATAAAAAGAAAAAATAGGGGGGAAGTTTGTGACTCAAGAACACATTACAGCTGGCATTGTTATTATTGGCAACGAAATTTTGTCAGGACGGACCCTAGACACCAACAATCGCCACATTGCCCTTGAGTTATTGCCCTTAGGTATTGAGGTTGTGGAGGTTCGCATTGTTCCTGACATAGAGGAAAAGATTGTGGAGGCTGTCAATGCGTTGCGATGCCAATATACCTATGTGTTTACAACTGGTGGTATTGGGGCAACCCATGACGATATTACAGTAGCTTCTATTGCCAAGGCTTTTGACAGGCCCCTTGTGGAAAATCAAGAAGCCCTTTCCATCATCAAAAATCATTACAATGACCGTTTCAATAGCATTCGGGCCCGCATGGCCTTAATGCCTGAAAATGTTACGTTAATTCAAAATAGCGTAAGCCGCGTACCGTCGTTTCAAATAGATAATGTATTTGTGTTGGCAGGCATGCCGTCTGTTATGAAGGCCATGCTCAATGACGTGCTGCCACGGCTGAAAAAAGGGGCCCCTTTTTATTCCAACAGCATTACAAGTAATTTGCACGAAGGTGTTATTGGTGATGCTTTGGCTCACATTCAAAACCAATATCCTGCCATTTCAATTGGCAGCTACCCCTTTTACAACAGCCCAACAGATGTGGGAACCACCTTAGTACTTAAGGGAAAAGATACACACATTTTAGCCCATGCCACACAGGCCATTTTAAGCATGGTTTATGAATTTGGCGGCACACCTGTTGTGGAAAGAAGTGTATAAAAAAGCCCGCCAAAAATATAGCGAGACTCCTATAGTTTGGGCCTTCAAAATCTTCTAAGACCATTGATTTTGCTAGGCTTTTTTGACTACTTTATACTCAAAAAAGAGTCATCTCGCTATATTCTGGCAGGCTTTTGTTTAACAGTTCCTAAACCCAACTATTCTTGTTGTTCACCGCCCTCGTTAGAGACTTGCTCACCTTCAGAAGCACCCTCTGAAGCACCCTCTGAACCACCGTCAGATACTTGGCTTTGTGATTCTTTTACAGCAACCTCATGTGTTGACATGTCACGTGCATCAAGAAGTTTTCTCATAAAAGCTTTTGCGTAATCGGAAGAAACCGTTTTAGCCTTATAAGAACTTTGGTCCATTTTCAAACGTGCCAAAGTATCCATAGTTTTCTTCAGTTTTTTTGCACCATAGCAGGCCACTAAAGCATTTAGACTTTCTTGATTTAATGTATTCATGAAGGAATAATCAATTACTGTATTATCTACACTAGGATCACCGCCAGCTTTTACTGATTGATTTCTAGACTTTACACTAGCCTTTGCTGCTTTAATGGATGATTTGTATTTTGCAAAAATTGTTTGACAAGGAGCACTTGCAACAAGGGCTGTCAAGAAATTAGGGTTTCCCATACCTTCTTTCACAACGCACTGCGCTTTTTTGGCAAGATTTTCAGTTGTATTAGGTGACGTGGCAAGCTTTGCTGTACAAGAACTCATAAGACCAGCATGCGCGCTGGTTACAGCCATGCTGAGAGCAGCAATAGCTAAAGATTTGGCAATAAATTTTCTGTTTGTCATTCGTTTTACTCCGTAAAAAACAATAATGAATTTCTGTCTATGAATAGATAATAAGGGGCAAATACTTAACATAGGGTTAACAGATAAAACTTTTTTTATTTTTTTTGTTCATGTGTTAATGTTAGCCAACATGGTAAGGAGAATATAATGGGACTTAGCTTAAGCCACCTGCTGTTACTGGTGGTTATTGTTCTGGTGATTTTTGGGGCTGGTAAATTACCCCAAGTCATGGGTGATTTGGCCAAAGGCGTACGGGCATTTAAAGATGGCCTTAAAGATTCTGACAAGAAAGATGACCTATGAACCAGCAAGTTATTGAAGCTGCATGGGAAGCACGTGACAGCCTGTCGCCCACTGCAGACCTTTTGGAAGCTGTTTCACAAACCCTGGAAAGTCTGGGGAACGGCACAGTGCGCGTGGCAGAAAAAAAGGAAGGCACGTGGCATGTGAACCAATGGTTAAAAAAAGCTGTGTTGCTTTCTTTTCGCCTAAACCCAAATGTTTTAATGACGTCCCCTCATAACCCCTTTCATTGGTATGATAAGGTTCCCCTTAAGTTTACCACATGGGACAGTGATTCTTTTCAAGGCAGCCAAATACGCAGTGTACCAGGGTCCATTGTGCGCCATTCAGCCTATATTGGCCCTCATGTAGTTCTTATGCCAAGCTTTGTGAATGTGGGTGCCTATGTTGGTGCCAACACTATGGTAGACACATGGGTAACCATTGGGTCATGCGCCCAAGTGGGGGCCAATTGCCATATTTCAGGTGGTGTGGGAATTGGGGGGGTTTTAGAACCTTTGCAAGCCAACCCCGTTATTATTGAAGATAATTGTTTTATTGGTGCCCGCAGTGAAATTGCAGAAGGTGTTGTTGTGGAAGAAGGTGCGGTGGTTTCCATGGGTGTTTTTATTGGTGCCTCCACAAAAATTATAGACCGCCAAACAGGTGAGGTATTTCGGGGCCGTGTCCCTGCTTATTCTGTTGTGGTACCTGGTACCTTGCCATCGGAAAATGGAGGGCCTTCCTTAGCATGCGCTGTTATTGTTAAGCGGGTGGATGCTCAAACACGCAGTAAAACAGCTATTAATGAATTGCTTAGGGACTAAAGGCCAGCGGTTCCTGGAGGGTTTTCGTGAAGCAAATATAGCGCCAGGGAGCTTCTAAGTTTACGTACAAAAACTCAATTTCATGTCATCACCTATGTTTTTTTGATTTTCTGGACCCCCGCCTACGCAGGGGCCACATCACATCAATAATTATGCAAATTTGATATTGCGTATTAAAACGTAATTCGATGTCATCCCCGCGAAGGCGGTGATCTACAAAAAACACATCGATACTGAATATTTTTTCATTTTCTGGCCCCCCGCCTGCGCGGGGGCGACATTATTTTTAAGTAATTATACAAAAAAAATCCCAGTTGAGAAACTATTTTTTATAGATTTTTTTGAATGAGTGTGATATTTCTGCATCATATTTCAAAATAATTTTTATTTTTTGAAATTTTTTAAACTCGATTAATTGTTTTTTAACTAATTTTTTGTAAAAATAATGATATGGGCGGCCGGGGGCCGGAGGTGGGAGGTATAGGCTAAAAGGTTAACAAAAAGTTAATTTTTGAGCTGCAAAATCAAAAAAAACAAATAACGTAATTAAACCAATAATCTGATTCCCAGAAATATAGCGAGACTCCTATAATTTGGGCCTTCAAAATCTTCTAAAACCATTGGTTTTGCTAGGCTTTTTTGACTACTTTATACTCAAAAAAGAGTCATCTCGCTATATAGCGAGACTCCTATAATTTGGGCCTTCCATATCCTCTATAACCATTGATTTTCCTGGGCTTTTTTGACTACTTTATACTCAAAAAAGAGTCATCTCGCTATATAGCGAGACTCCTATAATTTGGGCCTTCCATATCCTCTATAACCATTGATTTTCCTGGGCTTTTTTGACTACTTTATACTCAAAAAAGAGTCATCTCGCTATATAGCGAGACTCCTATAATTTGGGCCTTCCATATCCTCTATAACCATTGATTTTCCTGGGCTTTTTTGACTACTTTATACTC
>JBIKLN010000022.1:0-29203 GCA_044359765.1 Patescibacteria group bacterium | reverse complement strand
TGATCAAAAAAAAACGTAACGATAGTTCCTAAGGACCCCAGAAAAAAGCTACCCCCATCATAAAACAGAGAAAGCCCAGATATACGCCCACAGGCCGCACATAGCCCATGACCACTCTTGGTCCTTAGCTCATTTTTACCACGGAAACCCTTAATAAAAAGTTAACACAACACAGGTTTTTCACATTTTTTGAAAAAAAATTTTAGGGGTAAAAAAACGATTATATGGACCATAAAAGTTGAAAAAAAACCATGTCAAAAAGCTTTTTATGAGAAGGGTCATCTATAGGGTGTTCTGGATGAACGCCACTTAACAAAGCCCTCCCCTCACCCACCCTACATTCAATGATGGCTGGCTTACCTTTTGCCTGGTCATTTTCGTAAACAGCCAAAACACGCATATTGGTTGTGTCTTCCATATGAAAATAGCACCCACCATTGTAGTAAGACGCACAAATTTCTGAAGCTTCAGTTTTCACATGGGCTATGCGCGCCCCTTCTTCAGAATTATATACATAAGGTGCCAAGACGGGCCCAATAGCTGATCCCGTAAAAAATGAAAGCTCTCGTGAACCTAAAACCTGGTACCCCCGTTCATCTCCACGATGAAAATCACAAAAACCACTTCCATAATAGGCCCCGGCGCACACTCCCAAATAGGCTCCACCTTTTTCCACATATGAACGAATAACAGCGTTGCCCGCCCCATTTAATTTTTCGCCATACGGTAAGTCAGCACCACCAGGCATAATAAACGCCACAGCATCAGAACACCAATCTGCCCGAATAACCTCATCAGCTGTGATTGTTTTAAGGGTAAAGGGAACAGAACTCCATTCACAAGCCCCATAAAAATGCCGAACCCCTTCTTCACAAACCCCACAATCATTGTAGATATAAACGACAGATTCTGAATAAAAAGCGGGGGCAAGTTTCACAGTGATGCTAACAAAGACGCATTACCCCCGGCTGCCGTAGTATCTTGAGTAAAGGTACGCTCTACCATAAAGCGTAGCAAATAATTGGGGCCGCCAGCCTTAAACCCTGTTCCTGACAACCCCTCACCACCAAAGGGTTGCACACCCACAACGGCACCAATAATGCTGCGGTTAATATATACGTTGCCAACCCGAGCTTTTGAAAACACGTGCTGAATAGTAGACTCCAAACGACTGTGCACACCCAAAGTTAACCCATACCCCAAAGAATTAATGTCATCCATGACTTGGTCCAAGTAGTCGCCCCGAAAACGTACCATATGTAAAATGGGGCCAAAGGTTTCCGAAGTCAGGTCCCGAACAGACGCTAACTGCCACAACTGAGGAGGAACGAAATTACTGTGGCTTAATTCCTCAGGAACGGGGCATTCGTAAATAAGACGGGCTATATCAGTTCGTTCTGACAAAAGCCCCGTATAGGCCTGCAAATTCTTCTTTGCATTTTCGTCAATAACACATGAAACGTCTGTTGATATATTCTGACTATGGCCAAAACGCAGTTGGGCCATGGCGCCCACAAGCATTTCTGTAATAACATCAGCCACGTCATTTTGCACAACTAACAACCGTAAGGCTGAACACCTTTGACCTGCACTTTGAAAAGCTGATGTCAAAACGTCCCGCACCACCTGCTCTGGAAGGGCTGAGGAATCCACAATCATGGCATTAATACCCCCCGTTTCCGCAATTAGGGGCACAATGGGGCCTGGTTTTTTAGCTAAGGTTTGGTTAATTTCATGGGCCGCATCCACAGACCCTGTAAAGGCCACACCAGCTAAACGTTCGTCTTCTAAAAACGCCTCTGAAAAACGACTGCCAGGCATAACCATTAGGCGTAAAGCATCCCGAGGGATTCCAGCCTGATAAGCAAGATTCACAGCCATTTTCGCAACTCTAGAGCACTGACTGGCTGGTTTTGCAATCACCGTATTGCCACACACTAGGGCTGCTGTAATTTGGCCTAAGAAAATAGCCAAAGGAAAGTTAAAGGGACTGATGCACACAAAAACCCCGCGGCTATGATAGCTAAGCTGATTAATTTCACCTGTGGGTCCTGGCAAGACAACAGCATGGGTTTGATAAAGGCGCGCTTGCTGAGCATAATAATAACAAAAATCTATGGCTTCTCGCACTTCGACAACAGCATCAGGAATTGTTTTTCCTGCCTCATTCACAAGAAGATGAATTAAGGGAATCATGTTGTTTTGTAGCAATTGGGCCAAACGGTCCAGGCACGCAGCCCGTTCCGACACGGGAACACGGCTCCATTTATCATAAGTTTGATGGGCCAAATGCATAGCTTGGCTCACAATATGATTTTCTGTGGGTTCAAACTCTGCTAAGCCAGGCAAAAGAGCCATTTTTTCAGTTAGGTCTTTTAAAACATTTTCATCAGACAGGTCCACCCCTTCTGAATTCATGCGGGTGGGTAAATAAATATTTTTTGGTAAAGGAATTTTTGGATGAGGCTTACCACCACCCCGTTTTGTTTCATCAAAGGGGTTCACAACCATACTGGCAATGGACCGTTTCGTATCGTGAATTTGGTTCACAAAGGAACTATTCGCCCCATTTTCAAGAAGTCGTCGCACAAGGTAGGCCAACAAGGTGTCATACTCTCCAACAGGGGCATAAATACGACAGGGAACAGCAATTTCGCTATTTTCCGTGATTTTTTGATACACTGTTTCTCCCATACCATGAAGACGCTGAAATTCGTAATTTTTTACATTCTTTTCCTGCGCCATATGGTAAATGGCTGAAACAGTGTAGGCGTTATGGGTTGCAAACTGTGGGTATATAAGGTCTGCATTATCCAGCATTTTTTCAGCACATACTAAATAGCTTACATCTGTGTGACATTTCTGGGTAAAAACTGCATAATCTGCCAAGCCCAATTCTTGGCCACGCTTGATTTCAGAATCCCAATAAGCGCCTTTCACCAACCGCACACCCATGCGTTTTTTAAATTCTTTCGTTAAGGCAATAGCCCAATCAATTACATAAGTTGCCCGTTTTTGGTAAGCCTGAGCCACAATACCTAAGCCATCCCACACATCAAGCTCTGGATGATGGTACAGTTTTTCTGCAAGCTCAAGAGACAGACACAAACGCTCTGACTCCTCCGCATCAATTGTAAGGCCAATGCGGTATTCTTTTGCCTTTTTTGCAAGCGCCAGAAGCTTTGGAAATAGCTCATCCATAAGGCGGTCTTTTTGAGCCACCTCAAAACGGGGGTGAAGAGCGGACAGTTTTACAGAAATTCCAGGCTTATTAAAAATATCTTCATTATGATTTTTAATAGACTGCCCAATGGCAACAATGGCAGCTGAATAATTTTCGAAATATGTTTCTGCGTCCTTTTGCGTGTAGGCAGCCTCCCCCAGCATGTCATAAGAATGGCGGTATCCTTTATGTTCCTCTTCCTGAGCACGTTCGATAGCCTTGTGAATTGTTTCGCCCATTACAAACTGTTGGCCCATGATTTTCACGGTTTGGGCCATCATTTGACGAATAAGCGGGTCACCAAAACGCCGAACAAGGGAGGATATGGTGCTGAAAAATCCGTGGCTGTGCAGCCCCATATTCATAACCTTACCCGTTGTTAGAAGACCTATGTTGGCAAGCTTTGTCATAAAAGGAGTGTCCCCGTCTGTATGCCAGTCACCAGAGCCAACTTTGTCACGAATCAGTTGGCTTTTTGTAGCAGAATCGGGAATACGCAGTAAGGCCTCAGCTAGACACATCATAGCCAGCCCCTCTTGGCTATTCAGCTGATGGGTTTGGAAAAAGTTTTCAATACTTAGAACCTTAAGTTTCTGATGGCGCGCATAGTCCACCAATAGGCCAGCAAATTCTTGTATAGATTGCCCAAGGTCAAGAGAAATAGGGTTTTGGCTAACTAAATCGTACACGGCTTTTTCTTCGGGCATACGATACGCCTGGTGAAGATTTGCCCATGCCGTTTGTAAAAGAGAGGAGGCGTTTTTTGATAGCTCTTTGCCTTGATGTGCCATACGGTATCCAAAAATTGTCATTGCTGGGCACAATTGTAAACGAAAAGCTTTTTGGAATACAGCCCCTGCTTAGAAAAAAACTCTCCTTGCAAGGGCCGGACAAAATACGAATGCTAGATTCTATTCGGTTTTTTGTTTTTTTCTCCTTAAATTATAGGGGGTGGTTTCTGTTCTAGGTTTTTTCGCACTGTCTTGCGCAGGAACAACGTTAATCTCTCCGTTTGTGATGTCAAACAACGCAGCTCCCCATAGTTCTTTAGGATCTTGTGCTCCCAGAGGAATTTGAGACAGAACAACACCCTCACCTGGGTCTTGAACTTTTCCACCTATACCATCATCTCCCCCTATGCCATCATCATCTCCTAAATCAAAGCTCCTTACTGAACAACAAGAACGAGCGTCGTCATTATCATCTGCGGCTGAGGCGTTGCAGCACCAGCTTGCTGCCATAACAAGTAAAGCAGAAAATTTTAAAAGTATTGTTTTCATAATTTAATTAAATCTCTTTAAAAAAAGTTTATTTGGTTTATAGATTATTATTCGTATATTAAAAAAATGAATTCATCAAGTTCTTTTTTTAAATTTCGCCAGGTTGTGGGTATTGAGATTGGGCAAAAAAAATGTGTATACTGCACCAGGTCTTGCTATAGAGTATTCAAAAAAGCCCAGCAAAACCAATGGTTGTAGAAGATATGAACGGCCCAAATTATAGGAGTCTCGCTATATGTCTGTGAAAAACAAAGTTTTTCAAATAGTTTCTATTTTTTTAGGCTTTTTGTTTCTTGTGTTGGCTTTGGCCTATGTTTGGGTAAAACGTCCAGTGGCTGTGCAGGCCCAATGTGTGAAAATTGCCGTGGTGGATGGTTTGAAAATTAAAAACCTTTCCAAGCCTTTTGTGCGCGTGCGTGAGCTTTTGGAAGAACAGCATGCTAAGGCTCACAAAGAAATTTTGGCCCAAGAAAACGCCATTCGTAAAGAACATGAAGATCTAAAGTCGGGTCTGGCTTCTGTGGAGGAAAAAAAGAAGCGCAAGAACGATGTGGATAAAAAAATTGCCGAACTTGAAAAAAATGTACAAAAAAAGAAAGATACCTTAACCAAACAGTTTTCTATTCTTATGGACATGGTGGAAAGTGAAATGAATGGGGCCATCGCCCATATTGTTAAGAAGCATGGTTTTAACCTTGTTCTAAATAAAAGTATCCAGGAAACGCGGGTTATTTTATTTCACGAACCCGCTTTGGATATAACAGATCAGGTTATTAACCGTTTGGATGAAACAATTAAAACTGTTGAGCTTCCCCTTATTTCTTAAATTTTGAGAGTGTTCATGATAGATAATCGTTTTTTTAAATCGTTGGGTCCCTTTTCCTTAGGTCGCTTATGTGACCTTATTCATATTCCTGCACCAGAAGGTGTGGAAGCCACTGTGTTGTTTGAAACCACAGCCTCTTTAACAGACGGCGGGGTTAGCAGCGTTTCCTTTTTTCACAACCCCAAATATTTGAATGACCTTAAGCAGACCAAAGCTGGTGCTTGTGTTGTGGCTAAGGAGTTTTTGGAGCATGTTCCACCCCATACTGTGGCCCTGGTTTCTGAACGCCCCTACCGTGATTTTGCCAAAATATGCAGCGCTTTTTACCCCAGAAACAACACTTATGTAGGTGTCAATCCCTCAGCTTTCATAGCACCCACAGCAGTTTTAGGGGCCGGGTGCGCCATAGCCCCAGGTGTTGTGATTGAAGATGGGGTTGTTTTGGGAAAAAATTGTTTCGTTGGCCCAAATACGGTTATTGAACAGGGGTGTTCCATTGGCAATAATGCGGTTATAGAGTCCAACGTTACCATAAGCCACGCCATTATTGGTGATGATGTTTTTATCAAGCCAGGTGCCAGAATTGGCCAACCAGGCTTTGGATTTTATATGGATGAACAGGGGCATTTTGATGTTCCTCAGCTAGGTCGTGTCCTTATTGGAAACCACGTTCATATTGGTGCCAACACAACCATAGACCGGGGCAGTCAGGCTGATACACTTATTGGAAATGGTGTACGCATTGATAATTTGGTGCAAATTGCCCATAATGTGGAAGTTGGTGACAACAGTGTTCTTGTGGCACAGGTTGGCGTAGCTGGCAGTACAAAGTTAGGCCGTTTCGTTATTGCCGCTGGTCAGGTTGGCATTGCGGGTCATTTAACTGTGGAGGATGGTGTGAAAATTGCTGCCCAAAGTGGATTAATGCGTAATGTGGGTAAGGGAGAAACGGTTGCTGGTTCTCCCGCTGTTCCTGTACGAGACTGGCATCGTCAAACCATAGCCTTACAAAAATTAGCAAAAGAAAAAGGAAAATAAATAATGACAGAAAACTATATTTCCCATCTTTCAGTTGAGGATATTATGGGGCTTATCCCCCACCGTTATCCCTTTTTATTGGTAGATCGCATGGAAGATATTCATTTGGGCCAAAGCGCTGTGGGCATTAAAAATGTGTCCATGAATGAATGGTTTTTTCAAGGGCATTTTCCCAAAAGCCCCATTTTTCCAGGGGTTTTAATTATTGAAGCCATGGCCCAAACAGCTGGAGCCTTAGTTGTTAAAACCTTGCAAAAAAGTGGGGCTTTTCAAGGGGAAGAACAGCCCTTGGTTTATTTCATGTCTGTTGAAGAGGCCAAATTCCGCAAACCTGTTTTACCAGGGCATACATTGCGTTTGAAGGTAACAAAAGACCGTAGCCGCGGACCCGTTTGGCGCTTTAAGGGCGAAGCTTGGGTGGATGACCAAATGGTAGACGAGGCAACCTTTACAGCCATGATTGCGGACCGCCCATCATGACGTTTATTCATCCAACAGCTATTGTAGAGCCAGGGGCCAAAATTGGTGATAATGTTTTCATAGGCCCTTACTGCTGTGTGGGCCAAGATGTGGAGTTGGGCCATAATGTCCATTTAGTCTCCCATGTGTCTTTAGCAGGAAAATTAACAGTAGGGGAAGGCACAAAAATTTACCCCTTCGCCTCCCTTGGTCATGCGCCTCAAGATTTGAAATATCACGGGGAACCCTCTCAAACAATTATTGGTAAAAACACCACCATTCGTGAATATGTGACCGTTCAGTCAGGAACAGAAGGTGGATTAATGAAAACCATAGTGGGCGATAACTGCTTACTTATGGTTGGTTCCCATGTGGCCCATGATTGTGTGGTAGGCAATCACGTCATTATGGCCAATAATGCCACCTTAGGTGGCCATGTAACGGTGGGTGATTTCGTTATTATTGGTGGTTTGTCGGCGGTTCAGCAGTTTGTGCGCATCGGTGAACACGCTATTATTGGTGGCATGTCAGGTGTGGAAAAAGACGTTATCCCCTATGGCATGGTTATGGGGGAACGTGCCTTTTTGAACGGTCTTAACCTTGTGGGGCTGAAGCGTCGGGGTTTTTCTCAAGAAAGCATACAGGGTCTTATGGGCTTGTACGACCATCTTTTTGACCTAAATAGCACATCGCCCTTTGCTGAACGTGTTGCACAAGCTAAGGAAAAGTTTTCCAATACTGAAACAGTTCAAACTGTTATTCATTTTGTTGAAAGTCAATCTAAGCGTCCCTTTTGTTTGCCAAAGGCCTAACTATGTTTAAACGTATTCAAAACGTAGATTGTTTTAGAAAAACTGTTCTTGTGCGCGCAGATCTGAACGTACCTATGAAAAATGGTATTATTACGGATAATACGCGCTTGCTGAGCATAAAATCCACCTTGGACTTTTTAAAAGGACAGCAAGCAAAAATTGTTCTTATAAGCCATTTTGGAAGGCCGGAGGCATGTTCAGACCCTCTTTTCTGGGATAAAAAATATACCCTATCCCCCTTGGTTCAGGCTTTAAACACCCTTTATGACATACCTTTTTCTTTTGCTCCAAAGTGTGTGGGGGAAGAAGTTCAAAAGGCCATACAGTCTATGGACTATGGCAGTGCCCTTTTGTTGGAAAATCTTCGATATTACCCAGGAGAGGAAAAAAATGATGAAGCTTTTTCAAAAGAACTAGCGCTTGGTATGGATGTGTATGTGAATGATGCTTTTTCATGTTCCCATCGTTCTCATGCCTCTATAGACCAGATCACCCGTTATATTGAAAGCTGTGCAGGGTTTTCCTTACAAGCAGAACTTGATGCCTTGCAAACCCTTCTGGAAGCGCCTACACGCCCGTTGTTGGCTGTGGTTGGGGGGTCTAAGGTTTCCACAAAGCTTGATTTGCTAACAAACCTGTGCCGTAAAGTTGACCATATTTTTATTGGCGGGGCCATGGCCCACACATTTTGGGTTGCCATGGGGTATGGCATAGGAAAATCTGTGCATGAACCCAATTATGTGACGACAGCTTCTGAGATTTTGAAGCACTATGGTACAAAAATACACCTCCCCCAAGATTGCATGGTAGCCGAAAGCCTTGAAAATCCTGAAAAGATTTATTCCGTTTCCCCCCATGCCATTCCTGCACATATGTCTGTTTTTGATGTGGGGCCTCATACTGTGGAAGTTATGGGGTCTTTTCTGCAGCAGGTCAAAACAGTGGTTTGGAATGGACCTGTGGGGGCCTTTGAATTTCCCCCGTTTCACGAAGGCAGTATGTCTTTGGCACGGGTTGTTGGTGCCTTAACAGAAAAGAAAATACTTCAAAGCATTGCTGGTGGGGGCGATACATTAGCCGCCCTAGAAATGGCAGGGGTCAAAGACCAATTCACCTATCTTTCCACAGCAGGTGGCGCATTTTTGGAATGGTTAGAGGGGAAAAAACTGCCAGGTGTGGCAGCCCTTCAGGTGTAAGTTCTTGCGCTGTGTGAACTTACACAAGTGTGAAAAAAATCTTGAATTTTTCTGTAAATTCAAATAAAAAATCAATTCAAGCGCCTTACTGATGCATTTTAGAATTGGTAAAGGTGTAGAATTTATTAATCATTTTTTAATATTTATTTTTTATAATCAACAGTGTGAATTCCACTAAATATGGCTGTGGCCAGATTTAAAAAACCTCACAATCAAACAAAACAATTAAGGAGCTTATAAATGAAACACGCTAGCCTGAAAATATTTTTATCCGCATTACTCCTCCTTTTTAAGGGTGAAGCATACGGGATGGATGACAGGGGTGAAGAAACCCTTTTTGATGTTATCTATTCTAATAAAAGCAACGATTTTTTTTCTCTAAAAGTTAATCTTTCTGAAGAAGAAACTGGGAGTAGCATACATGATAAAATGATGGACAAACTAGGAAATGATTTATTTGGCAATTTGACTGTGGGGAAAGGGGAAGGTTATGGAGAACCTCTTGAACAATTTGGAGACGATGAAACAATACTTAGAAGCGGTAGTTTAATGTTTAGAGGTGTTCTAAAATTTAAACCCGAATCAAAAATAGACAATTATTTTTTTGAAATTAAGTATTTGCTCCCTGGAGAAATTGACAGAACAAGACCTATCATAGATCGTTCTAGAAGTAAGATTGAAGAATTAGGAAAAAAAGAAAAGACGCCTGAGAATGATGGAAAAATTTTAGATGAACTGAATAAAATTCAAATTCATACCAAAAAAATTAATGAATATATCACAAAGATGGCAGAAAATATTAGACTTTTTGAACAAGAAAAAGATGTCCTTTTAGAGAAAAAAAGTAAAAAGACTGATAAATTGAGGAAAGAAATTGAAACGAAAAGAGGAATAATACTGGCTTCCTCAGACGAACGTCATAAAAGAACTTTGAACGGAATGATTTCGGGTTTAGGAACAAAATTAGCAAGTGCAGAAGCATCACTACTTGAAACACGCCAGAAGGCCATGAGATTAAGCCAGGAAGCTTTGGGAATACAGGAAAGATATTTGAGCATAGCTCGAGAACTTGGGGTTGAAGTTGATTCAGGATCTGGAGCAGGTGGTGGAGCAGGAGCAGGAGCTTCATACTAGTAAATCTTCACACTGCTAAAGAAAGGGGGCCATAGGCCCCCATTCTCCTCCAAAAAGTTTTAAAGACTAACCATATGGCTTTTTTTCAACACTTTATATTCGAAAAAGAGTCATCTCGCTATACAAGTCCTAAACTCCCAGCCATTCCCGCTGAGGTTTTTTTCTGGCTTTTTTTTTGATTTTTATATAGGGTTCAAATAATGGAATTTTTCCATATAGCGAGACGACTCTTTTTCGAATATAAAGTTATTCAAAAAAGCCTAACAAAACCAATGGTTATAGAGGATATGGAAGACCCAAATTATAGGAGTCTCGCTATATTTCCCTCTCATCAAGAATAAACAAATCTGAGGTTTGATACATTTAATCATGTTTGTTCATAAAAAAATTTTATCAAGCCTAGTCTTGGCATTTACATTGCTGTTTTTTTATTTGTACGGCCTTGGAAACCGACCTTTTGCCACGCCTGACGAAGGGCGATATGTGGAAATCCCAAGGGAAATGGTTCACAGCAAGGACTGGTTAACACCCCGCCTTAACGGAATTAAGTATTTTGAAAAACCCCCCTTATTTTACTGGATGCAAGCAACAGCTATAAAATTTTTGGGAACAAATGAATTTTTCATGCGTTTGTGGACCGTGTTTTTTGCGCTTTTTGGGTGTTTGGCAACATACCACTTTGCAAGGCGTTTTTATAGTCACGAAGTGGGCCTTTTTTCCGCCTTCGTTTTAGGCACCAGCGTTTTATATTTTTCTTTAGGACGCCTTATTATTCTGGACATGCCTGTAAGCATTCTGTCTACCCTATCTCTCTTTAGTTTTTTTCATGGTTTTCATGAAACCCGCCCCATCTATCGTCGCTTATGGTTTTACGCCTTTTCTGTTTTTTGCGCCCTTGGCGTTCTTACCAAAGGTATTATGACACTTGCCATAGCAGGGCCAATTATTGTGGCGTGGCTAACCATAATGGGAAATTGGGGCGCATTAAGGCCTTTGTATTTGCCATCATCCCTGTTTTTGTTCTTAATAGTAGCAGCCCCGTGGCATATTTGGGTCAGCCTTGAAAACCCAGAGTTCCCTCACAAATATTTCATTGTAGAACATGTTTTACGTTACACAACAAACATACACCTACGGACCAAACCTTTTTATTTTTTTGTACCTGTTTTGTTTTTAGGGGCTTTACCCTGGATTTTTTTCCTTCCTCAGGCCCTTAAACAAACATACAAGAAAAAACCAGTCGACAGTTTTCTAACCATTTGGATGCTTTGGGTTTTTGTGTTTTTTTCCCTGTCTAATTCAAAGCTTGTGCCCTACATTTTACCCATGTTTCCTCCCTTAAGCCTATGTTTGGGAGCCTATCTTTTTTCTTATTATGAAGGTCACGCAAAGGAAAAAATTAGCATAACTTCTTTTAGAGTATTTGGACTTATAAGCCCCATAATATATGCCTTTATTACGCAATACACTGATACGTTCGTTGGAAAAGAATCCGTACACCCCTATGCCATAGCCTTGGTTATTATTTTTAGCCTAACAGCTTTTATTAGTTTTTTTATACATTCTGCAAAAAAACACGTCTTGGCGTTGGCTGTTGCAAGTGTGTCTGTGGTTTTTGTGCTTATTAAGGCGGCCCCGCATGTGCAGAGGCCATCTATAAAAGAATTTGCCCAATACATTAACCAACATAAAAAGCCAGACCACACAGTTGTTAGTTTTATGGCTTATTATCAAGACTTACCTGTGTATACCCAAGGGATTGTAACCGTTATTGAGGCCAAAGGAGAGCTTGAGTTTGGAACGGAAGTAGAGAATGTAACGAACTGGATGATTCCCGTTCATATGTTTCAAACTATGTGGGAAAAACCAAACAGCACGCTTTGGATTGTGGGGAGAAAAACAGAGATTGAGGCGTATCAGAAAAATCACCCCGCCTTCACCCCTACCCTAATCGCAGAAAATCACGGAAACGTACTGATGAAAATGGGAACAGACCTTCCCTAAGGCGTTGTGGCCACGCCACATTCTTTGTATTTTTTTATCCCCTATCTTCATAAATACTTAACCTTATCCTTGTCTAATAAAATTAGTAGGCTTGAATTTAAAGGAGTTTATTTATGATCAAGACAAGGAAAAACATTATTGTGGCCATTTGTTCTTTGTTTGTTTTGGGGACGCATTTTTGTTGCGCCGCCACTGGTGAAACAGACGGTAATAGTCCCCGTCGTCGTTCATCAGTGCGCACCCCCGTCCCAGCCCCCACGGCAGATGATGTGGAAATGCAAGCAGATGCAGACCCTAACGAAATTCCTGTTGTATTTCCCAGTCGCTGCTCTAGGCTCAATAATTTCTATAAATGCTTTTGCAAACCAAAAATAGTGGCACCTTTATTTGTATTAACAGTTTTAGGATCGGCAGCAACCATATTGTGGTATCATTACACCAATCCAGAAACTATAGAAATACCGCCTATTGATAAAGTTTGTATTAATTTTTTAAAAGATTACGGATCTAAACCCATTTCTGAACTTTTGTATATGAATAAGGACAAAATACCAGATTTAATTGCTTATTATTTCCCCTATTTTGATCCCGAAATTCCAGGCATTAAAAAAATAGATGGAGCTTTGTGTGCGCAATTAATTAAAGAATCTAAATATTCACTAGAAAATATGGAAGAACAGTTCAGGCTTCATTTTAATGGTTTTTCTTGGGCCTGTAAAAAATTGACAAGCTCTATTTTTGGCTGCACGGGCTAGGGGGGCGTTTCATAACATATGCATCCATGGGTGGGCCACTTACCTTGTCATAATAATTTTTGCGAATACTGATGGTTTCAAAACCAAACTTTTTATACAAACTTATGGCCTGTTGGTTGTTAACAGCAACCTCCAAAAAAACAGGGTATGGGCAGTCTTTTAAAAAGTGGTCCATCAATAGGCTGGCCACCCCTTTTCCCCGATGACAGGGCATGACGGCTAGGGTTAAAATTTCCACCGTATCTGCCACATGTCGACACATAAGAAACCCCAGGGGAATGGGGTTCTTTGCAATCCACCCAAAGGTTTGGCCCCACACAGGGTTATGCAGAAAGTCAAAAAATACGTCCCTTGACCAACTGATGTCAAAACACAAACCATGAATGTGGGCAAGAATTGCCCCATTACTTGCCAGCAATTCAGCCTGCAATTCATCCTGCAATTCATCCTGCAGTTCATCCTGCAATTCATGAAGGGTTATGTTTTTTAACATAAACAGGTGTATTAAAATAATAGGGAAGAAATAGACGGTCTTCAGGTATGGAAACGGCGCCCGCATCTTGGGCGTTTAGATTTTGGGCATACAGGTGAATTTGCGCTTCTGCATAATACATGGCCGTTTGGTTTTCATAAATAAGGCAAAGGTTTGGTATGGCGGCCACAAGGTTTTCCACATCCTCTTGCGTATAGTTTTGGGGGGCTTGGGCCAATGGGTTCCACAGCTGACCAAAATAATCGTTCCGTTTTGAGTCAATCAACAATAAAAAAGGAACGTCCTTTTCATAGGTTTTTTTAGCATGAAAGGCCATAACATCAAAATGGGAGGGGGCAAAACAAAAGGCCTTAGGTGCCCCCATGCTTAGGCCTTGGGCTGTGGCAAGCATAACCCGCAACGCTGTAAAACTGCCTGGTCCACGGGGGGCTATAATGCCTGTAAGGGCTGGTGTGCCAACCGTGCTCAGGCAGTCCCTTAAAAAAGGGACCAAAGCCGTGGCCTGCGTGGCAGGGGGCACGAGGGGTTTTTGAAAGTTATAAATAACCCCATCCACCTGAATAGCCCCATACAAATGGGCATCAGAAACCCAAAAGGAAAGAATACTCATCTTTTTCCTTGTTTTTCCTTGGAAAATTAACTTTTCCCCATTAAACCCACCCTAAGGCCATTCGTCAAACTGAAAGTTCTTACCAATCATCATCACCTCGACCATGGCCTGCGCCGCCCCTACCAGCTGTCGCGCCATAAGCCTGAGGTTGAAACTGATAGGAACTATCGTCTCTTGAGGTTAAAAGTTGAGTCTGAAAATGCCTCTCCAAGTTTCTTATTCTGCCTAAAACCGCTCGGGGATCATTTTCCATTTTCATTGCAATATTGGCAATAATAGAACGTCCATCATTCCCTTTTTCCGATCCCCACACCATAGCCGCACATACAAACATGTTATGTGCATGCTCAAAAAACTTTTCTTCTAATTCACCTTGATAAAGAGAGGAGCATTGTGTTTTATAAAAACGGGAACAAAGTTGACCCCACGTAAATTTTTTTGTAGAAACCCGTAAGGCAATAAGAATTCTAAAAAATTCATCCGGTGTGGCGGTGCGACGAAAATCAATGCCATACTCCCCCCCCGTACTCAGTATGTCAGTAACTTTATTCTCAATAGTGTAGGAGGAATTCCAAGAATCTAAAACTAAGTGATGCATCATATTTTCACCTTCTGCATAGGTTATGGCATCTGCCAAAACCTCCACAGCATTTAAGGCTGTGTGGGGCTTTGCACCACAGGCAAGAAGGTTCCCCATGGATTGCTTATTAGCAAAAATAAGATCACCATTACCACGATCAACAATATTATAAGCAATCAAAAAAGCGCGCCCTAAATTATGAGGATACCCTTTTGTCAATTTTTGCCAGATAGGGGTATAATTTATTGAAATATCATCATTCCAAGGCATGTAAGTGGTTTGCAAAAGATCATAAACTGAATCATGATATTCTTTTAAAGATGGCGCACTATATGGCGCATCATCATATGGCGAAGAATCGTGAGCAGGTTGTTGTGGAACGTGATGGCCCCCATGAGAACGCGAAAGATAAGGGTGGCCAGTAATTCTTAAAGCTTCGAGGAGTTCTTCTACGCTCATTCTAGAACTCTCGGCTATTTCCCTCAATTCATCATCACTCGCCCTCATTACCATAGAACGCAGTTCATGCATTTCAGCCTCATCCGCCTCCTCTTTTATTTTACTTATCCTTTTTTCCGCCGCTTGTACTTTTTCAAAAAGTTCAGGGTTTTCTCTTACGCTATCAAACCCCTTAAGTTGGTTAAACATTTTTACATCATCTTTATTTCCAGGGTCAAAACGTTGAAGCAATTGTCTCATTCTTGCAGGGGCGCATTCAGACCAGGCAGCTAAATATCGACCATGAGCTTTCATGATACGAATATCACTACCATCAAGCTCGTATTCCGAACGAAAAAACGTGAAATCGTACATGAGTTTATTAAGACCATCTGGAGAACCAAGCCCTGCTTTTACACGCTGAGTTTCTTGATTTATCATAGAAATAAGGATACCAGCATCAAAAAAAACACCTACTCCCGCAGCGTAAATCTGACTATTCAGACCCAGAAGAACCATAAAACAAAAAATGATTTTTAATTTCATATCAATACACACTAATTGACTGTTAAGCTTAATTTAAATATAAACACATTATAAAAATTTTCAATATTTTTCAAAATAGGCTTTAAAAAAAGACCTGGAGATAGGCCTGGCAGCCTTATAGCTTTAGCCCTTTTTTCATGAGCATATTTTTTACAACCAGTTCTGGGGGAAGACGCCCCTGCTTTAATGAAATTTCTCCACCAACCGTTTCCAGTAATTCTTTTTTTGCTTTTTGATGAGGCAATGCCCGAACGCACTGACCTGCCAAAATACGCAGCCAATAAACAGAATCAGCCTTCACAGCAGCATCATTAAGCCCCCCCGCCAATGTGAGGTTAGGTGGCGCCCGATAAGCTTTTTGAGGAATAGCCAGGGGGGCCTTTTTAGCCTCTGGAAACAAAAATCCCTGCTCTATCTTGTGTTTCATTTCTTGTTTTTTTGCATGAGCGTTGCCACCAAAAGGGAAAAAAAACAAAAAGAAAATGCCGCAATAACATAAAACCACTGATGCATCCTAACCTCCTTAACCTTGAAAACGGCTTCGTTCTTTTAATGCATGCATGGTGTTTACAAAAGAACGCAAACCAATAAATAAACTATACACCAAAAAACCAAAAAACATAATACACAAAGGCCACAGCATGGAAAAATGCACAGCGGGTTTAGACAGGCGCATAATGCTGGCGGGCTGGTGTAAGGTATACCACCAATTTACAGACCATTTAATAATGGGCACATTCACCCAGCCAATAACCAGAAAAATAGACGCAGCGCCAAGGCTTTTTTCGCCAGAGGAGGTCATAAAGCCATACCCCCCATACAGAAACAACAAAATAAGCATGGATGTAAGGCGGGCATCCCAAACCCACCAAGTCCCCCAGGTGGGCATGCCCCAAATACTGCCAGTAACCAAGGAAATAAGGGTAAACAGGCCCCCTACCCAAGTGAAGGATTTGGATAGAATAAATAAAACAGGTGCGCGCACAATAAGGCCCACTGCCGACAGGCTGGCCATAAGACTGTAAACCCCAAGGGCCATCCATGAGGCAGGCACATGTACGTACATAATGCGGACCAGGTTACCCTGTTGATAGTCTTCAGGAACATAAAAAAGACCACTAACTGCGCCTACCAACATAAGGGACCAGGCCACCCATGGGGCATAAGGCAAAAACCTAAGGGCCATTTGCTGAAGGCTTTTGGGGTTTAACATAGGCATAAAATAGTGTTTCATGCGTTCTCTTTTATCTCGACAGCTGGCGTAATTTTATATACATTAATTCCTATCACTCAACGGCCTTTAAAGGCAAGGGTAACACGAAAGAACATTCTAAATGCGGGCGCCTAGCTCAGTTGGTAGAGCAGCTGACTCTTAATCAGCGGGTCGTAGGTTCGATTCCTACGGCGCCCACCAGTGATTCTGCTAGTTTCAGACAGTTTCATGGTTTTCAAAAAAAACCTTCAGGTAGCAAAACAGCATCTCAAACAAATAATTTTTTGTTGATTTTTTCCTGTACCTAAATTAGGTTACATTTTATTTTCTTAATATTATTTTGCGTCATGAGAATTATTTATGCATTTTTTATCTTTACACTAAGCATGTGCACATCAGTGAAAGCATTAGACACTGGCACACACGAAACATCGCCTTTAGAAACCATAGCTGTCTCAGGTTTGTCAGACAAGGAGACAGAAGAGTCCTTTATAAAAAATGTTCTCTTTCCATACTTTGAAAACCAAATTCGCGATGATAATGTCCAGGAACCGCAAAAATCCTTATTGGCCAAAATAACCAGCCCACAAGGACAGTCTTTGTTACAAAGGGACTCTGTTTTTCAGTTTTTTGCTAATTCACGAATTTGGGACTGCGCTTCGGTAGACGAGGCAATAAAATTTATTGGTAAGTTTCTTCAGGCTGTTCCTGGCTTAAAGAATAAGATGTTTCATATGCCCCGATTTTTAGGCGCTGTTGAAGGGACATTTAGCGAAGAAGAACAAAAACAGCGGTATCATTTGTTAGCTTCCACACCTTGGCACATATCTAATATGTACAGCTCTGAATTTCAAATTTATATAAAAAAAGTGAAGTTGTGTTATGGTAAAATGGAGGGCGGTTTTTGTGATCTTTACAGAGAAAAAGGCCACTGTGATGGCTGTCAGCAAAGAGAGGAGGACAGTAAAAAAGGATCCCCCTCCCCCTTACCAGACTATGTGGATTTTTTTGGTAAATACTTTGCTGTGGAATACATAAAAGAGACAGGAAAAACAAACATTGAGGCAGATTTTTTTACGTGGCTTCACAGCAACCTTTATTTTCAAAAGGCGCAGAAAGCAAAAGACATTTGGGCTTTTTGGAGCGCTGTGAGCTTATCTGATTTAAAAAACCAAATGAACAAGGTGTTTTATGGACCTTTGGAGATTTTAAGCCCTGATGGAATAGAGTTATTTCATCAACACGTCCGTCCTCAAGAAGGAGCTATGGGCATGGTTGATTTTTTAAACGAATCCATCAACTATGTTCATCAGGGTGGATGTATTGATCGTCAAATTGAAGGTGAAGGAGAGGTTCACAAGCATCTGCTTGAAATTTTAAGTGGCCGTTCTTCTTATGGACTGAGCCAACGCACAGCAACACCAGAAGAATTTCAGCGCATAAATGCAGCCCTAAGAAGCGTGTTGGAAGGGAATAGAACTATCTGCACCCAATCCGTCTTTGGGTTGCTACCTAAGGAAAAAAAAGATCTAACAGATCATGCCATCAACATAAGTTTGTGCGCCCTAGCCATATGGTTTAAAGATGCCACGGATGTGGATAAAATCACCCTAGTTCATAAGTGGATTCAGGATGAACTCAATAACATGACCCAAGTAATCAGGAGAGAGCGCCCTGCACAGATACTTAAAAACAGAATGGGAAGAGTTGGGTTTGTTGAGGACATTGAAACTGATTCACATACTCACATAACCTTACAGAACGTGGCCCAACGTTTTATGGATATGGAGGACACATTTCATGCACCTGGATACTTCATTCGCGACCGAGATGCTTTACGTGATCATATAGGGAGATGACTCTTTTTTTGAATATAGAGTATTCAAAAAAAGCCTGGAAAAATCAATGGTTGCAGTAAGTATTAGAAGCCCAAATTGCAGGAGTCTTGCTATATAGCGAAGAACTTTTAATTTAGGCTTAGGAATGAGGAGACGAAGTGTGCATACGCGTACATGAACGACGAATGATGCATATCCAATTTACAAAGGACGCGCCATAAGGATTTGGTGGTGATTAGTTTCAATCTTAAGAACAGTGCTGCCTAAGCTGCCCCCTTTTGTGGCAACCTTAAGGGGAGACCCGCCTAAGCATCTTAATCTTGTGGCAACCCTAAGAACAGCCCCGCCTAAGCGCCCATCTTGTGGCAACCTTAAGGGCAGACTCGCCTAAGCGCTCCTCTTGTGGATAAAAAGTTAAGAAATGGTTAAAATCCGCCCCTTTGGGGCCCACCTGAACCCCGAAAATCATGTGGGGCCCACCCCGCCACACAACCTCGACAAAATGCCTCCTTATCCCTCTCGTTCTTACTCTAATTCAGGCAAAGCCCGACCCAGAGCACAAACGAGGGTGTCTCTTGTTAAGTGGATTCCACCCACTTAAGAAGTCACGTCCATATAACCGTACGTGTTACACGACGTGTGAGGACTTTATTTAAATGACACTAAAACCGTGTTCATCGCCATAAAGCAAAATTTCTACATTTTCATTTCGAACCATCCTCAACGATGATTTAACTTACCTCCACCCATACAATAAGGGCAAAACAGTTAATAAATCGTTAAAAAACACAGTTTTTTCAGGTTTTTTTGAAAAAAATCCCAGAGAAAAATTCAAAACAATAGAGTATTCAAAAAAGCCTAACAAAATCAGTGTTTGCAAACGATATGGAAGGCCCAAATTATTTCAAAGTCAATGTTAGGGTGCATAACTGCCCCCTGAACCTAAGGCTTAACGACGCCAAGGCCGACCCCCCAGAATTTGCTGTTGGTTTTTCACAACAAACCCATTTTTTGTTTGCCAAATATATTGGGTTTTAAAAATGGCTTTGGGGTCTAAAATTAAGGTTTTCTCACCTGATTGCAATGTTTTAATGGGATCTTTCCATTCTTTGACAGGCATATTACCAAAAACCTGAGCCCATTGCTTTTGAAAGAACTTCCCATGATTTAGGTTAGAAACCCATAAGGCATCAGATTCTTCATAGGCTATTATTTTTGCAGACCTATCTAAAATGGCTGTGGGAAGTTGGTGGACGTAAGCTAAAATGGCAGACACCCCTATGATAGGAACCCCCAAAAGGCGCCAAGGCTTTTGCCATAGACACAACCATAAGGCACCAAAGGTAAAAACAACCAAGCATAAAGGTCCTGGCGTTTTAATGTAAATAATGGCACCAGGCAACCCTGCAACCCAACTGGCGTAGGCAACAAGGGCATCTAGACTGACTTGGTTCAGGTAAAACGCCACAGACATTCCGCCAAAAGGCAAAGTGCACAAGCTAAGCATAAGGCAGGGCATAATAAGAATACCAACCATAGGAATGGCAAGCAGGTTGCCCGTAATAGCCTGCAAGGTAAAACGGTTAAAAGTGCTTATAATAAAAGGCGTGGTAGCAAGCGTTGCAATTAGTGTTGTTACCACCAAACCAAACAGGTACATTTTAAAGCCAAAAAAACCGCGGGGTCTTATAAATTCATAAAAAGCAACCAAACCCACAACAGCGGCAAAGGACAACTGGAAACTGACAGAAAATAAACTTTCAGGAAAAAACAACAAAATCCCCGTGGCCGCACAGGCAAGAGACCGCAGCGATATGGGGTTTCTATCAACCACAATGGCCACCATAAAAATGGTTGTCATCACAAAAGCCCGCATGGCTGGAAACCCAAAACCAGCCAAGGCAACATAAAGGCCCGTTATGGGGATGGACAAAATAGCCGCCCATTTTTTAAACAAAAACCGATCTGCCCCATAGGAAATACCATAGGAAATAAGAGACAACCCCCGACGCAAACACAAAAAAATCATGCCCGCCAACAAACTGACGTGAAGACCTGAAATAGCTAAAATATGGGCTATACCCGCATCGGCAAAATTTTGACGGACGGTATCTGGAATTCCCGAACGGTCACCCGTTATAAGGGCTGCTGCAATTTCACCCCCAACACCACCAATATGGCTGCGCAGCGCACGGGTTAAGTTTGTTCGCTTTTCAGATAACCAAGAAACGGGGGCCTTTTCAATAACATGACACGGTTTTGTTGTGCGCCCATAGGCCCCAACACCAGAAAAATAGGAAACAAATTGGGGGTCGTACCCATAAATAGTTGTAGGTTCAGGAATGGGCCAAAAAGTAATTTGGCACCGCACTTTTGTTCCTGTTTCAATGGTTCCTGTTTCAATTTCTGTATATTCTTGATTTTTGATGGACAAAAAAATACGGGCTTTTTTAAAACCAAGGTCCGGCTCTAGAACGCGTAAGATAAAACGGGTTTTCTTTTCCTGGCTTTTTATCTTTTCCACATCCTCCACAACACCTGTAACTTCTTTCTGTTTTAACCACGTTGTTAGAAAAGGAGTTTGAAGAACATCAACCCTAAATTTTGCCACACAAAAACCTAAAACCACAGCACAAGCAGCATACATAAAAAAAGGCAAACACGTTTTGTACAAAAACCCCGCATGAGGGGTACAGAAAAAAACAAAACCCCATAAGGATAGGCCACCCAAAAACAGGCATAAAGCAGCTGTTTGGCTTGGTTCATCATGGGCATTAACGTAGGCAGAAATTCCAACCGCCATAGCCACAGGCCACCACAACAGCCAATTTTGCCGTTCTTGAAGAAGCCAGGCGCCAATCAGTGTGGGCGCCTTATTTTAATACTGTAATACAGGGCCACAGGTGTTAAAAAAAACCATAACACGCAACTGCTAGCAATATAAACGGTTAGTAACCTATCTAAATTCATTTCAATTTTTAAAACATAAACCCCCATAAGCCCCCCACCAATTAGGGATGCCACCAGGCAAAAATACAAAGTGCTGCGCCCTAAAAAGGAAAGCCAAATTTTTAAAGCCGACCAAAAGCTAACAGGTGCTGCGTACGAATCTGTCATTTCCTCAACGGAAGATGCGGTTGAGGTGTCATGCAGTTCTTCAGAAACACTGCACGTTTGGGCCGTAATTTCTTGCCATAGTTCCTTTTGTTGCCATTTTGTTGGGTCACTTCCAAGCAAGGAATGGGTGGGTTTGAATAATGAAGTCATGGTCTTTATCCTTTCTGTGAAGTCTTATCTGGGAAAAGTTTGATTAAGGGAAAATGGCGCCTTTTTTCAAGGAAATGAAGAGCTCCATAGGCAACATACGTTCCTATTGATACAAATCCCCCATAACTTAATGCAGCGCTTAATGGGGATTTCTGAACAGCTGGCGTAAGGCACACAAAAGCCCAAGCCACAGTAAACCAAAAACAAAACACCCCAAAAAACATAAGCCCATGATCCATACAAGAACGTATTTTTACTTTTTTCTGAAAAGAATCATGACCATGACCAGGCACGTCATAAGTTGTTTTACGAGATATGTATTTTTCTGCCATTTTCATAAAATTTTTCCTTTCTGTTATCTTATTCTGCGACGGAAATAGTTAAAGAAAGCTTAAAATTTTTCACAAATGTTTTTTGATTCCATTGTTTTTTTAAATTATAGCGACGCCTATTTTTTTGATTATAGAGTATTTAAAAAATAGTAATTTCTATATACCAAAAATTAACACTATTCTTTTATTTTGGTTTTAAGTTGGTAAAAAAAAACGAGACTCATAAGCTTATGAAAAAAATATTTTTTTGGATTATCCCCATGTGTGGGGCCTTGTGGAGCCCTGTCTTGGCGGCTAGTGCTGACGATCAGATAGCTCTGTTTAATAGATTTGCATTAGAATCTTGGAAGTCTAAAAAGTTTTCTGATTCTGATGATGAAACCATAGAACAAAAACTGGTTCAGGCCTTTTGTGAAGCAGAGTGGGAGCCTAATGGGGAGGTGAAAATAGAACCACCTATCGAAGGATTGGGTGAGGTGATTCGTTTTCTCGATCTGGATCAAAAGTCAAAAAAATGGTCACCAAGAACCTGGATAAACAACCTTGAGTTAGAAGAAATATATAGGTTTAAGAAATATGTCGAAGCTAACCGAGAGTTAATCGATGACGGAAATTTTCCAACAGATGATTTAGTGAAAGCACGCAGATTAAGTGGAACTTTTTACGCTATCAAAGACGGATCAATTCAAGCTGTCTTTAGTGGTATGCTTGTTCCAAGTCAACCTCTCAACCAGGAGAATTTCCAGGTTCATACCTGCATGCATGGATTTGTGGATGGAGAGGGCGCTACCTATTATTTTGTTCCGTACGGTGTAGATGTTGATTCTCTTGATCCTGACAGTGAAGATTATGTTACCAAAAAAGGCTTTAAGATTACCCATGTGGCCCACTTTAGAGACCTTGCGGGAGTAACGAACCTTTCTATTGATTCGGAGTATTTTAAACCAAGAATACCGCATAATTATGATTCAGAGACTTATGGGGAAAGTGATTATGCTGTGGCTACTATTAAAAAAGAAAACTTAAATGAAGAAAGTCTTGCAGAAGTTTGTAGATGCACATCAGATTATTTACCAAATATTAACGAAGCTCCAGTAAGAGGGGGCACTGATGCAACTGCTGCTGTAGCTTCAGGAGATGGAGCAGGAGCAGGAGCAGGAGCAGGAGCAGGAGCAGGAGCAGGAAGAAGTGCGAGCGCTCTTAGCGTAGTTAATATTGAAAGTGTTTTTGACTCTGACACCGAACGTCTTTTTGTCATAGGTCATGCCTCAGAACCTGGTGCTGCCTTGGAGAATGGGATGATTGTTTCCACAAGCATAAAGAATGAAGGAACGTCAGAAGGTGATCGAAGATCATTAAACAATGACGAGGGCACAAAGAACCCACCTGTTGTTGGTTCTCGGAATTATCAAAGCTCTGCACATTTAGCAACTTATGGTGGTATGAGCGGTGGGCCCGTTTTAAGATGCAGATTAGGTAAGGAAGTAGGAAATAAAAAATGTGCCCTTATTGGTACCCTATGGGGCGGAGAACGGGTGTTTGACGAAGGCGGGAACCTGATTGGTTTTAAAAACTTTATTAATAAAATTCCTGAGCCTGTTCATTGATTTAATTTGACATTCATTATGAAAAACCCTATGTAAAATTATAGAATTAACTAAAAAGGATTTATATCATGCTTAACATGTTTCTAGTGGGACTTTATCTTTTATGCACCCCCGTATTTTCTATGGATGATGATACTGGCGACGCCTCTCCACGTATTCCAAGTTCAGTACCTGATCAATCTATGAAGGAATTTTTAAAGGACCCACACCTTGTTTCTGGCGGCAAAAGATACCCTGTGAAAATTAGAGGGAGTTTATTGATAAAACTTCAAGATGGGGATTCAAATATCACTCAAAGCTTCTGGGGATATTTTAAAAAATTAGAGGAAAAAAAATTAGGTGATAACATTATTTCCATCCTTCTTTTACTAAATGAAAAGGAAACTAAAGTTTTAGGGCAAGCTATCGTGAAACCCCGTTTTTAGTTTTTACCTCATGAGGATCCCTCTTTCCATGAGGAGGGGGCCATCACATCTTCAAGGAAGAATTTGACGGTTTTTTTTCCATTCCAGCGGTCTAATTTTAAGGTACCGGCCACATGAATGGGCTGATTACGGCCTTGGGCCAATGCTTCCTCCAGTGGTGTGTCCACACACCGAAAAGCCATGGCATTTAGTTTATTGCCACCTTCATCTGCCAATGTGCAGCGAATATGATGGGCCCCAACCACATCCATATACACAAGTCGCATATGCATAAAGGCAAATTTGGGGCCTGGATTCCCCGTTCCAAAAGGTTCTAAACGTTCAAGGCTTTCCATCAATTCCACAGTGGCACCTTGGGCAGACAAGACCCCATCAATTTTAAGGCTCGGTTTGTAGGCTTCCATGGCGGGACCAAAGTGGGCATTAAGAAAATCGTAAAAAGTATCATACTTGTCTTTATGAACAGTAAAACCTGCAGCCATAGCATGCCCACCACCCTTTTCCAGCAAACCCTTGTGAACAGCCACATGCATGGCCTGCCCCATTTCCACGCCCACAACTGAACGCCCAGACCCTTTCCCAACTTGGTCATCAAACCCAACAACACACGTAGGGCGGTTATAATGTTCTTTTAAACGACTAGCCACGATACCAATGACGCCTGGGTGCCATCCTTCCTGCCCTACCATAATAAGGGGGTTTTTATGCAAATTGTCACGTTCTACCTGATGCATAGCATCCTCTAAAACCCGTTTTTCAATTTCTTGCCGCTGCTGGTTAAGGGTGTTGAGTTCATCACTAATAATTTTGGCTTCCAAATCATCTTGCGTACTTAAAAGCAAACTACCCAAGGTTGATTTTCCAACACGCCCCCCCGCATTGATACGAGGCCCCAACATGAAACCAAGGTGATAGGCGGACAAGCTTTCACTAACGCCACTTATGTGGGCCAAAGCTTTCAAACCCTTATTTTGCTGATTTTTCAAAACTTTCAGCCCCTGCGAAACAAAGGCGCGATTAACCCCCACCAAAGGCATAACATCACATACGGTTCCTAAGGCCACCAAATCCAAAAAATTTAAAAGGTTAGGTTCTGGCAAAGCTTCAAACCACCCTTTTTGACGTAAAGTCCGCTGTAGCGCCACTAAAAACAAAAAAGCAACCCCCGCTGCGCATAGGGACCGCAGCTGTTTCCAAGAATCAGGTAAGACCTGGTCAAAACGGTTAGGGTTCACCAAAGCACTGGTTTTGGGAAGCTTAGTTTCTGTGGCATGATGGTCTAGAACAATCACATCCAACCCTAAACTTGCTGCAACGTCTAAAGGATCAAAGGCCACACTGCCACTGTCCACCATAATAACCAACTTCTGCCCTGCGTGATGTAGGGCTTCTAAAGCCTCAGCGTTGGCCCCATACCCTTCGCCCAAACGGTCAGGAATATAGAGGTCTATGGGGTGGCCAATGGTTTCAAAATATCGGCGCAATAGGGCAGAGGAAGTGGCACCATCCACATCATAATCTCCATAAACCACAATTTTTTCTGAATGCTCAAGGGCATAAACTGTGCGCTGAACAGAAAGCTCCATATCTTTTAGCACATAAGGGTCTGGTAAAGAATCGCGCATGGTTGGTGTTAGGTAAAGGGGAACCTGACTTAGGGAAATACCACGATTTAATAAAAGGCGTGCCATAATTTCGCTTAAGTTGTGAGCCTGCATTATGGCCAGAAGGTCCCGTTGGTTGGGTTCAGCTAAATTCCAATGTTTGCCTGTAGCAGACAGTTTGGAAAAATCCCCCCCCATTTTTTATTGGCCTTGTGTTTTTTGGGCTAGTGCTGCCTCTAGAAAGGCGTCAATATCCCCATCCAAAACAGCGTGGGCGTTGCCACGTTCCACGCCTGTTCTGGAATCTTTTACCATTTGGTAAGGTTGCAAAACATACGAACGAATTTGGTGACCCCACCCAATGTCTGTTTTGCTAGCTGTTTGAGCATTCAGCTTTTCCTCACGCTTGCGCAATTCCAGCTCATACAGGCGTGCTTTAAGCATGGTCATGGCCTGAGCGCGGTTGCGGTGCTGAGAACGGTCGTTTTGGCACTGAACCACAATGTTGGTGGGTAAGTGGGTAATGCGAATGGCACTTTCTGTTTTGTTCACATGCTGCCCCCCAGCGCCAGAGGCCCGGTAGGTGTCAATGCGCAAATCTTTTTCCTCTACCTGAATATCTATGGAATCATCAATAACGGGGTATACCCAAACCGATGCAAAACTTGTGTGACGTCGTGCGTTGGCATCAAAAGGTGAAATGCGCACCAGGCGGTGCACACCACTTTCGGTTTTTAACCAGCCATAGGCCTGATGACCTGAAATTTTAAAACTGATAGATTTTAGGCCCGCCTCTTCCCCTGGGTTTTCGTCTAAAACCTCTACCTTATAAGTGCGTCCTTCGGCCCAGCGACCATACATGCGAGCAAGCATTTCAGCCCAATCTTGCGCCTCAGTCCCCCCTGCACCCGCGTTGATTTCCAAAAAACAATCGTTGTGGTCAGCTTCTCCTGACAAAAGGGTTTCCAGCTGCAACCGACCTGCATGAATTTCAAGAGCCTGAAGGGCATCCTCCCCTTCCCTTAAAATTACATGATCCCCCTCTTCCTCAGCTAGCTCTATAAGGTCTAAGGTGTCTTTTAAGGAATTTTCCACCTGAGTAATGCGTTCAATAGACGCCTTCAAGGTTTCCCTGTCTTTTAGTATTTTTTGCGCCTGTGCTTGGTTATCCCATAAATGGGGAGATTCAGCTTGCTGATCAAGGTCTTTTAGGGTTTTAAGGGCAGTGTCAAAGTCAAAGATGCCTCCGTAATAACTGCAAGGACTGCTGGATAGACTTAACACAAATTTCAAGATCAGCGCGCATAAAAACCTACTTTTAAAAATATGATCAGGTGGCCTATAAGCCGGGTTCTGTCCAAAGGATTCCCTTCTGGATGATCATTCATCTGGGATGATTGTTACCAACCACCTCAAGCAACCTACCCGAACAAAACGCGCAAACACGCCCTATTGAGTTGCCCCAATATGTTTGTTCCAATTTGGTCTTGCTCCGGATGGGGTTTACCTTGCAGCACCTGTTGCCAGGTGCACGGTGCGCTCTTACCGCACCTTTTCACCCTTACCCTTGCGGGCGGTTTATTTTCTGTGGCACTTTCCCTAAAACTGGCTTTAAGCCAGCCCCGCTGGATGTTATCCAGCATCCTGTTTGCGTGGAGCCCGGACTTTCCTCTAGCGTTTCTGCCAGCGATCATCCAACCACCTGATGTAAGATAAACATAAAATTTTATATCAGAAAGTCAAGTGTTTGTTTTTTACTCTATTCAACAACCTTAGGAACAGCAAACATATGGTGATTAGACGCAGGCGCATTGGCCAAAATATCATCCACCTGGTTGGTTGTGGTTACCACGTCTTCTCGTTCAAGCATTTGAGGTTCTGTAAAATTTTCATGTAAATCCACAGCCGACACATCAACCTTTTGCAAATCCTCCATCCATTGAAAAATGGCATTCAGCTGGGTAGCTATGGCCTCTTCTTCTCCTGGCCATACTTTAATACGGGACAAGCGGCCAATTTTTTGAATATCTTTTTGCGTTAAGGACATGACAATTCCATTTAATTTTTTAATTGGCACCATACTGGCGCATGATCAGAGGGTTTGTCTAGCCCCCTTAAGGGGGAATCTACCCAGGTTTTTACAAAATTATCTGTAGCCTTGGGTGATAAAAGCAGGTGGTCAATGCGCAGGCCTTCGTTGTTGGAAAAAGATCTGTTTCGGTAGTCCCACCAGCTGAAGGGACCAATGCCCGTATGGTCCAGGCGCATGGCATCTGCATAACCCAAATTCAAAAGAGCCCGAAAGGCCTTTCTCTCTTCAGGTGAACACAAGATACCATCCCCCCAGGCTTTTGGGTCATGCACATCCGCATCATTTGGGGCAATGTTGTAATCTCCCCCCACAATACAGACCTCATCATACTCTAACAGCTGGCTCATGTGTTGGCGTAAGCGCTCTAGAAATGTCAGTTTATATGCATACTTGTCACAACCTACAGCCTGACCATTGGGAACATACACACTAG
The DNA here is from genome assembly GCA_044359765.1 of Patescibacteria group bacterium. Taxonomy (GTDB): domain Bacteria; phylum Pseudomonadota; class Alphaproteobacteria; order Paracaedibacterales; family CAIULA01; genus CAZDVK01. The sequence goes on along the minus strand of JBIKLN010000022.1, from coordinate 998 downwards.
CCACTCGCACATTTCCAACAAGCGCCTCTATATAACGACTTTGGGTATCCTCTTGAAATGTGGGTAATCCATAGCACACATCCTCCAAAGGACATTTTGCCAAAATAGCAACACCGTTAAAGGTTTTTTGTCCATGAATAGCCACATTGTAACCCAAGTCTTCCACAGCTTCTTTAGGGAAGTTATGTCCTTCACATTTAAGTTCTTGCAACAAAACCACATGGGGATTTTCTTTTCTTAACCATTCAGTCAAATGCAGTAAGCGCATACGTACTGAATTCACATTCCAAGTGGCAACTGTTAATTTTTCCATTCCATACCCTTTATCATATTTTTTAACAAGAACACTTTTGCATGGTTTTGTGTCTACAACTCTTTAATAACAGAAACGCTTAGACCTGTGGATAGGGCAATGATAGAGGGTTCCACACCCTGCTGTTTTAAAATACGTGCCACATCTAGGGCGGCTTTTTCCATACCTACTTTTTCGCCCTTCTCCATACCAATCTTTTCACCCTTTTCCATACCAATTTTTTCGCCTTCCTCTCGGCCTTCTTTGCGCCCTTCCTCCCGGCCTTTTTCCATACCTTTTTTCATGCCAATCTTTTCGCCTTTTTTCATACCTTTTTTAAGGCCCTTTTCCATTTGTTTTTTCAGCGCGCTGGCTTCAATGCGCAGCCAGTGGAGGCGGTCTTCGTAAGACATGCGTTCTTCTTCTGTGAAATTCATCACATTCAAAACATCCATGGCCTTCTTTAACCGTGGGTCATCAAGGTTTTTCGGCATTTTGTCCCCACGCAGTAAATCATGGCGGGTTAAAAAGGTCATCCACATATCGAGGGAATTTTTCACTCTGTCCATGAAGGTGCTTAGGTCTTCTTGCGTGCTGGGGCAGAATTTTTTCAGCTCAATGGTGTGTAATTCAAGGTCCTTAAAATACACATACCCTGTGTCCTTTTCCGTAATGCGAAACACATTGTGGTATTTATTACTTTCGA
>JBIKLN010000021.1:0-29320 GCA_044359765.1 Patescibacteria group bacterium | reverse complement strand
AATTCAGGCAAAGCCCGACCCAGAGCAAACGAGGGTGTCTCTTCCCAAATGGATTCCACCCACTTAACAAGCCACGTCTATAACCGTACGCGTTATAATAACGTGTGAGGACCGTGCTTAAATGACACTAAAACCGTGTTCATCGCCACAAGGCAAAATTTTTACATTTTCATTTCGAACCATCCTCAACGATGATTTAACTTACCTCCACCCATACAATAAGGGCAAAACAGTTAATAAATCGTTAAAAAAGAAACTTTTTTCAGAGATTTTCAAAAAAATCCCAGAGAAAAATCCCACACTATAAAGTATTCAAAAAAGCCTAACAAAATCAATGGTTGCAGACAATATGGAAGGCCCAAATTATAGGAGTCTGGCTATACTTTCGTTAAAAAAGTCAACATTGAATGGCCATAGACACGTTGATTTTGCACCTGAAGGTTTTCTGGAAACGCCATGCCTTCATGGCTACTTTCTGCACAGACAAGGGTTTTTTCACCAATCCACCCCATTTCCAACAAATGAAGGCATACGGAAGGTAAAAGATTTTCGCCATAAGGCGGGTCTAGAAAAATCAAGTCTACTGGGTTTTGAACTTTGTGAAGCTGCAAAGCACTGGCCAACCAAATACGACAATACTTTTCACCCCCTAATTTTTGAATATTCTGCGCAAGAATTTTCTGTACAGCAGGATTTTTCTCACAAAAATGAACACAAGTTGCACCACGGGAAAGGGCTTCCAAACCCAAAGCTCCCGAACCTGCAAAAGCATCTAATACACTTATTTCGTCAAAATTTATAGAAAACGTGTGGCATAAAATGTTAAACAAGGCCTCCCGTACACGATCTGTCGTTGGGCGCACACCTTGGGTCAATCCTGGATTTATAAGAGTATGCCGTCGAAGGCGCCCGCCAATAATGCGAATCATGACCCACCAAGGGATTGTTTAACAAGCTCAATAACCTTCTGACCTTCTTCCAAATGGCTTTGCACATTGGTACGCGATGCCTCAATTTTTAAAGGGTCCCGGGTTAGATATTGAAATTGCTTATCTTCTTTAACAAAATCAGGGGCTATTTTTGAAAGTTGTGACAGTTTGTTGCGGTCTTCCCCTAAATAAGTAGCAATTGATGCTGTAAGAAAAGCATTTTTCTTAAGGTCTTTACTTTTATCCCCTTCTAGCAGTTCTGACAATATCAATGCTTGTGACGCAGCATCGCCCCAACGTTTATAATCCATATATATCTCCACCATTAGGTGTCGATGTTCAGGTGATTTGGAATCTTTTAATAAATTTAAGGCCTCAATAGAACGAGACAAATTTGAAAGACAGCGCGCCTTTAAGATAACAATTTTATGACTATGGTCAGGGGAAAGATCCTTCATAGACTCCAAAATAGCCAACGCTGATTCATACTTTTTATCAGATATAAAAATTTCAGCCACACGTAATAAAATTTTATTACGTTCTTCGGGCGTTTTTTTCTGCACACCCCATTTGGTTAGAATATGGGCTGCATTTTCCAATAAATCGATAGAAACAAATTCATCTGCAATAATGTTAATAAGCTTGTCCCCCTCTTCGTTAGAAGGAATTAAGTCACGATACTGTTCGTAAAGGGACAAAATTTTAAGGGGGGACACTTTAGACAAATCTTGCTTAAAAAAATCTAACAAAAACTTTTTTAGTTTTAAGTCCATACGCTCCAGCAAGGCCCGTTCCGTATAGTTTGACTGCAGAAAATTGGCCAGCTCTAGCATTTCTTGATAGCGCTTTTGAATTTCAAGTAAGTCTATAAGTTTTCGCACAGTGCGGTACTCTACGGGCCCTGAACGCAGTCGAAAGCGCGCCTCTGACAAAAGCTTAATTCCATTTTCCACAGAAAGACTGTTATTATTTAAGCCATGAAATACTAGGGCAACGTCCACCTCTTGCTTAATATCTAAGGGAATATGGCGCCGGGCAGATGATGCCACCATTTCCCTTAAAATATCAACCCCTTGTTCCGTGCTACCTGCTTTGATAAGCATATGGGCCCGAAAATAGTCAAACACAGCCTTGAGTCGCAGGTCAGAACCAATAAGATGGGTGCTGTTGATAACAGACTCCACAGACCCAAAATCACCAAAGGCCGCTAAAAGCCTCAGCAGACTTTCTAAAACTACAGAACGTAAAAAGGGGGGATAATCAGAAAAAATACTAAGGGCCTTTTTTAAAACCGCATTGTAAGGAACCATAAGGTTTTGTTCGGCCCTGGCAAGCATTTTAAGAATGACCATCTCCTCTGTTTCTGTCACAAGGTCAAAGGCTTCTATGGCTTTGTCAAAGTCCTTCTTAAGGAAATGGGCCATACCTTCTAGAGCTAAGAAAAGGGGAGAAAGGCACACCCCCTTATAATTTTTTTTCATAAAATCAACCTGAATAAGGGCCTCTGTTCCCCGTGCCAGGGCCACCTCCACCCATGCTTTTTCCATGTAATCTTGTAAAGTGAGGGTATCCTTTCTAAAATGGGCATCACTTAATTTCTGCCGATACTGAATCCAGTTTGTGTCTTCTGCATAAAAATAAGAAAAATTTTGGCCCATTTGAGCACCCAACTTTTCAGAAAGAACCAATTCATTAGCAAGTGTTATGGTGACTTCCTGAGCCTTTTTTTCAAATATGACACTTTCAGAAAAAAGCTGGCAAACAAACCCTTGAATGGCGTTAACTAAATTATAATAGGGCGTTTCATAGGGCACATTGTTGATGCAATCCTCCTGCACACCAGATGGCACTACGTAATACTTTTGACCATCCAAACGCACAAAAATTTCCCCCATGCCTGCAACAGGGGTAATTTGAACGCTGGGCCATTTTACCTCCTTAATCCTCATTTGTTTTTCAGGAAGGGGCTGTTTCATCACGTCCCCAGGAACGGTTGGGTCGAAAAAAAACAAATTTAAACACCATGAGTGTTGTTTTTTACTAACGGTAAAAGAAACGGAAGGCTTTAAAACCATTTCCACAACAGTTACATCTTTCGTGTTCGTATCTTGGGGAATCAACCGAAGGCTTTGCAAAAACTGGTCCGTATTTGCCCGACCAGCCAATTCAAAAGGAATGGTTTTATCAAAAATAAGAAACCACTTTTTTCCATTTTGGAAAATAGCAACCCCTGCTTCCGTGTTGCATTTGAAAATCAGTTCATATCCATCCTGTGACCCTACAACAGATATGGTATTGTCTGTCGTAAGTTCTGCTACGGGACGGGCATGTTCAGCACCTTCTGCCCACAAAAAAGAAGCGCAAAAGGTCAATAGCAAGAAAATGGGGATAAAAAAACCCATACATTATTCGCCACATAAAGTCGATGTCACAATTTCCTCCTGAAAGGGGGGGCGGAACACGGCATCACTGACAAGGTCCGTACTATTAATGGTAAGGGTTTCTGGCAGCAAATCAACCCTTGTTTCATTTCCTTGCATGTCCACAACTTCCCACCGTTCTAAAGTCTTTAGGCCACCTGTTCCATATAGGCTAAAAAACAGGGTTAAAGAAGGGCCCCCATCATCATCACCCTGACGCACTAACTTTACCTTAACAAAATCAGCGTTGTCAGATACAACAAGGCTGGCAACACGTAAATCTTTCTGCAGGGAAATGGCCTGTTGCAAAATAAATGCAGCAGGCGTAGACGACACACTTATATTTGTTTCTGAATTGTCAGACAGGTCATAAATTGTCAAATTTTCATCTACGCTAATAATACGCTGCTTAGCCTTAGGTTCGTAATCAAGACGTAATTTTCCAAAAGTACCAGGGGTTCGCTGTAACCAAAGACGACCCCGTAAAATTGTTCCACTTGGATTCGTCTGTAAAAAATCTGCCTTTAGAGCCTGAATACCGTTTAGGTAAACTTCCACCTTTTCAGCTAAGGTTTTGGGCGATAGGTCAGCAGCACAAACCCCAAAACCCCATAAAATACATACAAAAAAACGCAAAAGCATTGAATTAGTTCCTTCCTAAAATTTCGCGCTTACCCACATGGTTGGCGGGACTCACAATGCCCTCTTTTTCCATTTGCTCAATTAAGCGGGCAGCACGGTTATAACCTAACTGAAGATGACGCTGCACAAAGCTTGTGGAGGCCTTCCCCTCACGCAAGACCAACTCCACCGCTTGACGATACAGGTCGTCGCCTTCACTTTTTACATCATCTAATAAGGATGGATTTTCGTCATCTTCGGTGACGGCTTCCACATAGTTGGGTTCGCCTTGAGATTTGAGGAAATGAACAATGCGTTCTACTTCTCCATCTGTAATGAATGGGCCATGAACACGGCCAATACGCCCACCCCCTGCCATATACAGCATGTCCCCCTGGCCCAACAATTGTTCCGCCCCCTGTTCGCCTAAAATAGTACGACTGTCAATTTTGGACGTTACCTGAAAGCTAATACGGGTTGGGAAATTTGCCTTAATAGTTCCCGTAATCACGTCTACTGACGGGCGTTGGGTTGCCATAATTAGGTGAATACCTGCCGCACGGGCCATTTGGGCTAAGCGCTGAACCGCAGCTTCAATTTCCTTGCCCGCCACCAGCATAAGGTCTGCCATTTCGTCCACAACGACAACAATATAGGGCAAAACTTCAAAATCTAAAGTTTGGTTTTCAAAAATAGGCCGCCCCGTATCAGGGTCAAAGCCTGTTTGAATACGTCGAATCAGAATTTCCCCCGACTCCTTTGCCTGCTTAAGTCGCAAGTTAAAGTTATCGATATTGCGTACCCCAAGCTTTGACATGGCCCGATACCGGTTTTCCATTTCTCGTACAGCCCACTTAAGGGCCACAATGGCTTTTTTTGAATCTGTCACTACAGGGGCCAAAAGATGGGGAATATCGTCATACACAGACAGTTCCAGCATCTTAGGGTCAACCATAATAAATTTGCACTGTTCGGGCGAAAATTTAAACAACAAGGACAAAATCATGGTGTTAATAGAAACAGACTTACCCGAACCCGTAGTTCCAGCTACTAACAAATGGGGCATGCGGGTCAGGTCTGCCACAATGGGCTGGCCACCAATATCTTTTCCTAAAATAAGGGGAAGACTGGCCTTTGTCTGTTGAAAGTCAGAAGAAATTAACATGTCGCGCATATACACGGTTTGACGATGTTTATTGGGCAACTCAATACCAATAACGTTCTGTCCAGGGATAACCGCAATGCGGGTAGATAGGGCGCTCATGGAACGGGCAATATCATCAGCCAAACCAATAACACGGGATGTTTTTATACCAGGTGCGGGCTTTAATTCAAACATTGTAACCACAGGTCCTGGGCGCACATTGACAATTTCACCCTTGACCCCAAATTCTTCCAAAACATTTTCTAACTGCTTGGCTGATTCGGCCAGAACGTCTTGCGAAACAGTTGCAGACTGTTTTTGTTTTTGTACGTCCAGCAAATCTATAGGAGGCAAGTGATAGTCGCCACTAAAGCGAATGCTGTCTGGAATCTTAAAGTCATCCTTTTTGTTTTTTAAGGTCTTCCTTTGAACGGGCATTTCAGATAAGACTGCCTCGTCCTCAAAATGAGCCTCTTCCATCTGCATATCTTGTGTTTCAACTTCTTCTTCCCCATACGTATCTTCATCTGTAGCGTGCGAAACTGTTGACAAGGCAGCACTTCTGAAAAATTCAATAGAATCATCTTCACAAAGGGAAGAAGACCTTTTTACAAATGTTGAACGGTAACCAGCCCCAACCCAGGCGCCCACAAAAAGAACAAGCCATGTAAACCCATCAAACACTGTTTTAAAGAAGGTTTTTAACTGACGAAAAGATAGGCCTAAACCATACCAACACAAACCTAAGGCGCCCGAAAAAATACATAAAATAAAAGGCTTAAGAAGGTGCAAAAGATCCAACTTGTACAGACTGTTCTGTAAGCGAAATAGCAAAATATAACTAACAACACCGCCGACAGACGGGCCCTGGGCCCAGGCAGACTGAGGGTTTAGAAGGGGCCGCCCCCCTGAAAACTGTGGGGAAGCACTTAAAAAAATACCCAACAACCACGCCCCCAAAACAAAGCATGCAATACGTCTTAAGGGAACATGATGTCCCCGCATAAGCCCATAAGACCAAATGCCCATGGCAACAAATAACAAAAGGCTGGTTAAGCCAAAAATTTGCAGAAAAACATCAGCGGCGAAGGACCCAAAAATCCCCAGCCAGTTTTGGGCAGTTAAGGACGTGGCTGTGCTAAAGGAAGGATCAAGGGCATTATAAGACCAAACAGATAGAAAAAACGAAACAGCCAAAATAAATAAAGAAACACCGAACATTTCTATTATGCTTTTTTTAAAAAATGACTTGAATCGTTCGGGAAGAATAGTAAGCGGTGCGCTAAGCATTTAAAAAAATAGTAAAAATAACTTTATATATTTATAACACGCCACCTACCCACAACAAAAGAACTTTTAATTGTTTGCAGCCATTCCCAAGGAAGCAAGAACTTTGCACTAACAAGCATTTGATTCATGTTGACACAGGTCCTTTGTTTGCTATAAAAAGGTACTAACTTCACCAAGATTTTTGGGGGTGTAGCTCAGTTGGTTAGAGCGCTGGCCTGTCACGCCAGAGGTCGCGGGTTCAAGTCCCGTCACTCCCGCCATTTTTTATGGATTTTTCTCCCCACATGCGCGCGGCCATAGGTCAGGCTGCCTTGTCCCCTTCTGTTGAAGAAGTCCCAGTAGGATGTGTTATTGTTCACAAAAATGTTGTTATTGCCCAAACCCACAATAAAACCCGCGCCTTACATGACCCAACAGCCCATGCAGAGGTGCTGGCCATTCAAGAAGCTGGTAAATTTTTAAACACACATCATTTGACGGAATGCCAACTGTATGTAACCTTGGAACCCTGCGCCATGTGCGCTGCAGCTATTGCCCATGCCCGCATAGACACGGTTTTTTTTGGGGCCTATGACCCCAAGGGGGGTGCCATCGACCATGGCCCAAGGCTTTATAACCACACCCTATTTAAACCCCGTGTTATTGGTGGTATGGCAGAGCATGAATGTGCTCAGCTTTTAAAAACATTTTTTAAAGATCGTAGGTAATTTTATGAAAAACATGCCCTTCACACTGCCCACTATTCCAGGCGTTCTTTCTTGTATTGCTGTGGCTTCGGGAAAGGGAGGGGTAGGAAAGTCAACAACGGCCGTTCAAATGGCCCTGGCTTTTCACAGAAAGGGGCTAAAGGTTGGCTTGCTGGATGCTGATATTTACGGGCCATCCTTACCAACCCTGTTTGGAAGCCGTAAAAAACCAGAAGCCACCCTTGAAAAAAAGCTAATTCCCCTTCAGTCCTTCGGTATTTCGTGGATGTCTATTGGCCTAATGGTTCCTGAGGAAGCCCCCGTCATTTGGCGAGGTCCCATGATTCAAGGCGCCCTTGTTCAGTTGTTAAAGGATGTGGACTGGGCCCACCACCAAGGCCCCTTAGATATTTTGCTGATTGACACCCCCCCTGGCACAGGCGACACACAACTTACCTTAACACAGCAGGCCTGCCTTGACGGAGCCGTCATTGTTTCCACACCTCAAGACATGGCCCTTATTGATGCCCGAAAAGGTATTGCCATGTTTGAAAAGGTAGCCGTGCCCATTTTGGGACTTATTGAAAATATGAGCTATTATCAATGCCCCCATTGCCAAGAAATTTCCCATATCTTTTCCAACCAAGGGGCCCAAAAAGAAGCTGAGCGCCTGAATGTGCCTTTTTTGGGGGCTGTCCCTTTAAATGCCAACCTACGCCTAATGTGCGATGCGGGCACACCTACCAACCTTGAACACCCTATTTTGGAAATATTTGATGGTATTACAGATGGAATCCAAGCCCAGCTAGAAAGACAAGCGCACACGGCTAACTCATAATGCAAGGGGGCAGGGCTGTGGTTATGGCCGCAACAAGCTAAGGACAAATCCAAAAAAACATATAGCCACAATGCTGGGACCTGTAGGTAAATTCCACTGCAGGGCACAAAATATGCCCAGTGTGTTCACAACTAAAGCCACAAAAGTTGTTTTAAATACCATTCCCTCAGGGCTGCGGCTAAAACGGAAAGCAATGGTGGCAGGAATCACCAATAGGGCAGGAAGAAGAAGGCCACCTACAAGCTTTAAGCAAGTCGCCACAGCAGAACCCAGCAATATCATAAAGACCAAATTCGTTCTGTAGCTTGACGTACCTTCTGCTTCAGAAAGATCTCCATTAAATGTGGACAGCAACAAGGGGCGCCAATTTTTATATAAAACAAAACACACAAGAAGGCTATGGAAAAGCATTACCCACAAATCTTGAACATCAATTAATAATAAATCCCCAAACAAAATACTGCTGGGGTCATAGGGCAAGGGCCTGGATAGGGTCAGCAAAATCAAGGAAAATGCCAAACAACTGTAAGATATGAGGGCCAAAAGCGTATCTGTTGGAATGCGAATGCCTGGCATTTTCCAACTTAGGAAAAGACTAATCAACAAACACACGGCCAAAACGCTGCCGTAAAAAGATAGGTGAAAAAAAATACCCAAAGCAACGCCCAATAGGGCACTGTGACTGAGGGTATCGCCAAAAAAAGACAACCGGCGCCACAACAAAAAGCACCCCAATGGGCTTGTGAGCAGGGCCATCAAGCTTCCCGCTGCAAAAAGAGTAAGAATATATGGATCAAGAAAATTAATGGTCATGGCGGTGATTATGATGATGAGTGTACGGTGCCATCCCCAAAGATTGGCCAAAAAGGGCCAAATAACGGGGATCTTGCTGAAGGTTTTCAGGATGACCTGAACAGCAAATATGTTGATTCAAACAAATAACATGGTTAGACGCTGCCATAACCCAATGCAAGTCATGGGATACCAACAAAATGGCACACTGCATTTGTTTACGGATATGGTCTAAGAGGGTGTAAAATTCATTTTGTCCAAGCACATCAATGCCCTGGGTTGGCTCGTCCAAAACTAATAATGTGGGCTTACGCAACATGGCACGAGCCAACAAAACACGCTGACGTTCCCCCCCAGACAAAAAATGGATATTCTGTTTTCTTAAATGCAGAATACGCAAAAAATCTAGGTGGGTATGCAGGTCTTTTTCTGGAATATGTTCTTTTTGGGATAACTGTAATAATCGTTCAACCGTTAAGGGCAAAAAGGGGTTTGGAATAATTTTCTGGGGAACATAACCAATAATTGTTTGAGGAGACAGCCAAACTGACCCATTGCTGGGTTTTGTAAGCCCCAAAACAATTTTCAATAAGCTTGTTTTCCCAGCGCCATTTGGACCAATAACTGTTACAACCTCTTGTTTTGCCACCTGAAAGGAAATATTTTCCAAAATGGGCACAGATCTGCCAGGGCTTTGAAGGCATACATTCTGTAATTGTAGAATAGAGGACACACAAAAAACTCAACGTTTACTTATTATTTGCATATATAACGAGACTCCTATAATTTGGGCCATCCACACCCTCTCAAGCCATTGGTTTTGTTAAGCTTTTTTGAATACTTCATACTCAAAAAAGAGTCCTCCCGCTATATCCCCCTTTGCACGGAAGGGGGAAGGTTATTAGAACCCTAGCGCAAGCTTAAAATCGGGTGGAAAAACCAAGGAGAACACGCTGCGTATGGTCATACTTTTTCTTTTTCAATGGAAAAGCATAGTCAAGCTTAATAGGCCCTAGGGGAGACAACCACGAAACACCGAAACCAGCAGCTGAACGCAAAGCTTTTTCATCATACACATGTTCATTCTTTTGGCCAGGGCGCCACACAGACCCCATATCTGTGAACACAGCCCCTTTCACACCAAATTCATTGGGCAAACCAATGGGGAAAGCCAGTTCAGCCGTGGATGACCAATACCGCGTACCCCCTATGGAGTCACCTGTAATGGAGTCACGTGGGCCTATACCACCATACTCAAAGCCACGCAAAGAATCGCCACCTAGCATAAAACTGTCAATGACACGAATGGGTTTATGAATGCGTTCAATGCCACCCATACCCCCTCGTACACCAAGGGTTACCTCATCTGCCACAGGGTAATAGGCAGAGGCGCCCAAATCGTTCTTCAAATAGTTTACATCCCCCCCCAAACCGCTGTAGGTATTGGCCAAGGTTACAATGTAGCCTGATGTGGGGTTCAAGCGACTATTTCGACGGTCATAGGAAATGGAATGGGTCAAAGAGGAATCAATAGAACTGCCTGCTTGGCTGCGAATAATAGGTGAAGCTGTGCTAGACAAATGGCCCACATTGTCATGACGTAATGTGTAGGTCCAGCTTTGAAGCCAGTAGTCGCTTAGACGATACCCCAGCCCCACATCAAACCCCTTTGTGACTTGATTGAAAGCGCTAAAACGTGCGGAGCGCGTGCTGAAAACAGTGGCACTTGCCGATAGGTTGCGGTCTAAGAAGTAAGGTTCCACAATACCCACACTAAAGTCTTGACGTTTTTTAGCAATGGTCAAATCACTATGCAATACTTGGCCTGCACCACGGAAATTTCTTTCCACAACCTTAATGTTGGCCAAAGGACCGTCAAGCGTTGAAAACCCTGCTGCCAACCCCAGTTCGCCTGTGGATTGTTCTTCAACCTTTACAATCAAACGGGCTTGGTCAGGGGCAGTTCCTTGTTCTGGTTCTACCGTAACGGTTTTGAAATATCCTAGGTCTTTCAACCGCCGTTCTGCTTCCTTAATTTTTGCAGCGTTGTAAGCGTCGCCTTCATGAATGGGAATTTCACGACGAATAACCTCATCACGGGTACGATCATTACCTACAAAAACAATTTTTTCAATGTAAACACGGGGACCTTCCTTAACTTCAAAGGTAACATCCACGGTTTTTTTGTCGTGATTTTTCTCAATTTTTGGCTCAATAGCCACAAAAGCAAACCCTTTGGTGCCCGCTGTGTGGGTCATCAACATAACAGTTTTTTCAACCAAACGGCCACTAAACATGTCACCTGTTTTGCATTCAATATCTTTTTTCAGGTCATTCACATTGACAGAAGGCAAATGGGAAATCACATCCATTTTACCAAAGGTGTAAGCTTCTCCTTCATCTACGGTAAAGGTTAAGACAAAGTCTTTTTGGTCAATGCTCAGCTCAGCTACGGCAGAAATAATGCGAAAATCTGGATAGCCATTGTCATAGTAAAACTTACGCAAAGACTGTTGGTCACTCATGAAACGATCAGGGTCGTAAATGTCGTCCACTGCAAAGAAACGGTACCAACGGGCCCGCTTGGTGATTAGCTGTTCTTCTAACTTCTTACTGGCAAATTTCTTATTACCAATAAAACTGATGGAACGTACGTACGTAACAGGCCCTTCATTAATTTCAAAAACCAAGTCTACCCGATTTTCAGGAAGGGTAATAATTTTGGGGTCTACCTTAGCCCCAAAACGCCCCATGCGGCGATAAATTTCTAAAATTCGCTGTTGGGCTTCTTGTATGCGGGTTTTAGATAAGGCTTCACGAGGACGTAGCTTTACTTCCTGTTGAATTACGTCATCTTTAAGCTTACTGTTGCCTTCAAAAGCCACGCGGTTAATGATGGGGTTTTCCTCAATCTTAATAATCAAAGCGTGACCTTCTTGGGAAATATTCACGTCCTTAAAATACCCTGTGGCAAATAAATCTTTTAAAATCTGGTCAAATTTGATGACGTCCATGGAATCCCCCACCTTCACAGGCACATAGGACAAAATAGTGTCAGATTCAACCCGTTGGTTACCTACAATTTTTATGGCACTAATGTTGTTGGCAAAAGCAGCACTTAAGCAAAACCCACCAGCAGCCAAAATAGAAAAAACCTTGGTAATATTCATGTTAAAAAAACCAACCTTGAATTGTTTCAAAAATTTTATAGCGCATTAGATCGCTCCACGTTGCAAATAACATTATGGAAGCCACAACTAAAAAGCCAGCCAAAAAAATGTATTCTTGCATTTTGGGTGGCACAGGTTTGCCCCGAACAGCCTCAATACTGCACAAAACAATATGCCCACCATCTAAAACGGGAATAGGCAGCAAATTAATAAGGCCAAGGTTAATGGACAAAATGGCCATAAACCAAACAAGGCTGGCTGTGCCTCCTTTTGTGCTTTGACCTGCCATATCGCCAATGGACAAAATCCCACCCAATTCACCTGCGCCCTTTTGACGCGTTATCATGGCCCAAATTCCCTGCAAAGAAGACACAGACATATTCCAGCAAACAGCCACTGATGCCTTAACCGCTGTAAAGAAACTAACAAGACGATACTCAGGGGCCCATGGTCCCAAGCCAAGACGGGTAATGGGTTTTACTTCTTGCGTTGTCGGGTCTGTTTCAAAAAGCTGCACATCCTTTTCTATAACCTCTGCTCCCCGCCCAATAGTTAAGCGTATGGTTTTACCAACGTTTTCTTGAATAGAATGACGCAGAGAATCAAAATCGTCCACAGGGGTGCCATTAACCCTTTGAATAACATCACCCTCTTGGATACCATGCTGGGCTGCAGCCATTTTAGGGTCCACATGTCCAATTTTAGCGGGATAAAAAGGAAGGCCCTTAAATAAAATCAGCAGAAGCAGAAGCACAAAGGCAAAAATATAGTTAGCCGCAGGGCCTGCAGCCGCCACTGCAATACGCTGCAGAGGGGTTTTGGAATGAAGAGTTTGGTTTTTTTCCTCAGCCGTTAGTTGACTGATAGACGTGTCATTGGAACGCACACTGGTTGCATCTGCGTCACCCAGCATTTTCACATAGCCCCCAAGGGGGATAATGCACATTTTCCAACGGGTCTTTTTGCTGTCTGTCCAGCCAAAAAGCTCAGGACCAAAACCAATGGAAAAATCTGTTACCCGCACACCGTTGCGTCGGGCTACCCAAAAATGCCCCCACTCGTGCACAAAAACCAAAACAGACAGAATAAGGATAAAGGGAATAAAATACTGTATAAGAAAGTTCACAGGAAAACAGGCCCATAAATCATAAATCAATTAGGCATAAGTTAACATCTTACGACGTGATTGTCTAAGGGTTTGCTGCGTTCAGGTTTCTGGCTTCCTCTTGAAGGGCCAAAATAAATTCATGCACGTTTGTCTGACTTATATTTTTTTCTTTTATTAAATCAGATGCGCGGTCTTTTGCGGTTTCCATGTATTCTTTGATTTTTTCAAAAACGCTTCCTTGGTTTTTTTCATAACCTGAAAGGTGTTTTTGCAATTCACTTACAACATCCACACATTTGCCAAAAGGTTTCTTGCCATCAGAAAAATGAAGCAAAAACCATAGCTCAAAACAAGGAGTCGAAATAATTTCTATGATTTTTGGGTTCGTGCTAAGAGAGTCTGGCACAACATCACCATCACGAATAATGTAGATTAGGTCATACATTGGCAGCTCTTTTTCTGCCTTTTTGTAAAGCTGACATGGCTGTGGTGCTTTAGGAATAAGAACTTTAAAACGTGATTTAAGGTTAAGAGACTTTATTAAGTCATTAATATAGTTTGGTTCAGTTTGCTTTCCCTCACACACAATAGCTATTTTTTTGTTTTTGTTTTTTTTAAAGCCTTGCCAATGTTTTTTCTTGCCGCCCCTCATTCTTCAAAACCTTTCCAATAATCAGCATAAGGCAGGGCGCCGTAATGCCCAGCCAAATATTCCTTTTCTAAGTCTCCAGAACTTTCACCCTCAAAAGATACTAGCGGATATAAGTGGGTAGATTGCCTTTCGTCTTTTTCGATAAACCAAACCTGATTTCTGTCAAGTATATCTGATGACAATAGAGGTGTATTGTGTGTAATGGCAAGTATTTGGCTATTGTTTTTATTAACTATAGTGTTTTGGAAAAGGTGGATAATCAATTTCACAAGGTCAGGATGTAGGTGCCTTTCTACCTCATCAATCACAAGAAGCTTACCTGTCTCTAAAACATCGTGCAAAAGGTCTCCATAGGCCAAAAATGATTGGGTGCCTTTAGATTCAAAACGTCGATCAAACCATACAATATTGCCATTCTCAAGCTTATGAGCAAATTCAATTGTTACATTTTGTCGACTCCTGATACCGTCTACGTGAATGTCTGCATGTTTCAGAAAATTAACCATTTTTTGTGCATATATGTGATCATCGAGTTTTTTCGCAATAAGAGAAAAGTCAACCATATCAAAAGCGCCAATAATAACAAGCTGACTAGAGAACCAATCATACAGTTTTTTTAGATATTGAGAATTAAATCGCACAGCCGTGGTTAGAAATAAAGCGTCGGGGCGTGTCATTCCACGCCAAGTATCATGGAAACCACCTTCATTTTTTTTGAAACTTTCAGAAAAAATCCACTCATTTTTTTCTGTATTTCTTTTGAAAATCAAAACCTCTTCTTCTCCAGGTAA
Source organism: Patescibacteria group bacterium (assembly GCA_044359765.1). Taxonomy (GTDB): domain Bacteria; phylum Pseudomonadota; class Alphaproteobacteria; order Paracaedibacterales; family CAIULA01; genus CAZDVK01. Next base: position 14,879 of record JBIKLN010000021.1, on the reverse strand, counting down.
CTGGCTAAACAGAAATTCTTCAGCAATCTTTTCATGGTTATAAGAAAAACCGTAATTATAATAGACCCCATCAATAAAAACACATATTTCAAAAAAGGTAGGTTTTTTTGAACCCTCATCATTCAAAAGAAATGGGGTATAATTATCTTCTAAATTACTTCCAAGTTCTGTGGAGTGCAAAACAAGGTTCTGCATAGCTGAAAGTGCAAACACCAAATTACTTTTTCCACTGGCGTTTGGTCCATATACCACAGCAGAACGGACCAAATTTGGAATATCCGCATCCCCTGTTTTTATGGTGCGGTCACTGTCCAGGTCCTCTTGATTCTCTCCCTCATAAGCAACAAAGCTTAGGGTCTGCTTAGAAAAAACAGAACGGTAGTTTTCTAAAGAAAATTCAATAATCATTACTTAATTCTTTAACAATGAAGCCATGCCTAAACTTAGACCATATACCCCAAAACATCAAGAAACTGTGCAGATAGCCCAATAGAATACAGGAAGCGAGACTCCTATAATTTGGGACCTCCATACAGTTAACACAGCAAAGGTTTTTTCACATTTTTTGAAAAAAATTACAGACTGGATAATTTACAAATAATCTTTTACTAGCATGTCGGCAATTTGAACAGCATTAAGGGCTGCGCCTTTACGAATATTGTCCCCCACAATCCATAGCCACAAACAATTTTCAAGAGTAGAGTCTTGCCTGATGCGGCTTACGTAAACAGCATCATCACCAGCGCATTCGATGGGTGTTGTATAAACGTAATCATCTGGGTCATCCATTACCTGAACACCTTTTGCTTTTTGCAAAATTTTTCGCGCTTCTTTAGCCGTTAAAGGTTTTGAAAACTCCACATTTGCTGAAACACTGTGGCCAATAAATACTGGCACACGTACGCATGTAGCAGTTAGCTCTATGGATGGGTCTAGGATTTTTTTAGTTTCACTCGCCATTTTCCATTCTTCTTTGGTGCTACCATCTTCCAAAAAAACATCGATCTGGGGAATAACATTAAAAGCAATGGGTTTATGAAACTGTTGGGGGGCATGAGGGGTGTTCATAAATACCCCACGACTTTGGTTGAATAATTCATCCATGGCCTCCTTACCCGCACCTGAAACAGACTGATAGGTAGATACAACCACTCGCTTTATAGGGGACACGTGGTGTAAGGGGGCTAGGGCCATCAGAAGCTGAATAGTAGAGCAGTTTGGATTTGCAATAATGCGGCGTTTTGTATAATGGGCAATATGGTGGCCGTTAATTTCAGGCACCACCAAAGGAATATGCGGATCCATACGAAAATGAGATGTATTATCAATAACAACACAATGCTTGGCCGCCAAAGGGGCAAACTCTGCAGAAATGGCCCCTCCTGGGGAAAACAAAGCTATTTGGCACTGTGAAAAGTCAAAGCTTTCAAGGGCCTGAACAGACAAAACGTCCGTATCACCGTAGGAAATAGACTGACCCGCTGAACGGTTAGATGCAACAGCAAAAACATGATCTTTAGGAACGCCCCGTTCTTCTAGAATAGACAACATAGCGCGTCCCACATTTCCCGTAGCACCAACAACGGCAATACGGGCGTTTTTTAGTGTTTTCATGAAAGCCTCTTAAAGGGGTATGGTATTCAATTCGTTAGAGCTTAGACCCGTAATCAACTCTATTTGTTTTATATCCATTTCCAAAGCCATAAGTTTTTTGGCCATCTCTATTTTTGCCAGATGCTGACCTGCAGCTAGCCCCTCAGCCCTACCTTCATCTCGCCCTACTTGAACAGCGTTCTCACTATCAATAATAGCAAGTGCCGCATCTTCATAAGATAACATCTCCCCTTCGCTCCACAGATAGTGCTCTAGAACATGGTACGCCTCTTCAATTGGCGTTCCTTGAAACACACGTGGAATTTCCGTTGTTTTGTCAGCATATTTGAGAAAATAAATCCACTTTTGTTCTATGGTTTCAAGCTCATGTTCTTGCAGATTAAACTTAGGTAGCTCAATAAATGTAAAGAAGAAATCCTTAAGGTCATGTTCGTGACTTTCCCGATCTAGCGTAATGTGAGCAGACTTGTAATGAGGTTTGTTGGGAAACAAAATATGGTCCGTAATGGCCAGAAAAATAACCTGATTCAGGCGAGGGTAATTTTCCGAACGCTCTAGCTGCCCCACATAGGCCTTTGCTGCATAATATTGGGCACGTTGTTCAAAACCAGGTTTCTGGGTAACCTGCATTTCTACGATATAGCGAATATTACGGTGATCTTTACACAAAATATCCACAACACTTTGTTTGTACCCAAAAAGCCGAGGGGCCTGCACGGGGTTGATAAAATCAACCTGCTCAATGCATTTGTCCCCCTCTAGGTCTAAGACGCCATTTAAAAAATGAATCAAGAGACCCTTATGCTCCTCCATACCGAAAATCTTCTTAAACGCCACATTATTTTTGGGGCTTAAAAATTTACCGTACATGACAGCTCCTAAATAGACTCAAGCCACTCAACAATCTTTGTTTTTGTCATTAAGCCTACTTTTGTAGAAAGGGCCTGGCCATCCTTAAATAAAATCATGGTGGGAATGCTCCGCACACCATAACTTGCAGGAATAGCTGTATTTTGATCTATGTTCATTTTTGCAATACGTACTTTTCCAGCTACAAGGGGGGCCACATCGTCCAAAATGGGTCCCAGCATTTGACAAGGTCCACACCATTCAGCCCAAAAATCCACTAAAACTGGTAGGGGCGACTGTAAAACTTCTTCTTGAAAATTTGAATCTGATACGTGATCAACCATAGTAAAAAAACCTTTTCATAATTTATGTCCTAAAAGAAATTTCCATCAAAAAGGGGCCCTCTGTCCACAACAAAAACGCACGAATGTGTTCTTTTTTATAAATACTACGCAACGCCGCCTCGTAAGATGAAATTTGATCCATAATATCTTTAGAAACATGGTCTTGAGATGGAGGAATTTTTTTGTGTGTTTTAAAATCTACGAAATAAATAGAATTTTCCACAAACGCTAACCGATCAATACGTTTCAACTGACCCTGGTGAATCAAAGAAACTTCAGACAAAGAATTTTCACCAAACAATATTTTATAGTCAGGATTATCTAAAATAGATAGGGCCGTTTGGATAACATGATCTTCCAGGCCATTTTTATTTGCCCATGTTTTTGCAACTTCTAAACGCCGTTCCTTTGCTGTGCCACTTAAAAACTCTAAAAACTTATGGATTAAAGTTCCCCGTTTCATGGCTTCTGTGTTTTTTTCAACAACAGGTCGGTCCACTTGCGTTGCTGTAAAAGGTGTGCTGACCCAAGAAGGCACCTCCTTAAGCTTTAATGCGTGCTGTTCAACTGCCACCCCATGTTCAAAGGCAATGGGTTCATAGATGTATCCACCATCAGCTGTGCAAGTCCAATGCTGTTCAAGACTTGTATACAGTTTTTGATACCAACTTTCTTCGTGCTTATTTTCAAACCCGCCTAAATAAATTTGGTCTTGAGCACGGGTCAAAGCCACATAAAATAACCTTTGATGTTCTTCACGTAAAGCATTAAAGACATTTGATTTTAATTCCTGGGTTTGAGGCGTTTCAAAAGCTAGTCTGGGCTTTAAAAGAAACAGTGGCTCTTTTTTGTGAATAAACCACAAAAAATTTTCATAACGCATGGAGGGGGCATCTGTGCTGTCGGCTAAAATCACAACTGGCGCCTGCAACCCCTTGCTGCCATGAATGGTTAGAATACGCACGGTGTTTTTAGCTTCCCCATCCCGCTTAACAACGTGGCTTTGTTCTTCCATAAAATTTAAAAAGCCCTGCAAAGTAGGCGTATTATTTTGGGAAAAATTTAACAAGGTATTTTGGAATTCTTCTAGAACGTCTAAACATTCCTCTCCAAAACGTGCCACGAAATAGGGTTTTGTTAGATGCAAAAGACGGGCATACAAGGTATGGGGTGGGTCGTAATCTACCTGACCAAGAAAGGTATTTAAAAAATCATAGGCTTCTTGGTAAATGGAAGTTTCATCCTTTCTTTGCCATAAAGCGTCCCATAAACTGTGGGGACGGTTGTAGCATATATCAAACAGCTGTTCTTCTGAAAAACCATGGCCCTTTTGAATGAGAGGGCTTTTTAAAATACACGCCAAAGAATAGTCATCATTTGGCAAGCACAGAAACCGCCCAAAGGCCAGAAGGTCCTGTACAGCCAAATGGTTCTTAAGATCAAGGCGATCAAGCCCCGCCACAGGTACCTGTTTATGTTTCAAAGCTTGAATCAGTTGGTTCACAAAAGGCCCACGCTTGCGCACAAGAACCATAACATCCCCCGCTGTTACGGGTTTTTTTGTGGATGGTAACACCACCTGGGTTTTAAGCAGGGACTGAATATGACACGCTATTTGTTCTGCCAACTGGTACGCAGGGGTTATGGACTGTTCGTAAGCTTTTGGAATGGGCCAGGGGGTTGAAAGGGTGCCATCCTCCCGTTCTTTTTTAGGAACAAGAGGAAGCAATTGCACAAGGCCAGGTTGGTTCTGACGAAAGGGAACGTGGCTTTCTTTGGTTTTGTATACCCCTTCTGAGTAACGCCAAAATGTTTCGTCCACACCTTTTAAAATGGCCCCTGTGCTTCGAAAGGAAACATCTAAGTTAATATCAAACCAGGGAAGATTAAGGCCCTTAAATTTTTCCCGAAATTCTTTATGGAGCTCCTCAAACAGGTCTGGCCGTGCTCCTTGAAAACTGTAGATAGATTGTTTTTGGTCACCCACCACGAAAAAACTTTTCTTTTCGGGTGTGGCGGAAAGCATGTTGTCCACCAGCAGGGAAATAAGTTGCCATTGCAAAGGGCTTGTGTCCTGGGCCTCATCCAGCAACAGGTGGTGAATTTTTGCATCCAGCTTATGAAACACCCACCCTTTTTCACATCCGCTAAGCAGATTTTTGCTCAGCAAAATCATGTCTTGAAAATCTAAGGCACAGCGTTGGTCTTTTTTCTGAGCGTACTTATCAGAAATATGAAAGAAAAGCCGCAAAAATGCGCAGGTAGATTCAATTATTTGTTTGTTGCTTAAGGCCACCTGTTTTTCTTCAAACACATCTGCCATATCAATTAGGGATTGAGCTTCATGGGGAAAAGATTTGCAAAATTCCTGGCTACACAAACGTTTTCGGGGTGTGCCTTCTTTTGTTAAAAATATGGAAAACAAATCTTTTTCATTTTGCATATTTTCTAAAATTTCTGCGCCCTTTTCCTTATCTCCTTTCCCAGTACTTTTTAGTAAGGCATGGGCAGCTTGTTCTAAACAAGACATGTCTACGCCCCCTTCATTCACCTGAAAAAGCTTATATAAAAAGGATTCGTAAGTTTCTAAACATGGGTGCCTTTGGATGAGAGCGAGAAAATCTTGCTGACTCTGTTGAGCGTCTTTTAAAAAAGAACTAAATTGGTCAAAAGAAAACAAGCTAGACAATATGGCTAGGTCTGACTCTATAGTTGAAGTTTGCTGTTCTAGCACATCCTTTTGGGCTTCTTCTAACAACCGAAGGCTTTCTTCCTGATCCATCAATGTAAATTGGGGACTAATGCCAGCCTCAAGAGGAAACTGAAATAAAAGCTTCTGGCAAAAGGCATGAATGGTTCCTATGTGGATGGGGTGCGGGTTATCCAAAACCGACATAAATAAAGAACGTGCTTTTTGTTGGGTTAGCTCTGTTGGTTCGTGCCCCAAAGCGGTAAGAGACTCAATTAAGTCATGGTCCTTACAAATGGCCCAACGCTGAAGGACTTTTAAAAGACGTTCTTTCATTTCGAAGGCGGCGGCGTTGGTAAAGGTTAAGCACACAATGGTTTCAGGCGCAGCACCACCCAATAGAACGCGCAACAAACGGTCTACCAGAACTTTTGTTTTTCCCGTACCAGCAGAGGCCCACACCCACCCACTAGATAAGGGGTTAGCTGCTTGTTGCTGTTTGTTCTGAACAGATATAGCGAGACTCCTATAATTTGGGCCTTCAAAATCTTCTGAAACCACTGGTTTTGCTAAGCTTTTTTGACTACTTTATACTCAAAAAAGAGTCGTCTCACCATATAAGAACGCAGCGGGAATTGCTGCGCAATAATAACCGCTTATTTTATAAACGTCAACACGGTATGGGCGGCTATGGTGCTTGGGGTTTTATGGGAAACCTGCAAAAGTTTTACCGATTCTTTTAAAGCGCGATCTTGGGTTGGATTTTTTAAAATTGAAACCATGGCTTTGTGCAAGTTATGGGGTGTGCACATATTTTGCAAAAGTTCAGGAACATGGGGTTCTTTCAACAAAATATTGACAAGGCAAACATAAGGCGTGTGGACAATTTTTTTTAAAATAAAATGTGTAAAAGGGGACACCTTATAAGCAATCACCATGGGCACATGGGCATGGGCAAGTTCTAAACTTACCGTACCACTGGCGGCTAATGCTCCCTTTGCCTTTTGAAAAAGGCTGGGTTTTTCTTGGCTATTTATGGAAAAATGAATGGGCAACGTCTTTGTTGTGTGGCTTTTTAAAAAAGGTAAAAAATGGGGAAATGTGGGCACGTGAAAGGTAAGGTTAGGAAAGTCATTTAACAAAAGTTCTGCGGTTTTTACAAATATGGGCCAGTGGCGCCTTACCTCCCCCTGACGACTGCCTGGCAGCAGCAAAATCATATTGGGGTCTTTTTCACACTCAGGTAATGGCGTTTCCATAAGGGGGTGACCTACAAAGGTTGTGGCAAGACCATGGGGGATGAAATAGCTAGGCTCAAAAGGAAACAGGGTTAATAAATGATCCACAAGACCTGCTAACCGTTTGGCCCGTTTAGGGCGCCAGGCCCAAACTGAAGGGGCGACATAATGAACCACTGGAATGTGAACCCCCATGCGGCGCAATTTCTTGACCACACGCAAGCAAAAACCAGGTGAATCAATGGTCACAATGACCTGAGGTTGAAGGTTCAAGATGTGCTGAACAGTTTCATTAATACGCCTTAAAAGACGGGGGATGTGGGGAATAATTTCCGCAATCCCCATTAGGGCTATGTCCTCCATAGGGAAAAGAGAAGAAAGCCCTTCTGCCATCATAAGCCCACCCCCCACACCTGCATAGGTAAGAGAAGGGGCTTGTTCTTTCAGTGCCTTCATCAATTTTGCACCTAGAAAATCGCCAGATGCCTCGCCCGCTATTAGATAAACCTGTGCCATTTATTCCACGCCTACAATAAAAAGCCCAAGGGAATTGGCAAGGTCTACGGTTTTTTCCCGTTGTATAATTTGCGATGTACGGGAAGATACAGCAACCCCTCCCAATCTGGCTTGATCTAACTGATGCATTGTTTCTGGGCCAATACTAGGAAGGTCTGCTTCAGGCATTTGACCATCTTTTATTCGTTTTACCAAAACACCCTTATGTCCCTGCCGCTGAAGGTTTCCACATCTGTGTAAAAGCTGTTCTGTACCCTCAATAGCTTCTATGCCAAGCACAAGACCTTGCTGAATAACCACAGCCTGCCCCACATCAAAAGGGGATAAGGCCTTTAGTAAAGCCTGACCTTGCTGAATCGCTGCCCAATCATCTTGTGTGGGTTTTGTATTTGTTAGGCATCCAAGGGGCGTAATAATGTTTGGCAAAACAGCAGAAGCTGGCAAAACCTCAAACCCTTCAGTGGCTAAAAGCTCTGTTATGCCTTTTAATAAGGCATCGTCCCCTTTAAAGGCTTTCATTCCCAGTTTTTTCAACCATATCAGACCTGTTTTGTCTAAAGAAAAGCTGCCCAAATTAGGTCGTTCCACCCCCCCTGCAAATATGAGTTGACGAATATTATTTTCCTTTAGGGTTTGTAAAATCTGCCCAATATTCCCCAATGAAAGGGACCTTACCTGAATCAGGTCGTTTCTTGAATGCACCCACTCTAAATGCGTACGTGGTGTGTGGCAAATGTCTATGACCAAAAGGGATTTATTCTTAGCTATACAGGCCCCAACAATTTCCGTTGGAAGAGAGCCGTTTCCCGCAATTAAAGCAAGCGTCATAAGCATTTTGCGCATGTGTTGATATTAGAACGACTGTACCCTAAGCCTTTGTGCAGTTTCAAGGAAAGTTCTATGGTCTGAATGTTGTGATGGTTGGAAAAACCCTGTACACTGCTTTCAAAAAGATAGGATCCCGTTATTCTGTGAAGTCACCCGTTCCTTTTATCCACCTACGTTTGCATTCGGCTTATTCTTTGGCCGAAGGGGCCATTCGCATTAAGGACATTGCCAAACTGTGCCATGCACATGGTATGCCGGCAGTGGCTATTACAGACACAAATAATTTATTTGGCGCCCTGGAAATTTCTATGGCCTGCGCTGATGCGGGGATTCAACCTATTGTGGGGTGCCAGCTTTCTATCAAACAGGGGGATGGGGTCCCCGTAAGTGATGCTATTGTTTTGGTGCAAAACCAGCAGGGATACAAAAATTTATTAAAACTTGCGAGTTATGCTTATTTAGGGGCCCATGCCCAGGAAACCTGTGTAACCTTAGATGATTTGTGTGCCCATGCGGAGGGGTTGTTTTTATTGTCAGGTGGGCACACTGGGTTTTTGGCAACAGCCATGTCTTTCATGCCTGAAGCCGTTCCCAACCTTATGGACACCATAAAAACAAGGTTCCAGGACCGTTTTTACATAGAACTTCAGCGTCATGATTTGCCAGAACAAAACCGTTTAGAGCCTAGGTTTCTGCAGCTGGCCAAAGAATTTAATGTGCCTATTGTGGCAACGAACGACGTACACTTCGATACTGCCCATTTTTACGAAGCCCACGATGCCCTTTTGTGTATTGCCTCTGGCACTTATATTGCTGAAGAAAATCGCAGGCGCCTAACCCCCCATCATTATTTTAAATCGACTCAAGACATGCAGGCTACGTTTGCTGATTTGCCAGAAGCTTTGGAAAATACGGTTATTATTGCTAAGCGGTGTCATTTTATGCCCCTGCCTCATAAACCTATTTTGCCAAAGTTTCCTCTGCTAGATGGAAAAACTGAAGTTGAGGAGTTACGCGAAAGCGCAAAAAGTGGGTTGCAAAAACGGTTGGAGGAAGAGGTATTCCCCCTTCATTCTCCATCAAGCCGTGACGTGCTTCAAAAAGAATACGAAGAACGTTTGGCCTATGAATTGAATATTATTGAAACCATGGGATTCCCTGGATATTTCCTAATTGTGGCAGATTTTATTAAGTGGGCAAAAAACCAAGGAATCCCTGTGGGACCTGGACGTGGGTCTGGGGCGGGGTCTTTAGTTGCATGGGTTTTAACCATCACCAACATGGACCCTATTCGTTTTGGTTTGTTGTTTGAACGTTTCTTAAACCCTGAACGGGTTTCCATGCCTGACTTTGACGTGGACTTTTGCCAGGACCGCCGTGATGAGGTCATTCTTTATGTGTGCCAGAAATACGGGGCTGACCGTGTGGCCCACATTATTACATTTGGAAAATTACAAGCTCGCGCCGTGCTGAGGGACGTGGGGCGTGTATTGCAAATGCCCTATAATCATGTAGATAAAATTTGTAAGCTGGTTCCTAACAATCCAGCTAACCCCACAACTTTGGAAGAAGCTATTGCAGGTGAACCTCTTTTGCGCCAGATGCGGGAAGAAGATGAAACCGTTCAAAAGCTTATGGACATAGGTCAGCAGCTTGAAGGATTGTATCGCCATGCATCCACCCATGCAGCGGGAGTTGTTATTGGTGACCGACCCTTAAACGAACTTGTGCCCCTGTATAAGGACGAACGGTCTCACCTACCTGCCACACAGTTTAACATGAAATATGTTGAAACGGCGGGTTTGTTAAAGTTTGACTTTTTGGGCCTTAAAACCCTAACAGTTATTGAAAAGTGTTGTGCCTTAATTCGTCAAAAGGGCATATCTTTTTATATTGATTCTATCCCTTTAGACGATCCAAAAACCTTTGATCTTTTATGCCGCGTGGATGTTTTGGGCGTATTCCAAATTGAAAGTGGTGGCATGCGGGATGTGTTGCGCAAGTTACGTCCAGACAGGTTTGAAGACCTTATTGTTTTGGTGGCCCTATTTCGACCAGGTCCTATGGATGACATTCCCCGTTACCTGGCCTGTAAACATGGTGAAGAATCTGTAAGTTACCTGCATGAAAAATTAAAACCCATTTTGGAGCCTACCTATGGGGTTATGGTATACCAAGAACAAGTTATGAAAATTGCCCAAGAGTTGGGGGGGTATACCCTGGGGGCTGCTGACTTACTGCGTCGCGCCATGGGTAAAAAAATTAAGTCAGAAATGGATGCGCAGCGGGCCCTGTTTGTGGCGGGGGCTATAAAGAATAATATCCAAGAACATATTGCCAGCCAAATATTTGACCAAATGGCCAAATTCGCAGGTTATGGGTTTAACAAATCCCATTCGGCGCCTTATGCCCTTTTGTCTTACCAAACAGCATATTTAAAAGCCAACTATCCCTTAGAATTTTTTGCAGCCACCATGACCTATGATATGCATAATACGGACAAGCTTAATGCCTATAGGCAAGACCTGGAAAAGTCAGGTATTGCCTTGTTGCCTCCAGATGTGAACTTTTCATTTACAGAATTTACGGTAGAGGGTAATGGCGTACGCTATGGAATGGCGGCCATTAAAAATGTAGGCTCCCAGGCTACAGACAGCATTGCCTTAGAGCGACACAAGAACGGACCCTACAAAGACATTCATGATTTTACAGCTAGGCTGGACATTTCAACGCTGAATAAGCGACAGTTGGAAAACCTTATTGCTGCAGGTGCTTTGGATTCTTTAGGGTCCCCCCGTGACCAATTATTTTTAGGCATTGATGCCATTTTGGCCGAAGCAAGCTTAGTGCGGCAGGAAAAAAACAGCAAGCAGTCGTCCTTATTTGGAAATACTTCTCAAAACACAACTCGGGTTATTCTGCCCAAGGGGAAGGGGTGGAATTTACTTGAAAAATTACAAAAAGAATTTGATTCCCTAGGGTTTTACCTAAGCGCCCATCCCTTAGATATGTATGGAGACAGCCTAAAGCCCCTGGGTCTTACCTCAAGCTTGGATTTGGCTGCCTTGGGTAATACCACCTTAAGCCTTCAAATGGCAGGCATTATTCTAACAAAACAAGAACGTACCTCAAAAGCAGGGCAAAAGTTTGCTTTTGTCACTTTTTCTGACGCTTTGGGTGTGTATGAGGTGGCTTTTTTTAGCGAAGCTTATGAACAAAGTCGCAGTACGTTAACTCCTGGTTTGGCCGTTCATTTAACTGTGAACTACCGTTCAGAAGGTGAGGGGTATCGTCTAACGGCCCAAACGCTTGTCCCCTTAGACCATAAGCTGCGTGAAGGGGTTGTGTGCTTTACAGTAGAGGAGCATGTGGACGTGCCCGCCCTGTTGGCATGCATTGAAAAAACACCAAAAGGCAACACAGCCATTAACCTAATTTTCAAATCTTCCAACGCATCTGTGAAAATTACGTTGCCAGGTTTCTATGACGTAAAGGCCCAAACACGTGCTAATATTTTGGGAGTTCCTGGCCTTTTGCCTTACGAGGGGGAATGAATAGAGGTTTGTAGCCTTGATGTTGTCATCATTATACTATAGCGCGCCCTTTATAAATTGGGTATGCGTCATTCGTCGCTCATGTACGTGTATGCACACTTCGTCTCCTCATTCCTGTACCCAAATTAAAAGTTCAGCGCTATAATTCCCTTCCTTCATTTTCACGGTAAGTGCTAGAATCAGGCCATGCGTAACTTTATTTGTATGATTTATGAGCCTTCAAAAACCTGTTCTTTTGTGTATTTTAGATGGGTGGGGGGTAAGCCCCGAAACGCAGGATAATGGCATTTTAAAAGCCCAAAATTGGTCTAGGATGTTGGAAGAGTATCCCTGGACTACTTTGGAAGCTTCGCAGGAATTTGTGGGGTTGCCAACGCACCAAATGGGGAATTCAGAGGTGGGTCACATGACCCTGGGGCTAGGCCGAGTTCATTGGCAGGACTTGCCCCGCATTGACCAGGCCATAGAAACAGGTTCTTTAGCCCAAAATCCGAAGGTTGAGGCCCTCATTCAAACTCTTAAAAAAAATGGTAAAGCCTGTCACCTAATGGGCCTTTTGTCGCCTGGTGGTGTTCATTCCCACCAAAATCATTTGGTGTATTGCGCTAACCTGTTGGCCAAAGAAGGTATTCCAGTTTGGTTTCATGGTTTTTTGGATGGTCGAGACACACCGCCTAGCAGTGGTCGTTCCTATGTGGCTGAATGTGTTCAGGCCCTTCATCCTTCTGTAAGGTTTGCAACCTTAGGGGGACGTTATTTCGCCATGGACCGCGACCAACGGTGGGATCGGGTTCAAAAAGCTTATGAAGCTATGGTTCAGGCCCACACCCCCTTCAAATTCCCTTCTGTTTTACATGGTATAGATCATTTCTATCAAGAAGGTATTAGTGACGAATTCATACCCCCCTTTTCTTTGGAAGGTTTTAACGGTATGGATGACGAAGATAGCCTGTGGATGGTCAATTTCCGGGCAGACCGTGTGCGCCAAATATTGCACAGTTTTCTTGACCCTGACTTTTCAAATTTTGAACGCCACAGGCGTGTACGTTTTTCTGAATGTTTGGGTATGGTGTCGTATTCTAAGGCTTTGGATATGTGGGCTTCATGCTTGTTTAATAAAATGCCCACCACAAACAGTTTGGGTGAGGTTGTTTCAAAAGCTAACCTTGGTCAGCTGCGTATTGCAGAAACGGAAAAATACGCCCATGTGACTTTTTTCTTTAATGGTGGGCAAGAAACGCCGTTTCCCTTGGAAGACCGTATTTTGATTCCTTCTCCAAAAGTTAGTACCTACGATCTGCAGCCTGAAATGTCTGCAAAGGAGGTAACTAAAAATGTATTAAACGCCATGGATGAAAAAAAACATGCCCTGATTGTTCTGAACTACGCCAATACAGATATGGTGGGTCACACAGGTGTGGCAGCTGCCATTGAACAGGCTGTTGAAACGGTGGATGACTGTCTGCGCCAGTTAGAAAACAAAGCAAAGGAAAAGGGGTGGGTTCTTCTCATAACAGCGGACCACGGTAATGCAGAACAAATGGTAGATGGTGATCAGCCCCATACGGCCCACACCTGCAATCCTGTGCCTTTTATGGTTGTAAACGGTGGGCAGTTAGGGTTAAAAGATGGCGGTACGCTGGCCAATGTGGCCCCTACAATTTTGCATCTCTTAGATCTTCCAAAACCTGCCGAAATGACAGAAGGGCTTTTATTGAGGTGATTTAAAATAGGGAAGTGGTGCCTGCTGCCAGACTCGAACTGGCACGCCCTTACGAGCGACAGATTTTAAGTCTGTTGTGTCTACCATTCCACCAAGCAGGCCCTTCTTATTCCTAGCGGTTTTACGCCTTTTGGTCAAGGGGTGCTTATGTATAAATTTCCACATTCAAGTTTGAAGTGCAACACCTCTCGAAGAACTCGGATGGCTCAACTTTAAAATCCTTATAATTTTTCAATGACAGATTCGCTTAGTCCTGTAGATAGGGCAATGATGGAGGGGGCCACACCCTGTTGTTTTAAAATGCGTGCTGCATGAAGGGTGGCTTTTTCTATACCAATTTTCTCCCCTTCTTGGCGTCCTTCTTGGCGTCCCCGTTCTAGGGCTTTTTCTTCGTATTTTTTCAGTGTATTGGTTTCAATGCGCAACCAGTGCAGGCGGTCTTCGTAAGACATGCGTTCTTCTTCTGTGAAATTCATCACACTCAAAACATCCACAGCCTTCTTTAAGCGCGGGTCATCAAGATTTTTAGGCATTTTTTCCCCGCACAGCAAATCATGGCGGGTTAAAAAGGTCATCCACATATCCAGGGAATTTTTGACCCTTTCCATAAATGTGTTCAGGTCTTCTTGGGTGCTGGGGCAGAATTTTTTCAGTTCAATGGTATGTAATTCAAGGTCTTTAAAGTACGCATACCCTGTGTCTTTTTCCGTAATGCGAAACACATTATGGTATTTGTTACTTTCCAAAATAGATGTGAAATTTAAAATATGAATGCCAATGGCTTTTGATAGGGTTGAATAATCCACAGATTGTTCCAGTTGTTCTGTGTACAATTTGGCCCAGTAATACAAGGCCCGTTTGTCATAATCGGCTTCGTCAGCTATTTGAATTTCAATGTTGAATCGCTTACCGTCGTGGCCCTTGGCCTTAATATCTAAAATAGACAATTTGTCATTTCTAAAGTTTTTGGGGTTGTAAGGGTTCATCAAGGTCACATCTAACACCTGGTCTTCTTCTGACACAATGGAATTAATGAGGGAAATAAGAAGGTCCTTATTTTCTTCCACGCCAAAAATCTTTTTAAAAGCCATGTCCACGCGGGGTGTAATTCTTTCCATTGATTTGTCGTTCCAGTATGCAATAGGTGTTAGGTGATAATTTAGCTATACCATAAAATGATGATTGGCGTTCCTATTTTTTAAAATATCATCCCCTTATGAGGTCATGATTGTACCAATTTATACTGCCCCCATTGTCAAGAACACTAAGCAGCTAAATTTAAGCAGAGTTTTGTTTTTTTTGCCTCTTCTTTTTTCATCTTTTTGAACTCCTCTTTGTCAAAAATTAACAACAAAGCTCTCCTTTGAACACTGTTCTATTTTATTGGGGTCACTATACTAATGGAAACATCCAGGTTCCACAGGATATCTTTCATTTTGGTTAAAGGTTTATCCATAGGATGAAAAGGAAAAAACCAGCGAAATAAATCATTTCTTAAGCTGGGTTTCATATGGCCCATGGTTG
>JBIKLN010000003.1:0-75065 GCA_044359765.1 Patescibacteria group bacterium | reverse complement strand
AAAATGTTATCCACAATTTCACAAGCTCAACAACAACAAAATCTAAGCAGAAAAATATGAAAAAGAAAACAAAACTCTCCTTAAATTTAGCTGCTTAGTGTTCTTGACAATGGGGGGCAGTATAAACTGGGAAAGCCCTTGTCAGGAAATCTTCGCCCTTAGGTGGATATGAAACCACGTCTGTTTTGGAAATTGTGGCCCCATTCAAAGCAAAAAAACAGAAAACAAATTTACAGAGGGATTCGGACCGATTCCCGCAATTTTGTTGTTTTTTACACGATTTTTTTCTATAAGGTTAAGGTGAGGTTTTTATTTCAGAAGGTTTTTCTATGATTGAAAAGAATGCAAAAATTGTTGTAACAGGTGCTGGAGGCTTCATAGGTGGGGCTCTCATTTCTGCCCTTAAAAGTCAGGGGTATACAAACTTAAGAGCTGTAGATAAGAAGCCTTTCGACTTATGGTATCAGCTTTCCAACAGTGTTGAAAACCTTCATCTGAATTTGGAAGAAAAAGAGGCATGTCGTCAAACGTGTAAAGACGCAGACTACATTTTTAACCTAGCCGCCGACATGGGGGGCATGGGGTTTATTGAACATAACAAGGCTTTGTGCATGTTGTCTGTTTTGATTAACACCCACATGGTTATGGCCGCCCGTGAATTTGGAGCCAAACGCTTTTTCTTTTCATCATCTGCTTGTGCTTACGCAGCAGACAAGCAAACTGACGCCCATGTGACGGCTTTGAAAGAGTCAGATGCCTACCCCGCCATGCCTGAAGACGGGTATGGGTGGGAAAAATTATTTAGCGAAAGAATGTGCCGCCATTTTATGGAAGACTTTGGCCTTATTACCCGCGTGGCCCGCTATCATAATGTTTATGGACCTTTTGGTACTTACGATGGTGGTCGTGAAAAAGCCCCAGCTGCCATTTGCCGCAAAGTTATCAGCGCCGTTTTAAACAAAACAAATGAAATTGAAATTTGGGGTGATGGCGAACAAACCCGCAGCTTCATGTATATTGATGACTGTGTTGAGGGTACGCTGAAAATTATGAATAGCAGTATTGAATACCCCATTAACTTGGGCAGCTCTGAATTGGTTTCTATTAACCAGTTGGTGGATATTGTGGAAGAAATTGCAGGGGTTAAATTAAAGCGTACCTATAACCTGTCAGCACCTAAAGGTGTGCGTGGACGCAATAGCGACAATACATTAATTCAGAAGGAATTGAACTGGGAACCTTCCATTGCCTTACGTGCGGGCATGAAAAAAACCTATGACTGGATTTATGAACAAATGCTTCAAGGTGATTCCATGAAGAATGTTGTGAATTTGTAGTTTTTCACGCACATATGGGTTGACACATGCTTTCTATTTCCCTATGCCAGTTAAACCCATGGGTGGGGCATTTGCCCCACAACCTTCATAAAATCAAGGCGTTTTATGAGCAATCTTTTGCATTAGGCCATGACTTAGTTGTTTTTCCAGAATGTGCTGTGACAGGCTACCCACTGGAAGATTTAGTTCTAAAACCTCACTTTATGGAAAAGGTGAAAGACGCAGTTTCTCAAGTTGTTGCCCTGACAGCAAACCAAAAAACGGCTATCCTAATAGGAACCCCGTGGATTATGGAGGGGGGCCTTTACAACTGTGCCTTGTTTATACGTGATGGCAAAATTCAGCAAATTATTCAAAAACAAGAACTGCCTAATTATGGCGTGTTTGATGAAAAAAGATTGTTTACGCCAGGTGTGCCGTCTGACCCCATTGTAATGAATGGAATTTCCTTAGGGGTTTTAATTTGTGAGGATATGTGGGAAGAAGCCCCAGCCCGTTCCCTAAAAGCAAGAGGGGCTGACTGTTTGTTGGTTTTGAATGGTTCCCCTTTTGACGTAACAAAGCAAGATTTACGCCAAGAACAAGCGAGAGCCCGTATTTGTGAAACAGGTCTACCCCTGATTTACGTGAATTTGGTTGGCTGTCAAGACAGCTTAGTATTTGATGGCCATTCATTTGTTATGGGTCTTAATCAAAAAATTGCCTGCCAATTTCCTGCTTTTGAGGAAAATAGTTACAAACTTGCCCTAGAAAAAACACCCACAGGTATGGTGTTTAAGGGGGGCCAGGTTGTTAGCCATAACGACAATATGAACCTCTACCGTGCCTTAGTTATTTCTTTACGCGATTATGTGGAAAAGAACGGCTTCAAAGGTGTTTTGTTAGGCTTATCAGGGGGGATTGACTCAGCTATTTCTGCAGCCATTGCGGTAGATGCCTTAGGGCCAGACCGTGTACATTGCGTTATGATGCCATCACCTTATACGTCTGTTGACAGTTTGGATGATGGGCAGGCCATTGCCAAACTATTGGGGGTTTCCTACTCCACCATTGCCATATCCCCTGCCATGGAGGCATTTCAGGGCATGCTGGCAGACCATTTTCAAAATAAGACTGCCGATATTACGGAAGAAAATATTCAATCTCGTTCCCGTGGGGTTATTTTGATGGCCCTCAGCAATAAACTAGGTTTGATGGTTTTATCCACTGGCAACAAGTCTGAAATGGCTGTTGGCTATGCAACCCTATATGGGGATATGTGTGGTGGATACAACGCCCTGAAAGATGTGTATAAAATGCAGGTATTTGCCCTATCTACCTGGCGTAATCATAATTTCCATGAAAGTTTTAAGGGGCCTAACGGCGCTGTTATGCCAGACCGAGTTATTACCAAACCCCCATCAGCAGAACTGAGGCCTGACCAAAAAGACCAGGACAGCCTACCCCCTTATGAAATTTTAGACGATATTTTATATCACCTTATTGAAAAAGATTTTTCTGTTAAGGAAATTGTTGACCTTGGATACCACATTGACGTTGTAAACCATGTTTCTATTTTGTTAGATCGTGCCGAATACAAACGGCGCCAGTCTCCTCCTGGGCCTAAAATAACGCCCAAAGCCTTGTCTTTTGAGCGTCGTTACCCCATTACGAATGGATATAGCAGCGATTCCCGGAGGAGTTTCTGAAGCAAGAACAGAGCTATAGGGAGACTTCTGTAATTTGAGCCCTCCATACCCCTCTGGACACCATTGAGATATAAAAAAAGGCCCACAAAACCGCGAGCCTTTTTAAACAGAACAGATCAGAAAGTGCCTGACTTAGAAAAATATACCTAAGGTCTACGGATAAACCGGGTATATAGGATATACAGGGTACGCTGGGTACACTGGATAAACGGGGTAAAAGTCTGGGTACATATTTTCTTGGTTTGATAACTTCATAATATCCTCCTAAAAATTTAACTTGAAGCTTAACTGTGCCACTTTCAGGCACGACCAATACGTAGCACAATTTTTTTGGCCATTAACCCTTCAAACAATATATTTCAGATGAAAAAACAAAAATTTTTCAACTAAACAAAAAAACATCGGAAGGTAAACAGAAAAAAATACATTGATTATCAATGATTATGTATTGGTGTCCAGTAATTACGTAAGAAATAATCTATCTTTTCTCATAATAAGAGAATTCTTGATTTTTTGCGCTTTTTCTTGATTTTTTCCTTTTTTGATCTATTCTTATAGCTGATACTTGTTTCGGGTTGTTTTTTATTTATAAATAGAAAAATAATTTGAAGGGGTATATACGGTTTCCGTATAATAAAAACTTTAGTTTTAGAAAGGAGTTGAGATAACACGTGGAAGTTGTTGTTCGTGACAATAACGTTGACCAAGCTTTACGCGCATTGAAAAAGAAAATGCAACGGGAAGGAATTTACCGTGAGATGAAGCTTCGTCGACACTTTGAAAAACCTTCAGAAAAGCGGGCGCGTGAGCAGTCAGAAGCTGTTCGCCGTCATCGTAAAATGATGCGCAAACGCTTGGAACGAGAAGGCTATTAGTTATCTCCAGAAGTACAAAAGGCGGAAACTTTCATGTTTCCGCTTTTTTTTATGCCGCATTTTCCTGCCTTAGGCAGCTGTGAATTTCCTGACGAATAGCATGAACAGGAATGCAGGTCATGCTGGTGCCTCCAAAACTTTGGGCACGTACAACCCGTACTTTTTCCCCGTTAGGTGTGGACTTTACAGGGTCTGTTGGCCCCCACATGGAAATGGTGGGCTGATTACTGCTTGCAACAATATGCCCCACACCACCATCATTAGCCACATTGACCTGGGCAAGTTTGGCAACAGCAATGGTTACATATACGGGTATGTGTCCCAATTGTTCAGAAGCCTGCTGCAAGGGAAAAACAGCCTGTGGCATGTGGCTTTGAATAACATCCTTCCATTCAAGCTCTGCAGGGCCTAGTAAAAAGAGGGGCTGAATATTACTTTCCTCAAGCTGCTGGGCCAATTTTATAAAATTTTCCAAAGGCCAGCATTTAAAACGACCACCTGCACCTGGCGCCAAAGTAACCATAGGTCTATGGGCATAAGGTTTAAGTAGACCTTGGGCAAAATCAAGCCATTCTTTTGGAACATGAAGGCCAAATTGGGGAACTATTGTCCTGCCCGTAGCCACAGTTAGCAAATCCATAAGCCTGTTCAACAAAAGAGGTGGTTTTTCATACCCCTTCCCAGGTTTTTTATGAGAAAAAATCCAATTATGGGAACTGGAGACAAAAGTGCCATGGGGAATACGTTTCAAAGCCAGACTTGGAAAAATTTTCTTTTCCGTATCTATAATAAGGTCGTAAGGGGCAGTTAGACCTGCTTTTTTCCATGCATTTGTTACGCAATCCCTAAAACTTTCACCCAAGCCAGTTTGGTCCACAACATGATGAATAAAAGGCTCTACCAACGGTTTAAGGGCCGTTTGAAAAATAGTAGCATGTCGCCCCGCAAGCCACGTAATATGGGCATTTGGAAAAGCCTGGGGCAAAGCCTGCACGAAGGGGAGCTTCATCATGCCATCGCCAATAAGCTCACCATTACTAAAAATTAAAACACTTTCAACAATCATATATTTTAAAACCTAAAAGCCTAAAAAAGACTTACTGATGAACAGGAAGCCCAAAAGAGTGGAGGCGGTCCTTGGCTAAGGTCACACGCCCACCACCGTCTTGTTTACTTTTATACATAGCTTGGTCAGCCTTGTGAAGCAGTGTTTCATAGCAAGTACCATCTAAGGGCGCACTGGCAATACCCACACTGCATGTAATGCTTATTGCGTGATTGTGAATAAAAAAGGGAGCACTTAAAGAGGCAAAAATTCGGTTAGTAATTTGGCCTAATACAGCGGGGTCATCCACGTCATTCAGTAAAATGGCAAATTCATCCCCCCCTAGACGGGCAACCGTATCGGTTTTTTTCAAACAACTTCGTAACCGCGTGGCCGTTTGGCACAAAAGCTGGTCCCCCGCATGATGAGAAAACTGGTCGTTAACAGACTTAAAATCATCAATATCTATGAATAACAGGGAAAAAGGCCGAAGGGTTCGATGGTAACTTTGCAAATGCTCATAACAACGCTGTTCAAACAAAGTGCGATTCACAAGGCCTGTCAAACGGTCATAAAATGCCATGAAGGCCAGCTCCATGTCTGTTGTTTTCAAAGACGGCGGGTCTTCCTTCACATGAAGCTGTAAAAAATTTTTAAAACGCAAGGCAAAAAAAGCGGACTCCAAAGACCCCACATGCCAGTCATCAAGAAGGGGCAAAAAAGGTTCTATATAAGCTTCACAGGAACCCACAACCAATAGGGGATACAAGGGTTTGGAAACACACGTCACAGTATCTGCATTAAGGCACACGGCCCTCAGCTGTTGAAAAGAATGCAAATCTTCCAATGTGGATAGGAAAATTTCATCAACATCTTTAAAATTGGGGATTTGTGAAAAACCAACAAAAGCCACTGCAGGCAAGGCACCAGCCGTTTTATAAGGGGCATCAAGACCAGAAAGGCGAACTGTTGACAGCATAAAAACTGAACCAAATTTCACTAAAATTGTTTATAAAATCACCCCTTTTGTTAACCTCACCAAAGCACAGATGGGGGAATTTTACGAAAAAAGCATAAAACAGGGGCAATTTTCCCCCTATCACTAGCACTTTTTTAAAGGCGTGTGTATAAAAAACATGGGCTCAACCTAAAAAACCTGGCAGTTGCTCAACGTTAACAAACCTGCCATTCTTATTTTAAGACTCATGTGCATCATTGAAAATGAGAATTGCTATTTTTTCAACTATGCCATAGTCTTAATTTATTCTTTTCACTATAATAGAAATGTTTTTTTAAATTACTGGTTCCTTATTTTTGGTTTTTTATGATATTGACTTTACCCCTGCGATCTTTTGTTTTCATGATTCTGGTTTTTTCTGCTTGTTACGCAGAAGGCCAACCCTTGCCCATTCCACGTTTTGTGAGTTTGCGTTCATCTATGGTTAACTTACATGTGGGGCCTGGTAATCATTATCCTGTGGAATGGCAATACGTGCGACAGAATATGCCCGTTGAAATTATTGCAGAATTTGATACCTGGCGCCAAATTCGGGACTGGCAAGGAACAGAAGGGTGGGTCCACAAAAGCTTACTGTCAGGCAAAAGAAATGTTTGGGTTTTGCATAAAATTCGCAAACTTTACAAGGAACCGTTAGAAAAATCTAAGGTCGTAGCCCAGGTAGAACCTGGTGTTTTAGCTAGCGTTCTGGAATGTCAAGGGGCCTGGTGTCGTGTGGAAATAAAAACACCGTCTCAAAAACATAAGGGGTGGATTAAACGCCATGGAATTTGGGGCGTTTACCCCAATGAAACAAAAATTTCTTAAGCCAACAATAACTTACCCCCCGTCACCTTCTAAAAATTTATATAAAAAACATGCAAAATAATTTCGCAAATTAAAACAATTTTAATATTTCTATGCTCAGAATAAGCTATGTAAAATTTAATTTTGTTGAAAAACATGTTTTTAAAAATTATCACAAGCGCTGCATGCCTTATTTTTACACAAACTTGTTATGCGGCGGAAGCTAACACGCCGCTCAATACTATTTTGAAAAACCTTGCTGGGGAAAGAGGCATTTCTAGTCAACAAACACCACCAAATGTGTTGGCAAAGGTTGTGTATATGGCCGTTCATGCAGCCTATAAGTCATCAATTCAAAAAGAGGATCCAGACTCTCTTCTTTTAAAAGTTATGGATGGGTACCAGAAAAATTACCCGAATCTGACCACAGAGTCAAAAAATAGCCATTTTCGCAACCTTTACCTATTAATGCTAGCAACCCGCGTGGCGTGTGATGAAAGAGGAGTCAATAAACATAATATATTTTCTCTTCCCAATGGTGTTATGCAAAAAATAAGCGCCTTATCACCACAACCTGAATTTCTGACAGGAATAACCAAAGAACAGGTAGAAGACATTCTAGAAACCCTAAATTTTCCATTGGCGTATGAGTCTGTTGTGTATGACCCCCAAAAAATTAACGAAGAATCCAGGACATACAACGAACCCATGACATATATAACAGACCGTAGAGGAGCAGGAGCGGGAGCAGGAGCGGGAGCAGGGGGACAAACAGTAGTGGGAGTAGTAAGACCTGACCCTAGGGCAGCAATGCTTGCAGCGATTAATGCAAAGAGGAAAGACTGATGATTAATGAGTCACAAGGAGAATAAAAATGAAGAATACATATATATTGGGTATGGTTTTAGGTTTTTTTGCTGTTATGGACCATGGCCAGGCAAACCTAGTTTTGCAACAAACCATACAAGCACATAACAAAATTGTGGAGCCAGCCAAAACACAAATAGAATTGAATAATGAAGATATTCGGGCTGTTTTGAACGGTTCCTCAGTTAATACAACTGATGATGTGCGAAAAATCACTGCCTTTGCAGCTGGGGCTAAAAAAGGTGGAATCCAAACCTTCAAAATTCCAGAAAAAGTTGAAAAATCATATGGTGAGGATGACGGTCCAATAAACGATGTGGGACAAGCGCTAAGAAATGCAAAGTTCTTTTTAGCGTATCACGACGCACAGAAAAACCCTGGCGGAAGACCCATGGCCCCACCTACGCCAGGGCCAGTTGCAGTGCATCCCACAGTTGCAGTGCCCGCACCACAAACACCAATGTCTGGAGTAGACCCTTATGAATTAACTGCAGAAGAAGGTGAGGGGATGGATGATGATCTGAAAGCTAAAATATCAAAAAATCTAAGAATAAGAAAGGTTACTGATTCTACATTGAGATTTGGCACTATTAACAGGGAGAGACAAAAGCATGGACTTCAACCAATAAAAAATGTCACTCCACCCCAAGCTTCTGACACACCTGTTAGATTAACACCTGGGACTCCACATCGAGCTGCTACTAATACAACTGTTGGAACACCTGGGGCTGCCCCCCAAGCTGGAGCCGCAAGAGCACCACAAGGAGGAAGACCTGCCGTTTCCTTAGAACAGATAAAAGATTTTAAATTGAGACCTGCTGCAGATAGAACACCCAGATCTGGAGCAATTCATGCTGCGCCACTAGCACCGGCTGCAGCGGCATCGGCACCAGCGCCATCGGCTGAGGCGGAAAGGGCTGCAGCGGAAAGGGCGAAGGCAAGCGCTCTTTCACATCTTCTTAAAAATGGTCTAGGAAGAGTAAGGGATGCTGTGGGTGATTCTGATTCCGATTCTGATTCTGATTCTGATTCTGATTCTGATTCTGATTCTGATTCTGATTTTACTTCTCCATCCCCTCGTTCAGGAACAGGAGCAGGAGCAGTACGGGCAGTGGCAGCACCAGTGGCAGCACCAGTGGCAGGAACAGGAGCAGGAGCAGTACGGGCAGTGGCAGCACCAGTGGCAGCACCAGTGGCAGCACCAGTGGCAGGAACAGGAGCAGGAGCAGTACGGGCAGTGGCAGCACCAGAAGCAGCACCAGAAGCAGCACCAGGAACAAGACACACAGGAGTAAGATGGGGGGGGTGGGGATCTCAACCTGCACCAGCAGCACCAGTAGTGCCACAAAGCGAGCCTATTAAGTTTGATGATATAATACAAGATTATATTACAAAAATAAAAGCTAAGAAAGGCTGGGGAGAACTTGACCTCCTGAATTACGAATATTTCAAAGGTTTGAAACCTGATGATTTAAAAGATGAAATAAAAAACCGATCTGTGCCAATTTTTACAAAAGAAGTAAATTCTGGCCTAAAAAGGAACTTTAAAGAATTCAAAGCAGCCCTGCAAGTATTGGAGGAATATAACGCTTCTGTGGGCTCCTCTTAAGTAGTTGAAACGCCACTGCCGCCAAGTTAGACAGATTATAGCGAGATGACTCTTTTTTGACTACTTTATACTCAAAAAAGAGTCGTCTCGCTATACCTGTTAAAAACAGCTATGATTTATGTGAAAATCATGATCAAATTGTTATATTGGTTCACTTAATTAATTATATTTTTATGATTCAAATAATTTTTTTTGTTATTTTTGTTCTTTATGCTAAAAAAAGTTTAGGTCTGGCTACAGATGATGAGGGAAAAGATTCCCGCGAAACTTTTAAAATGGCGCTGGGCAATCAAAATTCTGACTATTTTGGAGAAATCGAGGAAGGGAAAAAGGAGGAAGAGGCTGTGCGTCAATTCTTTCAAAATGCATTTGAACGTCTGGGCTTACCTTATCATGTGGTTGTAGGTCGACGGGGCGATGGCACAATCAGAATAACCCCAGAGGATCGTGTTCCTCCACCACCACCTCTTAGAATTGAAGAACCTCAAAAAAAGGAATAAAGCTTAGCTGTGCTTGAAGGAACTTCTTTTATTTCCCCAGGTTTGAGGGAACCTAATTGAAAGGGGCCATAACTTAAACGAATCAAACGGTTAACGCGAAGGCCAACAGATTCCATAAGTTTTCGAATTTCACGATTCTTTCCTTCCTTTAAAATTATGGTAATCCAGTGGTTTTTGACCCCCCCAGGAATATGGGGCGGTAGCTCTATTTCCACGGGTTCATAGCGTATTCCTTCAACTGTACATCCATTACGTAAAGGGGCCACCAGTGTTTCTGTCAATTCCCCATATACACGAACACGGTACAAACGTTTCCACCCCGTTTTAGGCAATTCTGCATGGCGTGCAAAGGCGCCACTATTGGTTAGTATGAGCAAACCCTCTGAATTTAAGTCCAAGCGTCCTACAGAAATAACACGGGGTAAGCCTTTTTTTTGCAGTTCTTCAAAAATGGTTGGGCGGCCCTCAGGGTCTTTATGGCTCACAATTAAGCCCACAGGTTTGTTATACAACCATATGCGTGTGGTTTCAGGTAAACGAACTTGCACACCATCAACCAGAACCCGCGCTTTTGGATAAACTTGTGTGCCTAATGTGGTAACAAGGGTGCCATCCACTGTTACACGACCACTTGTAATGTATACCTCTGCTTGCCGCCTAGAGCATACGCCCGCGCGAGCCAAAAACTTTGACAAACGTTCAGATGTGTTAGAATTATTGTGTGTCACAAGCTTGAATGAACCCCTCTAAAATAGCCCCATCACAGGGGCTCACATGAAATTCTGGATGCCATTGAACCCCCAAACAAAATCTATGGCTGGAAGATTCAATACCCTCAATAACCCCATCGGGTGCTACGGCATTTTGAATAAATCCTGGCGCCAGGTTCTGTACGGCCTGATGGTGAATGCTGTTTACAGGCATAACTTCCTGCCCCACCAAACGACCCAGAACTGTTTCAGGATTTACCCGAACCGTATGTTGGGGATGATGACGGTCTTGGTCCTGCACATGATTAATATCTGAAACAATGGCATGGGGAATATGCTGAATTAACGTTCCCCCAAACAGCACATTAATTAATTGCATACCGCCGCAAATTCCTAAAACAGGCTTATTGGCATCCAGCATGGCTTTGACTAGCTTCATTTCAAAATGGGTTCGCACAGGGCGCACATTAACAGTTGGATGACGTTCTTGAACACCGTAGAAGGTGGGGTCAATGTCAAACCCACCACCGCTAATAATCAACCCATTTAATAAAGAAACATAGTGCGCAATAGCATCTGAGTAAGGAATCATCAAGGGAATGCCCCCTGCCTTTTCAACAACATCACAGTATTTTTCCCGCAAGGCGTACCAGGGGTTACGGGCGTACCAGCGGCCCCCTTCTTCTTCTTTTGGGTCCACCCGATCAACTGTAATACCAATAAATGGTTTCATAAAACCGCACCTTCTTCTTCAAATGTTAAAAAAACAGGGGGCAAAATAGGGGGGCGAATACAATAAATTCGACCACCATCCTCTAAATACTCCCCAATTAGGGGACGGCTGTTGTAGGTGCTGCTTAAGCTTGCGCCATAAGCACCAGTCACACCAATGGAAAGCATGTGACCCCGTTGTAGGTTTGCAGGAACCTGTATGTTTTTTCCAAAGCAGTCTGTTGATTCGCACACAGGCCCCACCACGTCAACAGTCATGTGTTCTAAAGTTTTTTCACCAAGGGTGGTGATGGGATGTTGGGCCCCATACAAGGCCCAGCGCATCATATCATTCATAGCAGCATCCACAATAACAAATGTTTTGTGCGGTGTTTTTTTTACATATAAAACCTTTGTTATTAGTTGACCAGCTTCAGCCACCAAAAAACGTCCGGGCTCTATAATATATTCGCACCCCAAATCATCCAAAGTTTTGGAAATGATTTTTGCGTATTCTTCTAATGGAAATTTTTTATTTTGCTGCGTGTAGTCTACGGCAAACCCACCGCCTAAATCTAAACGGGTGCTTTTAAAGCCACATTCATTCCAGTAAATAACCAGGGAACGTAATTTTTGAAATGCTGTTTCGTAAGGGTGAGTCATCCATATTTGAGACCCTAAATGAATAGAAAACCCTAAAAAGTTGAGTTGTGGATTCTCTTTTATGATTTCAAAACACTGGGGCAATTGGTTTTCTAAAATTCCAAATTTATTGTTTTCAGTGGCTGTTGTTATTTTTTCATGGGTTTCAGCATTAATATTGGGGTTTAAACGCAAGGAAATACGACAGGCTTTTTGAAAACTGGCAATAAGGGCAAGTTCTTCCACAGACTCCACACTTATTTGATCCACCCCTTCACAAACGGCGTTTAACAGCTCAGCCTCTGTTTTTCCAACGCCTGAAACCACTATGTCTGAAGGTTTCAAACCCGCTGTCACAGCACGAATATACTCACCATAAGACACAACCTCAACTCCGCAATTCATACGCTTTAGGATGCGAATGATATGAACATTGGGGTTAGCCTTTACAGCATAACGTATATGAAAGGGAAGGCGCACATGGGTTTTAAGGGTTGTGCACAAAGCACGGACCTGATCCTCTATGGAAGAAGCATGGTAGAAATAAAAGGGTGTTTCTACCTCAGTCTGCATTGCCATGCTTAGGGTTTGGGATAAGTCCTTGGATATTGATCTGGCTCCAGGGGTTCAAGGTCTCCCTTTTTCCCGCAAGAACAAAGGGTTAACATAGAAACAAGAATCAAAATTATGGTGGGCGATGAAGGGATTGAACCTCCGACCCTCTCGGTGTAAACGAGACGCTCTACCGCTGAGCTAATCGCCCACAAAGACTTTGTTCGTATCTTCAAAACAAAACCTTTATAACAAACTGTTTCTTATTTTTCAACAGCTTCTTTTAATTGTTTTCCTGGACGGAATTTTGGCAATTTCTTAGCCGCAATTTTAATTTTTTCGCCAGTTCTTGGGTTGCGTCCTTCAGATGCTGGTCTGTCAGAAACGGCAAATGTACCAAAACCAATCAAACGTACTTCTTCTTTCTTTTTTAAGGATGCTGTAATGGAATCGAACGTTGCATCAATGGCGCGTTCTGCATCGGCCTTTGTTAAACCAGACTTGCTTGCAACAGCTGCTACGAGATCACTTTTATTCACGGGGCTCACCTTTCGTTTAAAGGATTATTCATTGTTCATAAACCATAGTAATCAGCCTTTTTACCAAGGGTCAATATGATTTGTATCTATTTTTCAAAGGTTTTCCAATATTTTGCCCTTGATTTTTTACCTAAATTAAGAACATGGGCTTATTAGACACAGTGAACACAAGGGGATAAGGTGAAAAAGTAAATGATTATCAACGATATTTTTAGATTTATCCCAGAAAAGGACATGTTTTTAATAAAATTTGAATAACATCCTTTATTTTTAAATTATGTCCCAGCTGTTTCAAAGATGTCACACCATATCCCCCTAATCCGCAGGGCACAATACCAGAAAAATGGGAAAGATCAGGCGAAACATTCACAGAAAAACCATGACAGGTAACCCACCTAGATACGCGAACACCAAAAGCGGCTACTTTTTTTTCCTGGTTTTCATGGTTCACCCAAAGGCCAACACGGCCAGGACGGGTCACTGTTTCCAAACCCAAAATGAACAGGGCATGCTGGCACCACCCTTCCAGTTGGGTTATATATTTTTTTAGGTCTTCGTTGGAACGCTTATGAAGGTCTATCATGACGTAACAAATAAGTTGACCAGGACCGTGATAGGTATATTGGCCCCCACGATTTGATGCATGCACAGGGAACAAAGGCTTCAATAGGTCTGACTTCTGGGCGCTGGTGCCCGCTGTATACAGGGGGGGGTGTTCTAAAAACCACAGTAATTCAGGGGCTTCTTGCTTTTGGATTTTAACAACCCGTGCGGCCATAAAATCCATGGCTTGGTCATAAGGAACGACCTGCCTATCTATGCGATAATTAAGCGTTGATGTTAAGGAAATTTCATGAACAAAATCTGAAAGCAAAACACAAAATATCCAAACCAAAACATAGTTTTTTATGCCATAAAACTTCCCCTTTTCAAAAGAAAAAAAATATGCAATGTTTTTGAGCTAACTTTTTTCAAAACCAACCCTAAAAATCAAGGAAGACTATGCGTTTATTGTTTGCTTGCGTGTTTTTTATCTCAAAAATTGCTTTTGGTGCTGATGAAGAAGGAGGGGAAAAACCATGCCCATCTGCTTCAGTACCTATTCCACCTTCTTTAGAAAACCAAATTAATAGGATTTTAGAAGCATACGAATCAAAGCTAACCAGGCTTTTAGAAAAATATGGTGTCTTTTCACCTAAGTACGCACAAAAAAAACAAAAACTTGATCTTTTGGTGTTTGAAAGGTTAAGCGGGCTTAGCCCTCTCAAGAACCCTTAGCCCCCTAGATTTTGAACGTGCAGGCACATTTGCGTAAATTTCTTTCGTTGCCTCAATACACACAATGCCACTGAATTTCTGCAAAGCACAGGGGCCAAGCCGTTCTAAAAGTGGGCTTGTTGCTTGCAAAAGCCGATTATGCGATGGCAAAGTATACAACCCTCGCAACATGCGAATGGGTGTAAACCCGTTGTTGCGTAATAACAAACATGCTTGCGTCATGGTGTAGGGTTGGCCATGACCAAAGGGTGTCTGGTCTACCCGTGCCCAAGCTCCACGGCGGTTGGGAACAATCAGCAAAATCCGCCCATCGTTTACCAGCACACGACTGGCTTCCTCCAGTACCCGTTTTGGGTTATGGCAGTTCTCCAAAAAATGCATCATAAGCAGGTTTTGAATAGAACGATCTGACACAGGTAGCTGGTCTTCTTCCACAAGAACAGATAGGGGGGGGCTTTCATGGGGCCAGGCAAGAACCCCTTGGTAACTAGGCATGAAAGCAAACATATCTTTTTGTCCCAATCCATTCATGTAAGGAACGCCATACCCCAAGGCCACAAAAGGACCAGGCGGTAAAGAGGGCCAAACCTGCTGAATAAGCCCTAAAACCTGGCTGTACACAAGTTTACCCAAATTTGTTGCGTAAAAATCCCGTAAATCCACCACATCACAGCTCATGACTTGGCCTTAAAAAAAATAATTCTTTCTTTACTAAAAACAGCCTTGAATGCTTTTGCAAGGATTTGATAGATTGGGGGCACAATTTTTTACGGACCCCAAGCCTTTTTTAAGGAAAAATCATGTTATCACGTCTTTTTGGAATGTTATCTGCCGATATGGCTATTGACCTTGGCACCGCCAACACCCTTGTATATGTTAAGGGGCGGGGCATTGTTTTAAATGAACCCTCTGTTGTGGCCATTGCCAACGTTAAGGGAAAAAAACAGGTATTAGCTGTGGGCGAAGAAGCCAAATTGATGGTGGGTCGCACTCCTGGTAATATTCAAGCTATTCGCCCCTTGCGTGATGGCGTTATTGCAGACTTTGAAGTGGCTGAAGAAATGATTAAGCATTTCATTCGTAAGGTTCATAACCGCCGCAGTTTTGCAGCGCCTCAAATTATTATTTGTGTGCCTTCAGGGTCCACTGCTGTAGAACGGCGGGCCATTCAAGAATCTGCCGAAAGTGCAGGGGGCAGACGGGTATTTTTAATTGAAGAACCCATGGCTGCTGCCATTGGCGCAGGGCTTCCAGTCACTGAACCTACAGGTTCTATGGTGGTAGATATTGGGGGTGGTACAACAGAAGTTGCGGTTATTTCCCTAGGTGGCATTGTGTATGCCCGTTCTGTACGCGTAGGGGGCGACAAAATGGACGAAGCCATTATTAACTACATTCGACGTACTCACAATTTGCTAATCGGAGAAGCAACAGCAGAGCGCATTAAAAAAGAAATTGGTTCAGCCGTTATTATGCCCAACAGCAATAGTGTTAAGTTTTCCATTAAGGGCCGAAGTCTTGCCGATGGTGTTCCAAAAGAAGTAGAAATCAACCAAGGTCAAATAGCTGAATCTTTGGCCGAAGTGGTGGCGGCCATTGCAGAAGGTGTGAAGACAGCCCTTGAAAATACAGCGCCAGAGCTATCTGCCGACATTGTGGACCGTGGTATTGTGATGACAGGAGGCGGTGCCCTTTTGGCTAATTTGGGACAGGTTCTTTCAGAAACAACAGGCGTTCCTGTGTTTATTGCAGATAACCCCCTAAACTGCGTCGTTATGGGGACAGGGCGCGCACTGGAAGAAATGCGTACTCTTCAAAACGTTCTAATCAACGCCTATTAAGGGAATTTTATGCTTTTTGCTTTCTATATACTGTTGTCAGTTGCAGTGAATACAACACTTTACGCAGCTGAACTGCCCTACCTATTACCAAATCTTATCAAAAGACCCGCACTAGCCGTAGGCCAAATTGGTACTTATAAAAGTCCCATGGCCCGCGCTCTTTGTCTTTCCAATGGTCTGATGGGTTCGAGGAAAGATGTTCCTGTTCCCATGACACCTGGGTTCACTCCGTACCAATATCAGGATAGTTTTTTGGCAAGATTTCAAAGCTTTGAGGCCGTTTCCTATTTTCTTATATGTGCAGCTGAGCAGCAGCGTATTTTGGATACGATGAAAAAACAGATGGGGATGGTGAATGAAGATGGGTCTCCCGTTTTGGACTATGTAACCTACAGGTATTATAAGAAATGGATTCATTCAAACCCTTGGGGTGCCTATAACCCTGGTCAAGCTTGGCCACAAGCCTATTGCGTTGCTAATATTCTGTACCCCTTGAAGGCAGCTTTGGGGGATGAAATAAAACCCTCCAATCGTTTCTGGAAAAAAGTTTTTTCATCCCATATTCCAGATAGCATAGATACGTTTAGCAGGTTTGACCGTCCTCTTGGGCCAACAAAGGCTGCTATTTCTTATTTGGATGCTATTTTTTCTAATGACACTGGGCTTACGTCTTGTCCTGCGCCTGTTCTAAAATAAGTTTCCAGGATTCTTCATCCACAGGCATGACAGACAAACGGGACTGCTTGACTAATAACATGTTTTGTAGGTGTGGATGATTTTTGATGTGCTGTAAGGTTACAGGTGTTTTGAAATCCGCATGCCAGGCCACATCTACCATGCCAAAACGTCCCGATTCATCAGATGGGTCAAGGTAATGGGTTTTTACAACCTTCACAAGGCCCATAATTTCCTTGCCAATATTGGAATGGTAAAACAGGCAAAGATCACCCAACTTCATTTGTTTCATGAAATTATTTGCCTGGTAATTTCTAACCCCATCCCAAGCTGTTAATTTCTTTTCCTTTTGGTCTTGCCAAGACCAGGTTGTGGGTTCGCTTTTTATTAGCCACATTTAAAAAACCTCCAAATTTGTTTGTTTTGCTAAAATTGATTGGATGACCGTATCTAAGGGGTGGGCCTCATATAAAATGCTGTACACCCCTTCGCAAATGGGCATGGGGACGGACAGGGCTTTGGCTATATGATGCACAGCCTTTGCCGTATACACCCCTTCAGAAACGGTTATGCGTTGGCTTAAAATATCTTCTAAGGTATTTCCTTGGGCAAGGGCCATGCCCAAACTTGTATTGCGAGATTGTTCGCTAGAACAGGTAAGAATTAAGTCGCCAACGGAGCTTAAGCCCAGAAAAGTTTCTACACTAGCGCCTAAGGCCACCCCTAAACGACGCATTTCTGCTAAGCCCCGTGTTATAAGGGCCGCATTGGCATTTAGGCCCAGGTTTTTGCCCATAACAATGCCACACCCAATGGCCAGAACATTCTTAATGGCTCCTGCCACCTGTACGCCAATAGGGTCTGAACTGGCGTAAATGCGAAAATTTTCATGACGTAGCTGATAGGCTAAATTTTCAGCCAATTCACCATCAAAAGCTGCCAATGTTGCTGCAGCAGGAAGGCCTCGACCAATTTCCATTGCAAAGTTAGGACCTGACAAAACGGCCAATGGGTTTTGAACCCGTTCTGCCATAATATTTGTGAGGAAGACAGAAGGGCCTTCTTGGTTGACCACAATACCCTTTGAACAAATCACAATAGGCACATGGGAAGGGAGTAGGGGGGGCAGATGTTCTAATTCAAAAGCCGTATTTTGGGTTGGAATCACCCACAGTAAAATATCTGTATGGGCTAAAACACTTTTGTCTGCCGTAATCTGAATAGAATTGGGCAAAAGACACCCTGGCAGGTAATGCTCATTTGTCCTACTTTCACGCATCCAATGGGCGTGGTCTTCCCGTCGGGCTAATAGGGTTACAATTCCCTTTTTTTCCAAAGTAAGGGCAAGGGCTGTTCCCCAGGCTCCTGCCCCATATACGGTAATACGGTTCACTTAGTTTCTCCAAAAACTTGGCATAAATAAAACAAGAATTGTCAGCAGCTCTAAACGGCCCAAAATCATGGCCCCCATCATAACCAGTTTAGGTCCATAACTTAACCCCGAAAAAGACGTGTGGGGGCCAATTAAGTCACCCAACCCAGGCCCCACATTACTTAAGGCAGAAGCAGCACCTGTTAGGCTTGTCATAAAATCCAACCCCAAAGCCGACAAAATAAAGGAAATGGCAACCAAACATAAGGCATATAGGGTTAAAAATGCAAATACGGAAAAGGCAACAGATTGGCTGATTTTCTGGTCTTGATATAGGGGTACATAAACTCCGTGCGGTCGTCTGAGTTGAAGAAGGTGGGCCCGAGTGAGGGAGAATAAAACCTGAAAACGGAAAATTTTAATACCACCTGAGGTAGACCCTGTACACCCCCCAATAAAACTTAAAATAAAAAAGAACATAATGGGAAAATGTCCCCATTTTCCATAGTCTTGGCCTACAAAACCACAAGATGTAATAGATGAAACACACGCAAATGTTCCCTGGCGTACACTGGTCCAAAAAGGCACATTATTTTCAAGGCATTGCCACAAAGACGCCATGGCTGAGGCCACTAACAGAACCAGCAAATAAGCATGAAGCTGGTGGTCTTTGCGCACAGCTTTCGTATCGCCATTCCAAAGACGTACGTACAAAATTAAGGTACTGCCACCTATGATCATAAATACCATAATGATGAATTCAATTAAGGGGTTATTGTAAAAACCAATGGATGCGTCTTTCGTGGAAAACCCCCCTGTGGAAACGGTGCACATGGCGTGGCAAATAGAATCAAAAACGGGCATGCCCGCCCAACATAAAAGAACACAGCAGGCCAAGGTAAACATGGCATAAGCTGTTAAAATAGCTGCGGCAATTTGGGAAACCCGAGGAAGAATTTTTTCCGAACGGTCAGAAAATTCACTGCGAAATAGTTGCATTCCACCAATGCGCAAGGTTGGGAAAATAATCATGGCCATCACAATAATACCAATACCACCAAACCACTGCAGCATGGCGCGCCACAACAAAATACTGTTTGGTGTTTGGTCAAGATGGTTCATAACAGTTGACCCTGTTGTGGTTAGGGCTGAAACGGCCTCAAAAGTGGCATCCACAAAGCTAAGGGGCAAAGACTGACACAGGAAAAAAGGTGCTCCTGAAAATACCGACAGAATGACCCAACTGAGGGATGTCATTAAAAAAGCCTCCCGCATGCCAAGGCTAATTTTTCCAGAAGGCCTGTTGGCCAATATCATGGCTGAACCGAAAAAGCCAGACACGCACAGGGAAACGGCAAAAACAGGCCACAGCTTGGTTTCGTAAATGAAAAGGTCCACTCCTAAGGGCACAATCATGGCGGCGCTAAGGGCACTGAGTAGCACACCAATCAGAAATAAGACGGAACGAAAATCAACCACAAATATAAGCGGCTTCGTAAAATTCTTTGCCAAAGTATACAACGGTTTCACGCCCTTGGCATCTGGATTTTTTTACGTAAAAGGCAAGGTTTCCTTTTCAAGCCATTCGTAGGCGTGGCCACTTATGAGGGGGGAAAGGGTTTTCCAAATACGGTGGTGGTAAGAATCAATCCAGCTTATTTCACTGGGGGTAAGCATGCTTCGCTCCATAAGTTTTCGGTCTATTGGAACCAAGGTAAGGGTGTCAAAACCAAAAAACTGTCGCTCTCCCTCATCAATTTTTTGTACAACAACCACCAGGTTTTCAATGCGAATACCGTATTCTTTGGCCTTATAATACCCAGGTTCATTTGATAAAATCATACCAGGCTTTAAGGGGGCAGTTTGGGTTGATTTTCCTATGTTTTGCGGCCCTTCATGAACCCCTAAAAAGCTTCCCACACCATGCCCTGTTCCATGTTCATAGTCTAACCCTGCCTGCCACAAATACTGCCGCGCAAGACCATCTAGAGCGTGGCCCCGTGTGCCTTTTGGAAAAATAGCTGTGGCAACAGCAATGTGGCCTTTTAAAACACGTGTAAAGCGGTCTTTTTGTTCATCGTTAGGTTCTGAAAAACACACGGTGCGTGTCACATCTGTGGTGCCATCAAAATACTGCCCTCCTGAATCAATTAAATACAAATGGTCTCCATCAATAACTTTATCTGTTTCTATGGAAGGGGCATAATGGACCAAGGCCCCATGAGGGCCTGTGCAGGAAATGGGCGCAAAGCTGTTACTAAAAAAATGTTCTTGCTGTTTTCTGAAAAATAGAGTTTGGTGGGCAGCCTCCATTTCTGTTATTTTTTCACCCCTTAAAATGGAGCTTTCTAACCAGCTTAGGAAATTGACCAAAGCAACCGCATCCCGTTTGTGGCAAGCGTAGGCACCAGTAATTTCTGTTGTGTTTTTAACGGCCTTTAAGGCTATGCAGGGGTCTTGGCCCAATTGCACCTGGCAGCCTAAATCTATAAGGGCATGAATAACTTTTTGGGGCACATACTGGTGGTCTACCAAAACCCGCCCGTTGGTCAGTAGGGACAGGCCCTTTAAAAGTTCTTCCTCCTCATGCCAAAAAACATGATTTCCACAATGTTGACGCACATCATGGCTTACCTTGCTTAGGTCTGTATAAACGTAAATGTTTCCATCTAATCGCATGAAAGCGAACATGTGGGCAATGGGTGTGTATCGCCCATCTGACCCCCGAATATTCAATGCCCAAGAAATAGATTCAGGTGACTGAAATAAAAAAGCTGCAAGACCTTGTTCATGTAAAAAATTTATAATCTTTTTTTGTTTACTTAAGGCGTCTTCACCAGCCCATTCAAGACCGTGTGGCCATAGTTTGCCATTTGGTTTTGGGGGGCGATTTTTCCAAAGCTTATCAATCGGGTTTTTGTCCAAAGCCTTCAGGTGAAACCCAACTTTTTCACTTAAATGGAACCAGCTTTTTAAACTGTGTGGGGTGTGGAGCCAAGGATCAAATAAAACCGTTTGGCGGGAATGAAGGGTGTTTTGAATAATATCCTCAAGGGAAGCTATGGGCAGAACCTCAATATGGGTTCCCTCTGTTTCTTCCTGGGCCTGAAGGGAATACCGTCCATCTGTCAATAATAAAACACGATTTCTTAGTACCAAAGCCAAACCATTGGTTCCCGTAAACCCTGTGAGCCAAGCCAACCGTTCATCACAAAAAGATGTGTATTCACTTTGGAAGCGGTCTGCCTGAGGCACAATGATGGCATCTGCTTCATGATTGGATAAAAAATCCTGAAGTTGGGCCATGCGGTCTAAGGTAAGGGCTGTTTGTGAAGATTTCATAAAAATGGACCTGTTTACTGTTTTGACCAGTATACAAGGTTCGGTCTAAAGATGAAATGGTGGTCACAACAGGGATTGAACCTGTGACCCCTACGATGTCAACGTAGTGCTCTACCGCTGAGCTATGTGACCACTCCAATGGCTTTTAGATACCATAAAACCAGTCATTTGGGCAATCTTTATTAAAATGCGTGTTGTGGGAAATTTGCTCTTACATACAGTTTTTTTTGACTCAAAAAAAATATTCAGTTAGACTTGGGCCTGTACACTCAATAAGTTTGAAGAAACCAGAGACAGAGTAAAAAGAAAAAGGGCGTTGAGTAATCCCTAAATTTTCTTAAACTGAGTTCTTGAAAATTGGTCTCAAAATTAGCTTGAAATTTCGTGAGTGTGGGCGTTTTTAAACGTCAGTTTTTTAAATGTATTTTAAACCTCTGGGGCTTTTTTTATGGATTCTTCATCAGTTCAAATGGCAACGCAGCAGTTAGCAAGTGCTACTTTACCTATTCCACATTCTCCTGTTTCTCAAAGCCTGTCTATGTGGAGTTTGTTTTGGGATGCGGACCCCATTGTTAAATTGGTTATGTTTGGCCTTGTTTGTGCCTCTGTTTGGTCATGGACTATTATTTTTCAAAAAGTTTACAAGCTTCAGCGCCTTAATGCAGCGGCTGATCAGTTTGAGGAATCCTTTTGGTCAGGGGGCGCCTTGGATGACTTGTATGAACGTATCCATTCAAAAGTATTAGATCCCCTTTCTGCGGTTTTTTGTTCAGCTATGCGGGAATGGCGGCGTTCTGCTTCTAAGGTTAATCGTTCCACTGACCGGGGGACCTTGGAACAACGTATTGACCGTGTCATGCAATTAACTGTAAACCGTGAAATGGAACACCTGGAACGTTACATGGGGTTTTTGGCGTCTCTGGGGTCTAATGGCGTAATTGTTGGTTTGTTTGGAACTGTTCTTGGCATCATGAACACATTTCAACCCATGATTACCCAGCAAAGCGCTAGCCTTGCAACAGTTGCCCCCGATATTGCCGAAGCCCTATTTGCCACAGCCATTGGTTTGGTGGCGGCCATTCCAGCTTCCATCGCTTACAATAAAATTTCCAGTGATTTAAACCGCTATGCTAACCGACTGGATGCTTTTGCCACAGAATTTAGCGCCATTGTTTCCCGTCAGTTAGAGGAGCAAGCCTAATGGCTGGTGGTGTCAACATGTCACACAGAAGAGGTGGATCAAAACGACGGTCGTTTCGTCCGT
Organism: Patescibacteria group bacterium; assembly: GCA_044359765.1. GTDB lineage: Bacteria > Pseudomonadota > Alphaproteobacteria > Paracaedibacterales > CAIULA01 > CAZDVK01. The sequence goes on along the minus strand of JBIKLN010000003.1, from coordinate 52,414 downwards.
CAACCGACATTAATATCACCCCTCTTGTGGATGTTATGCTGGTTCTTATGGTTATTTTTATGGTAACTGCGCCTATGCTAACTGTTGGTGTACCTGTGGACTTGCCAAAAACTCAGGCTGCAAAAATGAATGACCAGGTGGAGCCTGTTGTCATTTCCATAGATGCTACGGGAAAGACTTATTTGCAAGAGCAGGAGCTTGCCCTTTCCGCACTTATTCAAAAACTTTCCATTGTGACCAATGGAAACATGGAATCGCGCATTTATGTGCGGGGCGACAAAAAACTAACCTATGGCCAGATTATGGAAATTATGGGGGCTGTTGCTGCGGCAGGGTTTAATAAGGTTTCCTTAATTGCAGAAATGCCAACGGCAGGGGCGGGACCTTCTTCAAAAAAGCCAGTGGTAAAACCATAAAGCAGGGTTAATTTCATGAAAAATTTTGCCATGGCGTCTATTGCTCTACACGTGGTTGTGGCGTGCATGTTAACCTTTGGTATGAAAAGCCCATTTGACCGCCTTATTAAAGACCAGCAGCCAATGGTTATTGACTTTGTGCGTGTTGCTGACAAGTCTGCGGCACCAAAATTGTCACCTACAAATAAAAAAGAGCAAGCCCCACAAGAAATGAAAGAGGAAGAAACACCCAAGCCCCCTCTTAAGGACCAACCTGAAGAAAGTCATGTGGAAAAAAAACCTACTCCCAAACAAGACCTACCACAACCGAAGGAGGAGGTGAAAAAGGAAACAGTTCCCACATTAAAGGATAAGAAAAAAGAGGACCCTAAAAAAGAAAAGCCTAAAGAAAAACCTAAAAAAGTGGAACCTGCCAAAAAAGAGGAAAAGAAAAAACCTGCGCAAGTGACAGATAAGGCTCAGGTTAACCTAAAGAAAAAGACCCAAACAAAAAAAGGGACCCGTCAGGAACCAAAGGATAAAAAAGATGCCAAAGATTTGAATAATTTGCTGAAAGAGGTGAGTGATTCAGACGCTGGTGAAAAGGGTTCGCCTGCTGAAAGTTTGGGCCCTGTGGTAACGGCCACAGAAATTGATGCCATTCGACAAAAAATTAGAAAATGTTGGATTGTGCCCGCAGGTGTTCAAGGCATTAAGAATTTGGTGGTGGACATCAAAATGCAAATTGACAAAGACGGTACAGTTGTAAAAGCAGATATTGTGGATACGGAACGGTACCAGCGGGACGAAGCCTATCAGATGGCAGCAGAAAGTGCCCGCCATGCCGTATTGGACCCAGCTTGTAATCCCCTACCATTGCCCCCTGAAAAGCATAGCCAGTGGAAAGATTTGGAGCTAAGCTTTAACCCCAGAGATATGTTTTAACTAAAAATATGTGTTAAGAAGAGTTTTTCATGAGTATCCTTAAAAGCATCGTCAAAATTACCATCAGTTTGTGTTTTGCTGCATCCACCCATGCCTTAAAAATTGAAATCACCCAGGGTGAATTTCGTCCAGAACCCATTGCCTTACCATCATTTTCAGGAAATAGCGACTTAAAAGCCATTGGTAATGATATTTTAAGCGTTGTGGGGACTGATTTGGAGGGGTGCGGCTTATTCGAACAAGTTTCATCGTCACAATTTCCCCAAGATGGTGACCTATTGGCTGCCAAGGGTCCTCAATTTAGGGACTGGAAGGCTGCTACTTCAGCCCGTTATCTTTTAAGTGGTTGTATTAAAGAAGAGGGTGCTAAAATTGTGGTGGAGTTTCGTTTGTATGACGTGGTTGCTGAACGGGAAATAGACCGTGGTCTTTCTTTTTCTTGCGAAAAGTCTAAATGGCGCCGCCTAGCCCACAGTATTGCTGATGAAATTTATTTCCGCATTCATAAAGAAACGGGATATTTCAACACACAAATTGTTTTTGTTGAAACGGTTGCCAAAGGTAAGAACCCCATAAAAACCCTGGTGCGCATGGACCAAGATGGTGAAAATCCAGAAAAACTAGTGAACAGTAAAGGTTTGCTGCTTACCCCCCGTTATGCTCCTGATGGTAAAAGTATTGCGTATCTTGACCTTTCTAAAAACAAGGCTCAAGTTTACATTATGGATTTAAAAACAAAAGCACGGGACCTTTTGGGGAATTTTGAGGGGATGAATTTTGCCCCCCGTTTTTCACCTGATGGCACCCAAGTGGTTATGAGCATTGAAAAGGGAGGGAAAAGTGCCATTTACCTTTATTCTCTCACATCAAAAAAACTAACGCGCTTAACTGAACATCGTTCTATTGATACATCGCCTTGTTTTTCGCCTGATGGCAAAGAAATTGTATTTACAAGTGACCGCGACGCCGAAGGTGGTGAACAAATTTATATTATGGATACCAACGGGGGCAACCTGCGGCGGGTTACCTTTGCCCGTGGTAAGTATTCCCAACCTGTTTGGTCATCCCGTGGTGATTTGATTGCGTTTACCAAACAAATTGAAGGCCAATTTTATATTGGTGTTGTGAATTTAGATGGTTCAGGTGAACGCCTGATTGCCCAAGGATATTTGGTAGAAGGTGCAGAATGGGCAAAACCCATTCCCCAGCGTTCCACAGATAAGGGCAGGCCTGCAGCCCGGTATCTTATTTTTTCAAAGGAAACCACATCAGGAGCCCCCAGCCAAATTTACCGTGTGGACTTAACAGGCCGTCACATGCAGCTGTTAAAAACGCCAAAAGATGCTTCTGACTGCACGTGGTCTCCCCCTCTTTCTTAAACTTAGTTTGGGAAAATATTTTTCCTAAAGTTTTTTTGAAGAGTTTTGAAATTTTATGTTTTATTTTTTTTGTCATCTCCCCTAAAATGTCTAAATAATTTTATTAAAATTATTGTTAAATGGCATCATGTCGTATAGAAACAACATTTTAGGAGACAAAATAATGAAGCATTTGCTGACCAAAGTCCTGTTTTTAATTTTAACCACATGCTTTTTAAGTATGGGCGTAAAGGCTACAGGACCTAATGGAGATGATGACGTAAAAAGAGCTCAAAAACTTCTCCATACGGCTAGTCAAAGGTTGGTAGATACTTGGCATCTCGTACTGGATAACATAGAATTGAAGAAGAATATGTATAAAATAGCAGCTGTTCCTGGAGCTGTGGGTGTTTACACATTGGGTATGGCCTATCCACAAGTGTATTCTGGATTTATGTCTTTATGTGCTCTTTATTTGCTCTGGAATTTTAAAGTAGAATGAACTTGTACCTTTTTAACCCAATTTAATATAGAATGGGGAACGTTTGAATGCTAAAGCATGAGGTTTTATGCCCTTTCCTGCCACAAGACAGAAATATTTTTCTAACGCCCAAGAGGCGCTGAATTATGTAGAGGAGCTGTATAACAGCAGCTGCAAAATTATTGAGCGGGCCTTTCAAGAGCTTTTGGATGGCATACGTGATGATGTGGACGTAACCCATGCCAGCTACCCTTTTGTGGGGTTTACGGTTGAAAAAAAACACGTCAGCAACGATGCCACCCTAAGTTACGGTGCCTTTCATGAGGAAGGAATTTATGGGGCTACCTTAAGCCGTCCAGACATTTTTTATGAATATTACTTAGAACAACTTACGTTGTTGATTGAACGTCATGGGTTGCAGGTTATGGTGGGGCTTAGTGATGCGCCTATTCCTTTGCCGTTTGTTATTGACCATTCGCCCATGCAGCTGACGGCAGAACAAATATCCCATCTACAGTCTGGTTTTGTCCTGCCAAACCTGAGTCGCATTGATGATTCTATCCCTAACAGTGAAACGCCCTCTTGTTCTCAAGCTATAAAACCTCTGGCCTTGTTTTCAGGTGAACGGGTTGATTTCTCTCTTCACCGTCTGCATCACTATACAGGCACAGCTTCTGAACATTTCCAAAGTTTCGTTCTTTTAACAAACTACCAGCGTTATATTCATGAATTTATAGACTACAGTGTCAAACTTATTCAAGAAGATGACGACTATACAGAACTGGTGGGGCCACAAGATAAGGTTGTGGCCAATAAGAATGGTTTGTTGGTTAGTTGGGATGATATTAACCAAAACCTTCCCCAAATGCCCGCATATCATTTAAAGCGGAAGGACAAAAAGGGAATTACCTTCATTAACATTGGGGTTGGCCCCAGCAACGCAAAAACTATTACGGATCACTTGGCCGTTTTGCGGCCAGATTGCTGGTTTATGGTTGGTCATTGTGCAGGTCTAAGGCCAACGCAGATGTTGGGTGATTACGTCTTGGCTCACGCTTATGTAAGAGATGACCACGTTCTAGACCAAGACTTGCCCAGTTGGATTCCCATTCCTGCCTTGGCAGAGGTTCAAGTGGCCCTTCAAGAGGCTGTGAAAAACATAACAACCGATAAGGGCGAAGATTTAAAGGCCCGTTTGCGCACAGGAACCCTAATTACAACCGATAACAGAAATTGGGAACTGAGATCCCATGAGCTGTATCAGAAATTCAAGCAAACACGGGCTATTGCCGTTGATATGGAATCAGCCACTGTGGCGGCGAACGGTTTTCGGTTTCGGGTTCCTTACGGTACTTTGTTGTGTGTTTCTGATAAGCCCATTCACGGGGAAATTAAGTTGCAGGGAATGGCCAATGCCTTTTATCGTCAGCGTGTAAACCAACATTTACAGGTAGGTCTTGAAGCCGTGCGTTTATTGAGGGAAGGGGGCTTAAGCAAACTTCACTCTAGAAAACTACGTGGTTTTGATGAACCCCCCTTTCGTTAGGCTAGGAATTTCCGCTGAGGTTTTGTGAATAAAATATAGAGGTTGGAAAAAAACTCACCCATAACTGCGGCTAGTTAAGCGTCTGAATACCTATTTCATATTGTTTTCGCTATACTGTTCAAAAAGCGGTATGATCAAACTTATAAAAGCCCACGGGTTTATAACTTTTCAAGGACACAACGCAAGACTATAATGGATACAAATAACACAATACCTAATCAAAAATGCGGCTTTGTAGCCGTTTTGGGTCAGCCTAATGCTGGCAAGTCCACTCTTGTCAACTGCCTTGTGGGCAGCAAGGTTTCCATAGTTTCGCCAAAGGTTCAAACAACGCGGCGGCGTATTTTGGGTATTACTATTCACAAGGAAACCCAGTTAATACTCATAGATACGCCTGGTATTTTTGCCCCTTCAAAAACCTTGGAAACAAACATGGTAAAGGCAGCTTTGGATGCTAGTGGAGAGGGTGACCTAAACCTTTTACTTGTGGATGTGAAGAAAAAAACATTTACAGGCGATTTTAAAATTATTGAGGGTTTATCAAAACGTGTGCCCTTGTGGATTGCCTTTAATAAGGTAGACCTTATTCCTGCGCAGCGGCTTTTGGAAATTGCTAAGGAATTTCAGGAAAAATTTCCTCACGTTGGGCGTTTTTTCATGATTTCAGCCAAAACAGGCAGTGGTACAGATACTTTGTTGGAGGCTTTGGCATCAAAAATGCCCCTCATGCCCTGGATGTATGAAGAAGACCAGTTAACAGACCTTCCCCTTCGGTTATGGGCTGCTGAAATTACGCGCGAACAGTTGGTTTTGCAGCTGCAGCAAGAACTTCCTTACGAAACCTATGTAGAAACGGAACAGTGGGAAACCTTTCATAATGGTTCTGTAAAAATTGGCCAAAAAATTGTGGTGGCCAGGGCTGGACAAAAGGGAATTATTTTAGGTAAGGCTGGTGCACAAATTAAAGCCATTAGCCAAAAGGCAAGGCACGAGCTTGAAAAACATTTGGGGCACAAAGTCCACCTTTTTGTTTTTGTTAAAGTGACGGAAAATTGGATGGAAAAACCATCAGCCTTAAAAGATGCAGGGCTTGGCTAATGTGCCCCAGTATTCTTGTTGTTGATGACGATGCGCGCCTTCGAAATTTGCTGCAGCGCTTTTTAACAGACCACGGTTTTGCCGTGGAAACAGCTAGTAATGCATCTCAGGCCAGGGCTCAACTGGCGTGTAAGAATTTTGATGCCCTTGTTTTAGATGTTATGATGCCAGAAGAAACAGGCATGGAGTTTGCTAAAATAGTTCCTAAAACCTACGGTTTGCCCATTTTAATGTTAACGGCCTGCCATGAACTTAAGGATAAAATAAAAGCTTTCGATCTGGGGGTTGATGATTATTTGACCAAACCCTTTGAACCTATGGAGCTTTTGGTTCGACTGCGGTCTATTTTAAAACGATCCCCTGCAAGCCCTGTTGCACCTTCTGTTTTTCAGTTTGGGGAGTTTTCCTTTTTTCTTCAAACAGGTGACCTTCATAAAGGGGAACAGGTTGTGCGCTTGAGCTTTACGGAGCTTATTTTACTGAAAACCTTGGCAAAAAATCCGTATGCCCCCTTTTCGCGGGATGCATTGGCGCAGTGCATGGGGCACAAGGTTGATGCCCGAACAGTGGATGTGCAGATTGGTCGTTTGCGCAGGAAAATACAAGACGACCCCCGCCATCCCCGCTATATTCAAACAATTCGTCACGTGGGGTACGCCTTATGTCCAGATTAGAATTTCCAAAGTTAGAGCTTCCCAAACTAGCCCTTCGAAGATTTTTACCAAAAAGCCTGTTTGCCCGGGCCCTTATGATTTTATTAACCCCCCTGATTTTAGTTCAAATTGTTTTGGGGTACATTTTTTTTGACCGTCACACAGACACGATTCTTCGGCAAGTTTCTTCTAATATTGCAGGAGATGTGGCCTTTATTGTTGATTTTTTTGAACGCGATGATGATCTGGAGCGTTTGAAAACCGTAGCTGCGCGAAATTTGGGGTTTCAGCTATCTTTAGAACCTCAACAGGTTTTAACCCACGCGGGACTTCATAAAAAAACGTGGCTATACCAATTTTTGGGTCACGCTTTAGAGGAAAAAGTGCACGTTCCTTATTATGTGCGCATGAGTCATGACCATATTTTCATTAAGTTGGCCACCACGAAGGGGGTTCTTACGGTTTCCTTCTTGCGCAAACGTTTATTTAGTAGAACCACACCTTTGGTGTTGATTTGGACCACAGCATCCGCACTGTTATTATTTCTTGTGGCGTCCATTTTTATGCGCAATCAAATTCGCCCTATTCGTCAGTTATCAGACGCTGCGGAACGCTTTGGAAAGGGGGACGAATCTGTAACTTTCAGCCCTAAGGGCGCCACAGAGGTTCGAAAGGCGGGGTTTGCTTTTCAGTTAATGCGTGATCGCATAAAACGGCACCTTTCTGAACGCTTAGAGCTATTGGCGGGTGTTTCCCATGATTTACGTACGCCCTTGACCCGTATGCAGCTTCAGCTGGCCCTAATGCCAGAAACAGAAGACACCCAAGCCTTGAAAGACGATTTACGTCTAATGGCAAAAATGGTGGAGGGATTTTTGGTTTATGCGCAAGGAACGCAAGATGAGCCTGTGAAAAATATAAAACTTGACGCTTGGCTGGAAAAGACTTTGATGCCTTTTCGGCAAGATGATTTTCAATTAAAAATATTTTGTCCAAAAATTATAAAAATATCTATAAAAGAGGGCGCCTTTAACCGTTGCTTAACTAATTTAGTGCTAAATTCTAGATACTTCGCCAGTAAAGTTGAAATCACAGTTCGCAAAGATCACAACTTTATTGAGTTTTTTGTAGATGATGATGGGCCAGGGATTCCACTGAAAGAGCGGGAAAATGTCTTTAAGCCCTTTTATCGCCTAGACCAAGCCAGGAACCTAGACAAAGGGGGCGTGGGGTTGGGGTTAAATATTGCAAAAGATTCAGTGCGAAGTCATGGTGGGCAAATTTATTTGAGAACATCGCCATTAGGGGGGTTAAGGGTTGTGATTCGCCTTCCCATCTAGTGGTTTTTAAAGAAACCGTTTTTAGAAAAGGAGAACGAAATGGAAGGCCAAGACAAGAAAAGCGACTATATGGATTCAGCAAAGGAAATGTTTCAAAACTTTGCAAAGTCCATGAAAGCCCCACAAATTGATAGGGAAGCATTGATAAATAACCATAAAAAAAATATGGAAGCCATGAACGATGCCAGTAAAATGGCTGTGGAGGTTTTAAAATCCATTGCTCAGCTTCAAACCCAATATACACGGCAAACTTTTGAGGACATGAGCAAAATTGTGCAGGAAATGAGTAGCTCTTCTCAAAACCAACAGTGGACCCCACCGAATCAAACAGATCGGCTACGCGACATGATGGTTCGGGCTTTTGACCACTCAAACAACCTGTCTAACATTATGTCACAATCTAACCAGAAGCTTTACGGAGCTTTTCAGGATCATGTGAACGAAAGCATGGAAACCATCCGTAAAAGCGCAGATAAAAAGAAGCACTAAAAAACGGTTAGGTTTCTTATTTGCCTTCCTCCAGCTTTGCCTGCGCCATAATATCCTTAGCCCGTTTGCTAATAACAGTGTTTTTGGAATTTTGGATTTTTTTGGCGTAGGCATTGGCCCGTTTCACATCGTTTAGGGCCCAGGCCTCTTCGGCTAAGCATAAGGTGGCTTCGTCACCTTCACCGTGGGCTCTGGCTAAAAGGCGCCATGCAAACGCATTCTGTTTATTTTTTTCAATGGCCTGGTTTAACCATTTTATGGCTTTTGGATAGTCTTCTTTTTTTCCTCCCTCTACCACAGCATGGGCAAAAAGAACACCAATGTTGAAGGATGTGGGTCTTTTTTGAAGGGCTTGATCAAAACAAACGATTGCCTCTGATGGGCGCCCAGTTTCAAACAAAATTTGTCCTTTTACTTCCAGAAAATAAGGGTCTTGTGGAAAATCTTTCAAAAGGGTGTCTAGACGTTCCAGCGCATCCTTGAAATTTCGTGAACGGTAGGCTGAAATAGCGCGGGCATACTGGGCACCTACAGATTTATCTGACGCTTTGTAGGTTGTGTTGACCTTAATGGCCGTTTCCATAAAACCAATAATTTTTGCCTTAATACGTTTGAATTTTTCTTCAAACTCTGGTGGAAATGTGTGGGTGTTTTTTGCCGTATCAGGATTTTTATAAGACCGAATTTTTCCCATACGTGTTTCTGTTAAGGGATGGGTTGACATATAGGGATCTTCATATCCTGAAAACTTTTGGTTCAGCATATGGAGAAATTCATATAAACCTTCAATGGGCCAGTGAAGCTTTTCTAAATATTGTATGGCCGCGCTGTCTGCTGCGTCTTCATCGTCTCGTGAATGTTTGAGTAGGGACCTTTCAAGCATATGCAGACCCCCTGCCGTTCCTGCTAGTAAGGGGGCTGGATTGCCAGCTAAAAGACCCAAGGCCCCGCCCAGAAGGGCTGTGGCAATGGCTGGTGCCGTAGCTTTGTCTTGGGCCATTGCCTGTTTTGCTAAATGGCTGCCTGCAATGTGCCCTGATTCATGGGCTAAAACCCCAATAAGCTGGCCCACATGGTCGCATTTTTGAATAAGGCCTGTGTTTACAATAATTTGGCCCCCATAGGTAGCCCCTGCATTGATTTCAGAACTTACTAAAATATACACTTTCGGGGTCAGGGTTATGTTTGCAACATCAAAAATTTTCTGCAACCATTCGGTAAGGGCACCTTCAATTTCATCATCCTCAATTGTGTGGCCTTCGGGAATACTATGGACGGAAGCGGCATAAGTGTAAGTACATAAGAATAGAAATAAAATAAAAATTCGCGCCATATGAACTCTCAATCATTGGGTTTTTATAACATCCATAAATTCGTCCCATTCCCGCATGCCCATGCCACTTGTGGATTGGTCTACCATTTCGCCTGCTAGCATGCGTTTTAAAACCTTCATAGCATTTGCTGATAAATGAACGCCACCCACACGGTAGTTCATAAAGGCCTCGTATGTATGGGGAACCCACAGTTTCACAATGTCCAGCATGGTTTCTGCATAAGCACGAATTTCGTATTGGGCATGAGAATCCGCACGCAAACTTAAAAAATGCATTAAGTTATGCAAATCTACCTTCCAATACCATTGGGTGTAGAAATTTACAGGCAAATTCATACGGGCCAATTCTCGTGATAGGCCGGGGCGGCTTTGGTCTTCTCCATCATCATTCAATAAATATTCGTAGTGGTCGTAGGCTTGCAGGGCATCAGTACGTAAAATATTTAATACTTTCTGGGCGTAGTCCCCCTCAATAAGGTCCGCACGTCCTTGTTTATTGATGGTAGATTGGGATGCCAAATGTTGAGGGGAGGGAATGTAAAATTCCTTATCCAAAATGGAATAACGGGCTGAGTATTCGTTTACATTGGCTGTTCGATGGCGAATCCATTGACGGGCCACAAACATGGGAAGTTTTACATGAAACTTAATTTCGCACATTTCAAAGGGTGTTGAATGACGATGACGCATCAGGTAATTAATAAGGGCCTGGTCTTCTGTTTTGCGTTTAGTGCCGCGGCCGTAAGAAACGCGGGCGGCCTGTACCACTGCATCATCATCTCCCATATAGTCCACCACCCGAATAAACCCATGGTCTAATACGGGGAAGGGTTTGGCCAGAATGCTTTCTAGGGCTGGAACGGTTGCTCGCTTGGTTGTGAAGACATGGTCTTGAATGTCATCAGAATCTAGAGAAGGCATGGCCATTTGTCTATTCCTCTTTAGGGGTTATATGTTGAATGAGTAGCTTAAGGACATCTTCTAAATTTTGCCGTCCCGCAGCGGAAATGGCAACTACTTGTTTTTTGCATGCTTTTTCAAGGGCCTTTTTCTTTTTGGCCAATGTTTCTTCATCCAGGGCATCACATTTGTTGAGCGCCACAATTTCTGGTTTTTTAGCTAAATCAGGGTGGTAACATTTCAGTTCGTGGCGAATGACTTTATAGGCATGGACCACATCTTCTTGCGTGGCGTCAATCAGGTGTAATAAGACGTTGCACCGTTCCACATGGCCTAAAAACCGATGGCCTAGACCAACCCCTTCATGGGCATGTTCAATCAGGCCTGGCAGGTCCGCAAGCACAAACTCGCGGTCATACACATATACCACACCAAGTTGGGGATGTAGGGTTGTAAAGGGGTAGTCGGCTATTTTTGGTTTGGCCCGTGTAACGGATGCTAAAAATGTTGACTTTCCTGCATTGGGGAGGCCAATCAGCCCTGCATCTGCAATTAATTTTAGGCGTAACCATATCCACATTTCTTGGCCTGGCCACCCTGGTACTGTGCGGCGGGGTGTTTGGTTTGTGGAGGTTTTGAAGTGTGCATTTCCAAAACCGCCATCTCCCCCTTTTAAAAGAAGGACTCTTTGGTTTGGTTCTGTAAAATCCGCTAAAATTGTTTCTTTGTCGTCTGTTAAAATTTGGGTGCCTACAGGAACCTTTAAGACAATATCTTCAGCGCTTAGGCCAGAACGGTTGCGGCCCATGCCGTTTTGCCCTTTTCTGGCCCGAAAATGTTGTTGATATCTATAGTCAATAAGTGTGTTTAGGTTATCTACAGATAAGGCGTATACGCTGCCACCCTTACCTCCGTCACCACCGTCAGGGCCCCCAAATTCAATAAATTTTTCACGACGAAAGCTAAGGCCTCCGTCTCCCCCATCCCCTGATTGAATATAAATTTTGGCTTCGTCTAAAAATTTCATATGTTTTGTTTATTACCCTAATTTTGGCACCAATATATAACAATGGCGCGAAAATGTGTTTGTTAATTTTTGTTTGTGGAGTTTTTTTCTGTAAAATTTTCTGAATATACCTTGTTCGTTTAACGTTTTGTTCATAATTACCCCTTATTGTAATGGTATAAGGTACACATAAAAGCTTTTAAATATGTTGGCTGAAAGGGAAAAGAACACCAAGTTTAACCAGATTGTTTATTACATTATTACATTTTTTGTGATTGTAAACATCTCGGTTAGCGCTGCCCTTTACTATTTTCATGTAAGTGCGCAGAAAGAAGGTGTTTTAGAGGAAATTATTAATAAGTCTCGAGCTGTGGGTTATACGGTTGCCACTGTTATTGAAAAGGGCCTTGCTGTTGGTATTCCGCTGAATGAACTTGCAGGGATGGACGACTATTTAGAGCGTAAAACCCTATTAACCACAGAACTTGAATACATTGCCATTACAAATTTCCAAGGGGATTTGATAGGCCGTTCTAATGCAGTTCATGACAATTTGCGGGGTTCTTTTAAACGTTTCGCCCTCAGTTCTAACGCAGAAAAGAAACAAATAGACCCCTTTGATATCTTCAGTTTTTACAACATTCCTTTGCGTATTACAAACGGTTCCCAAACGGTTGGGTATATTCACATTGGTTTATCTAATAAATCGTTAGAAAGCAGCCTGATGGATGTTTTTTATAATATTGCCGTTATTTTGCTCACATCTATCATTATTGGCTATGAATTTTTGAGGTTCATATTTAAAAACTCTGTTCAGCTTCCCTTGGCTGATTTTATCCGTGGGCTTCAGAATTTGAACCAAGGGAATTTTTCCCGCCTAGAAACGCCACGAGAGGGCGAAATGATTTCTGCATTGCATAAAAAAATGAATAAAATGCTTGAGTCTTTGAGCTTTCTGATTAACCAAATAAGGGGTAAGTTGGGTCATTTGAGGGTTCCAGGGCCTGTTAAAGATCTTATTGAGGATGATTGGGCCAACCTTCAAAAGAAGTATGTTTTTGCTGAAAAGGAAGTAACGTATAACAACGTTGTTCAGTCTGTGGAAAGTATTCGCATTATAGCATTCCTTGCTGTTTTTAGTGAGGCTATTTTGTTGACCATGTTGCCCAACTATGCAGAACAGTTTTATCAGGCTGAATGGATTATTTCAAAGCAGTTTGTTGCAACCCTTCCCATTATTTTCTTTACCCTGTTTGCAGCTGTCAGTATTTTTGGATCCACCTATTTGAATTCAAGGCTTGGCATTCGAAAAAGCCTTCTTTTTGGTTTGGCTGTTTATATTTTTGGGCATTTATTGGCTTTTTTTATGGGAACATTTTTGGCCTTTATTTTGACCCGCTGTGTTACGGCACTTGGGTATGGCATAACCTTTGCCAGCTGCCAAAACTACGTAGCAACTTATTCAGAATCAAAAGACAGGGTTCAGTCTTATGCTATTTTCGTTGTGGCCTCTGGCTCTGGGTTTTTGTGCGGAACCCCTGTTGGCGGCATTCTTGTGGATAACATAGGGCAAAGCTACACATTTATTGTGGCCTTCTTAATTGGCCTTTTGTCTTTTTATTTTGCAAAAATCAATACGTTAGATGCCAAGGCAGATTTTAGTTACGAGTCTTTGAATAGGGGGCAGATCAGGCATATTTTAAAAGAAAAGGAATTCATGAGTTCTCTTACGCTATCTGGTTTTCCAACCCGTCTTATGTTTACAGCCCTTATTGGTTATTTTTATCCCTTGTACCTTGTGAGTCTTGGGAATTCGCCCTCAGCTGTAGGGCGCATTATGATGCTTTTTGGTTTTTTTATGTTTGTTGTGGCCCCTTTTGCCGCACGGGCTGTTAGTCGTTTTAAAATTCCTCATTACGCGGCTTTATTTTGTTCAACCTTTATTGCCCTTTCCTTACTAATGGTTTGGTATTATGGAAATACAATTAGCGTTATGATTGGCATTGTTGCCTATACAGTGGCCGCTGTTATTCATATTTCATCCATGATGAGCATTATTGAGCATGTGTCATGCAATGAAGACAATAAATTATCTAGATCATCTGTTTTAATGTTTTACTTTGTTGTTGAGCGTTTTTCAATGATTGTGGGCCCCGCTTTATTTGGTTTTATCTTAACAGCTTCCAGCTTTTCAAAGACTCTTTTGTGGGTTTCTTTGGGGCTTATCTTGATTAATGGCGTTTATGCCTATCTTTTATTTGGTCAGTCCAAACCCGAAAGGGGGCAAAAATGAAACTTGGCGTACGCATTTCTGTTCTTTTATGCATTGTGTCCTTACTTACCATAGTTATTTTAACTGTGTTGATGAGTTTTAGATACCATATTACGCGCCAAAACCTTGTGAATGAACGGTTGGGCGTTATTATGTCCAACATTTCCAGCAATATTGAAAGTACCGTTCGCATGGGCTTAGATATTCGAACCATGAATAATATTCGTGACTTGCTTTTGCAGTCTCGTACTATTGATGGTGTCATTGAAGATATTCGTATATTTACAATTGAAGGAAATACCCTAACCCAAATTCACGGCACGCAGGAAAATAGCTATAGCGAAGATACTCTTTTAAAAATTATCAGGCGTATTCGTGGCTCTAAAAGCGTTAATTGGGACTTAAAAGAATCTGGTAAAAGTATTGTTGGTTTTACCATTCGCGACAATGCTAGGTTGGACCGTGTTGCTATTGTTATGTCTTATGATCCTAAGGTTGTTTGGCATAATGAAATGGCTGAAATTAAGGCCCTTTATTTGCGTATGTTTATTGGTGCCTTGGTGGCTGGGGTTTTGGCCTTTTGGGTTGGCTTTAAAAGCACGCGCGAACTTTCCAACAACATTGCCCAAATTGAAAAGGTTATTGAAAAGTGGCAAAGTCCGTCTTTGTCATCATTAGATTTATCAGGCGTTACGGACCCTGCCTTGAAAATTTTTCTAAGGAACGCCACAAATCATATCGATGAAATCAAGGCAAAGACCACATACATTGATGCCCTAATAGCTGCAGATGATAAAAAGGGGGGCGATAATGTTTAGTTTTTCCCGTTCTTTAAAATTTGACATGCTTATGAAAATTGGTGCCCTGGCTGTTTCTGCCACCCTTATTGTGGTTGGGTTCAATTTCTTTAGTTCAAAAAACCTTATTTTAGACGCAAGCAAAGACCTTTTAAATAAACAAAACGAAGCCACCATTGGCCGTATTGATGACTTTGTTGAACGTATGCGTGAATTTCATGCCATGAATGCAGAGTTAATTCAGCAACGGTTCCATAATTCAGAAAATATAGACAGAAATATATTGAATAATATTTTTCTAACCACATTGAAGAATTTCACCCCCCTTACTTCTATTTCACTGTCGGTTGAAGGGGAGGGGGTTATTCTTGCCCAGGAACTTAAGGCAAAAAAAGATTCAAAAGAAAAGTATTTGGGGTTGGATATACCAGAAAATACAGTTGGCGCTGTGGTTGTGCAAAATGTTAACGAAAGGCAATCAAGGGTTACTTTCTTTAATTATAAAAATGACTTACTTCAGGAAACGGCAGTTAATTCACCGGAAAGTATAAAAAATGACTACAATAAATCAAAAGAAACAATTCATTCTAGCCCTAATTTTATTGATTTGGTTTATAACGAACATACAAAAGAACAAGAAATTCGTTTTATTAGTCGCATAACCTTAACAAAGAAACAAGAAAAGGCCATATTGGCCAGTGCCATTTCTATGCATGAATTTTCCCTGTTCATGAATGAAATTCGTTTAAGTGAAAATACACGCATGTTTTTGATAAGTCCTGATGGGAAGGTTTTGTCAGATTCGAATATGACCATACAAAAGCAAGAAACGCTTTTAACCTCTATCGGGGATGAGGTTATTGAGTCCATATTAGACCAAACTAAGATTTTGCAATCTGGAACAGATGTTTTTACCTCAGCCCAAGTGAATGACGAAGGGTATTATGTGTTACTGAGCTCCATACCAAAAGGAATTGGGTTAAAGGGAAGTGTTGTTACCATAACAAAGCAGTCTGATTTTCTTCAAAATTTCTTTGAACAGCAAAAAATTATAGTCATCATCATGATTTTTGGAACTGTTATCATATTAATTCTTCTTTATTTTCAAACGGCTAATATTGCCGACCCCATAGAAAGTGTCATGTTGGAAGCTGAAAAAATTGAAAGGTTGGATTTACAGGACGATTTCTTAAGGGGGTATGAAATTAAAGAGCTTAACCAAATGTCGCAGTCCATGTCGTATATGAAAAACACAATTCGTAACCTTGTAAAGTATATTCCAAAAGGTCTTGTTTTACGGTTTAAAGAAAAGGGCGTTGAAAACGAGGTTGGCGGAACCAACACAAACCTCACATTAATGTTCACAGACATTGAAGGCTTTTCAAGCATATCTGAAAAGATTGACAGAACTATGGACCTAACCGTGCACTTATCAAATTATTTCGATGAGTTGGCAAAAATTATTTCAAAAAATGACGGTATTATTGATAAATTTATAGGCGATGCCATTATGTGTTTTTGGGGAGCGCCAGATAAGGACGAACAACAGGAAACGAAAGCCTGTCGTACAGCCCTTTCTTGCAAACGGCGTCTTGATATCTTAAATGCCTATTGGGAATTTGTGGGCAAACCTGTTTTTAAAACAAGATTTGGCATTCATAGTGGTAATTGTGTTGTTGGGAATATTGGTTCAAAAGACCGTTTTAACTATACAGCCCTTGGGGACAATGTAAATTTGGCAGCACGCTTAGAAGGTGCCAATAAAATATTTTCTACCAGTATTATTATTTCAGATTCCGTTAAAAATAAATTACCGCCTAATTTTATCACCCGTCTTTTAGATACGGTGGCTGTAAAAGGAAAAAAGAAAGAAGTTGAAATTTTTGAATTATGCGGTATTCAAAACGAAAAAGATTTTGTACCCGTCAGTGATGATGCCATTCAGTACTTTAAAAAATTTGAGGTTATGGTCAGGCATTATAGGGTCAAGGAATTTTCAAAAGCCTTAGATATTCTGACCGAACTGCAAAGTTTGCCTTATGCCGCGAACGATACGGAGCTTTTGAACCTTTATTTCACACGTTGTGCCAACCATATTGCCCTTCCTGTGGGCGATGATTGGGATGGCGTAACCCATTTGACGGAGAAGTAGGTATGTATATAAAAATTCTTTCTACTTTTGTTTTTTCTGTGTTTCTTTCAATTTTATGTATGGGCAAAAGCCTTGCATCCTCCGTACAAAAAGAACTACCTGAAAAGCTTATTTACATGGTGGTTTGGAATGGTGAAACAGTTACTGACCGTGGGTTTTTGGACTTTTTTAAGTATAAGGGACACAAAATTAAGGTTGTTGTTTTAAACCTTAACCAGGAAAAGGGGAAAATTGCACCTGCCATTGAAGAAGTAAAGCGGGTCAAGCCTGATTTGTTATATATTTATGGTTCTGTTCCATGTATAGAAATGTTGGGTACTCTAGATTCTGTTCAAGACGATAAGCATATTACAAATATTCCTGTACTTGCCTATATCATACAACCTGTAAGCGCGGGTCTTTTGAAGTCATTCGGGGCTAGTGGGCGAAACTTCACAGGTATTTCCATTGCGGTAGATCCAAAAAGCCAGGTGAATGCTATTTTGCAGTATTCTCCCAAAATCAGAAAAATAACGGCGCTTTATTCAAGTTTGGAACCTAATGCCGTGGCTTCTGTAAAATTGTTTGAGGAGGCCGCACGTCAGGCTGGTCTAGAGCTAACCCATGTGAACTTTGCAGTTAAAGATAATGCTGTGGACCCATCTAGTATTTACAGCACAATTCAAGAGGCCAAAAAAACTAACCCAGACCTTGTTTACCTACCACCTGACGGCTTTATTTTGAAAAACTCAGAAGAAATATGCAAATATTTGAATGATGAAAAACTTCCGTCTTTTACAGGTATGGAATTTGGTATTGAAAAGGCTCAAACGGCCTTGTTTGGCGTGGTGGCAAGTTCTTACGCAGCGGGTCAGATGGGCGCCTTGTTGGCAAACAAAATTTTATATCAAGGAGAAAATCCAGGCGCCATTCCCTTTGAATATGTGCCAGAAATTTCCTTTATCGTGCGGTCAGATACCCTTAGAAAAACAAATTTTTTCCCATCCATTAATGTGGTGGATGCAGCTAAATTTATAGATGGTCCCATGTACGCAGACCAAAAGAGGTAAGCTATGGACCCAGGTATTGAAAAAATTTTAACTGAGTATAACAAAACCCCTCAACACTTGCGCAGCCCTACGGAGGAGCGGGAGGCCTTGTTGCGTTTTACAACCTTGTACGGTGGAAAGCGTCTTTCTGTGCGGCGTATTGAGGATATACGGGTAAAAATTGATGGGGCTTATTTTAATTTACGTATTTTTCGTCCCTCTACAAAGCGTAATCTTCCCTGTATGCTGTACTTCCCCATAGGTGGGTGGGTTCGTGCAGGTCTTGGAACCCATGATGCCTTGTGTCGTTACTATACCAATCTCCTCAATTGTGTGGTAGTTTTAGCCGAAGTGCGCTTGGCGCCTGAGTACAAATTTCCCGTTTGTGTTCATGATGGTATTCGGGTTTATAAGTGGCTTGTGCTTCATGCTAAAAAAATGGGTATTGACTCCACCCAAATAGGCATAGGCGGTGACAGTTCTGGTGGTAATGTGGCTGCTGCTGTGACTAATTTTTTACGTTACGAAGCCATTGTTCAACCCATTTTTCAATTGCTGATTTATCCCCCCCTTGACTTGCATTGTCAGTCTCCAACCTATGAAACCTACGGTTCAGGTTTTTTTGCAACAAAAGAACGTATGGTTGGATATGTGAACCTATATCTGAATGGGGATTTTGAAAAAAATGACCCAAGGGCGTCCCCCATTTTTGAACCAAAACTTGAAGGGCTTCCCAAAACATTTATTGTTGTTGGTGGTTTTGACCCCGTTCAGCACGAATGTAAGCTGTATGCCCAGCGTCTTCGAGATAGTGGGGTTCCTGTTTATTTATTTTTCTACGAAGGTTTTATTCACGCATTTATGCTCATGACCATTCTGCCATCTGTGCAAAAAGCATTGGAGGAAATATGTGCTGACTTAAGGGCAAAGGTGTTCAAATCGTGAAAATATCACCCATTTTGAGCCCCTATGACAGCATTTTGATGGATGTGCTTGGTGTTGTGCATGATGGGGAAAAGCTAATACCTGGTCTTTTAGATCTGCTGCATCAGCTGCGTTTGGGACAAAAAGAGGTTATTTTTTTGACAAACTCTCACCTAACAGAACAAGACATTAGCAGTTTATTTTGTTCGTTGGGTTTGGACAATAGTCTGTACAAGTCAATTATTACTGCAGGTGATTATTTTCATCATCTTATGTCGAATGAATTTTCTGAAAATATTTTTTTCTTTCTTAATGGAGAAGGGGACGGTTTTGGGAATAAAGAATCACCCCCTCTTTCCCTATGTGATTATATGGTTCTGCACAAATTTCCTAAAGACCATGAAATTGAACCTATGGAACATACATTGCTTCAGGCACTGAACATGAACATTCCCTTGATTTGTGTTAATTCTGACGCTTTGGCCCATACCTATAGGGGAGTAGAACCCCGCCCAGCCCTTATTTCTGAATGGTACAGACGTATGGGAGGTGTGTGCCATACCATAGGCAAACCTAATCCTCTTATTTTTCAATATGCCATAAAACACTTTAGGTTTGGAAACGCTTCAAAGGTTATTATGATAGGCGACAGTTTTGATACAGATGTGGAAGGCGCTTGTGATGCGGGGATAGATTGTGTTTGGGTTCATAAAAACAGAGTTTGTGAGAAAAAAGAAGGGCACATGGGGTGCGATGGGCAGCTTGTGCCATTATTGTTCTATGTAAATTCCAGGCTAGCAGCAGCATCACAACCTGCAGTGCCTGAGTTGTTGCAAGACAAAAGCCAGGGAACCTACCCTTATGATTCTTTAAAAAACAATGTTTTTTTAGTTGATTTTATGCATAGCTTACTTTCCTGCTAAGGAAAAGGTTCAGCAATATTAAAAGTTCTGCGCATAAGCACATAAATCTGTCACAGGACAAGTAGAGCAATGGGGATTTCTGGCCGTGCAAACATAACGACCATGCAAAATAAGCCAGTGATGGGCATGCTGACGATAAGCCTGTGGAATAACTTTTTCCAAGGCTTTTTCCACATCCAACGGAGTTTTGCCAAGGGCCAAGCCTGTTCTGTTTGATACGCGGAAAATGTGTGTGTCCACCGCAATAGTTGGCTGTCCAAAGGCCACATTTAAAACCACATTCGCCGTTTTACGGCCTACGCCTGGTAAGGCTTCCAAGGCCTCCCGTGTTTGGGGTACACAGCCTTGATGATTCGTCACTAAAATTTCCGACAACTTTATAATATTCTGGGCTTTTGTATTGTACAAACCTATGGTTTTTATATGTTCCTTTAAAGCATTCAAACCTAGGGACAGCATTTTTTCAGGAGAATCAGCAGCCTTAAATAAACCTTCTGTGGCCTTGTTTACCCCCTTGTCTGTAGCTTGAGCTGACAGAACAACGGCAACCAGTAATGTGTAGGTGTTTGTGTACTTCAGCTCCGTTTCAGGCGTGGGGTTTGAACTCTTCAGGCGTTCAAAAAACTGAACCACATCCATTATTCTTACCCTAATAGTTTTTCGGCCATTTCTTCACTCATATGGAAATTAGCGTAAACATTTTGAACGTCGTCATTTTCTTCCAGGGCGTCTACCATTTTTAGAAGCGTTTTCGTCGTATCTTCCGTGCAAGTCAGGGTGTTATGGGGGCGCCAGATAATTTTAGCTTCTAGTGGATCTCCCACATGCTCTAGTAGGTAATCACGCACGGTTGCAAATGAATCCATGGAACATGTTACCTCCAAGGTGTGACCCACTGTTTCCACATTGTGGGCTCCAGCCTCTACAGCCTGTTCAAACATGTGGTCAAAAGTAAAATTACCTGCGTCAAAAGACAGAAGACCAATGCGTTCAAACATAAAGCCCACACTTCCCGTTTCCCCTAGGTTTCCGCCATGTTTATTAAAAATAGACCGTACTTCTGAAGCTGTGCGATTACGGTTATCCGTAAGGCCCTCCACAATAATAGCCACACCCCCAGGGCCATATCCCTCATAGCGCACATCTTCATAAACAGATGTGTCCTCTCCTCCTATGGCCTTTTTCATGGCTCGTTCCACATTATCTTTGGGCATGTTGGCTGCCCGTGCAGAGGCCAAAGCTGCGCGTAGGCGGGGATTAGACGCAGGATCGGGCAGGCCCGATTTGGCAGCCACAATAATTTCACGGGCTATTTTGGCAAAAGTGCGAGCACGCTTTGCATCCTGGGCCCCCTTACGGTACATAATATTTTTAAATTGGGAATGTCCTGCCATTCTTATCTCTTTTTTAAAAAACCTGTCATTAATTTATAAAAATTCATAACAGGAATCAATCATTCATGACGTGACCTATTAAGCTGCAATATCTTGACCGCTGGCAATGGCTGATAGGGTTCTGGCAATAACCCGAATTTCATTGCGTAATTCCTGGGTCAGACGGTTGCGACCCTCCACACTTTCTTCCAAAAGTTTGGATGCTGTGGTGTCTAAACTCCGTAAGTGATATTTAAGGGTGTCGTCTTTTTGATTTTCAGCCGTGATTTTACTGATTTGTAAAATATTTTCCTGAAGGTCAATCTGGTTTTGGGCAATTTTTTTCATAATATTTTGGTGCGCTGCCATTTGTTCTGTTAACTGGCCCATTTTTTCACCCAGTGTGTTGATTGTTTTTACAAGGCTCAGGCGGTTATCTTCTGTGCGGCGCATTTGGGCTTGAAGATTGGCTAATGACTCTACGGTTTGTTCCAACAAACCCATGCTATAAGCAGGTCCACTAGACTGAACCGCCTGCTCAAAACTGCCACTTAATCGGGTATTCATGGCTAAGCGTTCTTCTAATGTTTGGTAAAATTTACTGCCTGCCCCTGAAACCTGTAGGTCAAGAAATCCAACAATTAAGGAGCTAGCTAAGCCGAACATGGAACAACTAAAGGCTGTTCCCATGCCAGACAAGGGTGACTGAAGACCTTTTTTAAGGTTTTGAAAAGCGTCTTTAACATCCCCCATTCCCATATCAATGCCATTAATAACCCCCGCAATGGCGCCAATGGTTTCAGATAAGCCCCAAAAAGTACCCAAAAGACCTAAAAAAATTAATAAACCAACTAAATAACGAATGACATGACGTGATTCGTC
The DNA here is from genome assembly GCA_044359765.1 of Patescibacteria group bacterium. Classification (GTDB taxonomy): domain Bacteria; phylum Pseudomonadota; class Alphaproteobacteria; order Paracaedibacterales; family CAIULA01; genus CAZDVK01. The sequence goes on along the minus strand of JBIKLN010000003.1, from coordinate 30,519 downwards.
TAAACGAGCTTCCACACTCGATAAAATAGATTTTGCCGTAACGGCAGAAAGGGTTCCACCGTGGTTTGGATCGCTAAAAATAATGGCAAGTGGCGCCAAAATTTGCGCTTTAGGGGCATGGGGAAAACGTTCCGTCCCTTGTTCGAAGGTATCTAGCCACTGCTGTTCTTGTTTTAACCGATAAAGCTGATAAAAACACAAAGTTACGCCAACAGCTAAGCATGACATAATGACCGAATTTAAAAATAGGTTATTGAGGAAAATTCGCCCCAAGGCATTGTGTAGAAACAAAACACAAGCAGAAATGCATACAATAAAGGCAGTCATGCGCAAAAGGTAGTGATGAATATAGCTCATAAAAAAACCATGTGAATCAAATAACAGACTATGATTTAAGCCTACATTAAAAAACATAAGGGTTAAACTAGTTTTTTGTCTTTCTGCTTAGTCTTTAGAATAACTGACAGGCCCTCTATAGATTTTCAATAACAGAAACGCTTAGGCCTGTGGATAAAGAAATGATGGAAGGTTCCACACCTTGTTGTTTTAAAATACGTGCCACATCTAGGGCGGCTTTTTCCATACCTATTTTTTCGCCCTTCTCCATACCAATCTTCTCGCCCTTTTCCATACCAATCTTTTCGCCTTCCTCCCGGCCTTTTTTAATACCAATCTCTTCGCCTTTTTTCATGCCAATCTTTTCGCCTTTTTTCATACCTTTTTTAAGACCCTTTTCCATTTGCTTTTTCAGCGCGCTGGCTTCAATGCGCAGCCAGTGGAGGCGGTCTTCGTAAGACATGCGTTCTTCTTCTGTGAAATTCATCACATTCAAAACATCCATGGCCTTCTTTAACCGTGGGTCGTCAAGGTTTTTTGGCATTTTATCCCCACGCAGTAAATCATGGCGGGTCAAAAAGGTCATCCACATATCCAGGGAATTTTTCACCCTATCCATGAAGGTGCTTAGGTCTTCTTGCGTGCTGGGGCAGAATTTTTTCAGCTCAATGGTGTGTAATTCAAGGTCCTTAAAATACACATACCCTGTGTCCTTTTCCGTAATGCGGAATACGTTATGGTATTTGTTACTTTCGAAAATGGATTTGAAATTCAAAATATGAATGCCAATGGCTTTTGATAATGTGGAGTAATCCACAGATTGTTCCAGCTGTTCTGTGTACAGTTTGGCCCAGTAATACAAGGCCCGTTTGTCATAATCGGCTTCGTCAGAAATTTGAATTTCGATATTGAATAGTTTGCCGTCGTGGCCCTTGGCCTTAACATCCAAAATAGATAATTTATCATTTCTGAAATTTTGGGGGTTGTAAGGGTTCATCAAGGTTATGTCCAACACCTGGTCTTCTTTTGACACAATGGAATTAATGAGGGAAATGAGAAGATCCTTATTCTCTTCCACGCCAAAAATCTTCTTAAAGGCCATGTCCACACGGGGGTTAATTCTTTCCATCAGTCTAATTCCAGTATGCATAGTGTTGGAGAATAGTTAAGCCTGAGTGTAGCACAGATAGTCCCGAGGTTAAACTTTGTATTAATACCAAAATCAACCTTTAGTTAAGTGTCTCAAGTGAGGGGGAGTGTGGGTCAACAAATTCAGCACATCAGTCTAGTAGTATCTCAGTTTGAAAAGGGTGTAGGAATATTTCGTGTAGATTAACTGTATTAGTTTTGGTTCGGATCTAACGATTTTACGGTTTTCCATTTTTCAACAAATTCCTTTCCTTTTTCTGTAAGAAGGTAAATCTTAGGAGGAAAATTAATAGAGTTATTGCATTTTGTACCACTCTCAACGATAAGACCGTCTTTTAGTAAATACATTAAATCTAAATCGCGCCCCCAGCATAGAACATTATCCTTACCGTTTTCCAAAAAATATTCTAATGTACGCTTCTCAAAAGATGAGTACCTTTCATTTAAAAGTATTAAATTTTGCTTAAGAATAACAAGCTCCTTTTGGTCCATAAACTCTTCTTTCTTAGAGTCAAAACGGGTATGACAAGTAGGGCAGAGTGCAATCATATTGATAAAAGTATCTTCACCACCATCTCTAAACGGGATAACATGTGCAAACTCTAAGAAATCCCCTGCCATGCGACAAGTTGGTACAGCACATCGCCAGCCTGCTTCTCGCAGAAGCTCTCGTTTAAGAGCTTTTGGCAAATTCTTTCTTTTTTTCTTCATTAAATTGTTCCTCTTAAAAAAACCATATTTTAGAGCATGTAGCTAATGACTAAAACCCATTAATGCGAAACAAGGCAACGCACGTTTGCTGTTTTTCAGACAGATTAAACCCTGTACCTTGAATGCATTGGCCAGATGTGTAGTTAGCCCCCTCTTGAAACCTAACCTGGCCCTCTTGAGATGTGAAACCACTGTCCATTTTGTTTTTAAGTTGTTGAGCTTGCTTTGGTGTGAATAAGCCCCCGTTGGCTTGGGCTCCATTTTCCTTGCCCAACATAAGCCAATGACCCGAAAGGAGTGGATTTGGTTGAAACACAACCGTAAAACGCCCCCCCATTTTAGAAGTTGGTGGCGTTTCACAGGACACAAACCCTCCCTTGGCTAGATGTTCCCAAACAGCATTTTTTTCACTTTCATCAATAAAGCCGTTGCCATTACCGTTGGATGTGTGGGTGCCAAAATGTTCTGCGGCCTTTGGGTCGTCTCCTGGTAAGGCATTGTAAGCTTCGTGGTATAGGTCAAAAGCCAGTTGATAACGTTGCACGTCTGAAACAATAGTGCGCATTTTTGCGCTTTCCAGTAAGTCGTATCCCTTTAAAACAGCACCCGCCATTAGGCCAACAATCATCAACACAATGGCCACCTCAATTAAGGTGAAAGCGGGCAAACGTATTTTTGTCATTTCTAGCAAACCTTTTAGCGTAGTTTTAGGGTGGAAAGGCCCACAAGGGCTAAAATACTGGCAATAATCCAAAACCGAATCACAACCGTAGGCTCGGCCCACCCCTTTTTTTCAAAATGGTGATGAATGGGTGCCATAAGAAAAATACGTTTTCCTGTTAACTTGAAATATCCAACCTGCACAATCACAGAAACCGCTTCCAAAACAAACAGACCTCCAATAATTGCCAAAACAATTTCATGTTTGGTGATTATGGAAATGGTTCCTAAGGCGCCTCCTGCTGCTAGAGAGCCTGTATCCCCCATAAAAACTTTGGCAGGAGGGGCGTTATACCACAAAAACCCAAGGCCAGCTCCAATAAATGCCCCTAAAAACACAACCAATTCTCCAGCATGTGGAATATGGTGAATTTGTAAATAATTGGCAAAAACTGCATTTCCCACCAGGTAACTAATCAGACAAAAACAGGCGCAGGCAATCATCACAGGCACAATGGCCAAACCATCTAAGCCGTCTGTAAGATTAACTGCGTTAGAGGCGCCCACAATAACCAATAAACCCCACACATAATAGAAGTATCCCAAGTTAAGGACGTAGTCCTTTAAAAAGGGAAATGTTAGAGTGAATGCCATTTTTTCTTGTGTGAAAGCTGTAATAAAATAAACAGCCCCAACAGATAAAACCATCTGGCCTAGCAACTTTCCCTTAAAAGAAACCCCGTGATGGCTGCGTTTGGTAAGCTTCATATAGTCATCTAAGGCGCCTAGAAACCCAAAGCCAAGCGTGACTAAAAGCACAGTCCAAACAAATTTGTTGGACCAATCAGACCACAAAACCGTGCTAACAGTTACGGCCGTTAAAATAAGGACCCCCCCCATGGTAGGGGTTCCTTTCTTGGTCAGCAAGTGGCTTTCAGGACCGTCTGTCCGAATGGGCTGCCCTCCGTTTTGCCGGCTTTTTAGCCAAGAAATAAGGGGCTTGCCCCACAAAAAGCTAATAATCAAGGCCGTTAAAATAGCGCCCCCTGTACGAAAGGTAATATAACGGAATAGGTTGAAAGGACCAAAAAATTCAGACAGGGGATATAGGTAATAATAAAACATGTTACGCCGCAGATTGTTCCTGAATAGGTTGACATTTTAAATAAGAAACAAGCGCATTAACCCCACTGCCATTAGAGCCTTTTACAAAAACAAGATCATGGGATTTTAGGGCATCCGCCACAAGGGAAATAATAGGCCCTACTTCGCTTGCAAAGCCTCCTTGAATATTTGGGCTAAGGCTGTTGTAAAGAGGCAGCATAGCATTACCGACGCAAAAAACCACATGAGGATTGGCTGCTTGTAAATAGGGAAGAAGTTGAATGTGCAGCTCCTCAGAAAAGTGGCCCAACTCTCGCATTTCGCCTAACACAACAATTTTGCGGCCTGGCGATGCAGGAGTCTTTTGGGCCAGGCTTTCTAAGGCGGCTCTTACGGAAGAAGGGCTGGCGTTATAAGAGTCATCAATTAATGTGACAGACTTTCCTTGAAAGGTTATAACTTCTGTTTTTCCCCGACCAGATAGGGGCTGCAGCATCTCAATTACGGTTAAGGCAGGCTCTAGGGGTAAATTTAGTGCCTTTACAACCAAAAGAAGGGCAAAAATGTTGGAAATAAGATGTTTGTCTTGGAAGGAAAGGCGTATGGAAATTTCCTCACCCAAAAGGTTAGCCTTAATATCCATGCCGCCTTGGGGGAGTTCCTTTAGGCTTAAAAGGGCGGCACATGCCTCAGCATCTGTTGAAAATGTTAGAACATTCTTGGTTTTTGCCAAGGCTTTTTCTTTCAGCAATTCATAAAAAGGTGCATCACGGGGAATAATGGCTATGCCATTTTCCTGAAGTCCATCAAAAATAGACGCTTTTTCTTCTGCAATTTCCTGTAGGGAATTAAAATGCCCCATGTGAGCCTCAGCAATGGCTGTAATAACAGCTATGTGGGGACAGACAAATTGTGTTAGGGGGGAAATTTCCCCTCCATTGTTCATGCCAATTTCAAAAACCCCAAACTGTGTGGCGGGCCCCAGTTTTGTCAAGCTTAAGGGAACACCAATGTGGTTATTATAACTGCTTTGAGAGTAAACCGTATTGCCATAAGCGCTAAGAACTTGTGCCAACCATTCCTTGGTTGTTGTTTTTCCACAACTGCCCGTAATGGCAATTCTTTTAGCGGGTGATGTTTTTTGGGCAAAGCAGCCCAAATCTTCTAAAGCTTTTTGAGTGTTCTTAACTAGAACATGACTTTGGCCGGTAAGGTCTAGGTCCTGGTCAACAACAACCAGAGATGCCCCTTTTGAAAAAGCCTGAGGAATAAAATCTGCCCCATGACGTGTGGCACCCTGAAGGGCTACGTACACATCACCTGGCATAAGGGTTCGTGTGTCAATGGAAATATTTTTTCCTTTTATGTCACTTGGGGCACATACGTACCCCAATGCCTCTACTACGTCATCGGCGCTCCATTGTCTCACAATTTCATTCCTCTAGATAAGTTTGGATAATATCTTTGTCATAAAAGGGAAACGTTTCAGAACCTATGGTTTGCCCCCGTTCATGCCCTTTGCCTGCCACTAATAATACATCACCTGGTTTTAGTTCTGCAATTGCAAAGGCTATGGCTTCTTGACGATCTGCTATTTCTTTGGCATTTGGGCACGTTTTTATAATTTGGCCACGAATATGGGCAGGGTTTTCAAAGCGGGGATTATCATCTGTTACAATCACCTGGTCCGCATGTTGGTAAGCTATGTGTCCCATGAGGGGCCGTTTCTGAGTATCACGGTTTCCACCACAACCAAATACGACCCACAAATTTCCTTCACAATGGTTTCTAAGGCTTTTTATGGCCATTTCCAAGGCATCAGGGGTGTGTGCATAATCAACATAGATATGGGCATTATTTTTAGTGCCTACACAGTCCATACGTCCGTCAACAGACATTACCTTATGAAAAACATTTACACATTGATGAATAGGCATCCCACACGCCAAAGCAAGGCCAGTAGCACACAAAAGATTTTCTAATTGAAATTGGCCGATTAAGGAGGTTCTGAGGTTTTCATACGTCTGCCCTTCGTAGTTTAGGTCAAAAGTAAAACCTGTAGCCGTTGGCAACAAATTTAGAATTCTCAAATCAGCCTGTTCATGTAGGGAATAACTAACAACATGTTGGCGCCGTTGTTCACATATGGCTGTTAGTGGGTGGAAGAAGTCAGAATCTTTGTTTAAAACAGCTACCTTTCCAGGGCCAAGGACCTCTGAAAATAATTGGCATTTTGCTTGGAAATAATTCTCCATAGTTTTGTGATAATCCAAATGGTCTTGGCTTAAATTTGTAAACCCTGCACAAGCCAAGGGAACATGGTGTAGACGGTATTGGTGTAGGCCGTGGCTAGAAGCTTCCAAAGCTGCTACTTCAATATTTATAGAAGCCAATTGCTCTAACAGCTTATGTAATTCTAAGGCTCCAGGAGTTGTTAGGGGTGACATGGTAACTTTTTGAGCATGGGTTGTAACAACGCCCAAGGTCCCCACACTAGCAGCGCATATATTATTTAGGCCAAACAGTTGACGCATAAAACTAACCACTGAACTTTTTCCATTGGTTCCCGTAACAGCTGCCAAATAGGGGGGGTGATTGGGGTGTAAAAAATGGCTAAGCTCAGAAAGTATAAAACGGGGAGAACTGCACGGAAAAAAAGAAATTTTTTTGAATTTTTCCTGAAAAGGTTTTTCATGCCCCACGCCACAAACAATAAAAAGGGCCCCCTTATCTAAGGCTTTTTGTATATATATTCGACTTTCTTCATAAGAATCACAAACACAGACAAAACACCCTCCTTCTTCCACGTACCTGGAGTCAGTGACAACTAAATGAGGTGGTAAAAGCTTAAGAACTTGAGGAATAGTCAATGATAAAAGATCCTTTTTTGAAAAGTCTAGATGTAGATTTGTGCTTATAATTCTTCAATAACAGACACGCTCAGGCCTGTGGATAGGGCAATGATAGAGGGCTCCACACCCTGCTGTTTTAAAATACGTGCCACATCTAGGGCAGCTTTTTCCATACCTATTTTTTCGCCCTTCTCTATACCAATCTTTTCGCCTTCCTCTCGGCCCTTCTCCATACCAATCTTCTCGCCCTTTTCCATACCAATCTTCTCGCCCTTTTCCATACCAATCTTTTCGCCTTCCTCCCGGCCTTTTTTCATACCAATCTCTTCGCCTTTTTTCATGCCAATCTTTTCGCCTTTTTTCATACCTTTTTTAAGGCCCTTTTCCATTTGTTTTTTCAGCGCACTGGCTTCAATGCGCAGCCAGTGGAGGCGGTCTTCATAAGACATGCGTTCTTCTTCTGTGAAATTCATCACATTCAAAACATCCATGGCCTTCTTTAACCGTGGGTCATCAAGGTTTTTGGGCATTTTATCCCCACGCAGTAAATCATGGCGGGTTAAAAAGGTCATCCACATATCCAGGGAATTTTTCACCCTATCCATGAAGGTACTTAGGTCTTCTTGCGTGCTGGGGCAGAATTTTTTCAACTCAATGGTGTGTAATTCAAGGTCCTTAAAATACACATACCCTGTGTCCTTTTCTGTAATGCGAAAAACGTTGTGGTATTTGTTACTTTCGAAAATGGATTTGAAGTTCAAAATATGAATGCCAATGGCTTTTGATAATGTGGAATAATCCACAGATTGTTCCAGTTGTTCTGTGTACAATTTTGCCCAGTAATACAAGGCCCGTTTGTCATAATCAGCTTCGTCAGAAATTTGAATTTCGATATTGAATAGTTTGCCGTCGTGGCCCTTAGCCTTAACATCCAAAATAGATAATTTATCATTTCTGAAATTTTGGGGGTTGTAAGGGTTCATCAAGGTTATGTCCAACACCTGGTCTTCTTTTGACACAATGGAATTAATGAGAGAAATGAGAAGATCCTTATTTTCTTCCACGCCAAAAATCTTCTTAAAGGCCATGTCCACACGGGGGTTAATTCTTTCCATCAGTCTAATTCCAGTATGAATGTTGGGGAGTAATTAAGCTTGAATATAGCATAAAATGGTCCATGGCATTATGGATTTTTTTTCAGAATTCAGGTTGTTGGAAAAGCCTAACAAAATCAATGATTGTAGAGGGTATGGAAGTCCCAAACTATAGGACTCTATCTCTATTTCAGAAGTCTAGGCAGGGCTGCTCCTGGGCCGTATTCGGTAAAACCACCACAGAAACCCAATAGTTCACAAAGCCAATAAGGGAGTCCTCAAATACGTCGTAATCAAAAGATTTGCTAATATAACCTGACGCATAGTTTTTATAAATGGAAACCATTTCTTGAATACTGATACTGTTGGTCAGAATTACAACAGGAATGTCTTGGATGTCCCGGTCCCGCTTAATTTCTTTTAAAACTGTATGCCCATCTCGTTTTGGTATATTTAGATCCAGTAAGACCACATCTGGCCTTGGAAAATCTGCCGCAAGAGTTTTGTAACGCAAAAATTCTATGGCTTGAACCCCATCATGAACGCAAAAAACATTAATTTTATGCTTAGACGCTTCTAAGGCACGTCGGGTTAAAAGCTCATCAGCTGGGTTATCTTCTACCAATAAAATATTCAGATTTTTTTCCTCTCGGTAGGTAATAACGTCGGTAGGTGCTGGAATTTCTGGTTTCTTTTCAATATCAGAACGATACCCTTCAAAAAAATAATGAGAGGGCACACCATAAACCTGGCCGATTTGAAATAAAATTGCTGCAGAAATACGGCTTTGGGCCTGTTCATATTTTTGAATTTGCTGATGAGATATGGAAAGCTTTTCCGCCACATATGCCAACGTCATTCCAAGCTTTTGTCTTTTTTCTCGCAGTCTACGACCCACGTATTCTTCTAAATCTTTTTGACTTCCCACACCCATATCCCCCTTACAAATAAATTATGAAAAAGCTAACTTTCTAGACCTTTAGGAAGGGTAAAATAAAAAGTACTTCCCACACCAACTTTTGATTTTAGACAAATATTTCCTCCATAAAATTCCACAATTTTTTTGCAAACAGCCAACCCAATTCCAGAACCTTCAAAGTCGTGCTTACCGTGTAAACGCTCAAACATTTCAAAAATCTTTTCCTGGTATTCTTTTTCAATGCCAATGCCATTATCTTGTACGGAAAAACACCATAAATCCCCATCATCATAAACACCCACATGAATGGAAGGAGGAGTGGGACCCTTGAATTTAATAGCATTATCCAAAAGATTAATAAACAACTGAATAAGCTGGCTTTTATCTACGTAAACATGGGGCAGGGGGTCAAATGTAACACTTGCCTGGCTTTCTTTTATTTTTAGGGTTAGGCTTTCCATGGCCTCTTGAAGGGCTGCGGATGCTGAAGCATTTTCGTGTTTGCCGTGGATGCCCACCTTGGAAAAAGCCAAAATATCCCGCACCAAATTATGAAGACGGTTGAGACCTGTCATAACAAACCCCATGTAGTTTTTTGTTTCTAAATCAAGCTGGTCAGCCTTATTTTTTTGAATTAGCTGTAAAAAGCTAGACATGGAACGCAAAGGTTCGTTGATGTCATGAGAGCAAACATAGGCAAAACGTTCAAGTTCATGGTTTTTTTTGCGAAGGTCTTGGATTGTTCTTTCCATCTCAAACTCAGCGGTTTTATGGGCTGTTCTTTCCTCTAAATATACAACAAAGCCAAGCAGTCTTCCCTTAGGACCCCTCCATTGATGTATTTCCCAGTATAACCAAACGGGGGACGTGGCATTATCAAGGGTAATATATTCCTCTTTTTTTATGACCTCACCACGAATTGCCGACTTTAAGTCCGTTTCTATAGTTTTAAAAAACACAGGCAAAGCTCTCTCTATTTTCTTTAAAGAGAGATCATTGGAAATACAACCAAATTTGTCTGCAAACCCACTGCTTGCCAGTAGAAAAATTAAATCTAAATCTAGAACAGCCAAAGCAGAGGGTGTTTTTTCAAAAACTAACCGTATTAAGGACGAAGACCTATTTTCTGTGTAAATACCCAGTAGCGCTTTAAGCACTTAAATAACACCCCTGAAAAGTTATTATGATTATTATTTCAACTTTCAGTTGTGTATAGCATTTTTATCGTATTTGTTCCAGAATTTTTTTTAAATTTGAGTTTTTAATTTCAATTTAGAAGTGTGACTTTTTTTGAGTATAAAGTATTCAAAAAAGCCTACCAAAATTAATGGGGGGAGAGGGGGGGAGGTCCTAAATTATAGGAGTCTCGCTAAAATCTTCTGCTTCTCCTCTGTAGGTTTCCAAGCCTACGCGATTAATATAGAGAATGCGCGCAGCCATATTAACAGCCAAAGAGGCATGATCAGGCTTAGACGGTAGCTTTAATTTTTTTAATAAGTCCCTCAAAGCTTCTCCTATTTCTGTAGGACCATCTAACTGCGATAATATTTTTGATGGCTCCAGTTCATATATATCTATATAAGTCATTTTGTCGACTAGTCTAGCAAAATCACTTCCTTCAGCATGGAATAGTACTTCAGATGTAAGCTTCAGAATAGTATGCGGCTTACTTTTTTCTATGCCATCCCAAAAGTACCTGTAACATTCTGGATATTTTGTTTTGAATTGCGTAATCATTGTTTCAGTCATATCATCTGAAGCAGCAACTACCAGCGCTGCATGTAATAAAAATACAGCTATTTTCAAGAAAAAATTCATAAAAACTCCTTGTGATTCTGAAGTGAACGCTCCACGGGCCAAACTCTGTGGTTTTATGCGCGTATAAAAAAACGCCTGAAGGAAATCCAACAGGCGTTTAAATCAAAGCTTATGCTCGCTTATTTTACGGAAACTTTTGCACCCGCTTCTTCAAGCTGCTTTTTGATTTTTTCAGCTTCATCTTTAGAAACGGCAGCTTTAACAACTTTTGGTGCAGCTTCTACAAGGTCTTTCGCTTCTTTCAAGCCCAAACCAGTGATAGCACGAACTTCTTTAATCACGTTAATTTTGTTAGCGCCTGCATCATCTAGGCTTACGTCAAACTCTGTTTTTGCTTCGGCATCGCTGTTAGCAGCGGCAGCAGCAGGGGCTGCAACAGCCACAGCAGCGGCAGCGCTTACGCCCCACTTTTCTTCCAATAGTTTGGAAAGCTCAGCAGCTTCCAATACGGTTAATGCAGATAGATCATCAACAATTTTAGCTAATTTAGACATTTAAATACTCCAATAAAAAAATAATTTCGGTTCAAAAAAACTTACGCTGCCGCTTTTGCTGAAAGAACACGGGCCACACAAGCCCCTGGTTCCTTTGCCAAACGGGCCAATTTTGTAGCAGGTGCTTGAATAAGACCAATCAACGTACCACGCAATTCGTCCAAGGATGGCAATGTTGCCAAAGCCTTTACAGACGCTTCACTTAGTAATTGACCGTTCAAGTACCCCCCAACAACTTTTAGTTTGTCGTTGGTATTGGCAAATTTAACAATAACCTTCGCTGCCGCAATGGGGTCAGCCGAATACGCAAGAGCCGTTGGGCCCTTTAGCAATGGCGTCAGTCCATCTAGGGCAGTGTCCTTCACTGCAATTTGGGCAAGAGTGTTTTTCAAAACCTTAAACTCAGCCTGATTTTCACGCATGCTACGACGCAAGTTAGTTACTTCTGCTACAGTTAGGCCACTTTGTTGAGTAACCAAAACCAAGGAAGCACCTTGCAAAACATCGCGCATTTGAGAAACCAGATCATGCTTTTCAGTACGATTCATCTCTCTTACTCCTTAAACAAACGTACGGTTTTCACCGCACACATTGGGTTTCCCCGTTTTTGTTACAGAAGGATCGTTGTCATTTAAATGTCGATTATATAAACTCTTTAAACTCATTTTCTCCCCTTCTGTCTGTGTAGGCCGCTTTCACAATTAAACCCTGAAATACAGGGAACCTACAGTCTTTGACACAAACGAACACTGTTCGCTTGAAACAAAGAAGTGGGCAAAAGCCCAACTTCCTTGAATTTCTAATTAACCTTCTATGGAAAAAGTTAACCCTGGGCCCATGGTGGAACTTAGTGTTATTTTACGCATATAAGTTCCCTTAGCACCTGCAGGTTTCGCCTTAACAACAGCATCCACAAAGGCCAAAATATTTTCTTTTAAAGCACCTTCAGCAAAGCTAACGCGGCCAACACCTGCGTGAACAACACCGCCTTTTTCTGTGCGATATTCCACCTGACCACCTTTAACGGCCTTAACAGCATTAGCCACATCCATGGTGACCGTTCCAAGCTTAGGGTTGGGCATTAAACCACGTGGGCCCAAAATTTTACCCACACGACCCACCAGACCCATCATGTCAGGGGTGGCAATACACCGGTCAAAGTTTAGTTCACCCGCCTGAATTTTTTCAGCCAAGTCTTCAGCGCCCACAATTTCCGCGCCTGCTTTTGTGGCTTCCTCAGCTTTGGGGCCCTTGGCAAACACAGCTACGCGGTAAGTTTTACCTGTACCGTTTGGCAATTGAACCACACCACGGATGTTTTGGTCAGCCTTTCTGGCATCCACACCCAGGTTAATGGAAATATCAACGGATTCGTCAAATTTTGCCTTGCTCAGCGACTTAGTCAGCTGAATAGCTTCGTCAATACTGTAAACCTTATTCTTATCCACAGCTGCGTAAGCTGTTTTTAAACGTTTTCCTAATTTTGCCATGATTTTACTCCACCACTTCCAAGCCCATGGATCGGGCAGAACCAACAATCATTTCACAAGCAGCTTCTATGCTGTGTGCGTTTAAGTCTGGCATTTTAATGGCGGCAATTTCGCGAATCTGCGCCATTGTAACCGTGCCCACCGTGCCACGACCAGGGGTTTGAATTCCCTTATCAATTTTGGCAGCTTTCTTTAAAAAGAAAGTGTTGGGGGGTGTTTTGGTTATGAAGGAAAAGGTTTTATCTGCATACACAGTAATAACCACTGGAATGGGTGTTCCTGGTTCAATGCTTTGTGTTTGCGCGTTAAACGCCTTACAAAATTCCATAATGTTCAACCCCCGTTGACCCAAAGCAGGACCAATAGGAGGGGATGGGTTAGCTTTACCCGCTGCCACCTGCAGCTTAATATAGCCCGTAATTTTTTTTGCCATGTTAGCTCCTTAAAAATAAATTAAGCCGCGGTACGACATTGGCGTGCCTGCCGCGGATTTGAATAAGGGCTTTCGCCCTTTTAAATGTTACGACTTGTCAACCTGGGCAAACTCCAACTCCACAGGGGTTGGGCGACCAAAAATCATAACAGAAACTTTTAAACGACCTTTTTCGCCGTCTACTTCTTCCACAAGACCTGTGAAAGACGTGAAAGGACCGTCATTTACACGAACCTGTTCACCAACCTCATATTGCACAGAATGTCTTGGTTTTTCAACAGAATCTTTCACTTGTTTTAATATGCGGCCCACCTCTGCTTCGCTAATGGGGCTGGGTTTTCCTTTGGCCCCCAAAAAGCTAGAAACCCTTGGTATGCTTGTAACCAAGTGCCATGCTTCGTCTGTTAGGTGCATTTTTACAAAAACATAGCCTGGGAAATATTTGCGCTCCTTATTGACTTTTGAGCCTTTTTGAATTTCCACAACCTCCTCAGAGGGGATTAGAATGTCCTCAAAACGGTCAGACAATCCCTTACGTTCTGCCTGTTCTAAAATGGATTCACGCACTTTTTTTTCAAAGCCTGAATACACATTTACCACATACCACCTTGCTGTGCGCACCATCGCCTATTTTCCCTTTTTGTCGTCCCAATTAACCAATAATCAAATTAAGCAAACGGTATATAACCTGATCAACCATTAAAAAATACAAAGCCGCAATGACAGCAAAAACAAAAACAAAAGTCGTTGTTAGACGGGTTTCACGTCCTGTGGGCCAGGTAACTTTTTTTGCTTCTTCACGGACTTCTGATGTGAACTGAGAAGCCCTTTGAAACATATTATTTTTTGTTTCCACAATTACGACCTTTCTTTTTTTATGCTATCATTGGCAGGAGTGGAGGGTCTCGAACCCCCAACCTTCGGTTTTGGAGACCGACGCTCTAGCCAATTGAGCTACACTCCTAAACCCTATATACACCTTTCTAGCGCATCTTTCCTGCTTTTGTCTAGGATAAATTACACCTTTAGGGCCGTATCCATACCAATTATGTCTAATCTTTTTATGTTCAAAAAGGGGCCATGTGGCTATAATAATTCATTCGTCTGATTGCTAAAAATTTATGTGAAGGTTCATGGAATGATTCAATTTAAAACTACCTGCCCAAAGGATAGGCCCATTGTTGTGTCTGTTCAAAAGGACAATAAGCTTTCTGCAAGTGCGCAAGCCTTAAACGTGCAAACTCAAAACGCTTTGACACGGGCCCTTTCAAACAGCACCTTCAAGGGAAATAAAGATGATTTACTTATCTTATCTGCCCCCCATGGTGTGGATCACAGCCATATTATTTTGGTTGGAACATCAGGCATTGAAACTCCGCAAGACTTAGAAGAACTGGGCGGGAAAATTTACGCCGCTGTATCAAAAATTCAAAATAAAAATTGCACACTTGTTTTGGATGGTTTTTCTGAAAAGGAAATTGCCCATGTGGCTTCGGGGGCTGAACTGCGGGCCTGGCGTTTTGATTTGTACAAAACAAAGAAAAAAGAGCCCCCTGTTTTAGAAACCATGACATTTGTTGTTTCTGATGAAAGGAGTGCTGAGACTTCTTTCAACTGGCTTCATGCCGTTAATGAGGGGGTGTTTTTAACCCGTCATGTGGTTTCTGAGCCCCCCAACGTTTTATACCCCGCCCACATGTCTAAATTAGCCAAGGAACTTGAGCCTTTAGGGGTGAGTGTAGAAATTTTAGGCGAAAAAGAGATGGCAAAATTGGGCATGAACGCCCTATTGGGGGTTGGCTTAGGCAGCGAAAAAGAATCGCAGCTTATTGTTTTGCAGTGGATGAATGGTGCAAAAGATCAGGCCCCTGTAGCCATTGTAGGGAAGGGGGTCACCTTTGACACAGGCGGTATTTCCATTAAACCATCCAATAATATGGAAGACATGAAGTACGACATGGCTGGTTCAGGCGTGGTGTTGGGTCTTATGAAAGCATTGGCTTTGCGCAAGGCAAAGGTAAATGTGGTTGGTGTTATGGGCATGGTTGAAAATATGCCATCGGGCACTGCCCAACGCCCTGCAGATGTGGTGGTTTCCATGTCTGGCCAAACCATTGAAATTATTAATACGGACGCAGAAGGGCGCCTCGTTTTGGCTGACGCCTTGTGGTATACACAAAATCGGTTCAACCCACAATGCATGGTAGATCTGGCAACTTTAACAGGTGCTATTACGGTTGCCTTGGGCCACGAATATGCGGGTTTGTTTTCCAATGACGACACCCTAAGTAGTCGATTAACAAATGCTGGAACGTGCGTAGCTGAACCTGTATGGCGCCTACCCATGGGGGATGCTTATGACAAAGATATTAATTCTGACATTGCTGACATGAAAAACACAGGTTCTGGCCGAGGGGCTGGCAGTATTACAGCAGCCCACTTTCTTATGCGTTTTGTGAATGATGTGCCGTGGGCTCATCTAGACATTGCGGGTATGGCATGGGAAAAGAAAGACAAGCCACTGCATGCTAAGGGCGCCACTGGCTACGGCGTGCGCCTATTGAATCAGTTTATTTCGGAAAATTACGAGTAATGCCGACTCTGCCTCCCTTTCTTGATCAGTTTTTAGATATGCTGTCAGCTGAACGGGGGGCATCTTCCAATACACGGGCAGCTTACAGTCGTGACTTGAAAGATGTGGCCATTCATTTGGGCCTTACGCCTATTCATCAGGCTAGTCCTGCCCAAATATTAGCCTACGTAGAAACCCTGCGCAGTAGAGAGTTTGAAAAAACTACCATTGCCAGAAAAATATCAGCTTTACGACAGTTTTACGGTTTTTTAGTTTCAGAAAACATTATTACCAAAAACCCAGCAAATCGTTTGACTGTTGGGCGGCCCAAACGGCCCATGCCTAAAATTTTGTCAGAAAATGATGTGAACACATTATTAAGTGGACTGTCGACCCCAAAAACCCCTGAAGATACGCGTCTTTTGGCCCTGTTGGAGGTTTTGTACGCCAGTGGTTTGCGCGTTAGCGAACTGGTAGGTTTACCCCTTAGAGCTTTGATTTTTAATACGCAAACAAAACAAATTGAGCCTATGGTCATGGTGCGTGGTAAGGGGGGGCGGGAACGTTTGGTTCCCCTCAATGAAAAAGCTATTGAGGCACTGCTTCATTATTTGCAGGTACGGCCTGTTTTTTTAAAGTTGTCTCCTCAAAAAGGACACAATTGGCTTTTCCCTTCCTCTAGCGCCTTAGGTCACCTTACTCGCCAGGGATTTGCCATGCTGCTTAAGCAAAAGGCTGTGCAAATGGGTTTTAGCCCGCACCAAATTTCTCCCCATGTCTTACGTCATGCCTTTGCAACCCACCTGCTGCATAATGGTGCTGACCTTATGGTTATACAAAAATTATTAGGGCACGCAGACATTTCCACAACGCAAATTTATACCCATGTGGAGCCTCAGCACCTCAAAACATTAGTAGACAAAAACCACCCGCTGGCTTTGATTATATAGCGAGACTCCTATAGTTTGGGCCTTCCATATCCTCTATAACCATTTGTTTTGTTAGGCTTTTTTGAATACTCTATAGCAAGACTCCTGCAATTTTGGCCTCCACAGCCCTCTCAAATCCATTGGTTTTGCTAGGCTTTTTTGAATACTTTATATTCAAAAAAGAGTCGTCTTGCTATAGAATCAAAAAAGATTCATCTCGCTATATAGAGGTAATAGAACTAGAGTTTTTTTTCATGTTTGTAATGACAAAAAAATATTTTTTTTGTATAAAATCATTGAAGATCGATTGATCGCCCCATTCAATTTTTTAAATTAGGATAATAAAGACATGAAAAAAATAAAATTACTAACCAGGGCCTTTTTGGTAAGCTGCGCTACACAGATGGTTGCATCCCTTGCTTTTTCAGTATGTGCCATGGAGGGAGTGGAAAGTACGGGTGAGAGGCCGAGGCTTAGCCTACGTGAGAGGCTGATGCTTAGCCCACATGAGCTTCTCATCAGTGAAGGGTTGGGTTCTGACGATGAAAGGCTTATGGGGAAGTTGGTTGAAGCATTAAAAAAGCATGAAGGTGAATCCGTTAAATCTGCTTATATTCTTGAATTTATTCTGAAGAATAAATTGCTTACTGAGGATAAGGGAAATCTGCTTGATTTGATTGAAGCACTTCCAGATAATCCCCTTAGATGGTCTGATTTGCTTAAGTTTATCAAACATTCTCGCCCAGATAAGCAGAATGTGGTTGATCTGATTTATGAAGGCAATAGTGTTCTGGAACATAATGAACGTGTTATGAGTGGGAGGCAGAAATATGATCTGGAGGATGATCAGGAAGATGGTGCAGCATATTCTATAGATTATAATAAGTTATGTGATTTGATGGTACGTGAAGGGTGGGTTTGTGAAGATCGTTCGAATGCCGCCTTTCTCCTTGGTGTGGTTGGTAAAATTAATAAAATAGATAAAGGATCAGTTAGTGAATATGAGTGTATTCGTCGTGAAATTTGTAAGAGACATCATGTTATAGTTGATTGTTATGAGATAGTTCCTGATCATCGTGTGGTGGAATGGATCAAAGAAAAAGGATTTACTGGAAGTGATGATCTAAGAGCGATAATTCCACATATTCTTAGGGGATTTGGAGAAATAGAATTCTCTAAACGTTTAAAAATAATGGATTTGATTAATGAATTAGGACTATCGTTTAAGGATAGCTCTAATGCTGTTTCTTTTTTTCAGAACCTTAAAGAAATGAATAGTGTTAGAGGTATTAATCTTAAACAGCTATTCAATGTGATTGGAAGTGTGCAATCTGCACAACATAGGTTGAAGTGGGACCATTCCCCTGCCTATGTCAGTATTTCGAGTACAGAAAAACTTGCTGATAACATTGGTGGAATTATAGGAACGATCCCTTCATGTGTGCTTTTTGAAGAGTTATTCCCTCCTGTTGCTCCAGCTGAAGATGGTGCTGGTGCGGGGGCTGGAGGACCTCGAACTTCTACCCTTACTGCAGAACAAATTAAAGATCTTATGGGGGTTTTCTTTACAGACCAACCTGGATTTTTTAAAAGTCATTTTGATTTTGGGTGTAATATAGAATCCAAGTTTAAACTCGATAAGATGCAGGAAAAAAGATACGCTCCTATCTATTGTTTACCTTCATATGGTAATGAAATGTATGTGGCGAAAATCGTAGAAGTTGATGGGGGCAAGGTAATTTTATTTAAGCTGAATAAGATGGAATTTAAAAGAAAACTTATAGAAATGGGGGCTTACTTTGAGCACGATGTTCTAAAATAAGGACTGGTTCCCAAAATCAAAATGCCCAGAATAAAAATGAGGAAAACTCCTACTTTTGTTTTTCAGTTGAGGTTGTTTCTTGTTTTTGGCCGAACTCAAGAATATTCAAAGGAATTTGTTGAGGGGGAATAAGCCCCTCAACCAACACAGATTGGTCCATATACTTATCAATGCTTTTGGGTAATTCGGGTGCTATGGTTGGAAAGTTGGGAACTTGCAAGACCTTACCAGGCGCCTTGGGGTTTGCAGATGGCGCTAATAGGGTAATGAGGTTATAAACGGTAGAACGGGCGCCCCCGCCTAAGGGAATAGAAAATTTTAACATATAAGGGTTTGGGTCACGGGCTATAAAATATTCGCCTTTGGGGGTTCCGTGCATTTTTAATAACCATAACAAAGACCAACGACCTGTGTAACGGAATGTGGCTGTTCGTTCAGAAACAGTTAGGGCAGGCTGCTTGCTGTCGGCGTAGGGCTTTTCAGGGATAGTTTCCCCATCAGGCCAACGGAAGGAAATTTCAACAGGGTTGCCGTAAACCCAACGCCCCTGACGGGCCTTATCGTTTTTGTTAACAATGGAATCTTCATCGGGTTTAAATGTCCAATCCACAATCAAATCTCCGCCCTTTTCACGGTCACGGTTGGCGCGAAAATCCATAGCAAATTCGAAGGTTGGCATGTCATTTTCCCCCTGGCCCAATAGGTAAGCTTGGAAGAAAGCCTTAATGGTATCCATAAGTTCTAAAAACTGTACGGAAGGCAAAGTTTCTGAACTTAGCTGGTACACTTGGTCTAAAATTTCTTTGGCGGACCCTCCTGCTTCATCGTACAGCCTAAAGAATTCCCGTATGATCTCTGGTGATACTTCTTTCATTGTTAGGTTTACATATGAAACAAACGGGAACTGATTGCGCATTTTTTCGTTAAAGTATGTTGCCAGTTTCTTATAATTTTCCACAGCATTTTTACGTTTAATAATTTCTGCCCGTGCCAGTAAATTCCGTTTAATTTGGCGGGTAACCTCAATAAAATAATCACCAGACGGTTTGGCTATTTGCTGTGGTTCTATTTGTTGAAAAATGGTTTTGATGTCCAAATTGTTTAGGGTTTGCAAAATAAAATCTTCTAAAATTGCTACAGAATTGCCAGGTTGCTTTTTGGAAAATGCATCCATCTGTTCCACAATGCGACGCCATTTATTCAGCAGGTCTTTTTGGCCTTCAGGTTCGTCCAGCATTACTTGGGAACTTAAAAAGGCCACCAAGGGCTGGGCATATTCTAGGGCTAGGGTTTGAATTTGTTGGCGCTGCAGGTCCACATAGGTGCGTAAATCTTGAAAGTCACGTACGGCATAACCTGTAAGGGCGGCACCTTGTTTACCATCCCACCATGTATAGTTTTGTGTATGGATGATATAGGGATTTAAGGAATTTAGCATTTTATCTACTTGGCCAAGCAACCAGTAAGATGTTTTGCACAATAGGGCCCTCAATTCTATGAACCCACCCCCTATGGCGTCCTTATTTAACAGCTCAAGCAACTTTACAAATTTTGGACTGATTTCACGAATATCTGTGATTTTTGACCGTAAAACTTCCTCAGCTGCCAGGCCTTCTGATAAGTTGGAGGGCATATCTACAAAACTTTGGGCGCGGGCTACAAGGCTCAGAACATTTTCTTGCAAGTTTTTGCGGGCCAAATATAACATGGATTCCCGAACTACGGGTGGAAAATGCGCCAACCCTTTTGTGTTCACATCATCAAAAGACCTGCATAAGTCTGACGCTGTTTGGATCAGACGGTCATCCCAGTGCACAATTTTCCCTGTAAGATGAGACACAATGCGATGGCCTGAAGGTGGAACCATGTAAGGCTGAGAAAATAAGGTATTTAAGCTTTTTTCAAGATTGAGGAGCCCCCTAGATAGGGAGGGCTTTTCTTGTTTTGCCCCATCATGAGAGGGCAATATGGCGTCATCTGACAAAACCTGGGCAAGGGAGGACAGTTGAAGTTTTAAATTGTCAAAAGCAATAGCCGTTTGATCAACTAAAAACTGTGTAACGTCACGACCAAAAAGTTTATGCGTATCAACTTGGTCAAAAAATGCATCAAATTCTTTGCCAGGGTTGAAATATTGGGCATCAAGCCATGTTTTGCCTGCCTCACCAAGAGTTGGCACAACCTCTGTCAGTTCAGATGAAATTTTCCGTAGTTCTTCAAGGCTTGGCAGTTGATTTACATCATTTTGTGACAAACGCTGAATGGTCCACAATAATTTTGTTGGTAGGCTTGAGGTGTCTGTTGGGCTGGATAAGGCATTAAGAAAATCTTGATACAGAATGTTAAGGGTTTGTCTGGCTAACTCTTGGTAAGGTTTTAGGTCAATAGGGGGAAAGGGGGTGCTTTTTAACAGGGAACTAAATTTTCTAAATTGATCCACAAACCGATCTGGCAGATGGGAACCAAACGTATAATGAACCAGGTCAGCCAAGTCATGGGCGTCTGCTGTATAACGCAGGTTATTAAATTTTGTAATGTTTTCTTCCAGTTTTACCAGGTCATCTACGTATTTTTTGACAAACTTAAATTCATTACTGTTGCCTGGTTTAAGAAGTTGAGCCAAAGAATTAGAACGATTTTCCACAGACGGGCGCAGATGGAGCAAATCACGGGCCTTTAACAACAGGTCCATATAAACGGTTCGAACAATAACCTGTTGATAGGAAATTTTTAAGGTACGGTTTAGGTCTTGCTGCAATTTGCTGAACCAAGATGCAGGAACGAAAATAGAAAAAAAGCTGGTATTATGCAGCTGGTCCATCATTTCAATAAGCTGGCGGGCGTAGGCGTCAAACATATGGACAGACTGTCCTGGTTGGTTGACATTAAGGTTTTGCATGTCACGCAAAAGGACATTCATTTTTGATAAAACAGGCAGAATATAGTCACGTTTTTCGGTAAAGCGGTCGTAGGCATTAAATAAGCCATAGCTGGATGTAATGACAAAGGCAGCTGTGGATATTTTTGCCACATTAATAGCACGATTGGCTGTTAATAACTTGCGCTGCAATGCTTTTGCCAGGCCTGTTTCACGACATATTTTTTCTTGCAATAGATCATCAATAAAAAATATTTTTCGGTTGGAATAGGTTTCTTTAACTTTTGCTTCAAGTTGAGCGCCAATAGATAGCCCCCCTACGTCTAAGGGGACTTCTGATTCATCTTCATCATCATTGAAAATTGTTTTAACAGATGTAATGCCACTGTCGCCTGTGAAGTAAATGCCGCGTAATAACATTTGTTCATTATAAGAATCATTTTTAAAAATGCTGTTAAGGTATAGGGAAAGGCTGTCTTGAACAGAGGCAAGTTCGTTTGGAAAAACAAAAACACCATCACGGGATGTGGTTGTTTTTTCTTGGTCTAAAATTTCCAACCGTAAGTTATTTATATTTTCTTCAATGGTAGCAAAGGCCTCTTCTATCCAATGAGGGGTATAAAGCGTTTCGGGCTTAAATGGACATGACCACCCCAGCATATTATGACGATTGCGTGTGGGAATTTCAGAGCATAGGCTTTGAAACCCTGGAATTATATCTGTTTTTGTAATAACAACATATACAGGAAAGCGCACCCCTAAGGAGTTCTGTGCCACAGACAATTTATTAGCCATGTGATTGGCACGTGCTGTGAGTTCATCTATGGTTAGTTTATTTTTTCCATACAGTTCTGTGGCAGGAATGCATAAAACAATGCCGTTAAGGGGACGTGCCGAACGGTACCGCGACAGAAGGACCATAAGGGAACGCCACCCCCGTTCGTCAGATTTTGCATCTTCTTTAGATAAAAATAAATCTCCCCGCACATCTAGAAAAACCCCACGGTTTAAAAACCACCATCGGCATTCGGGGTTTTGTGCGTCAATACCAAAGGTCTGCTTTCCAAGGGGAAGGTTTATTTCACCACCCTCAATAAGGGTTGTTTTTCCACCCCCTTGGGCGCCAATAATCATGTACCAAGGTAGTTGATATTTGTAATTGTAAACTTTGAGAGATTCTTTTAGAAACTCTAAGGCTCTTAAAAAAGACAGGCTGAGGGTACTGACCTGAACATACCCCTGACGTGATAAATATTCACTGATCCACCCACCAATGGGGGGTAGCTTATATGGTTCATCTTCTGGAGTTTTCGGTGTTCCTGTTTTTTCCTTTTTGTCAGCTTTTGCCTTTTTATACGAAGCCCGCCGCATGGCCAGTATGGTTAGGCCAATAGTAACAAGCATAACCACCAAGGCAATAATTAGCAAAACAATGATAACCCAAGGCAATGAATGAAATGCAGATAGAACGTAGGTCGTTAGGTTTTTGAATGTATCAAAAAAAATTTCCATAAGCTTACACCAACGGGCTTTGATTAGTTTGTTGCAAAATAAGGGATAAAGTTTCGTACAGGTCTGATGCCAGCTTGTACCAAGCCACGTATGTTACAAAAAAATACAAAACAAAAATGGCCAGTATGCACAAGGTCCATATGCGTACATCTGGTAGGCCACGGTCGGGTCCTGTAATGATGTCGTAATCATAACATTGGTCAAATAATTTCTTTCGCCCTGGGTTAAAAAGTTGTGATGGCTTATTGTTGATAAAAATATACAGTTGGTCCATATACCACCTTATTTTCTTTTCATCTTCTGCCCCTTTAAATTTGCCACGAAATCCAAGACTTAAGGCCAAGAAATACAGCAGGGCAATTTCCCGTGTATTTGTTTCTTTTGCCTCTAAAAGGGCATCTAGTTTTTTAAAAAACAATTCACCTGCCACTTGGGTTTGAAAAATTTGTGCCTCAAGTAAGGATTTTTGCCAAGCAGATACGCCAGACCATTGAAGATTTAGGAAAATTTCATCTGTTAGGGTTACCATAATGTATTCGGCGTCTCGTGCCATATGGGCCCCCAGGCTGTGGCCAAATGTGCGTGCGGTTTTTTGGGTTGTGGACTCGAGTAAGTCACGCATGATTTTTTGAATTTTAAAAACCAAATCATGATTGTCAGGGTGCTCTTGCATTGGGGTAGCCTGTTCGCTCATGCGTAGGGCTTTTTCTTTCTGTCGCAAGAGTTCGTAGTAATAATCTTGAAAATTTTGCAATAAGGGACTATTGCCTGTGGTAAACGCCATTTATTCCTACTCACAATAAGGTTTCTTCACTTTTTTTTATGTACAAAATAACGTCTAGGGGGCGACGTTCAGAAGTATCTGCGGGATTGAAAATATTTAAGTTCTGACCTGTTTGGACAAACTCAGTATTTGGTTTAATTTCAAAAATAACAACGCCACGACTTGGCATCAAATCGTATAGTTTTTCATTGCTAAGCATTTCCCGCTCAGCGCCTGTAATGCGTCGTTCACGGACAAGCTCTACGCTAGAATCACAGGCAATAACTGCGTCATTGACCCATTCCTCTATTTGCGACTCTGTCATGCCACGGGGGGCCCGCGCACCAATATATAGTTTTTCTTGAAGATAAGATTCTTCCATTTTTAGATAAAATAACCGTTCTTTTTGATTAAAAGGAATGGAAATGTAAGAAACGTCAATGCTTTTGATGTATTTGTTTAATAGATCTATGACCATGGAAAAGCATGAAACCATGTCGTTGTGTTGATAAACTGGCAACACAGGGGGGACTTGTGACAGACGCAGGGCAGACAGGTGGCCCACCATTTCACATAACTTGATGTATAAGTGGTAGGGGTGGATGGGGTCTCCGTGAACCATAACCTCAAAACTTGGAAGGGCGCTTATAAGACTTCTAAGCAAGGCTGCTGTTTCTTGCAGCATAGGGGTGCCTGTTTGGTTTTGATATTTTTCGCATAAATAGGTGGCTTTTTCACGAATTTTTTGTGTCAATGTGGCCAGTTGTTGCCACAAGGGCATGTCTTTTTCCACAAAGAAGCAAGGGGCCATATAATTAGCGCTTACAAACACTTCGTCTGAGAAAATAACCTTAATGAGTGGAAAGGCAACGCAACGGGCAGGTGTGCGTTCACCCACGCTTAAAAATAATTTGGGCAGCAATCTTGGAATGCGCACAGGGTTATCTGCTGTGTTTGTGTCCTTTGTTTCCTGACCCTCTACGGAAACGTACCTGGGTAAGTCACCCTCAACAACGGATGCACTTCCCAAAAGCTCTGGAAGGGCCAGCATAACAGTTATGGGTTGATTATTTTCCTGCTTGTACGCACTCACGTCAATTTCCAGGGGAGGGGAGCCTTTTTCTTCAAAATGGTACTGAACAATAAGGCCATCGGGCATGACGGCTTCTAGTTCCAGAACACGAATAAGGCCATCTGGAAAAACGATGGGGTCAATTTTTAAGTGGTGAATACCCCAATAATAATAAGACAGCGTTTCAATTTGATGACGCAAAATTTGGTGTGTACGCAAATCGTTCTGCTGAAAATGCTGGGGGGAAAGCATCATACCTTCGTGCCACTGAATCAAAGGAGTAATGTGGGTAAAGTCATTTTTTTTCATAAAAACCCTGGTTTTTTCTTTCAGCTGAGTTTTTGATACAGCTCTTGCCTTTAAAAATAAAAATAAATTTTATTAATTTTTTATTAATTATGATATGAAAGACATCCAAAAGGCAAGCATATCAAATGTGTTTTGGGGGAACTCTTCGCAGATTCTGGTGTGAAAATTTCTTATGCTATTTAGCCTGTAGATTTTTTTGAAAAAACTATGTTTTTTAACGATTTATTAACTGTTTTGCCCTTATTGTATGGGTGGAGGTAAGTTAAATCATCGTTGAGGATGGTTCGAAATGAAAATGTAGAAATTTTGCTTTATGGCGATGAACACGGTTTTAGTGTCATTTAAATAGAGTCCTCACACGTCGTGTAACACGTACGGTTATATGGACGTGACTTCTTAAGTGGGTGGAATCCACTTGAAAAGAGACACCCTCGTTTCTGCTCTGGGTCGGGCCTTGCCTGAGTTAGGGAAGAACGAGAGGGATAAGGAGGCGTTTTGTCGAGGTTGTGTGGCGGGGTGGGCCCCACATGATTTTCGGGGTTCAGGTGGGCCCCAAAGGGGCGGATTTTAACCATTTCTTAACTTTTTATCCACAAGAGAGATCTTATATAGCACAACCAAAGCACAACCAATGTCCGTTATAGCACAACCAAAGCACAACCAATGTCCGTTATAGCACAACCAAAGCATAACCAATTTCCATTATAGAACAACCAAAGCATAACCAATTTCCATTATAGAACAACCAATGTCCGCTGAGCTTCTTTTTATGGTATAGCGAACCAGGGCCAGAAAATCCCCACAGAAATTCTGTAATATAGCAAGACTCCTGTAATTCGGACCCGCCATACCTCTCTCAAAGCCATTGGTTTTGCTGGGCTTTTTTGAATACTCTATAGCAAGACTCCTGCAGCTTGGACCTCCCAACCACTCTCAAAGCCATTGGGTTTGCTAGGCTTTTTTGAATACTCTATATTCAAAAAAGAGTCGTCTTGCTATAGATTCAAAAAAGAGTCTTCTTGCTATAGATTCAAAAAAGAGTCATCTCCCTATAGCAATTCCCGCTGGGTTTTTGTACGCAATATCCAAAAAACTCTACGAAAAATATTTTCCAAAACTGGCCCTGCTCTTTCCTTGCAAAAACCATCGGGAATGGCTTGTGTGAAAAACCCAAGACTTGATTTATTGAGTCAAAAGACTTAATTGTAAAATTAGCCCATAATAAAACCAAACCTTCATATGCCTTTGCACCTTTCTTTGTCGCCAGAACGGCAGGTTTACGTTAACCCTCATACTCCTGTTGATGAGAGTAATGAAACAGAGAAAACCATTCGTGCTTGGTTCAGTCAATCGGCGGCCCTTGCCCTGTTGCGTATGGCTGCTACGAAAATGCCAACAGCGTCTTTTTCCCAATCATTGGCCTATTGGTACACGGTGGGCAGCCATTTTATTGAAAAAAAGCGTAAGCAGTGTGTGTATACACCAGATACCATAAGCGATCTTCCCTTTGATGCATCGTGGTGGAGGGACTATATGGACCAAGCCCCGCCTATGTTGGGTGGTGAATATCTAGACATACGTGTTTTTCAAAATTTGTGGGTTCGTATGAACCAGGCTTTGGCAGAAGAATTAAGATCTTGCGGCATGTCTTTTATAGATTATTTGGCGAAAAATAATCCTCATTGGGAAAAAGTAGGCCAGGTTTGCTTTCATTTAGCTGAAAATAAAAATGATGGCAGATACCCGTTTGCTTTTTTAGCAACCTACATGTCTGGCTTTTCTGATGATAAAACCATCCCCCAACACATTCCCTTAAGCCAAGCCTTGAAAGACTGCGCAGGGGACCATAGTAATAAACAGCTTCTATACCTGTTAGCCCCCGTTCATAAGGCTGCAAAAACAGTGGAGTGGGTGAGGCAAAGCCTAGAGAGGAAAAATGTTTTTAACCCCCAACGGTGGACGCCCCAAGAGGCTTACTATTTTTTGAAATCTGTACCTCAGCTCGAAGAGGCAGGTCTTGTTGTTCGTATTCCAAACTGGTGGTCGCCCAAACCCTATTCTCAGCGGCCAAAAATTGCCGTATCTGTTGGAAATGTTAGTGCGTCGTTGGTCAGTGGGCCCGCTTTGTTAGACTTCAGAATTTCTTGTGCATTGCCAGATGGTACAATTTTAGACAGTGGTGAAATTCAGGAATTGATTAACGCCAAAGGTCCTTTTGTGAATTTAAAAGGCCAGTGGGTTGAGGCGAATTCAGAAAAAATCAAGGCAGCTTTGGACCATTGGGAAGATGTGGAAAAGCAAGTAAGCCGAGATGGGTTAAATTTTGCACAAGGCATGCGTTTGTTGGCTGGTGCCCAACAGGGAAAAAGTTTAGAGCTTATGGATGAGGATGTGGCCCAGTGGTCCACCGTTGTGGAGGGGGAATTTTTTAAAAAAACCCTTAAGACTCTGAAAAATCCTGAAAATGATGGGGGTCTTTTAGAATCTATTTTAAAAGAAAAATTAAGGGCCACTTTGCGACCTTATCAAATGAAAGGGGTTTTGTGGCTTTGGACCCTTTATCAACTGCGTTTGGGTGGATGTCTGGCAGATGATATGGGGCTTGGTAAAACCATGCAAATCATTTCTTTGTTGCTGCTGATTCAAGAACGAAATCCACAAACCACACCCCATTTGCTTATTGTGCCTGCGTCCTTGTTGGGGAATTGGCAGCGGGAAATAAGTACTTTTGCCCCAGAGCTTACTGTTTTTGTGGCCCACACATCTGGGGCATTGGAAATAGGCCAGGAAACCCCTGATTTTACTCAGGTCGATGTGGTTATGACAACCTATGGCAACACATACCGTTTGCCGTGGATTCAGGAAAATCACTGGCACACCATTATTTTAGATGAGGCTCAGGCTATTAAAAACCCCAGCACAAAACAAACACTGTCTATCAAAGGTTTAAAAGCCCAAGTGCGCTTTATTTTAACAGGAACACCTGTGGAAAATCGATTGCAGGATTTATGGTCTTTGTTTGATTTTTGTTCTCCGGGTCTTTTAGGAAGCAGTAAGGAGTTTTCAAAATACGGCAAAGAAACCAAGGCTAATGAAAGTACTGCCGCTTTTTATGGGGTTGTGCGCAAACTGGTGGCGCCCTATATTTTGCGCCGTCTTAAAAGTGACAAAAGTATTATTTCAGATTTGCCTGATAAAACAGAAACAACCATTCCCTGCTTTTTAAGCAAAAAGCAAATTAAGCTATACCAAGGTGCTGTTTCTGAGCTGTCTCGTAAATTAAACGATGAAACATTGAGCCTTATTAACCGTAAGGGGATGATTTTATCTTACCTGATGGCCTTTAAACAAATTTGCAACCATCCGTCCCATTATTTGGGTCATGGTGTTTATGACGAAAAAGACAGTGGAAAATTCATTCAGTTAAGGGAGCTGTGTGAAATTATTTCTGAAAAGCAGGAAAAAGTTTTGGTGTTCACACAGTATGCGGAAATTATTCCCCACTTGCATGATTTTATGGCAACTATTTTTGACCAACCAGGCCTTGTTTTATATGGAGGAACCCCTGTTAGCAAACGCCAGGCTTTGGTAGAGTCTTTTCAAAGTGAAACAGGCCCCCCTTTTTTCATTTTGTCCCTAAAGGCAGGGGGGACGGGGCTTAATTTAACGGGGGCGTCGCACGTGATTCATTTTGACCGGTGGTGGAACCCAGCCGTCGAAAATCAGGCTACAGACCGTGCGTATCGTATTGGGCAAAAAAAGAATGTGTTGGTACACAAATTTGTGTGCCAAGGAACCTTGGAAGAAAAAATTGATAATATGATTCGTATTAAAAAACATTTGGCCTCTAGCGTGTTGGGAGGGGCTGGTGGTGAATATGCCCTAACAGAAATGAGCAACAAACAGCTGTTAAACATGATTTCTTTGGATATTCACCAGGCTATTTTAAATACATGAGGTAGAAATGGGATATGGTCGTTTTCCAAAATATGTTTCTGTGGCTAAACGCAAGGAAAAGGCCCTCAGAAAAATTGAAAAATTGCAGAAAAAAGGGCGTCCTGTTCAGCCTGTTACTATTGAGGGACGCAATATTAGCAACACATTTTGGGGCAAAGCCTGGTGCGATCACATTAAAAATTTTGAAGATTATGACTATCGTCTGTCACGGGGGCGCAGTTATTTACGTTCAGGGGCAGTATTAGACCTGTCTGTTAAAAGCGGTAAAATTGAGGCACTTGTGTTAGGGGCATACGATTACGATGTGGCAATTTCTGTTACTCCCTTAGACCCTGACCTGTGGAAAAAAATAGTGGCCGATTCTATGGGCCATATTGATTCGGTTATAGAACTGTTGCATGGGAAGATTTCAAAAACCATTATGCAGAAAATGACCCATGTGGAAAATGGCCTATTTCCTGGAACTGGTCACATGTCATTCAGCTGTTCCTGCTATGACCGTGCGGATGTATGTAAACATGTGGCTGCGGCGCTTTATGGTGTGGGTGTTCGCCTGGATACCTCGCCTGAGGATTTGTTTACCTTAAGGGGGGTTAACCCTGCTGACCTTCTAACCAAAAATTTTGTGGACACGTTGGTGCAGGGTGACCAAGATAATAACACCTTGGAGGGTGATTTATCTGAAATATTTGGTATTGACCTTACAAAATAAGAATTATGGTTGAGTATTTATAATCTGGTGAAAGTCTTCTTTTTTTAGGCTAGAACCACCTACTAATAGGCCCCTTACGTGGGGAAGAGATAAGATTTGTGAAGCGTTTTGAGCCGTTACAGACCCGCCATACAAAATTCCCAAGCTTTCAAACCGTTCTGCAATAAATGTATGCATTTTGGTAATGTCGTTTTCTGTGGCTGTTTTTCCTGTTCCAATAGCCCAAACAGGTTCGTAGGCTATAAAAAAATTGGGAGATGAGGGAAGACAAGCTTGGAGTTGAGCGTCTACCACATCTTGAGAAATACCCTTTTCATAGTGTTCCAAGGTTTCGCCCACGCAAATAATGGGGGTCATGCCGTGTTCCAAAACAAGGGTAGCTTTCTTTAAAATCTGTTCGTTGGTTTCCAACATGTGCTGACGACATTCTGAATGCCCTACTAAAACATAATCACAGCCCATTTCTTTTAGCTGGGGAACACTTACCTGACCTGTGTAGGCTCCCTTTTCAGCATGGTGGCACGTTTGGGCACCAATTTTCACAAAACGGCTGTGGTGTAGTGCGCAGTCTAGCAGGGGAAATGGTGGGCACAAAACAACGGTATGTTTTGTAGGCGCGCTTTGCCAATAGGACAGGCAGTCTTGAACTAATGTCTTGGAGCCGTTCATTTTCCAGTTAGCCACAATTAGCATAAAATACATCCTTATGGAATGGGGACAGTCAATTTTCACCCTGAGTATTACCATTTTTTTCAAAAGCTGTGTATGAAAAAATTTTATTTTTCCAGGCAGATTTTTTTGAAAAAAACATGAAAAAACTTTATTCCGTTAACGTTTTGTTAAGTGTTTCTATGGTAAAAAGGTATCAAGGACCAAGTGGTGGTCATGGACTGAGTGCGGTCTGTGGACGTATATCTGAGCTTTCTAATTTTG
>JBIKLN010000040.1:0-9149 GCA_044359765.1 Patescibacteria group bacterium | reverse complement strand
TTCATAAGAGGCAAGCTTGTGTATAAACCTAATAAGGATGGCAGAGGCATGGTGGAGGTTCCAATCAGCAGTCTTATAAACCCCTTGGAAGGCACCTTTGACCTGTCCGCCTTTGGAGACACAAGCCGCTATATCAGCATTCACACAGGCTATAAAAGAGGCAAAATTCCCGCGAATGATGGTAAACTAGAAATTTGGGCATGTCCTAAGTTTTTGGGCGCTACAGCACCCCAGTTTGCTGGAATCATGAGCCAATGGGAAAGCCCCATTGCCTACTTTTGGACCTGGGGTGGATACGAGATTGCTGGGGATAATTTTGATTATTTACTTAAGTCAGAATTTTGTATGAATAATGAATTAAATTGTTATGAAAAATGGCATAATGCACAGCATACTACCCACCAGGCGTCAACTGCATTTGCCCTTTGTCGGCGTGCATACTCCAGGAGTTGTCGTTCGACTTTTTATTTTAAATTTTAATTAATTTTTACTCACCCAATTTTACGGTATCCTGGGGGCACTGACTTTCAGCCCCCACTTCTTTAACACCCAATCCAAATCTTCTTTGGAACAAATTTTTTCTTGCCTGACTAAAACACAACCTCAGCTGATTACTCAACACCTTCCACAATCTTTGCGCGTATTTTTTAAAAAATCAACTTCCTAGAGAAACATAGAATAAACATATAGACTCCTATAATTTGGGCCTCCACATCCCTCTCAAAGCCAATCATGTGGCTTTGAAGCAAGTGGTTCCCCTGACCGCCATATTGAGCGACGAAAAGAAGAGTATTATTTTACCCTGAATCGGTGTTCCAATGGTTTATTCCAAAAAAACCCAAAAGATTACCAGATCGTGCATTTCTTTAGATTCATGTTGAAAGTTCTTTACGATGCTTTGAAATGGGAATGAAGCGGGAATGCGCTATCAAATGACATTTTAGGGGAAAACCCTCCGTACCTTCTGAAACCATCATTTTAGCCTATGGCCCTTATGGCAAGGGCACCCACCAACGTCTTTACAACTTTCATACTATCCAACAGGCCAAGACGCCCCAAAAACCATAAAAGAATGGAGCTGTGGGTATGAGGTGGTGGTGGAATTCTAGTATTTTGCATGTTTATTTGGAACATGAGCTTTGCATTTTTTGCAACAAACAAGAGTTTTCCTATCTTTTTCAGCTATCCATTTTGTTTACCTGTACTTTTTACTAGGTATTTCTTCATATTTTTGTTTGATACGGTCTGCCCTAAATACTAAAGATTTACCAGTTAAGGATCACGGATGTTTAATATAAAGCAGTTTGCACACGGGGTTTTAATTTTCTCTTTTTTTCATGGTTCAGCTTGTGTTTCTGTATCTTCTGATTTGGGTGGTCAGGCATCTCAGCCAAAAAGGCATCTTTCAGGTTCAGGTCGTGGAGTGGAAAGACCATCCCTAGAGGGAAGGGCATCAGGTTTCAAAGTGGCCCCACCACCTATTCCAGCATGTGGCGCGGGTGCTGCTGCTTCTGCTGCCTCCTTGCCAGAGGCAAGTGCTACCGAAGCCCCCGTTTTGGACAGTTTGTCTTCTGCCATCAAATATACTGAGCGAAAAATTAGGGATAAGATCAAGGAAGAAGCTGAGGCAGTATCGCGTGTTCTCGTTCTTGGTGTAACGGGAAGTGGCAAGACAACCCTTGTTCATGCCTTAGCAGGCAAGCGTCTTGTTGTGAAGGAAGGTGGCGCCAGGTTGTTACTGGAGGTCCCATCTGGTCAGGCCCTTCCAGGCTTCACCATTGGGCATACTGCTGCATCTGCCACAGTAGCCCCTGTTTGTTGGCGTGACAGGTCATCTGCTCTTTCCTATTGGGACTGTCCTGGTTTTTTTGACAGTCGTGGTTCTGGGCAGGACATAGTAAATGCCTTTGCTGTGGACCAACTGTTCACAGCCCCCTCACGTATTAAAAGTTTGTTGGTGGTTCAGGAATCTGAAATAACAGATAGTCGAGGAAGAGATGTATTTGGGCGTTTTGATAAGCTTACCAAACTTCTTCCCAATCCTGAGGAGTTGTACAGAAGCATTGTTCTTGTGGTTACTAAGACCTATGGAGAGTTTTCACCTCATGAGTTGCTAAGAGGAATTGAAGGAAGTGACAGCCCGCTTCTTCGCTTTTTTGTCGAGCACCCAGAAACTGTTTTTTCCTTTCCCCGTCCCCTTAAGGGTTCTCATGGCTCTACCTATAGTTTATTCGAAGATAGAGACAAAATTCTTGCCAAACTGCGAGATGGGCCTGTTGAAAATCCAAGACATTCCATCGATCTTGAACCCCATTCTATTGCTTATTTATTGGGAATCTCTAAGGACTTTGGGGATATTAGGGAACATATTTCTAGCCTCACAAATGCCATACAAACCAGTTATCGGGGAAGCGAACTTGCAGGTTTGAAGGTTTGGCAGAGGTCTTTAGGCACACTTCTTAAGTCAAAGGATGTAAACTTAGAAACCCCTGAGAAAGTGTCGCGTCAAATTTTTACAGTTGCCCGAATTCCGAGTGTTGATGCCATCAATAGTGCTTTAGACCAAATGAGCAGCAGTTGGCAGTTTATTCATTTTTTACTCAAGATTCAAGAAAGTGGGTTTTTAATTCGTGGAATGGAGGCACCTAGTATTCCAGAAGCGTTGCGTCCCTTATTAGAAAAACTGCAAGAAGAACTGACTGTTTTAATAAGCAACGCAGAGGCTGTTGAAAGTGAAAAGAAGCGGTCTTTGGAATTAAAAGCGGAGCTTGATAGAAAAAAAAGGGAGGCCCTTATTCAAGAGCAAAATCAGAAAAAAAGGATGGAAGAGGTTGAAATTAAGGCTCGCAAGGACCAAGAACTTTTAAAAGCAAAGCTTGATGAGCAGGTAAGGGCTGGGGCCATCCTTAAAAAGGAGGCAAGACGCCAGGTGGAGCGTCAAGAACAAGAAGCAAGGGCAGAGAAGGCTAGATTAGAACAGCAGTGGCGCGAGATGGAAGTTTCTATGGAGCGTTCTCAACGTGAGACCCTAAGTCAGATTGAATCACAAAAAAGAGATGCGTTGGAAAGAGCGGAGAGGGCTCAACGGTCCTTAGACAGCGTCCAAGCTGACTTAGACAGAGTTCGCCGTGAACATCGAGATTCTCAGTCTGCCTGGGAAAGTCGTTTAGAAAGGGAAAAGGCAGAATATCGTGAGCGGGTCATGGAATCCGTTCGTCGTCAGCTTGCAGCTCAAGGTATAGGGGTTGGGTTTAATGGAAGTCCACCTATGATGCCATTCGGTGGTGGGGTCCCTTTTGGGTTTCCTGGTCCATTTGGTTTTCGGTGATAGAGATAAAATGTATTAATTTTGTAATATTAGAGATAGTAGGAGATGACATATGAAAATAACTAAAAAGACACTTTTAACACGTTCCTTGTTAATGCTTTCGTGCCTTGGCGTACACGGTTCTTTGGCGTTCTCATGTGAATGGCCAGTGAAAGCTGGTGCAGGGGAACCTGCTTCTCGTGTTGGTTCAGTTTCCGCCTCACGTGAGGAAGATGCTGTGGATATAGACAAGCTCATGGAAGATATTGTGCTAGCGGAAAAAAGTGTTTTCAGAAGGGTTCAAGAAATTGATTCGCTAGGCCACAAAACCAA
Organism: Patescibacteria group bacterium; assembly: GCA_044359765.1. Classification (GTDB taxonomy): domain Bacteria; phylum Pseudomonadota; class Alphaproteobacteria; order Paracaedibacterales; family CAIULA01; genus CAZDVK01. Next base: position 5,509 of record JBIKLN010000040.1, on the reverse strand, counting down.
GGTGATTGTTCTTGGAATCACAGGAGCGGGAAAAAGCACAGTTCTTCATGCTTTGGCAGGGAAAAAGCTTATGGTCAAACGAGGGGCAGGTAAGATGGAAATTCATGTGCCTGAGGATCAGAGATTGGGAGAGCTGAGTGTGGGCCACATGTATAGGTCAGAAACGACTTTGCCTGTCTCATGGTATGACGAAAGTGACCTTTTTTATTGGGATTGCCCAGGGTTTATGGATACACGTGGGGCGTCTCAGGATATAATCAATGCTTTTGCTGTAGACAGCCTATTTTCTCCTCCAACGCGCATTAAAACATTATTAATTATGCAAGAATCTGAAATTACGAATAGGGGAGGAGGAGCTTTTGATAGGTTTCATAAATTAGGCCAATTACTTACTGACTTTGTCCAGTTAAAGCAGAGTTTATCCCTTGTTATTACAAAAGGAGGGGGAGAGGGTTTCACCCCACAGCAAATTTTAGAAGGGGTTGAGGGGAGAGAACACCCTCTTCTTGCATTTTTTATTGCCAACCCTGATCGCGTATTTTCCTTTCCCAAACCACCTGCTTCCGCAGATGGTCATGAATACACCTTATTTGAGGATAGAGACAAATTAATTCGGGCCTTGAAATCTCCGCCAGTTGTGAACCCAAAACATTCCATCAATTTAGACCCAAGTGCTATTGTTCATGTGGTAGGCATGATGCAGAAGCTAGATGACATTGGTGAACTTCTTAGAAACTTTTCAAGTTCCATGCAGGACGAATACCGAACCAAGGAACTCGAGGCCCTTAGAAAATGGGAAGTTTTTGTCAGTGAATTAATTTCCTTAAGAGACGATGATATGGGCAAACCTGATAACCTAGCGGATATTTTACAACGTTCTATTCCTTCCAACCCCACAAAATTTCAAGAAATTTTAGAACGTATTAGCAGTACGCGTCGCATATCTACTTTTCTTGAAAAGTTATGCGCTAGTAATTTAGAAGGGGCTGTGGATATAAAGGGTATTCCAGAAATACTGAGACCCCTTTTAAGGAATATGGCAGCGGAGCTGCATGAACTTGTAGAAAACAAAACACTGATCGAGGAACAAAAACAAAAAACCCAGGCTATTGCTGAGGAGCTCGAGAGGCAGAGGATAGAGGCTGAACATAAAGAACAAGAACAAAAAAGGCAATTGGAAGAATTGGAGGCCAGATCAAAAGAAGAAACAGACAAACTTCAAAGACAAGTTAATGCAGAGGCAGAGGCTGCCAGGATTGCCCGCGAGGAAGGGGAAAAAAGAATAAAAGAGCATGAACAAAAGTCAGCTGAGGAGGCTGCAAGACTTCAGGCTAAACTTGAGGAAGAGGTAAAGGCTGGGAAAATTGCCCGTGAGGAAAGCGAGCGACGCATGCGGGAGTACGAACATCAATCAGCTGAGGAGGCTGCAAGACTTCAGGCCAGAGTTGAGGAAGAAGCAAAAGCTGGTAAGGCTGCACGTGAGGAGTCTGAAAGACAATTATTAGAATACCAAAAACGATCAGCCGAGGATATCAAGAGGGCTAACGAGGAATCTGAAAGAAAACTGGAAGAGCTTCGTTCAAAAATGGAGAGAGAAGAAGCCAGGGCAGCGAGAGCTGTAGAGGAAATGAAGCGTGCTCTGGATGAGAAGGACCGTCAAACCAACGACAAGATACGTGGTATTGAGGAGTCTAGCCGTAAGACTTTGGAGGATATGAAAAAGCAGTCTGAGGCACAACTAAGTGCTATGAAAGAAGAGGCTGCGAAGAAAGCAGAAAGAGAGAGAAAACCTAAGGGTGAGTGGGGGTATGGGTATTTGCCAAATGGTCGCATAGTTAAATACCGTCTTGCTTAAACCAAATTTGGTAAGAGTGCTCATAGATTTAATGATGGTGGACAAAGTTATTCCTGACTTTTTCTCTGGTTGGCCCGTATAGAGAATTGATTGTGTGTTATTTTTAAAAAGGATCAAAAAGATGATAAAATCATATTTAGTAATGGGAACAGCGGTTCTTTTTTTGAACAGCCAAAGTTTTTCATCAACGAAAGGGGCTGCTCATTCTTTCAGCAGCGCTTTCGATACAAAACAATGGAATTCTATTGCTACTTTTGTGCAAGACGTTTATGCCAGAACTGGTGATGTTCCTCATCCAAGAGATGTAGCTCGCCGTACGGGCATAGGTGAAGATTTAGTGAGAGTTATTGGACAAGCGCAGCAGATTGAATATCATGCAGCAGCGAATGCACTCTTAAAAGGTAAACCAAAATCCACGGCCTCTCATGCCTTAGAAACCTTAGCTTCAGAGGCTAAAGACCGCGGTGATGAAGGAGACGCCGCTATCGCTTTATTTGGTATAATAGCTAATAAGTTTGGTAACAGATGCAAACATGATGATGTTTTTTAGAAAATAAAGGGGGCTTTCCCATGTATTTAAGAAAAACAAAGAATCCACAATTGATAGTTTACTTTTTAAGTCGATTGTTATCTAAATTTGTATGGGCCTTTTTCCTGTTTTCTGTAAGTGTGTCTCCTGTTACAGCATCGAATGATTTATCAGCCCTTAAGGAAGTCGCGGGAACAGGCGGGACTGTTTTCACTAATTTTTTTTATAGGATTAGAAGTAAACAAAACACAGTTTTGGATAGTTGGGGGGGTATAACTGGCAGCGGATCAGCTTCTTTGCAATATGATGACGATGCAAGGCACGTGAATCGTCAATGGGAACTTATAGATTCGGGAGGCGGATATTACAGAATTAGAAGTAAACAAAACACAGTTTTGGATAGTTGTGGGGGCGTAACTGGCAAGGGGTCAGCCTCTCTTGTTCTAGATCCCCCCAGTCGTGAATCAGTATATCGTTTTAGATGTGAAGGTGGCATGTTTGCATGTATGGCATCTGATGATACTTGGGATACTATAGAGAATTGTGAATGGCAATTTATAGATTCAGGGGGAGGATACTATAAAATTAAAAGTGTAAAAGGTACGGTTTTAGATAGTTGGGGCGGCATAACTGGCAAAGGATCAGCTTCTCTAGTAGAAGATGATGGTAATGTTGCAGCGTATGTGAACCGTCAGTGGCAATTTGTCCCTATTATTGAGTCTCTGCATGAAGCCATTTCGCTTCGAGATTTAACGACTATTTTTGTTTTATTGCGTTCTGGAAAGAGGTTAGCAGATACGGATTCCAATAACTGGACTCCCCTTCACGTTGCTGCACAAGTTTTAGAAGCAAAGGTTATAAATTTAGTTATCCACTCTTTGGGAACAGATCATGATCCCCTTCTATTAAAAAACAACTTTGATGATACACCTCTTCATGTGGCAGCTATGTGCAATAATGTTACGTTTTTGCGAGAAGCTTTTAAAATAATGCCTCGCTGGATTTCTAATAATCTTACAGGTCATCATGGAAATACATTACTTCATTCAGCTGTTGGGGCAGGTCATATAGATGTGGTGGATTTTTTATTGAGAGAATTTTCTTCTTGGTTGGAAGAATATGACATATCAAAAACTACATATAGTGGTTACTCATCGTTAGATTTAGCCTTAATCAAACGTGACGAAAAAATGACAAAATTTCTTCTCCATTGGCACTCTGTGCTTATTGAGGGTGGCAAAAAAGGATTTGATTTAAGCAGGGCACTTGATATTTGGCCCGTTTCTGGACCAGAAAAACAATTTTCGAAGATTGTCGATTTTGGTATTGGTTTAAATTCAGTTTATAGAGTCCAAACTAAGGACCCTGGTGAAGAAGTAATACACTTAAGTGAAGGTGTTGAGGAGTCAAAAATTTCACATCCTTCTGCAAGTACAATGAGTATAAATGCGTTAACTTTCACAATTAAAGAAACAGAGAGACAGATTCGTGAACAAACAAGAAAAGAAGAGAGTGGTGTTTCTCGAGTTCTTTTGTTAGGGGTTACTGGAAGTGGTAAGACAACCCTTGTTCATGCTTTAGCAGGCAAGAATCTTGTTGTTAATGCTAGATTGTTACTAGATGTCCCTTCTGGTCAAGATCTCCCAGGCTTTACTATTGGCCACACAGCTGCATCTGCCACAGTAGCCCCTGTTTGTTGGCGTGACAGATCAGCTGGCCTTTCCTATTGGGATTGCCCTGGTTTTATGGATAGTCGCGGCTCTGAGCAGGATATTGTAAATGCTTTTGCTGTAGACCAACTGTTCACTGCCCCCTCACGTATTAAAAGCTTGTTGGTGGTTCAGGAATCTGAAATAACAGACAGTCGGGGAAGGGACGTATTTGGGCGCTTTGATAAGCTTGCCAAACTTCTTCCCGATCCTGAGGAGTTGTACAGAAGTATTGTTCTTGTGGTTACTAAGGGGCGCGGAGAATTTTCCCCTCATGAATTACTACGTGGAATTGATGGGATTGATAGCCCTCTTTTACATTTTTTTGTCGAGCATCCAGAAACTGTTTTTTCCTTTCCCTGTCCCCTCAAGGGTTCTCATGGCTCTACCTATAGTTTATTTGAAGATAGAGACAGAATTCTTGCCAAACTGCGAGATGGGCCTGTTGAAAATCCAAGACATGCCATCGATCTTGAACCTCACTCTATTGTACATCTTCTCGAAATATCAAAGTATTTTGGAGATATAAGGGAACATATGTCTACCCTTGCAAGTGTTATACAAAGTGAATATAGAAGGAAAAGTATTGCAGAACTTTATCTTTGGAAAGATGCTGTAGAAAAACTTACGGGTTTAAGAGATGAAGATCTAAAAACCCCCGATAGCTTCATTGCACAATTTTTTGGCTATGCTCGTATGCCACAGATTGTAGAGTTTAGAAACGCTATAGATCAAATAGCAAGTAGCTACCGTTTTATCAATTTTTTGACCAGAATTCAGCAGAGTGGTTTTTTGATTCGTGGTATGGAGGTTCCTAGCATACCTGTTATTTTTCGCCCCCTTTTGGAAAAATTGTATGAAGAATTGAATGTTTTGATAGAAAACGGCTGCGCTGTGGAGCGTGAAAAACAACGGGCTGAGGAACTTGCTGTGGAGCTTGAGAGAAAGAAGCAGGAAGATATTACCCAAGAGCAAAATCAGAAAAAAAGGATGGAAGAGGTTGAAATTAAGGCTCGCAAGGACCAAGAGCTTTTAAAAGCAAAGCTTGATGAGCAGGTAAGGGCTGGCGCCATCCTTAAAAAGGAGGCAAGACGCCAGGTGGAGCGTCAAGAACAAGAAGCAAGGGCAGAGAAGGCTAGATTAGAACAGCAGTGGCGCGAGATGGAAGTTTCTATGGAGCGTTCTCAACGTGAGACCCTAAGTCAGATTGAATCACAAAAAAGAGATGCATTGGAAAGAGCGGAGAGGGCTCAACGGTCCTTAGACAGCGTCCAAGCTGACTTAGACAAAGTTCGCCGTGAACATCGAGATTCTCAGTCTGCCTGGGAAAGTCGTTTAGAAAGGGAAAAGGCAGAATATCGTGAGCGGGTCATGGAATCCGTTCGTCGTCAGCTTGCAGCTCAAGGTATAGGGGTT
>JBIKLN010000020.1:0-31199 GCA_044359765.1 Patescibacteria group bacterium | reverse complement strand
CATCCAAAATAGATAATTTATCATTTCTGAAATTTTGGGGGTTGTAAGGGTTCATCAAGGTTATGTCCAACACCTGGTCTTCTTTTGACACAATGGAATTAATGAGGGAAATGAGAAGATCCTTATTTTCTTCCACGCCAAAAATCTTCTTAAAGGCCATGTCCACACGGGGGTTAATTCTTTCCATCAGTCTAATTCCACTATGCATAGTGTTGGAGAATAGTTAAGCCTGAGTGTAGCACAGATAGTCCCGAGGTTAAACTTTGTATTAATACCAGAAATAACTGCCACCTGTTTATCCACACACCCCTTATTTTTCTTTTTTACCGTCGTAGGCCTTAACAATCTTGCTAACAAGGGGATGACGCACCACATCCGTATCATCAAAGTGAATAAAGGAAATATCATCCACATTTTTTAGTACATTCTGCGCATCGCTGAGGCCAGAGGGAATACCGCTTGGTAAGTCTACCTGCGTTAGGTCCCCTGTAATAACCATACGAGAATGGCTGCCCAGGCGGGTTAGAAACATTTTCATTTGAACAGGCGTTGTGTTTTGGGCCTCATCTAGAATAACAAAGGCATTTGTAAGCGTACGTCCACGCATAAAGGCCAAGGGGGCCACTTCAATTTCGCCGTTACTCAGACGTTTCATGACTTGATCGGGCGGAACCATATCATGCAAGGCATCATATAGGGGACGCAAGTAGGGGTCTACTTTTTCCCGCATATCCCCTGGCAAAAAGCCAAGCTTTTCCCCCGCTTCCACTGCAGGACGGGACAAAATAATGCGCTCAATTTTTCCATCCAACAACAAAGAAACACCAACCGCTACAGCTAAATAGGTTTTGCCCGTACCTGCAGGGCCAATACCAAACACCATATCCTTAGTTTGCATAGCTTGAATATAGTGTGCCTGACGCTGAGTTCTTGGAAACACAATGCGACGCTTGGTTTGTATAGAAACTTCTGAGGTTTGGGGCTTATCATCACCCGCGGCCCCATGCTCTTGTTGCATAGCCAACCGTATGGCAGAATCCACCTCCGCTGCCTCTACCATATGTCCCTTAGCAAGCAACCCATACAACTGCTGCAAGGCAGAACGGGCATACTCAGCCTCAAGAGGCGACCCCACAACAGCAATTTTGTTACCCCTTAAGGATAAGCTTACCCCCAAGCGCTGCTCTATTAGCAATAGATAACGGTCCTGTGGCCCCACAAGTTGGGAAAGTAAGTGATTATCACGAAATTCTAAAACAAGTGTTGGTTCCGTATTCAAAGATGTCTCCCTTGTCTGCAATGATCTTTAATATGATGCTAACATGCTTTAATTTTTGGTCCCATAGAAATTAGTTGCCATTAAATCACGAACAAAATATTCAAAAATGGGCAAGGCGGCTTTTGCCCCTGTTTCCTTGGTCCCTAAGGTCTTAGGTGTTGAAAAACCAACAAAAATACCAACAACCAATTCTTGCCCCTTGTCTTTTGGTTTAATGAATCCCATAAACCAAGCATCCTTACTGTCATTTGTGGTTCCTGTTTTCCCCCCAATTTTAATAGGGAACTGGGTTAAAAGAGGCTGGAGCCGACGCCCTGTCCCCCGCAAAATAACCCCCTCTAACATACTTTCCATGGTAGCTGCCAGTTCCTTACTAATAAGGCTTTCCTTTTGCAAATTTGAAGGCGTCGTTAACACCTTCCCCTCTCTGTCCGTTATGTTTTGAAGCACGGTTGGGCTAACCTTGTACCCACCATTCACAATAGAACTGTAGGCTGTGGCAAGTTTAAGTACGGTTGTTTCCCCTGCCCCCAAACACATGGCTAGTTGCAGTGGCATTTTATGAACAATACCAAAACGTTCTGCCATCTGCTGCACAGGAAGCATGCCAATTTGATGAGCCAAACGAACAGTCATCAAATTACGTGAATATTCAATCCCCTGGTATAGGGGAGATGGCCCATTAAAACGCCCATTAAAGTTTTTAGGAGCATACACCCCCAAACCATGACCAAGACTTATTTCAAAAGGGGAATCGTCAATAATGCTGTTTGGAGTATAGCCCCGCTCTAAAGCAGCCAAATATACGAAAGGCTTAAACGCCGACCCTGGTTGGCGCATGGCCTGTGTTGCGCAGTTAAAATGACTTATGTCAAAGCTGTATCCGCCGCTTAGGGCAAGAATGTGGCCTGTGTTACTATTCATAATAACAATCCCCCCACTGACCTTAGGTATTTGAAACAATTCCAAGGCTCCAGACATGGATTTTTGCACTAAAATCACATCCCCAACCTTTAGAACTTCATTCACATGGTGTATTTCTGGCCCCACGTCCTCATCACTTTTCCAAGCTCTTGCCCATTTAACCCCTTCAAGAGACAAAGTTTCTGTTGCGCCAGTTTTAAATGTAAGGTGTGCCGTTTGTGCATTCACTTGCGTCACAAGGGCTAACTGTGCATTCCCAGCACCTGCAGGAGCAGGCATTCGCCTAAAAGCATCATATTGGGCCGAACTATCCCCCATAACAGTGGCAACAGGCCCCCGCCATCCATGACGACGATCATAGTCAACAAGTCCTTTACGCAAACTATTTTCTGCCACCTCTTGGATAAGGGGTTCCAGGGTTGTGCTAACCACAAGCCCCCCTGTGTAAACAACATTTTCGCCATACATTTGGATAAGGGTGCGCCGCACTTCTTCGGCAAAATAATCTGCCCCAACAGTTGTGGGCACTTGATTCATAACCCGCAAGGGTTCTCGTTGAGCCCACTGGGCCTGCTGTTGAGTAATAACTGTATCCTCTAACAGGCGCTGGATTACCCAATCACGACGGTTTTTAGCACGGGTATAATCTTTAACGGGGTGGTAATTGGCAGGGGCCTTTGGCAAGGATGCCAAAAAAGCGGACTCAGAAATGGTCAGTTCCTCTAAGCTTTTTCCAAAATAGGTTTGAGCAGCCGCAGCCACACCGTAACTGCTGGACCCTAGATAAATTTGATTGAGGTAAAGTTCTAAAATACGTTCCTTGCTAAGACAGGTTTCAAGACGCACTGACATAATAACTTCTCTGATTTTGCGACCAAAAGACCTATCATTACCAACCAAAAAATTCTTAGAAACTTGTTGGGTGATGGTAGAGGCTCCCAAAGACCGCCCACCCCATTTTCCCTTAAAGGTATTGGCAAGAAAGGCCCGCCCCACACTAAAAATGTTAACACCTGGATGGTAATAAAAATTTTTATCCTCAGCAGATAAAAAAGCCTGAATCAGTAAGGGCGGGATTTTTTCTATAGGAACAAACAGACGCTTTTCCTTGGCGTATTCTCGCAAAATCTGAGCATCTGCTGAATAAACACGGGTCACAACGGCTGGGTAGAATTCTTTCAAAAATTCATAGTTAGGCAAGCCACGGGCAAAATAAAAAAACGAAAAAAATACAACAGCCCCAAAACTGCTGGCCACAAAAAGTAGGGCTGTAAAAATACGCACAATGGGCACAAACACGCCAGCAGTCCTTGGTTACACTTTGACTTCTTAAGTGTTAGTTTAGCGCGTAAAATTATAGCGGAACAACTCATAAAACGTTACGACCTTGCGCTTCATTTTAGAGTAGTCCCGCTTAAGAAAAAACTACACGAAATCGTCAAACATGCTTTCGTCTATGCTGTGTTTTTTAGATCCCACTTTGTCAAAATGCTGCGCAATCCACCGATCAGCCGTTTTACGACCTTCGTTGAAAAGCATCATTAGGAAATCCCAGTCCGTATTTAAGGCACTGCTCAGGTTTAAGCCCTTAAAGGAATCTTCGTTCTTAATAACGTGCATATTAACGCGCTTTAAAGCGCCTTCTTTTATTTTACCTTCGTCAATAAGCTTGGTAATAAAGTAAATGGCGCGCATTTCGTGAACCAAACAACCATTGTACGTTATTTCCTTCAAACGATTTTCAATATCAGCCATTTTTTTAGGCAACTCATCACAGTAGGTATTTCTGAGTTGAACCACAATAACATCATCGCAATCACAACTGTTTATCAATGGATAAATGGCCGGATTCGCAATGTACCCACCATCCCAATAATATTCTCCATCAATCTGAACAGCTTGAAACAAAAACGGAAGGCAAGCAGAAGCCATAAGAACATCTGATGAAAAATCTTTGTTACTAAAGACTTTTATTTTTCCTGTTTTTACATGGGTTGTACCCAAAAAAAGCTTGCGATCTGTGCTATTTCGAACCGCACTAAAGTCAAAAAAACCTTTCAAAAAATCTGAAAACGGATTCAAATTTGTTGGGTTTAAATCGTAAGGCGAAAAATAAAGTTTTAATTGTTCATTTAAAATATAGCTTGGTTTTTTGTCTAGGTTATAGTCATTTTTTTTCTCAAAAGGATTTTCTATTTTTATAGATAGTTTCTGAGCCAATTCATTCATAGACTTCCAATAATCTTTAAGAACAGATCGGGCAGCTTCTGGCCCTCCTTTGATAAGACCTTGAACAATAGCAGCCGCATTCATAGCGCCCGCACTTGTGCCAGAAACACCTAAAATGTCAAAGCGCCCATCTTCCAATAAACGATCAGCCACACCCCAGGCGAATGACCCATGAGCGCCTCCACCTTGCAAAGCCAAGGCAACTTTTTTCTTTTGCATGTCTATCTCCCTTTAAAGTTTGCTAACTACTTAAAATTTCTGAAGGGCATAAAATCCCCTGTTAAGAATGAATGTAGGCGAAAAAGGTTAATAATTTATTAAAACAAGAAAAAAAAATATGGCCGCGCTCAATATGTCTGTGGACGTTTTTGCCAAAAAGCGTTACAGTTTTTTGACTTTAATGAAAGGATTTTTACGAACATGAGCGAAGAACAAGATTCTCCCTACACAATTCAAGGACAATATATTAAAGATTTGTCTTTTGAAAACCCAAACCCGCTTGAAAGCTTTGGTGACCACAGCCAGTTTGACCCAGAGGTTTCAATTGGCATAGAGGTAACTGCCCACTCTCTCAATGAGGAGGTTTTTGAGGTTTTGCTGGATGTTCAAGTAACCGCAAAAAAAGACGGGGAAACTATGTTTTTAGTGGAGCTTAGTTATGGCTCCATCGTTACTATTGGAAGTGTGGAAAAGGAAATGATTGGCCCACTCCTGATGGTGCATTGCCCAACCATGATGTTTCCTTTTGTTCGCAACATCGTGGCCCAGGTAACACGAGACGGTGGATACCCACCTTTGTACCTGTCTCCCGTTGATTTTTGGGATTTGTATCAGGAACGAGAATTGGGTCAAGAAGGGAACACATCAACAACTGTCAACTAGCTTCAGCGCATATTAATAGTGCAGGAAAAAGTTGTGCAAGAAAGTGGCCTCATTAAGTTATGGCAAAGCTTTATTTTTATTATTCCGCTATGAATGCAGGCAAGACCACAACCTTGCTGCAGTCCAACTATAACTATCACGAGCGGGGTATGGCCACGGTTTTGTACACACCCGCCCTTGATCACCGTTTTGAGGTTGGGTCCATTACATCCCGTATTGGCCTTAAAGCAGAAGCTACGTCCTTTGGGGGGGAGTTTGATTTTTTTCAAGATGTGGCAAGAAAAAAAGCAGACTTACCCAACCTGAAATGCATTTTAATTGACGAAGCCCAATTTTTATCTAAAAAACAGGTGTTTCAACTTACCCAGATTGTAGACTTTTTTAAATTCCCCGTTTTAACCTACGGTTTGCGCACAGATTTTCAAGGTGAACTTTTTGAAGGCAGTCAGTACCTTTTGGCCTGGGCAGAAGAACTTATTGAAATCAAAACTATTTGTTTTTGTGGCAGTAAGGCCACCATGAATGCCCGCATTGATGCAGGGGGCAGGTTTATCCACCAAGGCGCACAAATTGAAATTGGCGGAAACGAACGCTACATATCCCTATGCCGCAAGCACTACAACGAAGCACGCAGTCAGTAGAACTATCACTGCCCCCCCATTCATAAACTAGTTTTTTTAAGGACGATGTGTATACAATTAGATACGTTGTTTTTTCAAAAGGAAAAGGTATGTCAGACAAACAGGCCCAGGTTATTATTATTGGAGCGGGCCCCGCAGGATACGTATGTGCCATTCGTGCCGCCCAACTGGGCATGAAAGTTATTGTGGTTGATAAAAATCCCCACTTGGGGGGTACATGCCTAAACGTTGGGTGTATTCCGTCTAAGGCCCTCCTCCACTCCACTCATCTGTACTGGGATGCTAAGAATCATTTTGAAAAACATGGTATTTACGCTGACAACTTGCGCCTAGACATCAAAAAAATGATGGCCCGCAAAGACGCCATTTTAGATGAACTTACCCGCGGTATTGGCCACCTGTTTCGCAAAAACAATATTCAGCTGGCTTTTGGCCATGCAACCATAATAGGACCAGGCCACATAGAGGTTGTTAACGAAGGCAAAACTCAAGAACTTAAGGCGGACCATATTGTTGTAGCCACAGGTTCTGTTCCCCACATACCATCCATAGATGGACTGGTTGTGGATGAAAAACGCATTTTAAGCTCCACAGGTGCCTTAAGCTTGGACCGCACGCCTAAGCACCTGGTTGTTATGGGGGCTGGGTATATTGGCCTTGAATTGGGGTCTGTCTGGATGCGATTGGGGGCCACAGTAACCGTGGTTGAATACGCACCTAAAGCCCTGGCTAGTATGGATGCCGATGTAAGCGAATCCATTCAAAAAACCCTCGAGTCTCAAGGCATGAATTTTCGTTTTCAAAAGAAAGTTACAAAAATTCACCAAAACGATAAACATGTAACCCTAACCTTAATGCCAGCTGATGGAACCCCAACAAAAGACGACCTACCAGACATACTGCAGTGCGACACCCTTTTGGTAGCCACAGGCCGCAAACCTGCCGTGGACAGTCTGGGCTTGGCGAATGTAGGCGTTTCCCTAAACGAACAGGGGCAGGTTTGTGTAAACCACCGTTATGAAACCACTTGCCCTGGCATTTATGCCATTGGCGACAGTATTTCAGGCCCCATGCTGGCCCACAAGGCCATGGAAGAAGGGGTTGCCTTAGCAGAAATTTTGGCAGGACAAGCTGGGGGCGTCAATTACCGCGTCATTCCAGCCGTTATGTATACACACCCAGAAGCCGCAAGTGTGGGGAAAACAGAGGAAGAGGTAAAAGCCAGCCAGACACCCTACAAAGTTGGTAAATTTCCATTCAGCATTAACAGTCGGGCCAAAACTATTGGCGACACAGCGGGATTTGTAAAAATTATCAGCCACGAAAAAACAGACCAAATTTTAGGCGTTCATGTGGTTGGAGAAGATGCAGGAACCCTAATTGCCGAAGCCGCCATGGCCATGGAATTTGGCGCATCATCAGAAGACATTGCCCGCACCTGTCATGCCCACCCAACCTTAAGTGAGGCCATGAAAGAAGCAGCCTTTGGAACTTTTTCAAGACCCCTACATAGCTGACATATTTTGAATACTCTATATTCAAAAAAGAGTCGTCTCGCTATATGGCAAAAATAATATAAAAAAATCCCCCCACATTTTGTGCGGGGGGTGCCTTATAGCGGATCCTTTATAGATTGGTTATGTCTCACTCGTCGTTCATGTACAACAAGTTAAAAGTTCTGCGCTATAAACCACTTTTTTCTTAAAGATATGTAGTTTCTATGATATTACCATGCCCCCGAACAGCTTCCATGAACTCTTCCTCCGTAAATTCTGGCTTTAAAATAAAACCATTAAAATTCAGGGATCTAGATTCCGTGTTAAAAAAACCTCCAGAATATGTATATCTTCCATCTTTTCGCGTAATAACAACTCCATTGCCTAACGTAACACGTATGGGACGAACGGTTTGGGAAGTCAATGGTGTTGGTAAAGCACTTGGTCTTAAAGGAAAACCTCTCATAAGTAAATTTTCAACCATCGATTTAGCTTCATTGTATATTGATCTCAGATTGGCAGCAACTTTGGGATCTAAGGACGCCAAAGACCTTTGAAACTCTGCTTCAGAAAGGAATCTTTCCCCAGGTTTAAGGGGTTCTGGATTACCCTGGTAAGGAATACCAAAGGCCCTTGATATTTCACGCATGTCATTGTCTGAAACACGAAGGCCAGAAAAAGCATCAAGAATCGATTTTTGTTCCGCACTTAGATGTTCCGCACTTAGAGAGGAACTAGAGTGTGGTGACACAGAAGCCCTAGATGGAGCTGCTGTATGTCCGTATCCTGGAGAAATACTAGGAGGAGCTACTGGAGTCCTAACTAAATCTAGCTCAAACTTAAAAACTTTTGGTAGTTTCCCCCAAATATCCCTCACGATAGAATCGATGACTCTTAGGGAGTGCGCATCAAGACAATTGAGTAACTCTAGGGCAGTTTCTCTCTTTTTTCCATATTGGGGAAAAGAGTTAATATAATCGAAGTGAGAGCTATCTCCCTTTAGCTGTCGCATGTAGATAGCTGTGGCTCGGTCAATTCCTAACAGTACAGAAAAATGGGTTTTGATTAAAGGGTTGGCAGCTAAATTTTCTGGAAAATTTTGAGCGTAAACATATTGGTTTATTTCGCTATAGCTTCTGCGAGCCAGAACAATGGATTCCATCATAACACGTGCCTCAGTATCCGTTGCAACACGATTTGCAAAGCCATATTTTCCTGAAAGTGTGCCCCCTATTTCTGGAGCAATATATTTTTCAGAACCTGATACACAGTTAGGAACAATGGAATTTAATTCCTCTAGCCAGCTTATGGAAGACTGTGCTTCAGGCTTTCTAAAAGATGAAGGATTGTGTTTGAACCTTCCTTCACGGTCAAGATGTTTTTCGATAGCAGAGGCAGAAATTTGTGCACAAAAAGACACGATGCACGCACATGTGCATAAAAAGTATTTTAGTTTCATTTTAATTACCTGACGGAGTAATAAAGATTAATAACAAAGAGGAATATAAGAACCAGATCTAATTATGTCAATAAAAAAATCCCCCCACATTTTGTGCGGGGGGGTGCGTGTACAAACCTAATAAATGGCTGGATTTAGTAATCCATACCACCCATGCCGCCCATACCTGGGTTTGGCATAGCAGGAGCTTTGGGTTCAGGTTTTTCAGCAATCATGGCTTCTGTTGTAATCAACAAGCTTGCAATAGATGCCGCGTCTTGCAATGCAGTACGCACAACTTTAGTTGGGTCAATAATACCCGCTTTTACCATGTCACCATAAACACCTTGTTGGGCGTCAAAACCAAAGGTGTAGTCTTGGCTATCCATAATTTTACCCACAACAATAGAGCCATCAGCGCCTGCATTGCTGGCAATTTGGCGGCACGGTGCCGTTAGGGCATGACGCACAATACGAATACCAACTTCTTGGTCGCCGTTGGTTGGCTTGAGAGATTCGATAGCCTTTAAGCTGCGCACCAACGCCACACCACCACCAGGCACAATACCTTCTTCAATGGCAGCACGGGTGGCATGCATGGCATCTTCCACACGGTCCTTACGTTCTTTCACTTCAATTTCTGTAACACCGCCCACGCGAATAACAGCTACGCCACCACTCAGTTTAGCCAAACGTTCTTGAAGTTTTTCACGATCGTAATCAGACTTGGTTTCTCCTACTTGAGCACGAATCTGCCTACAACGCCCTTGTATGTCTTCCTTATGGCCAGCACCGTCCACAACCGTTGTATCGTCTTTTGTGATCACAACTTTTTTAGCTGTTCCCATCATGTTCATGGTAACGTTTTCAAGTTTAATGCCCACATCTTCAGAAATAACTTGCCCACCTGTCATAATGGCCAGGTCTTCAAGCATGGCTTTGCGACGGTCTCCAAAACCCGGAGCTTTTACAGCAGCAACGCGCAGTCCACCCCGCAATTTGTTGACAACTAATGTGGCAAGGGCTTCACCTTCCACATCTTCTGCAATAATCAACAAGGGACGACCTGACTGAACCACAGCCTCTAAAATAGGCAACAAGGGCTGCAGGGTTGACAGTTTCTTTTCGTGGATAAGAATAAATGGGTTTTCCACTTCGCAAATCATTTTTTCAGAATTAGTTACGAAATAAGGAGAAATATAACCACGGTCAAATTGCATACCCTCCACAACGTCTAATTCCGTGTTTAAGGATTTGGCTTCTTCAATGGTAATAACCCCTTCTTTTCCAACCTTTTCAACGGCTTTTGCCAACATTTCACCAATTTCTTTTTCGCCATTGGCCGAAATGGTTCCAACTTGCGCAATTTCTGCATTGGTAGATACGGTTCTAGAGTGTCTTTTGAGGTCTGCAACCACAACTTCTACAGCCATATCAATACCACGTTTTAGGTCCATGGGGTTCATGCCCGCAGCTACAGCCTTAACGCCTTCACGTACAATGGCTTGGGCTAACACTGTGGCTGTTGTGGTTCCATCACCCGCCAAATCAGATGTTTTGGTGGCAACTTCCCGCAACATTTGGGCGCCCATATTTTCAAACCGATCAGACAGCTCAATTTCTTTTGCAACAGACACACCGTCTTTTGTAATACGGGGTGCCCCAAACGATTTTTCAATAACCACATTACGACCTTTTGGCCCCAATGTTACCTTTACAGCGTCAGCTAAAATATCCACACCGCGCAGCATTTTTTCCCGCGCATCTGTTGAAAAACGTACTTCTTTTGCAGCCATTTTATTCTTCTCCTTACTTTAAAATTTATTTAATTAAGCAATAATGCCCATAATGTCAGATTCCTTCATTACCAGGTAATCTGCGCCATTTAGCTTAATTTCTGTGCCTGACCATTTGCCAAACAATACGCGGTCACCCGCCTTCACATCCAAAGGAACAAGGGCCCCATTTTCGCTGCGAACACCACTTCCTACGGAAATAACTTCGCCTTCCATGGGTTTTTCTTTGGCTGTGTCGGGCACAATAATACCACCAACGGTTTTTTCTTCCGTCTCAATGCGCTTTACTAAAACGCGGTCATGTAATGGTCTGAAATTCATGAGAAACTCCTCAAAAGATAGGTTAGATTTCTTGTTTGAAAAAGTGGCTGACAGAAAGTTATCAGCACTCTTTCTTTCTGAGTGCTAATTTATGGAATACCACAGCAATTGTCAACCCCCTATAATCTGGAGTAAAATTTGTCCACAAAAACCATTTAAACAAAGGTGCCTTCATGAACACGTGTATTTTCTGTCAAATTGTTCAAGGGACCATGCCCTGTTTTAAGGTTTGGGAATCTGAGGATTATTTGGCTTTTTTATCTATCTTCCCCAACACAACTGGGGTTACGGTGGTTATACCAAAGGTCCATTATGAAAGTTATGTTTTTGATGTGCCAGAGGATGTTTTGAACGGCCTTGTGTTGGCTGCGCGAACTGTTGGAAAACTGTTAGATAGGAAATTAAATGTGGCGCGCACAGCCTTAGTTTTTGAGGGTATGGGGGTGAACCATGTGCATGCAAAACTATTTCCCCTGCATGGTACACAAAAAACAGATTGGGCACCCACCCCCCAGGAAGAACGACCCTTTTTTCATACCTATCCAGGGTATTTAGCCACCTATGATGGGCAGCTGGCTTCCCCAGAAGATTTGGACAAAATAGCAAAAAAAATCACCCAAGAATAATTTTTTTAGCAAAATTTAATGAAGTTACGCTTTCATACCTGCATGAAAGACTATATTTCTTTAAAAAATACATTTATAAAAGTACATATATTTTTTTAACGATTCATGAATGAGAGAAGAGGAATATGGACTTTTTATTCTTAATGATAAACGGCTGTGGTCTTTTGGCCATTTTATATGCTGCCTTTGCCAGCAGTAAGGTGTTTGCATCTCCTGCAGGCACGCCACAAATGCAACAAATTGCTTTGGCAATTCAAGAGGGTGCGAAAGCTTACCTGAACCGCCAATATTCTACCATAGCCCTGGTTGGCGCTGTGATTGCGGCCCTATTAACCTGGCTTATGTCATGGCAGGTTTCACTGGGGTTTGTTATCGGTGCTGTGCTGTCAGGCTTTGCGGGCTATTTCGGTATGTATGTTTCTGTTCGCGCTAATGTGCGCACAGCAGAAGCTGCCAGAACAGGCCTTTCCCAGGCCCTGTCTATTGCCTTTAAGTCAGGTGCCATTACTGGCATGCTGGTTGTGGGCCTTGGTCTTTTAGGGGTCAGCTTGTACTACAGCTATTTAATGTCGTGCAATATTGACCAGCGTCTGTTGCTAGAAGCCCTGGTAGCCCTTAGTTTTGGTGCCTCCCTTATTTCCATTTTTGCCCGCCTTGGCGGTGGTATCTTCACAAAAGGTGCTGACGTAGGGGCAGACCTTGTAGGTAAGATTGAAGCAGGTATTCCAGAAGACGACCCGCGCAACCCCGCTGTTATTGCTGATAACGTGGGCGACAACGTGGGCGACTGCGCTGGCATGGCAGCAGACTTGTTTGAAACCTATGCAGTGACTATTGTGGCATCTATGGTTTTAGCGGCCATTTATTTCACAGGACCTTTGCAAAAACTTTTCATGATTTACCCACTTGTTATTGGTGCTGTGTGCATTATTGGGTCCATTCTAGGCACATTCTTTGTGAAATTAGATGCTTCCAAAAATATCATGAAAGCCTTGTACAAGGGTTTGATTGCGTCCTCTTTAATTTCAGCTGTGCTGATTTATGCAGCAACGGACTATATTTTTCAGGACGTACGTGGACCTTTCACCCTCGGCAACCTGTCTTTCACAACCTTTAACCTGCAATTATGCAGTTTAACAGGCCTTATAGTAACAGGCTTATTGGTTTGGATTACGGAATATTACACATCCACCAGCTATCGCCCTGTAAAAAGCGTGGCAGAGGCTTCCACAACAGGTCACGCCACGAACATTATTCAAGGCTTGGCCGTGTCTATGGAAGCAACAGCATTGCCCGTTTTGGTTATTTGTGCAGGCATTATTGTGGCCTACACAAACGCAGGCTTGTTGGGTATTTCCGTAGCAGCAACAACCATGTTGGCTTTGGCAGGAATTGTGGTGGCATTGGACGCCTACGGACCTGTTACAGATAATGCTGGTGGTATTGCTGAAATGGCAAACCTACCAAAGGAAGTACGTGTTATTACGGATGCACTAGATGCTGTAGGCAATACGACAAAAGCAGTTACGAAGGGTTATGCCATTGGTTCGGCTGGTCTTGCTGCTTTGGTATTGTTTGCAACCTACACAGAGGACTTAAAGCATTATTTCCCAAACCTGCAGGTGAATTTCAACCTACAAGACCCTTATGTGTTAATTGGTTTGTTCATTGGTGGCTTATTGCCCTACCTATTTGCAGCCATGGGCATGAAAGCTGTGGGTCGTGCAGGGGCTGCAGTTGTGGTAGAGGTGCGTCGTCAGTTCCGTGAAATTAAGGGAATTATGACAGGCGAAGCCAAACCTGATTACGGTGCAGCTGTGGACATGTTGACCCGTGCGGCTATTGGGGAAATGATTATTCCATCCCTTTTGCCCGTGTTAGCACCTATTGCCATGTATTTTGTGGTAAACTTTATTGCAGGCCAAGCATCTGCCTTTGCAGCTTTGGGCGCCATGTTAATGGGGACCATTGTAACTGGTTTGTTCGTAGCCATTTCCATGACGTCTGGCGGTGGTGCTTGGGACAACGCCAAAAAGTATATTGAAGATGGTCATTTTGGTGGTAAAGGGTCAGAAGCTCATAAGGCATCCGTTACAGGAGACACCGTGGGAGACCCCTACAAAGACACAGCAGGACCTGCTGTAAACCCCATGATTAAAATCATCAATATTGTGGCCCTACTGCTTTTGGGCATGTTAGCCCACTAAGCCTAAGGCTTTGATAGGTTTTTGATAATAAGCCCCTCCATGGATTCCCACGCCTGGCTTTCCATGGAGGTTTTTTTTATAAAAGCGTCCCTTTCCTTAATGAGAGGACATACTACCTGTAGAGTGTAATTTTCTAAGTTTTCCGATCATTTTATTTTTTGCAGCTACGGCCGTATCTAGCCCTTTTAACTTTGACTCTAATTCGTTTAAGTTAAAATGAACGGCGCTACTTAGATTCCCAACTGTGGCCAGTGCTTCTTTTAGCTTTCCGTCTGAAATTGCTTTTTCAGCTGTTAACTTAGAATTCACCTCATTAGCCTTTGCTAACTCAGACTCAACGCTAGAAAGTTGTTCCTTTATCTTATCCATTTCTGCTTTCAGCTGAGCAATAGCCTGTTCCTTGTCGGCAACAGATGTATTAGCATCTTGCAAAGCATGGGTGAGG
The DNA here is from genome assembly GCA_044359765.1 of Patescibacteria group bacterium. GTDB lineage: Bacteria > Pseudomonadota > Alphaproteobacteria > Paracaedibacterales > CAIULA01 > CAZDVK01. The sequence goes on along the minus strand of JBIKLN010000020.1, from coordinate 16,915 downwards.
GATAAAGTTTCCACCAAAACACTTTCAGCCGCTTTTTTGCGTTTTTCAGCTTTAGCTGCTGCCACTTCTGCTTCTACTCTTGCTTTGTTTGCAGCATCAAGTTCAGCATGATAGGCAGCATTGAGTCCATCTATAGCACTTTTAAGCTCTGCTTCTTGAAATGCGGCAGTTTTCTTTACCACATCAATTTTTGTACTTGATGCCTTGTGGCGTGCCTCTTCTAGTAATGCAGTAAGTTCGGCAATTTCTTCATCCAGGGCAGCTTTTTTGCCCTCAATTTCTGCAACTTTAGCATGGGCAGCATCTACAGCTGCATGGGCTTCATCAACCTTTTCTGATTTGTGCAAAACACGATCTGAATGGGTTTTTGGGGATTTTGCCACTGGCCCCTTTATTTCTGCATAAGCAGCACCTGACAATAATAGGGCTGACAAAAGGGCGGGGGTAAAGAATTTCTGTATTTTCATTTGGTAATTCTCCTGAATAGAAAATGAGTTTTACCTCTCTACCCTACCCTTTAAATATTAACAAAAAGTTAACGGAGAAAAAAATTTGACAGATTTTTTTTGTGTGATGGTGCCCAGAGTCGGAATCGAACCAACGACACAGGGATTTTCAGTCCCTTGCTCTACCAACTGAGCTATCTGGGCAATAAGAAATTTATAAATGGAAAAAAAACATCTGTCTATTAGATTTTCTAATTTAATAAGATTTTCTTGTCCGCGCCCTGGGGCGTTTGCTATAGTCTGCTTGGAAGGTCAATGGTGGGCAGCACAATCGCCAATCGGGTCAGGTTCGGAAGAAAGCAGCCACAACGGTTCCCTGCTGGGTCATTTTTTGATCTTCCACTTACAAAAAAAATATGTGATGAGTTACATGACAAACACACCTTACCGCGTTTTAGCCAGAAAATATCGCCCCACATCTCTGCAGGACCTGGTGGGACAAAGCCTTCTGGTGCAAACCCTTCAGCAGGCTATTGAAGCCAACCGTATGCCCCACGCCTTTTTATTGCATGGCATTCGCGGGGTGGGCAAAACAACCACAGCCCGCATTTTGGCCCGTTCTTTGAACTGTTTAGGCCCAGATGGGCAAGGCCCCATCACCATCACCCCGTGTGGTGTGTGTGCCTCGTGTATTGGCATTGCAGAAGACCGCCACCTAGATGTGCTTGAAATGGACGCAGCCAGCCGCACAGGTGTGGACGATATTCGTGAAATTACCGAATCAGCACGGTATAAAGCGGTTACGGGCCGGTTTAAAATCTTTATTATGGACGAAGTACACATGCTGTCCAAAAGTGCCTTTAACGCCCTTTTAAAAACGCTAGAAGAACCGCCCGCCCACGTTAAATTTATTTTTGCCACCACGGAAATTCGTAAAATTCCCGAAACCATTTTATCGCGCTGCATGCGGTTTGACCTTAAACGCATTGAACCGAAAGATATTATGGACCACTTAAGTGCAGTTTGTGGAAAAGAAAACTTTTCCATAGAACAGGACGGCCTGGCCATGCTTGCCCGTGCAGCAGATGGCTCCATGCGTGATGCCTTATCTTTGTTAGACCAGGCCATGGCTTTAGCTTCGTCTCCACAGATTACCACACCCATTGTGCAAAATATGTTGGGGTTGGTAGATCGGGGCCGTCTATTTTCCTTATTACACCTTCTATTTCAAGGAAAAGTTCAAGAGGTTTTAGAGTCAACACAGGCGCTTTTGCAAGATGGGGGTGACCCAACCCTAATTTTGCATGATATTTTAGATGGTGTTTATTGGCTAACCTGCTTAAAAACAGCCCCCCTATTACAACAAGACACCACCTACCCCGAAGCTGACCGCACACAGGGCATGGAAATTATTCAAAATCTTGCCCCGTCACACTTAATGACAGCGTGGCAGGCTTTGTTAAAAGGATACGAAGAAGTCAACACATCCCCCCTACCCCATCAGACCCTTCAAATGGTTCTCATTCGTTTATGCCATATGGCCCATATGCCCCCCCTTGAGGACTTGTTGTTAAACACACAGTCTACCGTTTCTGGGCCAACTAAAACCAGGCCTTCTGGTCCCTTGGCCGCCGCCCCTCTCCCCACAACTTTTCAAAACATGTTAACTATGTTGGAGCAGAACCGTGAACCCTTACTGGCAAGCCAGCTTGTTCATGATGTCCATCTTGTGTCTTACAGCCCTTTGAAAATCATAATGCGATTATCCAAACAAGCCCAAAAAACTTTACCTTCACAGCTAAAAGAGGCCCTGTATGGTATAACACAGCAACAATGGACTATTGTTCTTTCAGAAGATGAGGGGGCGCCCACCCTGGCACAAGTACGCCAAGCACAAAAAGAAGAAGATGAAAAAGCCCTATTAGATCACCCAACACTTCAAGCCATACGTGCTGCTTTTCCAGGGGCCATAACGCACGTATTTCCAAAAACAATTCACTAAAGAAAGGTCATTTATGAAAAATATTAACCAAATGATGAAACAAGCCCAGCAATTGCAAGCCCAAATGGCAGAATTTCAAAGCAAACTAGACCAGGTGGAAGCCGTAGGCATGGCTGCTGCAGGTATGGTAAAAGTGACGCTGAACGGTAAAAGTGAAATGAAAAATGTTGCCATTGACAAAAGCCTTCTGAACCCTGATGAAGTAGATATTTTAGAAGACCTTTTGGTAGCAGCATTCAATGACGCAAAAACAAAAATAGAAACCCATGTGAATGAAGAAATGTCCAAAATAAGTGGCGGATTATCCCTGCCAGGGGGCATGAAACTGCCTTTTTAGGCCCCTCTCAACCACGGCTAAAGTTTAAAAAAATATTTTTCGCAGATTTTTTTTGATATTACGTATACATATGAAGGCAACTCCATGTTATCTCTTCCTCTTTGCTAAAAACAACACTACCACATCTAAAAGTTATAATCCCCAGGAATTGCTGTAGCATCATTTTGTGAGTTGTTTCCATATAACCAAAAAGTGTATATGTTGATTATAATATACGATAAAGGCATGTTAGTTTTTGGACGTTTTTTCATCTTCTTGTGCCCGTACTGCTGCACCTTCCACCCCCATGATGCAGCAGTATTGGGCCATTAAATACCAATATGACCAGTGCTTATTATTCTACCGTATGGGGGATTTTTACGAACTGTTTTATGATGACGCGGTGGTGGCTGCTGGTGTTTTGGGTATTGCCCTCACAAAGCGGGGAAAGAATGAGGGAGAAGACATCCCCATGTGTGGTGTGCCCTTTCATGCCTATGAACATTATTTAGCAAAGCTTATCCAACACGGTTATAAAGTAGCCATTTGCGAACAAATGGAAAGCCCTGAAGAGGCAAAAAAACGGGGAGCCAAAGGCCCCCTACAACGGGATGTGGTGCGCGTAGTAACCCAGGGAACCTTAACCGAAGAAACCTTGTTGCCCCCCAAAAAGTCAAACTATTTGGTGGCCCTATCGCCTGTTTTAAAAAACCAAATTGGTGTTGCCGTAGTGGAATTTTCTACAGGACGTTTTATTTTGGAACAAACGTCCTTACCCCACCTAAACACAACCCTAGCCCGCCTAGACCCCGCTGAAATTTTACTGCCCGACACCTTGCATGGACTTACAAGCCTGCAGGATTTATGGCAAGTGTGGAAACGTAAATTAACCCCCATGCCCCAAGCACGTTTTGACACCAATAACGCCCACAGACGTTTGTGTGAATTTTTTAACCTGACAGCCTTAGATGTGTTGGGCCCCCTGACGGATGTTCTGATTCAAGCAGCAGGCGCTGCCCTTGACTATGTGTATCTAACCCAAAAGCAAACCGTACAACATTTACAGCGCCCCCTTGTTTTAGAAGATCAGGGCTTTTTAAAAATTGATGCAGCCACGCGGCGCAGTTTAGAACTATTGCAAACCCAAAACGGTGGTTACGAGGGCAGCTTGCTTGCCAGTATTGATACAACCGTTACGTCCGCAGGGGCACGTTTATTGGCCCAATGGTTGGCCGCCCCCCTGTTAGACCCCGACCAAATTAATGAACGCCTAAACCAGGTAGCTTACGGCATAGAAACCCCCCTGGTGTGCAAAGAAATGCGTACCCTTTTATGCCAATGTCCAGATTTAGAACGTTCCTTATCACGCTTATTTGTGGGGCGGGGCGGTCCACGAGATATGGGGGCCTTACGCAAAGGGCTTATACAAACGGCAGAACTTGAAACCCTTTTCCAGCATCATCATGTTCCCTTTCAAAACTGGGTCACCCCCCTTCAAGGGCTCAATACCCTTAGGGATCTATTGACACGCGCCCTTCAAGATGAACTGCCCCATCTTGCCCGCGATGGGAATTTCATACGGCAAGGTTTTCACGAAGGTTTAGACGCAGCACGTTTATTGCGTGACAACAGTCAACAACTTATCCAAAATCTTCAAGAAAAATATGTGGATGAAACGGGCATTCCAACCCTTAAAATTCGACATAACGGAGTTATTGGGTACCATATTGATGTTACCCCCAGTTATGCCCAAAAAATTCCCACTCATTTTATTCATCGTCAAACATTAGCCTCAAGCCTACGCTATACAACGCCTGAGCTCAATGAACTTGCCAACGCCATTGAACACGCAGCAGCAGAAGCTTTTGCCCAAGAACTGGCCATTTTCCAAGACCTCCTTCAGGCTATTCAGGAAGAGCGGGAAACCCTTAACACCCTATGCCATGCCTTAGCCCAGTTAGACGTATTGTCTGCCCTAAGCCATTTGGCTGAAGAACGAAAGTATTGCCGCCCTGTTCTTCATACATCCACCCACATTATGATTGAACAGGGGCGTCACCCTGTTGTGGAAACATTTTTAGCGCCCCATGCTTTTGTGTCAAACAATTGCCTTATGGGAGAAAACGTTCGGATTTCCCTACTAACAGGCCCCAACATGGCAGGGAAAAGCACTTATTTGCGCCAGAATGCGCTTATTATTATAATGGCCCAAATGGGCAGTTTTGTACCTGCCAACAAGGCCCACATTGGCTTGGTAGATAAAATTTTCAGCCGTGTGGGGGCGTCTGATGATTTAGCATCAGGTCGTTCAACCTTTATGGTAGAAATGGTAGAAACGGCCGCCATTTTGCACCAAGCAACAGAAAAATCCTTCGTAATTTTAGATGAAATTGGCCGCGGCACAGCCACCTATGACGGGTTGGCCCTGGCTTTTTCTGTAACAGAATACCTGTATACTCATGTAAAATGCCGTACCTTATTTGCCACCCATTACCACGAACTGACCCAACTGACGAAGGATTTCAAAAAACTTCAGTGCCTTACCATGCGCATCCAAGAATGGGAAGGCAAAGTTATTTTTCTACATCAGGTAACCGATGGCCAGGCTGATAAATCTTACGGTATTCACGTAGCCGAACTGGCAGGCCTGCCACGAGTGGTTATAGAACGGGCTTATGATATTTTGGAAATGTTTGAAAAAAAATCCCTGACCAATACGCCACAACTTCAACTACCCATGGCACGCAAACAGGCCCCAACCTTAAGCCCACTAGAGGCATACATGCGTGATCTAGATGTGGACACCCTATCACCGAAAGATGCCTTGGACGTTTTGTATGAATTGAAAAGCAAACTGACAATGCCACCACCCACACAGGGTTTATAGAACAGTTTTTTTGAGTTTGGCTTATAAAGTCAAGTGGTGCCCTCGGGGAGACTCGAACTCCCACATCCGCAAAGATAACAGATTTTGAGTCTGCCGCGTCTACCAATTCCGCCACAAGGGCACTTGATTAGCATATAATAGCTTTTTGATTTTCTACGTCAACAAAAAAAAGGGCCCCACATGGGGGCCCTTTAACAATTCGTAGAAAAAATCTAGAAGTGGTAAGCAACACCAGCCAAAAGACTATGAGATGTGGAGCGTGCTTGAGATTCCACAACACCATTGTCAACAGACTTAATAGCAGGGCCTTTGAAGGTATATGCGTATTCACCACGAACAGAAATAGTCTTTGTCATAGCATATTCAAGACCAAAACCAAGAACAGGGCGAACCGCTGTTTTCTTCACTGTTTCGGTGAAAGAAGCGTCATCAGCAGAATTGAATCCCTTACCAAGTTGAACCTTACCAGAAGCAGTCTCCACAAACTTATCGGTCCAAGAGAAACTTTCACGGCTGATTTCTAGACCAAACTTTGCATAAGCCAATGTGTTTGGTGAAAAAACATAACCAGTACGCATGGCCAAACCAAAAACAGGACCTCTTTTATAGGCTGATCTTATGCCAGCAGCAACTTTATTATTTGTTGTTTGCTCAACAACTTCTACAGAATGCGTTTTTTTCTGGTTGGCTGTACCGTAGCTAAGGCTTACTTCGCCACCAAGGTACATGTTGCTGGAAAAAGTTTGACCCCAACCAGCCATTAAACCAAACAACAAACCACGTTTGCTGTAGTTATTTTTGTATTCAACGGAATATGTACCATTATCGTTCTTAGGCATTTTAAATTCCACGTTGTTCTGCGTAGCGCCCAATAGGCCGCCTGCATAAAAACCTTTAAACGCTTCAGCGTTTGCAGCTGTTGCACCTGCCACAACCACAGCGGCAGAAGCTAATAATTTTGCAAAATTCTTGTTCATAAAAAACTCTCTTTTAGAAATGTTATAAGGTGACTATAAGGGTTTTTGTACGCCACACCCAACTTATTCCAGATGTAATAAGAGTAAATTTAAGAAATACGTTGCAAAAAAATCACTTTTTGTAGGGGTTTTTCTGTGTTCGGAACGTTAGGCGAATAGGGGTTGCAAACAGGTCAAAATCTTTCTTTAGGGTATTAATCAAATACCGTTTGTAAGAATCGGGCACATCATCCCCTTTTGTGCAAAAAATCACAAAGCTTGGAGGGCGACTTTTCACCTGGGTCATATACTTCAAACGAATACGATGGCCCGAAACGGTTGGTGTGGGATGAGCCTCCACCGCAAAACGAAGCCAATTATTCATACTTGCTGTGGGAAGGCGTGTGTTCCAAGCCTTTTCACCATTGAAAACGGCCTGCATCAAAAGCTCCGTATTACGGCCCATCAGCGCAGAAATGGGAACGCATGCCATTCCCTTAGCCTGGGCTAAATGGTGTTCAATTTGGTGTTCTATATGGCTTAAAACTTTTGCCTTATCTGTTACCTTGTCCCACTTATTCAGGGCCAAAACTAAGCATCGACCTTCTTCAATGATTTGGGACGCCAAGGTCAAATCTTGCTTTTCAATAAGATTTTCCACCTGAATACTGGCATCAATAACCAAAACAACCACCTCCGCAAACCGCAGGGTATTTTCTGCGTCTATGACAGCCAACCGCTCAACAAAATTTTGAACTTGGCTTTTACGTCGAATGCCTGCTGTGTCCACCAACTGAATAGATCGACCCTCGTAGTCAAAAGGTAAGGTAATGGCATCACGGGTCACCCCAGGCATATCAGCCGTCAGTTGCCGTTCTTCCCCCAGTAAGGCATTCACCAGTGTGGATTTACCAACATTGGGGCGCCCCATAATAGCCAAACGCAAGGGTTTTTTTGGGCCCTCATCAAAAACCTGCTCTTCTTCCTTTTCTGCAGCACATTCATTTTCTTCATATTCGTGAGGTGCAAAGGAAATCAACACATCCAACAGGTTGGACATGCCCTCTCCGTGTTCTGCGGAAATGGTTAAAATATGCTGAAATCCAAACGTATTGGCATCACTCATGCCCTGCAGTCCCCGTTTGCCCTCACATTTGTTGACCAAAACCACCACAGGTTTACAGCTTTTGCGCAAAAGGTGCACAATGTCCCTATCATAGGCGGTTGCCCCCTCTATGCCATCCATCACAAATAAAACCACGTCAGATTGGTCAATGGCAGAACATGTTTGGCCATACATACCTGCATGAAGGGTTTTAGACTGTTCGCCTGTATGGGGATCCACAAGACCGGGTGTGTCAATCACACGTATGGGCAAGCCCATAAAGGTGGCCTGAGCCTCTCGACGATCGCGCGTTACGCCAGGTTCGTCATGAACCAACGCCATACGACGCCCCACCATGCGGTTAAACAGTGTGGACTTTCCCACATTGGGCCGCCCCACAATGGCAATAGTTAGAATGGAATTATCGAAAGGCATATAGGTACGCAGCGTCAGATAGAATATACAGGGTTTTATTGGCAACGATAGGTGAAATATAGGCCTCTCCCTCAAAACTTATTTCCTGAGAAATTTTGCCATCTGCCACATTCAAAAACACAACACGAGCATGTGAACCTGCAAACACCAGCTGATCTCCAACCAAAATAGGACCTGCCCAATGAACGGGCGTCTTGTCCTCACTACTGACAAATTTTGGCAAAGCAGAGGCCCACCGAATTCCCCCTGTATGGCGGTTCATACACAAAACATCGTTATAGCTGGTCTGCACAAATAACCAGTCCCCACCCAGGGCTGGACTTCTAACACCACCCACTTCTTTTTGCCACAAACGGGCACCTGAATGCAGGTCAATGGCTGTCATGCGTCCACCGTGGCTAATGGCAAACACCTGATTTTTGTCCACAATGGGCCGGGCCCGAATATGGGGAATGGTAGAAACCGTATCAATACGCACGGCTGATGTGAGGGTATCGTTCCATAACACATGGCCATTTTGGGCCTGAAGAGCGTAAATTTCACCAGAAGAATAGGTAACAAGAACCATACCATCAGAAACAGCAGGACTGGCGCCGCCTAGCAAAGCGGCCTGCTCCACAATCCCTGAATGGGACCAAATTTTAGCCCCCGTTTTTGCATCAAAAGCCAAGGTTTCATTGGAAATAGTCACCACAAACACACGACCATCCTGCACGGTTGGTGCCACACGAGCTGGTGAAATGGTTGTGCTTTCCCAAATAACAGAACCATCCTCTTCCTTAAGGGCCCAAAGGTGCCCAAAGGGGCTACTGACATACACAACCCCCTCATCATAGGCCACACCACCACCTAAAGCTTCCTGGTCTGCGTGTTCTGGCCGAATACTGCGTTCCCAAATTGTTTCACCCGTTTCTGCATGAACAGCAAAAACTGTTCCATACGCATCTATGGAAAACACCTTTCCTTTTGCCATCACAGGGCCCGAAATAAGACGCAAACCATCATGGGAACCATAGCCCACACTACGTTTCCACAAAAGCTTGGGGGCTTTTTCCATTGCCTCTGCCACGCGGGTGTGGGGTGGGTTGCCACCAACCTGAGGCCAGTCCGCATTGGGCCCAGGCGTCGGTACGGACACACTCTGATTTTGAAGTGAAACATCCACCTTAATAGACTGATCTAAAATAATAACAGACTGGCGGTCACCTGGAAGGGGCGTTTTTTCCTTGTCACAGGCCGTTAAGCATAGAGTTGTTAAAAGGGGTGCAAGCCATTTGTTTTTCATGATGATTGTTTTGTTCCTGCCATACTTGTTAAATTCTGTGCCATAAGACGAACCCGCATGCGCATAGATTCTGGTGTTTTTGTATCTTGCGCCAAGTCTACAAAAACATGGGTAGCCTCTGTTATTTTATTCAGCTTATACAACAACACTGCCTTTAATTCCATGGCAAAATGACGCCAGGAAGATTCATTCATGGTTAGATTTTCAAGAACTTTCAACAGTTCTTCATACTGGGCTTGTGTGGCAGATTCGGGCAAGGCATCCATACGGACACGCACCAACTGCAACAAGGCCAGGTCTTTGTACATGGGGTCAGCGCTGCCTTTTGCAATAGATTCATAAATTTCTTGGGCCTTAGCCAAATCTTTCGTAGGGCCTTCTGTTAATAAAGCTGCCTTTGAAAACTGGGCAAGCAAGGCGTAAACTTTGTGGTTTGTGTCAGAAACCAAAGCCATTTGTCGCAAAGCTTCTTCAGGCTTGCCGTTGGCTATCAGATCTTGGGCCATAACGTATTGTTGTGACACTAAAAGCTGTTGTTTGAGTTGGTAACTGCTCCACATGCTCCAAAGGGCCACACAAGCCACCACAGCACCAACCCCAACCATGGCCAGTTTGCCGTACTTTTTCCAAAGGGTCATAAATTGTTCATGGCGAATGTCTGTTTGTACTTCTTCCATAAATTCGTCAAATTGGTCAGCCATGGGTAAAAATCCTTAATACATAATGCAATTGGTCTTTACTTGACCATACCGCAAAAAAACAGGATTATGCAAAAAAATTCACATCCATTCATCAGATCCCCTATTTCATCAAAAAATATATTGCTAACATGATGTAAGGATTTATCAAAATTGAAAAAATATAAGGTTTCATTTTCATGACTACAAAACTAAGGCTAGCCCTTTTATTTTTTGCTTATTTCTTTTTATTCAACACTTTAATTCACACAGAAATTCGTGCTGATACGGTTGAACTTCAAGTGTTTTCATCTAAAAAAAACATAACATCAGAACCATTTTGGGTAGCTGTGCGTTTCCAAATCAAGGATAAGTGGCATATTTATAACCCAATATCAACAAGGGGTGTCACTGGCTTGCAGCATAAGTGGGACCTTCCAAAGGGTATCGAGATTTTAGAAACCCACTGGTCACCGCAGAAAGATTTTCATCAAGGGGGGTTTACACTGCCTGCCTTTGAAAAAGAAGCGTGGGTTTTTGTGAAAATGGTATGCAAAAAGGCCCTTGATGAAAAAATGCCTATTTCCGTCCATTTCAGCTGGGCAGCATGCAAAGACCTGTGTACCTTGGGCGAAAAAAACATAACCTTCCACCTTCCCTTGCCACCTGAATTTATCCTTTCCCCTGAAAAAATATCAGAACACCTAAGCTTGAAAACAGGCATAACCACCCCTCCCCTGTTTTGGGTATGGGCCTTTATTTTTGCCTTTTTGGGGGGAATTATTTTAAACCTCATGCCCTGTGTTTTGCCTGTTTTGTCCATGAAACTGTTACACCTTATGCAGCAGCAGAACTTAAAACTACATGGAGTTGTTTTTACAATGGGTGTGTGGTCATCTTTCATGATTTTGGCAGGGGGGCTTATGCTGTTGCGTCATTTTGGTCATGATATGGGGTGGGGGTTTCAACTGCAGTGGCCCCCTTTTGTTGCCACCTTAAGCCTTATTTTTACCCTCATGGCGCTTAACCTTTTGGGTGCTTTTGAGTTTGGCTATTTATTTAGCCGTTGGTCGAAGGGCCAAATGTCTAACCCCTATTTGTCCACATTTGTGAACGGAGCCCTAACCTGCCTTGTGGCAAGCCCATGCACAGCACCTTTCATGGGAGCTGCATTAGGTGCTGCCATGATACACCCTTGGTATGTGGGGCTTATGATTTTCTCAGGCCTCTCTTTTGGTGTTTCCTTCCCCTTTCTTATGGTGTGCATGTGGCCAAAAGCTATGGCTTTTTTACCCAAACCAGGCGCATGGATGGTTACCCTTAAGCAGTTTTTTGCTTTCAGCATGTGGGCTACTGTTTTGTGGCTTGTGTGGATATTTGGCCATCAAACTTCCTTAAATCAGGCGGTTGTGCTAATGGCCCTCATTTTGTTCACAAGCTTATGCGCGTGGGCATGGGGCAAAATACCACTCGGGTTGTTTAAATCTTTTGTCATTCTTTTAAGCCTTTGTGGAACCATGGGCGGCGTTTATATGGTGAGTAAGGAAACTACAGCAGAAGAAGTTCTTGTGTGGGAACCCTATTCAAAAAGCCTACTAGAGCGTTTAAAAGATGAAGGCCACACCATTTTTGTGGACTTTACAGCCAAGTGGTGCATTACATGTCAAATAAATAAGGCCCGTGTTCTTCAATCGCCTAAAATTGTGGACCTATTTCAAAAAAAGAAGGTCATTCTTGTGCGGGCTGATTGGACACAAAAAAATGCAGCCATAACACAAGCTTTGAAGGAACAGGGGCGCACTGGCATCCCTCTATACATTGTTTATAAAGGAACACAATCCACAAGCATTCTGCCCGAAATTTTAACAATTGAAGATGTGGAAAAGGCTTTGCAAGATAATGACCTTTAGGTATTTTTTTGCCCAGAACAGCAAGAACACAGAGGCATGGGAACTCCCCGTTTTTTCAAAGTTTCTGCAAGAAATTTATAAAAGGTTAGTAAAAAATGCTGCCCTGGATCAGGGCTAATTTTAACATAGGCCACAACAGTTAGACCCTCTGCACTAATTTTGCTAATACCTGCCATATGCAAGTCACCATTAATTACGTCAGAAAAAGAAGCATCTTTGCGCATTATCTCAAAGGTTTCACGAAAGCAGCTTTCTACCAACCCCATGTCGGCATCAAAAGACACAGTGCAAGTTAATAATGGTAAGCTAAAATCACGGGAATGGTTTACAACATGGGTAATTTCAGAAAAAGGAATGGTTTCAATTTCGCCTGTTACATGGCGCAGGTGAATGCACCGCAAAGACATGGTTTCCACAAGGCCCTTACTATTTCTAATAGTTACATAGTCGCCCACAGCAATACTGCCTTCTATTAAGGTGATAAGACCATTAATAAAATCTTTCACCAAGGTCTGGGACCCAATGCTGAAGGCTAACCCCAAAATACTAAGGCTGTAGACAATAGGCATGATGTTAATATTGAGTTCGCTTAAAACCAAAAGAATGGTTAGCACCCCTAAAAACAGGTGAATAGCAGAACGAATAATGGGGGCCACAGTGCGAACAATGGCAATATTTGTTTCAGAAAGACTTAATGTTTTTTTGTGTTCAATGGCTTTTTCGCAATAGCTGTCTAAGAAATGAGTAATGATTCGTCGTATAAAATAAAATAAAAAAAGGATAAGGGCAACCCGAAGGGCAGATATGCCCCAAAGAACAAGTTTCTGCTCCATAATACTGGATAAAAGATTCAAATATTCCATAAGTTTTACCTATCCACTTCCCCAAAAACCACATCCATAGACCCAATAATGGCCACCACATCTGCAATCATGTGACCACGCGACATAAAATCTAAGGCCTGCAAGTAGGCAAAGCCTGGCGCCCGAATTTTACAGCGGTAAGGTCTATTGGTATCATCAGAAACAAGAAACACACCGAATTCACCTTTGGGGGCCTCTACTGCTGTATATACCTCCCCTTTTGGAACGTGAAAACCTTCTGTGTACAACTTGAAATGGTGGATCATGGCCTCCATAGATTTTTTCATATGCGACCGTTTGGGTGGCACAATTTTAGGGTGATTCGCTAAAATAGGCCCGTCTGGTATTTGTTCCAAACACTGGCGAATAATGGAGACACTTTGGCGCATTTCTTCCATACGCACGAGGTAACGGTCATAACAATCACCATTTTTCCCTGTTGGAATCTGGAAATCAAAATGTTCATAAACTTCATAGGGTTGAGATTTTCGCAAGTCCCATGGCATGCAGCTAGCCCGCAGCATGGGGCCAGAAAACCCCCACTCAATAGCCTGTTCAGGCGTTACAACCCCAATATCCACAGTGCGTTGTTTAAAAATACGGTTTTCCGTTAAAACATTTTCCACATCATCCAACAAGGGCAAAAAACGACTGGCAAACACTTGAATGTCATTCAGCAAACCTGGCGGCAGGTCAGCCTTTACCCCCCCTACCCGCACATAAGCCGCATGAAGGCGGGCACCACTAACGCGTTCATAAAACCCCATAATGGTTTCCCGTTCTTCAAACATCCAAAGAAAGGGGGTCATGGCCCCCACATCCATGGCGTAAGTGGCGATATTGAGCAGATGGTTGGCAATACGGGTAAGTTCTGAAAACAATACACGAATATATTGGGCACGCCTGGGTGGGGTGACCCCTAAAAGCTTTTCAATAGCCAAAATAAAGGCGTGTTCCTGGTTGATGGGAGAAACATAATCAAGCCTATCAAAATAGGGCAAAGCCTGCAGGTAGGTTTTGTACTCTATCAGTTTTTCTGTACCGCGATGTAAAAACCCAATATGGGGGTCAGCGCGACGAATGACCTCACCTTCTAAATCAAGCACTAAGCGCAAAACACCATGGGCAGCGGGATGTTGGGGTCCAAAATTAAGGGTATACGTTTCTGGCATAACTACGGCGCTTCCTCTGCAGGTATTTTATTCTGATGGATAAGACCTTCCCAGGGGCTTTGAAAATCAAAATCTCGGTAAGGTTGGTCTAGGTGCACAGGCTCAAGAGCTACCTTGCCCGAAGATTTATCAAAATAAACCTGCGTATAACCTGACAAGGGGAAATCTTTGCGCAAAGGGTGACCTTCAAAATGATAGTCTGTCAAAATACGTCGCATATCTGGGTGACCATCAAAAGAAACACCGAATAGGTCAAAGGCTTCTCGTTCGTACCAGTTTGCGTTCACAAATACACCCGTTAGTGTTGGCACTGCCTGATTTTCTGCCACACGCACAACTACCATAAGGCGCTTGTTTTCCTTGTGACTTAACAAATTATAGACCACACGAAAACGTTTTTCTTCTTGGGGTTCATCAACAACTGTCAGGTCCACAAGCTGTTGAAAAGCTGCTTTTTTGTGGTCCCGCAAAATAGTTATGGAACGCACAACAGAATGGGAAGACACTTCCACCACGGGAAAGGTGGAGTCTAAATAATGAATACCTATAAAATCTGTCCCTAAAAGACTTTGAAGAATATGTTCAAACTCCTGAGGAGACGTTTGAGAGGGGGTCCCATTCACAGCAAGGCCCTTTTTAGTAAAACCTATGCATCCATAGTACCCATTAAAAAACTCATGGGTCAATGGTCTCGTTGTGTATTGTGTAAGTTCCCGCTGGGTTTTTGTGAGGCAAGAATAGCGTCAGTTTCGGAAAATATTTTTTTGGGAATTTTTAAGGTTTGCGTATTAAGAACGCATAATCTGATGCCAGACCTACATAGGCAGGGGGCCACAAATAACCGGCCCCCGCCTGCAGTACAATAATATGGCCTGGAACGCCTGTGTATTATCCTGGTATGCGGATTTTTAGTATTTCTGCTAAAGATTTAGTAGAAGAACCATTTTGCAGCTGTTTTGTTTTAACAAACTGTAAGATGACTGTAGGTAAATGAAGTTTTACAGGGTTTTGCATACCTGAAAGGCAAACAGATTCGATTACGATTCTTATCATGTCTTCAATTGAAGCTGATGCTGGAAATATTATAGAGTTCAAGAAATCCCCAATAACGTCAAGATCCTTAACTCTAATATCCTCAACTCTATATGAGTCTGCTGATGCAGATGGATCACCTGCGCCCGCAGAACTACCAGAACCAGATCCTGCACCTGCGCCTGCGCCAGCTCCCGCCACTAGAACATCAATAGGCTCATCAAGAGGCGAAGGATTATTTATATAGCTTTCAAGGCTTCCTGAATTGATTTTAGGATTATTAATTTGAAGACACAGCGCACGTGCCAATTTTTGAAAGATGAATTTATTTTGTCCAGATCGTAGAATTCGCTCAAATCCAAAGAGTAAGTCTTGCCCTTTTCCAGGGTTACCAGATTCTTCAGAACAACTCTCTACGACAACAAAAATAAGAGGAAGACGTTCCTTTTGTGAAAGACTCAAAATTGCATGCAAAGGGGCGCCAAATCCCTCTTTCTCTATAGTATCAAAATTACGTGTTACATATTTGAACAAATTATTATCGCTTAATGCCAAGCAAACAAGGCTCTCACACATTCTGCGTTCGCTGAAGTATTTTCTGAGTGCACACTTCTTTTCTAGACCTCTTAATTGATCCCGCAGTTTTGGAAATAAGCTTTCATCTGATACATTTTTGCGAAATATTTCAATTAAAATACTTGCATTAGCAAAATCTTCATTCATAAAACCACAATTCATTGCACAATTCACCAATGCTTCTCGTGCTTCCACCAATGCTCCTCCTGTTTGTCCGCAAATGTTGTCAGCAAGTTCTTGAATAATAAACCTTAAAATATATCCATCTTCAAAAGCAGAAAGTTTTTCTGTGAAATTTTCTAAAACCAACTTCTTTATATTGTTCAATTGAACAATGCCACCAGAAAGATAAACCCTGTGAAGGTTATAAAATACCGCACTTCCACGATATTTATCTTCCTCACGAAGACATATATTGTTAGAGAGCGCCCCACAATCATCTAAAAAATCAAAGAGGCGGTTTGAATCATTAGCCTCCATATTTCCAAGAAATTGGAATAAATTGTCTATCGCCCAAGGTATGCCTCTACTCACTTCACCAACTTGTAATTTCACCGAATTAGCACTACATAAAAGTTCTTCTAGAATCCCTCTAATTCTCTCTTTTTTTTCTCCTGGAGGAAACTCTTCAAAATTCGTCATAACATTTTTAAATAATGAATTCTTTTCACAAATTTCTCTCAATCGGGACCTATCTACCACCACACCTCCACCAGTCATTTTCGCATCAGCTTCAGCTTCAGCTTTAGCTTCAGCTGCATACGCATGACTCACATCACAGGTAATTGCACAACTGGTTAAAAGAATTTGGGCCATAAATGTTTTTAAAATTTTATTCATAATTTTCAATACCTAAGTTTTTTTTGATCCAATAAATGTATATTAATAGAAAAAAATTTCAACAAATATAGCAAGACTCCTGTAATTTGGACCTCCATACCTCTCTCAAAGCCATTGGTTTTGCTAGGCTTTTTTGAATACTCTATAGCGAGACTCCTGCAATTTGGACCCCCATACCACTCTCAAAGCCATTGGTTTTTCTGGGCTTTTTTGAATACTTCATCTCCCAGAGATTCATCTCGCTATAGGGTGGTTGCTAAACCTTATGACCGAGGAGCCATACATGAGATATACTGCCCCCCATTGTCAAGAACACTAAGCAGCTAAATTTAAGGAGAGTTTTGTTTTCTTTTTCATATTTTTCTGCTTAGATTTTGTTGTTGTTGAGCTTGTGAAATTGTGGATAACATTTT
>JBIKLN010000037.1:0-10043 GCA_044359765.1 Patescibacteria group bacterium | reverse complement strand
CCTTTTTAACCCGCCATGATTTACTGCGTGGGGACAAAATGCCGAAAAACCTTGACGACCCACGGTTAAAGAAGGCCATGGATGTTTTGAATGTGATGAATTTCACAGAAGAAGAACGCATGTCTTATGAAGACCGCCTCCACTGGCTGCGCATTGAAGCCAGCGCGCTGAAAAAGCAAATGGAAAAGGGTCTTAAAAAAGGTATGAAAAAAGGCGAAAAGATTGGCATGAAAAAAGGTATGGAAAAAGGCCGGGAGGAAGGGCGCAAAGAAGCCGCTCTAGATGTGGCGCGTATTTTAAAACAACAGGGTGTGGCCCCGTCCATCATTGCCCTATCCACAGGCCTAAGCGTGTCTGTTATTGAAGAATTATAGACACAAAATCATATGAATCTGTACATAAACACATTAAGTAGTTAGGTATTTTCTAAGGATGACTGAAAGAGACACAACAGATTTTGGTTTTTCCAGTATTCCCTTAAGGGACAAAACAGAAAAAGTCCAACGCTTATTCGAAAGCGTAGCTAACCATTATGACCTGATGAATGACTTGATGAGTTTAGGTGTTCACCGTTTGTGGAAGAGGAATTTTGTTAAGGATCTTCCTATGAAAGCAAACCAGTCTATTCTTGATGTGGCAGGGGGGACTGGAGATATTGCCCTTGGGATTATGGCACACTTTCCCTATCTCCAGCCCAAAGTTACAGTATGTGATTTAACACCCCCCATGATTGAACATGGCCGTAATAAGGCCGTTGATCAGGGTGTTTTAAGCATTCAATGGGCCTGCGGTAACGGGGAAACCCTTCCTTTTGCAGATAACACCTTTGATGGCTATACCATTGCTTTTGGTTTGCGCAACGTATGTCAAAAAGAAAAGGCCTTAAGTGAAGCTGTCCGTGTTCTAAAACCTGAAGGGTGGTTTCGTTGTTTAGAGTTCAGCCACCCCCAGCATGAAACATTTGGAAAAATTTACGACGCCTATTCCTTTTCTGTCCTACCCCGTTTGGGTCAATTTGTGGCCCATGACGGAGATGCCTATAAATACCTGATAGAAAGCATCCGCACCTTTCCAACCCAACAGGTTTTATGTGACATGATGGGGCATGCTGGCCTTACGGGCGTTTCTTACCAAAATATGTGGAACGGCTTGGTAGCTGTTCACAAGGGCCAAAAACCCCGTGCTTAGTCTTTCATCTCCGTTAAAAATAAATCTAATGCTTCACGTGGTGGGGCGTACGCAGGAAGGCCTGCACCATCTTCAGACCCTTATGTATTTAATGCCTGGACCGGACAAACTTGTTTTTCACCCGGCAAATTCTTGGAAGTTTACGGTAAACGGATCATTCCCAGAAATTCCCGTAGAAAATAATTTGGTTATTCAGGCCCTTCAGTTTATGCAGAACCAAGGTTTATTGCCATCAGGGGGGGCACACATCTGTTTAGAAAAACATGTGCCCCTTTCCTCTGGTGTGGGGGGTGGGTCTGCCAACGCAGCAACAACGATAAAGGGCCTTTTGGATTTTTTTCGCATACGCCTTAACCCAGGCCAAGCTAGAAAAATAGTGCAAAGCTCAGCTTCCTTAGGGGCTGACGTGCCAGTGTGTTTGGCCTATTTACTGCAGCCAGAAAAAAATTTGTTCTGGTTGGATGGAACAGGGAAAGAGGGGACTCCACAGGCCTTTGGCACCCCGTTTGACCTTCCTGTTCTATTGGTAAATCCAAAGGTCCCCTTATCAACGCCCCATGTTTTTCAAGCATTTCAAGAGGCAGGGGCGGCTTATGTTGGAAGAAAGGAACTGCCCCCAACAGGTAACCTAATGCCATTTTTAGGTTCTGCAGAAAACACCCTTACGCCCTTTTCCTGCACCTTAGCCCCTGAAGTTGGGGACATTCTGAACACCCTGTCAAGCCAACCTGGTTGTTTTTTTAGTCGCATGACAGGAAGTGGGGCTACCTGTTTCGCTGTCTTTGAAACCCCTGCTGCCTGCCGTGTTGCCTATGAGGTTATTCAGGCCTGTCAGCCTCAATGGTGGGTTTATAGTTAATTCCCCAGTCTTCTGGATTAAAATTTCGTGTTTCATATTTACCCATTAGAAGATTAACAAGCCTGTAGCACAAAGGGTGAATTTCTTCCCCATATGACCGTAATCTTGTTAATGTTTTTACAAGATAAAGGGTTTTTTCCTGGTCTGTCATATTAGACTGGACAATTGCGTTTATACTCTCCTCTTCCTTAGTGTACGAATGAATTTGAGGGTAGCCAGATATAGGTTCTTGATGTTCATATACAGAAACAGAAACAGGCAAAAGAGGGTAATAGTAATATTCAGCAACAGGCACAGCAACAGGCACAGCAACAGGCACAGCAACAGGCACAGGAACATAAACGGGAACATAATCAGAGTCAGGAACAGGAACAGCCAGAGGAAAGGCAACAGGGACATATGTTGTAGAGGCAGGGGGTAGGTTATCTTCCTCACGGGGGGCATCTATTTGAGGCTCTGTAACACTTGAAGTATCACTTGTATTCAAAGGATCATCTATCTTAGGCAAATCACGGGGCTTATCTTCCATGAACACGGCTTTTCGTTCCTTGTCTTCTCTTTTCTTTAAGGCCTTTAAGGCCTTTAAGACCTTTTGGGCCTTTTCTCGATCCATGAGAAACTCATTTTGAACCTGCTGTGTTTCTTCTTTTGTCATAGCCATGCGTTCTTCCGCTTCTTTTCTTTTTTCGGCCCTCTCTTTTCTTGCAGCCTCTTTTTCACGCTCTTCTTTTTCACGCTGCTTCGCGGTTCTGCGTTCTTTGTCAGCTTGTCTGGCTTTTTTCTTTTTCCTGGCTATTCTTTTTCGATTTCGATTTTTTTCTCTTTCTTCTAGTTGTTTAGGTGTTCGTTTAATTTTCGCATCAGAATCAGAATCAGAATCAAAATCGGAAATGTCAGGAAGGGGGGTTGATGGGCCGCCTGCCCCTGCTCTAGGCTCCTCTTTTTTGAAAAAAATTTCGAATGGGTCCCCTTTAAATGTTCGCAACGGGGCAACAGCATTAACAAAACAATTAGCCCAATCTGCACGAAATTTTCCCATCACATGCATGGCCTTAGAATACCCCTGGCAGGTTTCTAAATATGCAATGTCAGCACCATCTAAGGAAATTTTTTCTAACTTTTCTTTAAGCTGTGGGAAAAGCCCCATGAGTGGAAAGACTTCTAATGGTAGGTATACAACGTTGCGCCCTCTAAAATCAGGGGAAAGGAATTTTTCAATCAGTTGTCGCATACTGTTTAAAAAAGGGGAGAGAGAGTCCATAAAACCCTGTTTGTCTGAATCAATCCTTTTGACAAAAGGGCATTCCTCAAGTGGTTCGTCTCCATCGGGTGTGCAGTCAAAAAGATTCAATTCTTCGAATGATGTTTCGTAAGAATGAACGTAGGGTAGATTTATATCTAATTTACGCAATAGCGTGGTTAAAGATTCATAAAAGATAGTGACAACCCAGATATGAAAGAGGATTTGGTAGCGTTGTTCAAAGTCCTTTTGGTCAAGCCTCATGCCACTTACATCATCCCATAAAAGCATCGGAATTGTAGCGTAGTCCCATTTTTTTGTTTCTGGGTTGTAGGTAAATTGATTTACAGAAAATTCTTGTGCTTTTCTTGTTTCACCTGTTGTTTTGTCTAGGCAAAATTCTTCAGGTTTTTTAAGTGTGGGAGAACGGTCAGAAAGGGAGAAGTATCTATACTCATTTTTCCGATTTTTGAGGTAGACATCCACAATATATTTAGATCCTCCTACCAAATTCATAAGCTTTTGACCTGTTTGAGGGGGCATTTTTGGCATTTCTGGCCGAAGAACTTCAAGGTCATTTCTCCCTTTAGCGGCTATTCGTCTTAATAAATCTCTGGGGTCTATCCCATTTTTAGCTTCAGGTTCAGCAGCCCCTATGTTTTTTGACAAACACACAAGAAAAAGAAATATAATTTTAATTATCGACGCCATGTTGGTTTTTCAATGCTCTTTTTTGAGAATAAGAGGAGTTGTATCCAGTTTTTCTACGAAACTCAAATGTTTTTTGTGGCCTTGTAAAATTGTTGACGTGGGTTCTTTTTTGCTGCTAAGATGCGGCTTAATGTTGTCAAATTTTAAAGTTATTTTTAGGCCAAGAGAGAGTTTTTAATGCCTACCATCAACCAGTTGATTCGTAAACCCAGGGTGCCCAAAACGGTGCGAAATAAAGTTCCAGCTTTGGAGGCTTGTCCCCAAAAACGCGGTGTTTGTACCCGTGTTTTTACAACAACACCTAAAAAGCCAAACTCCGCTTTGCGTAAGGTTGCCCGTATTCGTCTAACGAACGGATTTGAAGTCACGGGATACATTCCTGGTGAGGGTCACAACCTGCAGGAACACTCTGTTGTTTTGATTCGCGGCGGTCGTGTGAAGGACTTACCAGGTGTGCGTTACCACATTATTCGTGGTGCTTTGGATACACAGGGTGTGAAAAACCGTAAGCAAGCTCGTTCACGCTATGGCGCGAAGAAACCGAAATAGTTTTTAATTGTATTGATCTTTTTGCAACGTAAAGAGGAATTAAACCATGTCACGACGTCGTGCAGCAACACGAAGAGAAGTTTTGCCAGATGCTAAGTTTGGCGATATTGTGTTAACAAAATTTATTAATAGCCTTATGTATGAGGGTAAAAAATCTGTAGCTGAAAGCATTATTTATGGTGCTTTTGACAAAATTCAGGCGCGGACAGGTAAAAGTTCCTTGGATCTTTTTCACGAGGCTTTAACCAACGTGCGTCCTGCGGTTGAGGTTCGCTCACGTCGTGTGGGTGGTGCTACTTACCAGGTTCCAACAGAGGTGCGCTCTGACCGTGCTCAGGCCCTGGCTATTCGTTGGCTTATTACGGCTGCGCGCAAGCGTTCTGAAAAAACCATGGTTGATCGTATTTCTTCTGAATTGATGGATGCGGCCAATAACCGTGGCACGGCTGTGAAGAAACGTGAAGATACCCATAAAATGGCTGAGGCGAACCGTGCTTTCGCCCATTATCGCTGGTAGGGGTGTTTCATGTCTTCTCCTAAAAAAGTTCCTTTGGCAAAGTACCGCAATATTGGCATTATGGCCCACATTGATGCGGGAAAGACCACAACAACCGAACGTATTCTTTATTACACAGGAAAATCCTACAAAATTGGCGAAGTACACGAAGGTACGGCCGTTATGGACTGGATGGAGCAAGAGCAAGAGCGTGGTATTACCATTACCTCTGCGGCGACCACCTGTTTTTGGAACGACCATCGCATCAACATTATCGACACGCCTGGTCACGTGGATTTTACCATTGAGGTGGAGCGCAGTCTTCGTGTTCTTGACGGTGCTGTGACGGTTTTTGACGGTGTGGCGGGTGTGGAGCCCCAGTCTGAAACTGTGTGGCGTCAGGCTGACAAGTATAAAGTTCCCCGCATTTGTTTTGTGAACAAGATGGACCGTATTGGTGCCAACTTTTTTAGATGTGTGGACATGATTGTGGACCGTTTGGGGGCTCGTCCTTTGGTGGCTCAGCTTCCTATTGGTTCAGAAAGTGAATTTGCTGGTATTATTGATCTTGTGGCTATGAAAGCTGCTGTTTGGCGTGACGAATCTTTGGGTGCCAAATTTGATATTGTGGAAATTCCTGCAAACATGAAAGAGCAGGCAGCCGAATACCGTGCCCAGTTGTTAGAAACAATTGTGGAAGCTGACGATGCCGTGATGGAAGCCTATTTAAGTGGTCAAGAACCAAGCGAGGCTGACATTAAGCGCTGTATCCGTTTGGGTGTTTTGAAAAACTTGTTCGTTCCTATTTTCTGCGGAAGTGCTTTCAAAAACAAAGGTGTTCAGCCTTTGCTGGATGCTGTTGTGGATTATCTACCTTCTCCTGAAGATATTGGTTCTGTTACTGGTACGGAAATGGATGGTGATGCGGAATTGATTCGTAATGCGGATGATTCCGAGCCTTTTGCAGGTCTTGCCTTTAAAATTATGACAGACCCGTTTGTGGGGTCTATTACTTTCGTGCGTATTTATTCTGGTAAGCTTGAAACAGGTTCCAGCGTTTTGAATTCCACAAAGGACAAGTCAGAACGTATTGGCCGCATGCTGTTAATGCACTCAAACAACCGTGAAGACATTAAAGAAGCGGGTGCGGGTGACATTGTGGCCTTGTGTGGTTTGAAACAGACTACAACGGGCGATACGTTGTGCGCATCCAACAAACCAATTATTTTGGAAAAAATGGAATTTCCCGAACCTGTTATCGAAATTGCCATTGAGCCTAAAACAAAAGCTGACCAAGAAAAGATGGGTATGGCCTTGTCCCGTTTGGCATCAGAAGACCCGTCATTCCGCGTTAGCACAGACCATGAAACAGGTCAAACTGTTATTAAGGGGATGGGCGAACTTCACCTTGAAATTAAGGTGGATATTCTTCGACGTGAATATAAGGTTGATGCCAACATTGGTGCGCCTCAGGTGGCCTATCGTGAAACAATTACGCGCCAAGGTGAAATTGACTACACCCACAAGAAACAGTCGGGTGGTGCGGGTCAGTTTGCCCGTGTGAAAATCGTTTTTGAACCTTTGGAGCCTGGCTCTGGTTTCGTGTTTGAAAATAAAATTGTGGGTGGGGCTGTTCCAAAGGAATATGTTCCTGGTGTTCAAAAGGGGCTGCAGTCTGTTATGGAAACAGGCGTGGTTGCTGGATTCCCCATGATTGATTTTAAAGCTACGCTCATTGATGGTGCTTACCATGATGTGGACTCCAGCGTTTTGGCTTTCGAAATTGCGGCTCGTGCGGCTTTCCGTGAGGGGATGCCAAAGTGTGCGCCAAAATTACTTGAGCCTATTATGAAGGTTGAAGTTGTGACGCCGGAAGATTATATGGGTGATGTGATTGGTGACTTGAATAGTCGTCGTGGTCAGATTACGGGGATGGACCAGCGTGCCAATGCCCGTGTGATTAACGCCATGGTGCCTTTGGCTGCTATGTTTGGGTATGTGAATACTCTGCGGTCTATGAGCCAGGGGCGTGCGCAGTTCAGCATGGTGTTTGATCACTATGAACAGGTGCCTCAGAACGTGGCTGAAGAAATTAAAGCAAAGATGCAAAGTTAACTAAGGAAGGAATAAAAACATGTCAAAAGCGAAGTTTGAGCGGAGCAAGCCGCACTGTAACATAGGAACGATCGGTCACGTTGACCATGGTAAGACGTCGTTGACAGCGGCCATTACGAAGGTATTGGCGGAATCTGGTAAGGCGAATTTTATGGCGTACGACCAGATTGACAAGGCTCCTGAAGAGAAGGCCCGTGGTATTACTATTTCCACAGCTCACGTTGAATACGAAACAGATAATCGTCACTATGCGCACGTGGACTGCCCAGGACACGCGGACTATGTGAAGAACATGATCACTGGTGCGGCTCAGATGGACGGCGCCATTTTGGTTGTGTCTGCAGCGGACGGTCCCATGCCTCAGACGCGTGAACACATTTTGTTGGCCCGTCAGGTTGGCGTTCCAGCGTTGGTTGTGTTTATGAACAAAATCGACATGGTTGATGACGCTGAATTGGCTGATCTTGTTGAATTGGAAATACGTGAATTGCTGTCGTCTTATGGATTCCCTGGTGACGATATTCCTGTGGTTCGTGGTTCTGCCTTGTGTGCTTTGGAAGATCGCAGCCCTGAATTGGGCCGTGAAGCCATTTTGAAATTGATGGCCGAAGTTGACCGTTATATTCCCCAACCTGAACGTGCGAAAGATAAGCCATTTTTGATGCCTATTGAAGACGTGTTTTCCATTGCTGGCCGAGGAACGGTTGTAACTGGTCGTGTGGAACGTGGTGTTATTAAGGTTGGTGAGGAAGCTGAGATTGTTGGTATTCGTGCCACCACCAAGACAACGGTAACGGGCGTTGAAATGTTCCGTAAGTTGCTTGACCAGGGTGAGGCTGGTGACAACATTGGTGCCCTATTGCGCGGTACAAAGCGCGAAGACGTGGAACGTGGTCAAGTTTTGGCAGCGCCTGGTACGATTACGCCCCACACAAACTTTAAGGCAGAGGCGTACATTTTGACGAAGGAAGAAGGGGGTCGTCACACACCTTTCTTTACGAACTATCGTCCCCAGTTTTATTTCCGCACAACGGACGTAACAGGTACTGTTGCTTTGCCAGAAGGTGTGGAAATGGTTATGCCAGGTGATAACATTGCCATGGTTGTGGAACTTATTGCACCTATCGCCATGGACGAAGGCCTACGCTTTGCCATTCGTGAAGGTGGCCGTACCGTAGGTGCGGGTGTGGTTTCGCAAATCGTTAAGTAAAAAATCATTGAGCCCCCCGAATCAGGGGGCTCATTAATAAAAATTGTAATGACAAACCCCGCTGTCAAAAAAAGTATTATAGGAATTGTAGTTCTCTTTCTTTTTTCCTTTTTACTGTCCCATATGGCCATGCTGTATGAGGTTGATATTTCCCTAGAGGCCCCCTCCGCTCAGCAGAAAAATATAGACAATACTTCTGTGTATTTAATTACCTATGCTGATGGTCCCCCTGTGTTTCGCAAAAACCAAAACACCCTGGCTGCATCGGCCATCAATAAGGGGGTTGATTTCATCTTTATGTATGGGCGTCATCACCTGCCGCAGAAATTTCTTGAACAAAACAGGTACATTCTTAACCACCCGCAAGGGGCTGGATTTTGGCTTTGGAAACCCTGGATCATTCTCCATACCCTTGAAAAAGCACCAGATAACGCCATTGTAATTTATTTAGATAGCGGTTTCTTGATAACAGATCATCTTCAGCCACTTTTGGATCT
This sequence comes from Patescibacteria group bacterium, assembly GCA_044359765.1. Taxonomy (GTDB): domain Bacteria; phylum Pseudomonadota; class Alphaproteobacteria; order Paracaedibacterales; family CAIULA01; genus CAZDVK01. The sequence goes on along the minus strand of JBIKLN010000037.1, from coordinate 1,178 downwards.
AACAAAAAAGACACCTATGATTTTTGTAGCCCACGACGACTTAGGAACAACTGTCCAGTCTGTAACCCAGAATTACACATTGATGCGCATGGGATGTACAAAAAAATGCCTAACGTCGCCTCACCTAATGGCTGGCTTGGGCGTATATAAAAACACACACGAAACACGCAGATTTGTAAAAAAGTGGCTGGAATGGTGTCAAATACCTGAAATCATTATGCCACTGGACCTTTTAAACTTGGCGAATTTTTCCAGCGAACAAAAAGAAAAAATGCCAGGATTTCTTCACCACCACCACGACGAAGCAATTCTGAGCGTCCTTTATCATCAAAACCCAAAGGACATCACAACTTTACCCCTTAGCGCATTAAACCAGATGCGTATTTTGCGTTGGCATCATCGTCATCCACCATCTGAAGCTGAATCTTTACTGCCATACATGCACAAAAACATAAAATTTTTGCAGAAAAAACTGTATTGGGTTTGGACCTGGCCCTTGGAAAAAATTAAAAATCTAAGTTTTTTCACCAAAACCCATGCATGATTTTTTTAAGGGCGGACTATATAGCAAGATGACTCTTTTTTGAGTCTATAGCAAGACGACTCTTTTTTGAGTATAAAGTACTCAAAAAAGCCCAGCAAAATCAATGGCTTTGAGAGGGATGTGGAGGTCCAAATTGCAGGAGTCTTGCTATAGAGTATTCAAAAAAGCCTAACGAAACTAATGGTTCTGAGAGTGGTATGGAAGGTCCAAATTACGGGAGTCTTGCTATAGAGTATTCAAAAAAGCCCAGCAAAATCAATGGCTTTGAGAGGGATGTGGAGGTCCAAATTACGGGAGTCTTGCTATAGAGTATTCAAAAAAGCCTAACGAAACTAATGGTTTTGAGAGTAGTATGGAAGGTACAAATTACGGGAGTTTCCCTATATGGCTGAGGAGTCACCTGTGCAGATAGGGGGGATTTGAAATGCATGAAGGGGGATTGTGGAAAGTGTGAGTGAGGGAAAGTTCCCGTATTACGATAATTTATGGATGATTTCCACTATATAAAGCCGCCCCTTCGGGATGGGGCCTCCGTTCGACCCAACCCAGTGCCTTGGCCTCCGCCTCCACCACCACGAAACGTATATCTCTACCGCCTCTGTGGAAAACCTTTAAAAAAAGTTAACATCCAGAG
>JBIKLN010000019.1:0-31668 GCA_044359765.1 Patescibacteria group bacterium | reverse complement strand
ACGAATATAATCTTTCAACCTTTTTGGTAATTTTTCAGCGACTTTTTCAAGGGCTTTTCGGCCCATTTTTGATTTTGCAAGCCTGTAGGCAGCCAAGACCGCATGGCGCATAAAATTGTTTTCAACGGCAGTTGAGGCGGTTGCGGCACCAATGCTTAAGCCCTTAACACCATCTAGCCCTTGTGCCACATCAACAGCTGCAGCGGCTAGGGAGCCTGAGAATTTACCCACATGAGCAGCCGTTTTAGTATCTAGAGTACCATGGGTGATTTCCGCCACCCCTTCACCCACCATGGCACCAACAGCTCCTGGCAAAATGCCTGAACGGCCCCCTAAGATGGCTCCAGCCCCTGCGCCTGCTATTCCATGTAATCCCAGGCCTGCAACGACTCCAATGTGGCCAGCTTCTTTCGTGTCTCCTATGCCTTGGGCTGCAACCCCTTGCACCACATCCGCAGCACCCACACGAATCCCTTGCTTGAGGGAATCGTCAAACCTTTCCCCAAAAGCCACATGAACACCTGTAGACGTAACGAACGTAAAAAGAAGAAAAAAAAGAGTTTTCAAACTTCCCAACCATGAAATTTTTTGAGTCGAGTCATGACTTGCTCAAATAATTTTTCTGCCTCCAGATCGCCGTCATGATAACGATCCCAAAAATCTCCCTTGAACTCAACAGGCTGAAGGGAAGCAAAGCCATTTTCATAAACCTTAAAACAATAATTTTCAGGTAAAGATGAATCTATAATCTCAAAAAATTCAATAGGCTGTAAACCAGGAGTTCCATCACAGTCTGACTGTTTAGAAATTTCAGGTCGTTTTCCAGGAGGAAAATCAACAGTAATTGCTATATATTCCTTTCCAAGGGTAAGATGAGGATCTTTGCCTTCACCTTGATATCCTCGCTCTTTCACATACTTCACAATCATGGTTCAACGCGTCCCTTCACTTTAAAGTCAGGAGTTACATGGTCTATCCTACCAGTCACAGTGTTACGGTAGTAATGAATTTGTAGCCGTTGACCATTTGGCATGTTAACAGATTCAGTTTTGAATTTCGCCCAGTCTTCAACTCTGGAGCCATCCCGTGTTAAAGCATCAGTGATAGAACGATTTTTAATAATACCTTCTTTTAGACGTATTTTTTCCGAACCCGCCAGCGCCTTTTCCGTCAATTTTCCTTCTGTATTTAGCAATCCAGCTTGTCTAAAAGCAAGTTCTGTCCTGAGACGAAGAGCATTTGCCACACTTCGCCTATTCATATTACTCATGGCCTTTTGGAAGGCTTTTCGTTGGGCTTGTGATGTCACTGATGCAACTTTGGAAACGCCTTTTCCAACACCAGTTACCATACTTCCTAAAACACTACCTACTGCTGTCACCCCCAAAGCATCATCCAGTACTTGGCCCGTAGCTCGCGCTGTTCCTTTATCTGTTAGGCCAGTATTTCTTAAAAACCATTCAGCGCAACGGCCAGGAATCACAACCGCCACACCAGCTAGCATTTGATTGGCATCTTTGGCAGCTTGATACGTTTCACGGAACCCTTCGGCCAACATTTCTTTTTCCGTTGGCGTTAAAGGCTTTCCACTTAGGCTTTCTGACCAAGCAAGCTTAGCTTTTACATACCCGTCTTCAGAGTATACCCAACTGGCCTGTTCGCCCACGGCATCAGTAGCAGCTTCGACAGCTTTGGCACCAGGAATGCTTTTAGCCGCATCCGTGTATTTTTTACGGAATTTTCCAACAGAACTTTCTTCTGCTTCGTCGTCTGTGTCAGGTTCCTCTTGCTCACCCTCTTTGGCATGGCGCATAAAATTGTTTTCAACAGCAGTTGAGGCGGTTGCGGCACCAATGCTTAAGCCCTTAACACCATCTAGCCCTTGTGCCACATCAACAGCTGCAGCGGCTAGGGAGCCTGAGAATTTACCCACATGAGCAGCCGTTTTAGTATCTAGAGTACCATGGGTGATTTCCGCCACCCCTTCACCCACCATGGCACCAACAGCTCCTGGCAAAATGCCTGAACGGCCCCCTAAGATGGCTCCAGCCCCTGCGCCTGCTATTCCATGCAACCCCAGAGCCACCCCGCTGCTAATTCCTGACTCCTGCTTCATGTCTCCTATGCCTTGGGCTGCAACCCCTTGCACCACATCCGCAGCACCCACACGAATCCCTTGCTTGAGGGCATCGTCAAACCTTTCCCCAAAAGCCACATGAACACCTGTGGAAGCAGCCATGGACACACCCGCATGGGTTGCCACATGAGCTACCTTGTCTGCAAAAGTTTCTGGCTTTACAGGCGCCCCGTCGGCAGATAAACCAACCGCTTCACCCAACCCAGCCGTTGCACCAGCTGTTGCTGCCGCTATGGCAATGGATTTTAAAGTTTTTTCATGAACCACATCTCGAACAGCAGCACCCAGGTTAAAATCACGGTCCACGCAAGAAACCGCCGCCTTTGAACATAGGGCGCTAAACCCTGCATTGGAGGCTGCGCTTGCAACAGCTCCGCTTGCTCCCAGCAGGGAAGCCCCAGCTCCATGGGTTGCAAAGCCCACAGCCAACGCAATAACTCCACCGCATAGAGCCGTCAAGCTTCTATTTTTTACACTCACATGGGTGTGTTCATCCTGACATAATTGTTGGTCTATCATGTGAACAGTAGCCTTCACACCATTAATGGACATGTTATTTAAAAATTGGGTGGCATGACCTGCAATTTCCTGAACAATTACTTTTTGATCGGCCGTCGTTTCTACCTCAATATCTGCATGAATGGTAGACTGAACGTGGGTATGATGGGTGTCCACACTGTGACGTGTGCTGGTGTGAAGCCCTGTAGATTTCTTTGTTGTTGTTACCGTTTGGCTGTGGTTGTTGCCCAAAAGGAACGCAACATGACCTTTGGGCGATTTTGCTATGAGCTTTTTCCCATCCACCACAAGGTGTTGTAAGCTAATACTGCCTTCAGACGTTTCAAAAACCACATTTTCACTTGCTTTATACCGATTGCCAACAGACGTGTAAGTGGTTGTGGTGGACATGCCCCCATCCACAGGCGTTTGGGTAACAGTTACGTCATGGTCTTCTTCAGCGTGAACCCCATGCGTTCCTTTAAAATGCAATAGGCTGCCATCCATGGCTACAGCCTTATGGGTTTGAACGGTTCCTGAATCAATTGTAATGGGAGCGGGGACATAGGAATCAGGGTCAGTATGCCGTCTTGCCATCATATTGGTTCTTTGAAGATAAACATCTTCTGTCATGTTAATGTGAATACCTCCATCATCGGTTACAAAACTGGCACCAGGTTTTTGAAGCATGGCGTCTGTGGCTTGAGGGGGGCGCACGAGCAAGGGGCTTAGAACTGTTTCTTCTCCTACCTCTTTCATGATATGAACCATAACAGGAGTGTTAGACGATAGGGCAGCTTCTGTTACATCCTCCAAGGCCACCATACGGTTTGATGTGGCATCCCCTGTTGCCTTCTGGGCTGCCTTTTGGGCCGCTTTAAGAAGCTTTTGAATGTGTTCAAGGCCATCGGCTTTTGGATATATATAGCCCTTATGGGTATCACGCACCATAGCTGCTTGAAGGGCTGAAACCATTGTAAAATTATCCATCATGAAACGCAGAATTCTTTTATCACACGTTGGGTTGTCTAGCATTGACTTAAATCGCATGACCTCATCTAACTGTTTTTGTCTATAGGCTAACTGGGAACGGGGGGCTGCAATAACAACAGTTTCCTTTTTAAGGGTAGTTCCTGCTTTAAGGCCTGTGGAATAGGCAGAATCTGGGCTTTCTTCAAGGTCACGATAGGTGGTGGCACCTCCCAACAATAGGTTTAAGCCGTCAGTTAAATCATGAATTACAGAAGGGGTTTTTGTATGACGTTGTGCGCCAGAAGCCCCATCCATTATGACGCGCCCACCTGTAAAACTGGCAGATGCGGCAGCAATTTTAGCAGCCCCCAAGAAGTAAGCAGCAAAGTTAGTGTCTATATGGCCTGATGTGGAGAAAGTGGAGTGCTGAGTTCCTCTACAATCATGTGCATATCCTCCAAACTTATCACCTGGTCTTTTTTCTGCATGCTCGTAACATGCAACGTCTTGCAGCTGAAATGTACCTAAATTTTCGCGCGTTCTTTTCATACCATCATGGTCATACACATTTCCCATGGCAGCAAAGTTACTGGCAATGAGGGTTAAATTACCACTAACCTTTGATGCCAATTCAAAATACACATGGCTTTGACATAAAATAGATGACCCTTCACTGGTAAAATGTTGGCGCCATTGGTTATGCCAAAACCGCCAATCACAAACGGTTTCACCATGGTTAGTTACAATATCATTCATCTTTATCAACGCATCATTAACCTGAAAACGAGCTATGCCACCCACACGCAGCTGAGACGCATTCATTAAAAACTGGCCTTTGGATTTAAATGTTCCCTGACCAGCCGTGTTTATTTCACCAAAGTTCAGTTCAATGCCATCCTCCCCGTCTAGTTCCATATTACGGTCACATGAAATATGGGCTCCATTGCGCCCATAGAAACGCCCACCGCCAACAGGTGCCCCAACCTTTATACGCTTTGCCTTTAGGCGAGAGGACTCATGGGCCTGAATTTTTCCATGGCTGTTATCAATCTCTGTGGCCTCCACATCCAAGGCGCCATGAACTTTTAACTCGCCTTTAGCTCCTTGAGTTAACCGATCACACCGAATAACGAGGTTATTGTCTGTAGTCAGTGTGGCATTATTTACAAAATTTTTTACATCAAGAGTGAGCAACTTTGGAAACGTCCATTCATGGTTGTTTTCAAAACGGTCAGCCACAATACGACAAGAATTAGCTGAAAAATTACAAAGTTCCCTTGCTAAAAACTCATCAACATTATACGAATCTGGAAACTTAAAGGTAAGTTCTCCACGAACAGACCATTTTCCCAACTTGCTACACCTGAAATTACCAAGGGAGAAGGGACCCTCAGATTCTATGATTCCCTCATTGATGATGTCGCCTGTTAAAAAGTTCACACCCCCCAAACATCGAAAAACAGCATGTTCTTGAACTGTCAGAACACCTAAGCTTTGTTGATAATCAGAACCATTTCCGCCCAATTCCAATAACTTTTCCACAGTTGTTTTTGAAAAACCTAAAGCACCCGATCTGATACGTGCTTTTCCTTTCACGTAAAGGTGCCCATCCTTGGCTTCATCAGCTTTGGCCAGTTTTTCCAAAGTCAAACTACCGTCAACTGTTAGGTCTTCATGCAGTGTTACCTGGGGTAGGTGAGTCTTAGCTAAACCAGAGTCCTTTAATTCACCTATTTCCATATGACCATTTAGAATGTGAAGCGTGTGTCGGTTATGAACTTTTTTAAGCGCTTTCACACCAAAGGTTGATTTTATTTCATCCATACGACAGATTCTATAATTCAAAAACTCAGACAAGGTTTTTTGGAGTTGAAAAATACCCACATCAACATTCCCATGGTTAGAGAAAAGAGATAAATCAGACATTAACAGGTCTGCATTTAAATCTCCGCTATTAATCAATGAAGATGCATCTAATCGGGTTTCTGGGCCTATGAGTTTTCCCTTGTTGCTAACAATTGATGCCACTATGCGTAATTTTGGTGCTTGAAAATGACCATTTATTTCTTGTGATGCACCTTGAGATTCCAAAGTTAGTTGGCTTGAACTTCCCCCCTTAAAATTGGGCCCAAAGGTTTTTGCGCCAGCACCTTTTATGGTTACGGGGCCCTTTGCAACCACTTTACCATCCAAGTAGTTACCTTTGGTGGTTGTTTCAATGGTTAACGCCTCATCAGCAGCTATAAGACCTACATTTTCCAATGTTTGTGCTGTAATTTCGCTCTTTTTTTCAAAATGAACCGTACCACGGTTATCAAATGTATTGGTATCCATATGGCTACTTGAAAAATACATCTCCCCCGTATTAATCCAATGTTGAACCTGCCCAGATTTTCTTCCTTTTTTATCCACAGAAGATGCCATGCGGGGAGTGTAGCCTTTATGGAGCAATTTTAGGATGCCGCGATTTTCAAGGGCATTTTTTTTATATTCCCTACTTTGATTCGAAGGTGCTTTCCAAGAGGTTGGCAGGCCCTTTTTTTTTAGGTCTTGTGTCCATTCCATCCACCCCATATTCAAGAAATGAAATGATTTAATAGTGTTATGAGTCCACAGGAAAACACCCTGGTTAATCAGTTGATGTTCGGCTTCAACCCGATTGTCAAACAGTGCCATAAAGCCAGTTTCCATATTGTGCAGGGTTTGGCCAGACCAATCAAAAACTGCTAAAGCTTCAAAATCTTTTTCATTGACAAGGCGGGTTCCTGTAAACTCTACATCTTCTTTTAAGATCACACTGCCTTGGTTTATAAAAGTGTCTATTTTACCTCTTAATGAGCCATCTATTTGCAACTTACCCCGATTAAGAACCTGATCAGCGTGAAACATAGCAGACTCACAAACCGTTAATTTTTTGTAGTTGGAAAAATTTGCAACTGACGTCTTCATGTCTCCAGCCGTTATTTCCCCTTCTTCTTGGTTCAGGAAAACAGATCCCGTCACATCTAACGTATTTGCCTTAAACTGCCACCCATTGATGAACCTACCTTTACTTTGAATGAAAGAGCGAACATCCACCGTACCATCATTTTGGAATGTAAAACCGTCTTGGCCATCAATGGAAATGTTTTCCCCTTTTAGGTTAGCCCCATCATCCACACACAATAAATCCATATCTTGACCTATACGGAGGGTGTGAATGGTGGCTTCTTGAGCATCAGTTACCTGAAATTTTGCACTCTTTGAAAATAGGGACAAAGAACCATCAAGTAAAACCTTTCCGCCAAGATTAATATGGCCATTTCCGTTAAAAGTCACAGTTGTTCCTGCTAAGCAAGCCAAAACTTCCTGTTCAAACTTTTTTTCAACAGTAAAATCAAAAGATTCAATCGCGTGGAAACTACCTCTGTTCACCCCATTAATACACGTAATGGAACCAGATCCTTTTATGGCACCTTCGTTCACAAAGTAATCTGTCGTGAGACTTAGAGTTTTAGACTCAAGGATACTTCTGTTCTGGTAATTTTGGGTATAAAAACATAAGTCATCTCCTGTCATAGTGCCTGAATTTAGAATTTTATCCAAACTCATGATGCAGCTACCCTCTAAAGACCCGCTGTTGATAAATGCCCCCTTTTGCCCTTGAATCAGACCCAAAGAATCCATAAAAATGTTTCCCGTATTGTGAAGGAGGCTCCCATTCAAAGTGGCACTATTTAAGTAAAGGTTGGAACCTTGAGGAACTGTCACCAAAGTTTCCTGTCCATCAACGGATGTAACCCCCAGGTGCCCAATACGATTTGAACCTTGAATAACAAGGCCGCTGGCTTGAATCAACAGCTCTTCTAAATCACACGTATCTTGTAAAATTACGTTTCCATTGGGGTTGCAAAGGGATAAAACAGAGCTGCGCGCTCCTGAAAAGGTATCATCACAAGAAACACACAAAGTCCCATCGGCCTGAAACACATACATATAGCCCAAAGATGACCATACATAATTTTTGCCATCATAGTAATAAGGGGCTTCAGAGGCTGATTTTTCTGATAAATGGTCCACACTTGAAGGTCCAGATATGTCATCAGACGACGCAGACACAACCGATGCGGCGCGGTTTATTTCGTCTGGAAAAAATTTATGTGGTTTTGAGTCATCACCACATTCTGATTTTGGCAAGCAACTATTGTCTGCAAAAAAGATAGTATCTAATCGTTTATCGTACCCTAATGGTTGGGAAAAGGCATAAGGGGTTTCAACCTCTGCGGCCCAAATAAAGCAAGGCCACACGGTTTGAATCAGAAAACTTGTAAGTACAACCCGAGCTACAAACTTAAAAACCATAAAAAACCCCCAAAAACATCTTGAGTAAAATGGAAATAATTTTTTTTATGTCAATTTCTGAAAAAACACAAACAGTAATAATGCAAAGCAGATTTGCAAAAATAACAATAAATTTTTATTAAAAATTTAATTTTATAGAAATACTGCGCCTCTTCTAAAATGAAGTGCAACACCTTAGAGTGTTTGTTGATAAAGCAGATACAGAAATGTATTGCAGATACATATAGCGAGATGACTTTTTTTGAATCTATAGCAAGACGACTTTTTTTTGAATATAGAGTATTCAAAAAAACCTAACAAAATCAATGGTTTTAGAAGATATGGAGGGCCCAAACTATAGGAGTCTTGCTATATGAGACTTGGATGGAGGTACTTGGCTACGTAAGGAGCCTTCACACAGGGTAAAATCAACTCACATCCTAAAACAAGAGTTACCACCCAAATAGTACAACGTTCTTGAGCGGTTTCAACAATTTAACTCTGCAAACCGCCCACCAATGCAGGGAATGCTAGCTCTGTCTGTAATCTCTCCCGCCAAAGTCTTGGGGTTGCACTATATAGTTAGCAACCAAATTCCTTTTAAAGGAATCTTGAATTTCCTTATAAGCCAGAATTTTAAGTATCAAGGTATGAAATGTTGGGTTAGAAACCACATGATCTTTAAGCTTGGCTAGGGCTACATTCTCCCAACCTTGTAAAGTTGAGTCATAAAAATAATCCTTAACAATATCTCCCTTAAAAGTAAGGTTTAAAATATCCTCTCCCAGAAAAATTTGGGCAATAAAACGAGAGTGAAAATCATCGGTAAATGTTTTAATCACCATCTCATGCTTTTCTCCAACATATTTATATTTCTTCTTTGGGTCATTAAGACCCTGAGATATTTCCACAATTTTTCCCCTATCTATCAACCCAGAAAGTCTATTCAAAATGGTACGTTTGCTAAGGGTCATGGCACCTGTTATTTGATGGGCAGACAGGGGCCCACATAGATTTAATACATCTAAGATAAACCCATCTGTTCTATCTAAAATTTCTTCTGAAACCTTTTCCTTGTAGAAAGTAACCCGAATACGTGCATTAATTTCTTCAAATTCAGGCTCACTAAGGCCAGATTCTAAACACGCTCGCATCATACGCTGAATACCACTACCCCATTGCTCAATAAACCCCAACTCACTCAGTATACGGGCAATAACAGGGTTCCGTAATTTTGAAACCCCTGCTTTTAAATCATCAAAATTAAGCCCCCATGGTAAAAGGGCCGTATTTTCTATTTCCAAACGATCCTCAAACATAGCAACCCTGATAGGCGCTCCCCCCAGTGAATAGTCTGTGTGAACAATGGCATTTATTAAGGCTTCCCTTAAGGCAACTTTTGGAATTTCCCAGACCTCCTCATGACGTGCATCATCAATTTTTAACCCCACACGCATGTTTTTTTTAATAAACCGAAGGACCTCCTCAATGGCATAGGGAAAAAAAGACAAGATATCTTGCTTATCTAAAAAATCATTTTTATCAGTTCCTTTGAAAACAGCAGCCTGAATCCAAGCATAAGGAAAATGCTCCAAACGGTTTTTACCAAATAAAATAACCCCACCAACAGTTGGCGTCATTTGATTCCCATTCTTTTCAATCACTCTAAGAGACAAAAAATCACTTTCTTGCAAGGTTCGATGGGGCTCAAACAACTGTGCAGCCACTGTGAAATCAATATCTTCACAGCTTACTGCGTAGCATGGCTCTTCATCAAAAGACTGACGGGTGATAGACCTTTCAATTACGCGCAACAAATCTTTATCTGCACGCCGCGTTGTAGAGCCAATTCGAATATAGGTAGAGTGTTCTTTCCCCTCAGACCTTTTAAAGTGAGGTCGGTAAGCACTTGGGTAAACCTCCATAGAGATGAGGTGTGTATTACGATAAGGGATAACCTCAATATTTGGTAAAATTCTTGGCTCTATGCTGTCATGAATTTTATTGGCTAAGGCCTCAGCTTGCTTATGAGGGTTATCCACCCCAACAATATGATGTGTTTTGTCGTTTATTCCAATAATGAGACGCCCACCTGAGGTATTTGCAAAAGCAATAATTGTTGATAAAACCCCCTCTTCAGATTTCAAGTTTTCCTTAAACTCAAGTGCGCTTCCTTCGCCTTTTTCGATCATCTCATCAATAGTCATGCTTTGTAACCCCCTAACACTTTTAGTGTGCATTGTAGTGTGAAATTACTGTGCAGTCAATACTGTCATTTTAACTACTCTCCCCCAACCACCTCATACCCACACCCTATCCTTTTATGGGAATTGAGGCGTTTTTGGAGGGTTTTTTTGATAAATGCGTTGGCCTGTTGGATACTATCAAAACTATAAAGCCGTTGGTGGGTGCCTTTTCCGTAACGGCCATAGGCTAGAATGACGGTTATCGTGTTAAAGAGCCCCCGCCCCACGTGGATTTCATACACGCGGTTCACGTTTTTAGCAGGATTGATAGCCCGTAATTTCAGGTGCCCAAACACATTAGGTTTCCTGTTTTTGCATATGGCGGCTCAGTGCATCATATAAAGTAGAGCTGTCATTTTCGGAAGTGAATCGCAATAGAGAAGTGGAAAAGCTATTTTTTAAAAAAATAATTAACTCCTTTTCTATTTGGTTCGTTTATCCAATTTACTATATTTTTCAGAAAAATAGCTATTTCAATATTTGGATCAAACGATTTTTCACACACTACCGCTCACTTACTTTTTTTACTTAATATTTTTTCTCCATCCCGTCTTAATCCTCCTTTAGGACATACATGTCTATAAAGCGTTTGTCGTGTAATGCCCAATTCTTCACAAAGATCAGCCACTTTTGTTTCTGGTTTTCCCATAGCCGCTTGTGCTAAACAAATCTTTGCAACCGTCATTTTATTTTTTCTCCCACCAGTCCTTCCTCTTGCCCGCGCAGCAGTGAGACCTGCTTTTGTTCGTTCACTAATCAGTTCACGTTCATATTCTGCCAATGCAGCAAAAATTCCAAAAACAAGACGACCATTGGGTGTCATTGTATCAATACTAGCACCTTGCCCTGTGAGCACCTTAAAACCAATATCTCGATTCTGAAGATCGTGCACAATATTAATAAGGTGACGTAAATCACGTCCTAATCGATCTAGCTTCCATACAATAAGTGTATCACCTGACCGTAAAGCTTTAAGACATGCCGTTAAACCAGGACGGTCATCAAGTTTACCGCTTGCATGATCTTCGTAAAGCGTCGATACATTTACACCAAATTCTAGAAGTGCATCTTTTTGTAAATCCAAGACTTGTGATCCGTCAGATTTAGAAACACGCATATAACCAACGAGCATATATGTAAACCTTAAAAAAGAGTCATTTTATAAATTAGTTGCTTGCGGTAATTAATCAAGCAGTTTCTTTTTTAAATTGTTGGCGTACTTTTTCTAAAAGATCTTTATCTTCAAAAATCCATTTTTCAGTAAATGGGATTTCTAAATATGGATTTAACGTTAATGATCCATTTTCATCCTTACTTACTCTAAAGCTACTTACACCTTGCGCCAAATCACCAAGATTAATTCTCCCTTTTGAATCAGGTCTTAAAATAATATCATCCATTTTATACAACTTTCATAAATTACATTTTATTCTTCTAGGAATATCGAAATAATACACATTTTGCAATAGGTGTGAAACTGATATGCAAAAATATTGTATTTTAGTATCTTTATGAATTATGACTACACCCACTATTGTTTAAAAAAAGCAGCGTCATTCAAACGTTCGTTTAAGTGACACATGCAAGTGACATCTCAAACCATCAAAAAATTGTCACTTTAACAGTCATTTTTTCTAAGTCATCCAAACGTTAAAAATACTAATCATTTAAGGTATGCTTAATCTTCTTGAAAATGTCATAAATATAGTATATTTTTATGACACTAAGGAGAGCAATCATGGCCAATCTTATTCTCGATCAAATAAAATCCCATCCAGCAGGGTGGATTTTTAGCGCCTCTCATTTTTCAGGCCTAGCTCCCCGAAATACTGTGGATCAAACTCTACTCCGTCTCAGTAAAACGGGGCATATTCGGAGACTTTCCACAGGGCTTTTTTGTTTGCCTCACTCCCATCCTCTTTTGGGAGATACGCCCCCCAGCCTGGATGATATAGTTCAGGCTTACACACAGAAATTTGGGTATCAAATTCAAGTACCCCCTGCAAAGGCAGCAAATCTGCTGGGATTAAGTCAACAAGTTGCCACAAAACATGTTTATCTGACAGATGGCCCCAATCGCTCCCTTGTTTTAAATAACACGCCTGTCACCCTAAAACATGTATGTCCCAGAAAACTTCTTGGAATTGGCACAAAGGCTGGGCTTATTCTGCAATCACTCTATTACTTTGGGGCTCAAGGGTTTGATAATACCTTAGCGCTCAAGATAAAGTCACAGCTCGATCATCAAGATAAACAACTGCTCAAATCTTGGATACCCCTAACCCCTGGGTGGATGCAAAAAAATATCGCTACCATACTGGATTAAAAATTAATGGATTACTTTGGTTTTAACCACAAAGAGCAAAAACAAATTCTTGAATCAGCGGCTTTCAAAAAAGGTGTTGACCCTATCGTCATATAAAAAGACTACAAAGACATGCAAATTATGATATTTGGCCATAGACCAGAGCTTAAAACGATTGCCTTGAAATTTAAACTGTATAAGCGCACTCCCGCTCCGTTCCCGTATTTTTGAATCAGACCAAGATCTGTGAGCTGGGCAAAGCAATAGGCCACAGTTCGGCTGGGCAACTGTTGTGAACTTACACAATTCAGTCTTTAGTCATTGACTAAATTTAATCAATGACTTATGATCATCTCATGAATGATCGCTTTCTTCCCCATAACCTTCACTGGCAATCTGCTGATTACTTTGCAGAACATGACCCGCAGCTACGTGGTCTTAAAAAGCAGGTGTTTGCTTATGCCCCTCCATTAATTCACCAACTTCCAAAACAAACTCCTGGCATTTATACCCTGGGGGGTGGGCGCCAAATTGGCAAAACAACACTTATGAAGCAATGGATGAAGCACTTATTGGAAAGAGCTGTGCCGCCAGACTCTCTTTTTTTTCTCACAGGAGAGATGATTCAAGATCATTTTACGCTTGTTCAACTTATTCAGCAGTACTTAAGCCAGGTGACCTTATACAAGGTGCCGCCCCATAATTCCTTAATTTACATTATTATAGATGAGGTTACGTACATTAAGGACTGGGACCAGGGTGTTAAGTATCTAGCTGATGCAGGTTCCCTTGAAAATGTTGTTATGGTTCTCACAGGTTCAGACCTTACCCTTATGCAAGAAGCCCGCATGCGTTTTCCTGGAAGACGTGGTGTAGCCGATCAGGTTGATTTTCATTTGCACCCTCTCTCCTTCTTTGAGTTTATCAATCTGAAGTTAAACCCCTCAGAAACACCACCAACAGAAGTTTTATTTCAAGAGTTTGAAAACTACCTGCAACACGGTGGATTTTTAACGGCTATCAATAATCAAGCTACCCATGGGCACATTCTACCTGCGACCTACATGACCTATTCTGATTGGATTCGGGGCGACATGATTAAACGAGGCAAAAGCGAAGCCTATTTACGAGAATTTTTTGTGGCCCTTTTGAATACCTATGGCACTCAAGTTACCTGGAATTCTCTAGCCCACCATACATCTATTGATCACCCACACACCATTCAAGGGTACGCAAACCTGCTTGAATCTATGGATGTTTTATTCATTCAGTCTGCCATTATGGAAGACAAACTGCTAGCCGCCCCTAAAAAGGCAAAAAAGTTGGTAATCAAAGATCCTTTTATTTTTCATGCCATTCGGTCATGGGCGTTTCCCTTTGATAAAAAAAACATAGATGTGACACCAGCTTTGGTTGAGTCCTGTGTTATCACCCATTATCAACGCCATCACCCTTGTTTTTACATAAAAGCCGAAGGAGAAGTGGATCTAGCCTATGTGCATGAAAATAAGTTTTTCCCTGTTGAAATCAAATGGACACAACAGCTAAGACCTAAAGACCTAAAGCAAATTCAAAAATATCCTAACGCTTTGATCCTAACCAAATCTCATCATTCAGGATTCCTAGGCAATACGCCAACAGACCCCCTCCCCTTGCATCTTTATAATTTAGGAAAAGAAAAAAAGTATGACTAGTTTTTCACAAAGACACCACATTTCTGACCCAGAAATCCCAATTACCATACGCGATCCTGAGGGGCTACAGAAAAAACTTGACTTTTTTAAAAATGTATTACATTGTTTTACAAAAAGGAGGTGGACATGTTCAGTTTTCGTATGGAAAAAGATATGGAGTCTCGGTTAGAGATTTTATCTAAAGCAACGGGCCGTAGCAAAAGCCATTATGCTAAGCAGGCTATTCGTGAGTTTCTAGAAGATAAACAAGACTATCTGATGGCTCTCGCATCTTTAGAAAAGTCTAAAAAAGCGTACACTTTGGAAGAGGCGGCCAAAATACTTGGGGTTGAGGTTTGACCTTTCGTTTATCTATTCTTGACACAGCGCTGGAGGATTTAGAAAAATTAGACCCACCCGTTCGACATAAGATTCTCAACTACTTGGCCACACGTTTAGAGGGGTGTTCTGATCCACGATCTTTTGGAAAGCCCCTCACAGGAAATAGACGACATTTTTGGCGTTACCGAATGGGTGATTATCGCATCATCTGCCAGATCAAAAATCATGAGCTTATTGTTTGTGTGGTTCACGTAGCCCACCGTAAACACGCCTATCATTAGCTTATAAAGAATTCTCCCAGTCTTTTAGGGTGTGTTTACTTATTGTAAGTATTGAAAAATCCCTGCATGACAATAAGCCAGCCTACATGGAACTATTTGCATCTGCATTCTTTATATATTTTTTTGTTTTTTCAGCCCCACCAAAACCGTGTAAGGAAATATTTTAAAGCCCCTATTTTCTAATTCCCTAAGGCTTACTTGGAATACCATTTATTCTTCCTCTTTCCACAAACATGCGATGTGTCACATTTCCGTCTTGAACAATCCACTCAAACCTTCCAGCTTTTCCATGGCTATGTCCGCGAAGTTGATAAAGTTTGGCAGAGACTGTTTATGAGAAGGTTTTGGAAAAGGAGCTTGTGGAGCATTTTCGTAATTTTTTATAAGAGCTTTGAACAGTTTTCTATTTTATGGGGGGCAGCTTATTGTTGACTCATTGGAGCATGCTCCATAAAACCGTGGATAAATCTGATGTAATCATCATTACCCAAGTCATTTTACTAGCGGGGTAAAGAGCCTGTTAAAAGCCTTTTGTGGTGCAGCGGCTTAAGGCGAGGCGCAGGGCCGCGCCTACTGCTTCTTCTGGACTACTATCGGGAATAATAACATAATCAGCTTTACCGTTGGCAGTGGCACCCCAGCTTTCGAGTTTTTCATGATGCCAAGGTTCGAATTTAATCGTATTATTTTCAGCAACTACGGAACAATAATCCATATTCCTAAACATGGCTTTTTTAGTTTTATAGCCATATAGTTCTTTGGTTTTTTCAACCCAAGATTCGTAATACTCTTGAATACGATCTCGATCAAAAAAAGTACCAAAGTCTTCTGGGGCAATAATACGGCTTTTGGCTAAAGCCTTCAAAACAGCTTTCCCCAATGTTTGATCGTCAATGTTAGGAGATAAGTAAAAAGATTCTCCCAAAGGGTCAGAAACACAACTGCGATAACCAGACTGTGTTTCAATAAAAATGAAATCACCATTAGTGTCTATGGATGCCCATTTTTTCTCGATTGCACGCTCCATTACTGTACCACCTTAAATATTTTCACCTGAACACCTCGAGCTGCACCATACTCTACTGCCCGTTGTAGTTGGGTCCATTGGTCGGCACCAGTTGTTTCTGGCACACCCACCAGCACGTGGCGATCTGAAATCATATCTGATTTTAAATTCATATTGCTTAATCTTGCCCCATCGAACTCCACTGTTTTGTCAATACCCCTTTTTAGAGTCGAAAAAATACCCTCAGGACGCGCTAAACGTGCAGGTGTTTTAGTATCCAATGTTTTCACGCTGGTGGCAATACCAGTATTTTGGTCATAAAAATCAAAGGTTTTAAAGTTTTTGGGTAATCGAGCCCCCTTGGGCATCTTGGTGGCAACATAATTTTCAAATGGCATTCCCTGCTTATGAATTCCTTTTCCAAAACTCATTTCTGGTACGTGAACGGTTTCATGGCTAGCTTTTACATGAGCAGCTTTTCCTTTGAAGGTTCTGGTTGCAAGCACTGCATTCAGAAAAGCTTGGGTTGTGGCAAGCCAATCAACGGATTCTCCGCGATACGCTTTTTGAACAGCATCCACAAGACCAGCGCCTGAGTCTATAATTTCAGAGGCATTTAAGACTCCTCCTAAAAGCTTTAAGGCGGCAGGGGAAGCAAAGCGAGAAACAAGCTTCATAGCAACAGCGCCAAACCCAGCCCCCCCTAGATACTCAGTAAGAGCCTCTCTTCCTGATCCTTCTTTAACTTTTTCTGCTTTACGGTACTCAACTGCCATATCAACGCATAAAGAAGCCAACTCAATACCAATCATAACCATAGGAATAAAGTTATGAGTGGTGGCATTTTCAGCCATGTGGTCTGCCATATAGGCATGGCCCCCTGTAAAACCA
Source organism: Patescibacteria group bacterium (assembly GCA_044359765.1). GTDB lineage: Bacteria > Pseudomonadota > Alphaproteobacteria > Paracaedibacterales > CAIULA01 > CAZDVK01. The sequence goes on along the minus strand of JBIKLN010000019.1, from coordinate 14,997 downwards.
CCAGCAGCGGCCCCTAAAAATTGAGCTATTTTTCTTTTATCTTCTGTAATAGCCCTTAATTTTTCTTTGAGCTGAGCACCAGTCATGCCAGGGTTTTCATGTACTATTGTATCAATATTACGTAAGTCCTTGGTCATTAAGTCAGCAGCTACTTCTGCTACAACGGCGCCTAACCCACCTGAAAGGGCATATCCTTCAATATCTTTTTCTCCCGTGGCAATAGCTGTTAAGGCACCAACCCCAGCTCCAACTGCTCCATGGAGTGTATAGGCAACAAAATCAGGAATTGTACTGGCTGCCTCTAACCCATCTACAGATCGTTTAAGCCCAATCGCGCCTGCTGCTTCTTCTGCTAATACGTCAATACCTGCTGTGGCTACCCCTCGTAAAATTCCTGTTCCAAGGTCTTCACCTGTTAAGATGCTACGTACAGCCGCACCAGCTGTATTTTTAGCAATGGCCACGCCTATTTTTCCGATTGGATCACTCGCAGCACCAAGATATGTACCAACCCCACTTGTTACCCCTGCGGTGACAGCTGAGAAAGCGATAGATTTGAGAGTATTGGGTGTGCAGATGGTCTTTAGGGCTTGTCCTATGTCACCTTTGGCGCTGAGAAGAGCTATGGCACTTTGGGTACATAAGGAGGTGAACGCTGCTGCTGTCATACTGCTAATCACAGTGCCTGCTGCTGTTAGGGTACCTGCTGCAGTAACTTGACCTGCCAAAGTGGCAGCTTTGAGCCCTGCGTCTGCAGCTGGCCCTCCTGATCCAGCGGTTGCTATGGTAACAGCAATAACCACAACAGCTGCTAAGGCGGCAGTTGGGCCATCTTTATAGTCAGACTCAGACTTGTGAAACTCTTCCAAAAACTCAAATGTTAGTTGGCCATCTAGCACCCGAACCCTGTCTAAGAACTCAAGGGTTTTTTCCTTAACTTGCTGCACAAGCAGCTCTTGTTTGGCCTTAACCTCCACATCTCCAGCGAAAGAGCTTGCACTATAAGTTTCATGTTCTTCTAGGCTGTACCCCCGGCCTTGCCAAAAAGCGTTGGAACGTTTAACGGTTGTAAAAGAACTGTGATAGTTAGTGCCTAGCAACAGGCGCACGCTCCCTTCCACAGACTCAAGGATTGTTTTAGGCACCACCACATGAATATTGGTCAGGTTTACATCTTTACGGGAACCAATGTGGACTATTTCATCCGCTGTAATATGGGCCCCTCGAGAGGTCGCTGTATGGCTTTTGGTATGAACCTCTTTTGAGCTGCTAAACAAACCACCTTTCTTTTTGTAATGGGATTCGTGTTCATGTTCGTCATGAACGTCGTAAATATTGACGCCCTCTTCCCCCCAAATGCTCGCTTTTTTGGCTTGAATACGGGGGGCGAACAGTTCTTGGGTATCTCCTGCTTGTGATACAAAAGTGCCCCCTGATGTATGGGAAGATGTGGCGCGGTGGGTCCACTTATCGCGCGTATAGCCACGCCTGTGGTGATGGGTCCGTTGGGTTACCAGGTCTAAGGCAAGGTCTAAAATTTTGCCGCCTGCTTTTAGGGTTGTGCCTGTGCCTGAATGTGTATCCACGCTGGTCATCATAATGTGGCGAAAAGCCTCCATAGATAAGGCCCCCCCTGCACCAGCCCCTGCGGCGACTTTGTGATCTGTATAATTATCACCCCCTCCTGTGCGTTCTGATAAGGAAGCAAGGATAATATCAAGGGCTGCCTTTAGCTTTAAATTTTCTGTGGCACGCACTTGGGTGGCCACAAGATCAACCGTTCCTTGCCTGGCTTCCAATAAAAGGTTGCGGGCTTCTATTTGGGCACGAAGGGCTTGAATGTTGGTTTCTGACACAACCCCTAAGTCTCCATCACTTCTTAAAGAAGCCCCCGCACCCATAGCAAAGTCAGCAACCTCCATAGTTAGGTTAGGGCGCCACCTGTCATGACCGTCTATACGCAGAGTTTCAGGCACACGCCTAGCATCCACAGTAACCCGGTCACTGCCAGTGAGAGCGTGGCCTAAGGCAACAGCAGCCTGAACACCACTTTTTCCACCAACAGGGTCAAAAGTTTGAAGGCCCACATGGGTTTTTTCTGTGTGAATGCTTGTGGGGTCAAAGGCTGCCGTACCTGTATGTAAGCCAAGGCTAAGGGATTTAACAGTAGTTCCTAAAAGGTCCACATCCCCTGTTAACACATGTGCTTCGTGAGATAAGCTGGCAGCCGTGGCGGCATCAGTAGCTTCGCGGGCTTCTTTGGCTGTTGTGATTACATGATCACCACCTTCTAGGTGAGAACTTGTTATACCGATGGAGTCAGCACTAATAACACTATCTATAGCATCTAAAAATAAATGGTAGGCCGTGAGTTTTTCCTGGGCTCGTAAAACAGACTGATTGGCTTTTAAGTGGCTTTCAGACAGGTTTAACCTACCGTCAAAATCCATTAAAAGCTTGAGGGTTTCTATGGCTGCTTGAATCTCTGCCTCACCTCCAGATAACTCAACCATATCAAAGGGCGTGCCATCCAAACGACCAATTTTCCCGTTCATATGCATTTTTTGGGCCCGTGCCCGAAATTCTTTTTGTTGGGTTAAAAGTTTTCCAAACAAACTAAAATGCTGGACATCTTCAAGACCTGTTATAGATTCAGCCCTCACATCCCCTTCCATAAGAACAGTTTTTGAGGTTACATGGGCCTTTTTCAACCGTGTGTCTCCCCGAAGGCTTGTTTGATCTGCTGCAAAGTCAACGTCTGCCTTCCCTGCACCTAAATCACGAAACTCATGAGTGCTTCCTTCAAAAGCAACAGTTCCACCTAAAGTAGCCCCATGACTTCGAAGATCTGTGGCATAAATATGAGCCCAGTCTGCTTCCATAGAAATATGATCTAGGCTTAGAAATTCGCTTTCAATCATTGCCTCTGCCACACGAATGGCGGCAGTGGGAACAAAGGTTTGTGTATGAACGGTTAGGCCGTCTGCCCTGACCCCTGTAATAAAATCTGTACGCCCATTCGGTACGTCAAGTGTGAGGGTTTTCCAACTTGACTTACGGGTATTTAACGTTAGGTTTTTACCCGTTCCCAGGTTAATATTTTCTGCCCGAAGGTTCCCCTCCACCTTAAGAGCATCGCCTGTCTGAACATTTATGGAACCTGCTTCACCAGGAGAACGGAGTGTTATATTTTCTCGAAGGCGTAAAGCGTTGTCTGCTTGAATAAGAACCCGCCCACCCTCAATATGGTGTGGTGTCGACTGAAACTTGATAATGGGAGTTGTGAATTCCACAGGACCATGAGAGGAAACAATACGGGGAGAGCTAATTTCGAGTTCTTGCAAACTGTTTCCTGTTAGGGCTGCAAAAACTCCGTTTCTTGCTTGAATGGAACTTTTAAGAGACAGGGTTCCCTTACCCGACAAAAGCAGCTTATCTTCTAACACAAAGCCTTCGGCCGAATTTCCCCCACCCAGAACTAACTTCTTATCGCAGGTTATTTGTAACGCTCTAAGGGTTTCACCAAACCGAAAATGGCTTGTATCGAACATATCAGTTTTTACAATAATGGAAGGGGCATCTAACAGGCCTGATCCCTCTAAACATTTCCCTTCCAGAACTAAGTTTGGTGTTTTAATCGTACCATCTAAAATGCGGCCACCTGGCCCCCCTAAACGGACCCGATGGGCTGATTCTAGACTTGAACTTTCCTTAAAGTGGATTGTATTTTTTCCCTCAAAAACAAGGGGGCCTAAAGATTTTACAGACTGATTCCAAAAAATAGCTGGAAACTTTGTTTGTTTCTCCAATACAACTTTTATGCCCGCGGGGTGACTGGTTTCAGCGTACCCATCAATAACGGGGGCTTCTTCATCAAGCTCTTCTAAGCCTTCTTTGGTATACCTTAATGATAAGGGGGCTGTTGTGGTTATGTAGCCATGGTTATTACGCAGGTGTAAGGCTGTGTTGGTTCCACGTACGCGGCTTACGTTGGCATAGCCAAAATTTTCTAAGTAAAGGGGTTTGGTTTGATCAAGAATTTTAATAGACACGTTCCCAAGGTTTGTGTGAACCGTATCTGCTGTACCTCCGTAAACAAGACGGTGTGCATTAAAAGCCCCCGTTTTAGAAACATATAAACGAGCACTTGTTCTAAACTGGGGAGATTTTGTAGGATCACCCAAAGCGAACGTTCCCCCCACAACCAATTCTTGGGTATTGAGGATTACATCATTTTGGTAAAGAACGGTTGCCGTATCTAGAACCTGAAACTCATCCACATTGTGGGTTTCAATGGTCCCCTCAACAGTGTAATCACTGCTGATAAAAACATTTCCTTTTTCAGCGCCTCCAAATTGAATAGTAACCCCTTTAGGACCAATATGGGACGGAGCATCGGTTGCAAATAAAAGATTGGGCCATAGGTCACATATGTGTTCCAGGCTACTATTATGGAGCAGAGTTTTAAGGGCATACAATGCGTCTGATTCCACAGTAGGCGCGTTTAAAGGATCACGTTCTAAAAACAATTGTCCAGATTCTTCAGACATCATGCGAACACCCATGCCACCCACATTCAAAAAAGCAGCAATAGAAACATCCTGCGCATTTGGATATGTAAAGTCTGCAAAACCTCTGGCAAAAATGGCGCCTTGAATGGGGGCAGCGGCAGGGGTGTCTTCCCGTCCTTCATAAATGTAGGAAAAATTGCCATTTCCTTCTTCTTTAGGTGTTTCAGGAACTCCATAACCTGCATATATAAAGGCTTTCAACTGCGTCACATTGGCAAGGCGTATATTTTGACCAACCAAAACACCTTCCAGTTCGTCAATAGTTCTTTCTAAATCACCAACAATTAGGGAAACATCGGCTAAAATAGCCCCCTTATTTTTGATGGTTTCCAAATGCAAATGCCATCTTAAGGGGTCTTCTCCTTCCTCAGGGCGGCCATCAATGCAGTTGATTTCCCCATGGTTAAACAATGTGTGCGCATGAATGTGAAGGTTTTCTGATGAACGAATACGCAAAAGGCCTTCGTTGTGGGTAATTGCAGGCAGTGTAAGGGAATCTTCCATTACCTCAATGGCTGCCACCCCCTCACCATAGTTCTGAAAGGTTTTAAGTTGTCCAAAAACGTGGGATGGAAGGGTAAAATCACCATAATTCATAAGGTTATGAATGGAGCCACTTGTGATGTGTCCAATTAATTCCGCATGTTTTGCCCCATCCAAAACAGCCCGTATGCGGGCCGTTCGGGTTAGGGCATCATACTCAATGGGGGCTGTTGCCGACCACAAGCTGCTATGCAGAATAGCTAAAATACAAAAACTAGAAATAAGCTTTTTCAAAAACGTCATCATGACACAACCTACCTTGTTATTTTATTTATCCAAACAATCGGTCAGAAATACTGCGAAGTGCCACTAACCGCGCTGCTGTCTCAGGAGCAAGGCCCCCATGAATTGCCCGAGCGCTGGCAGCTTCTGCTTCAATAAGGGCTATTAAGTCTGCCCGTATGGGGTCTGGAAACAGGGCTGAAATCCCCACAGCCTCAGCCATTTTATCAGGGTTATCTTCTAAAATAGACCGTGTCACCAGCTGGCTAACCCGTTCCCGCGTTTTACCCATGGCAATTCTTTTCCATAAAATTCCCTGTTCCGTTTCTGCCCCCATACACCAAGCCTCAAAAAAACGATTCTCAGTTAAGGCAAGGTCAAAACGGTTTTGGTCAAGAATGGCACCTTTGATGTCTCCTGTAATAGTCCTTGGGACTAAAGATTCTGGAGGAAAATAACAATCGCCGCAGTGTTTTATCCACCCTATTTTTTTATACCCGTTATGATCCATAACTCTGTCTCCAAAGTGAAAACCAAAGAAAGAGCTTGCAGCTCCACCTGTATTGATTGCCATCCCCATATAGCCCCCTCGAGAGTCATCTATTCGATCAACACCTCTTAAACCATCATCTGCTCCCGCTGCAAAACAGGGAGATGCAAAACATAAGGCACTTACCATTAAGGTTATGCTTGTAAATTTTGTTCTCATCTTCATTCTCCTTTGTTTTTAATTACCCAAACAATCTATCTGCAACACTTCTTAAGGCAGCGGTGCGCGCAGCTTGTTCAGGAGTAAGTCTGGCAAGGGTATCACGGGCTGCCGCCTCTTCAGATGCAATGAACGCATTTAGTTCTGCTTGAGGAGCGGCAGGGAAACTGGCAGCTAAAATGCGTGCCTCTCTAAGCTTTTCTACATTTCCCTCAAACACAGAGGCACCGATGAGTTGTTTTATGTGTTTTTTAGACTGAGAAAAGGCAATTCTTTTCCATAAAATTCCCTGTTCCGTTTCTGCCCCCATAGACCAGGCATCAAAGAAACGATTTTCAGCTATAGAGGCATCAAATAAATCTCTGTCTAAAAAAGCTCCTCTTATGTCTCCTGTGATAGTTCTAGCTGTAAATGTGTGGGCAACCCACCTGCGACTTCCATCGGCAGGTATATGAGATTGAAAATGATCACCACCTTGAAATCTATCAATGCCTTGAGTGTGATATCCCCAACCATCGTACCACTGACCTTGGTCCCCACCTCTGAAAAAATACCCATACTTTCCTGGCTCCACATCTATCCTATCTACCCCTGCTGAAAAACAGGATAATGTAGTACATACAAAACAGGATACCAAGGTTATGCTTGTAAATTTTGTTCTCATCTTAATTCTCCTTTGTTTTTAATTACCCAAATAATCTATCTGCAACACTTCTTAAGGCGGCGGTGCGCGCAGCTTGTTCAGGAGTGAGGGCGGCAAGAGTAGCACGGGCTTCTTCCACTCTTCTTAGTTCTTCTCTAATAGTTGCAAGCCCTGCATGCGTAGAGCGTAACTCTGAATGGATGGAACTTAGTTCAGAATACAGTTCTGCTTTTCTTCTTTCTCCAGCTTTTAGATATGTAATACCTATGGAGTTTATGATATGCGGATGTGCACCATAACGACCACTTCTTCCAAAAAAAGACAAAACTTCGCCACTGCCTGTATCAAAATTAAAACTACTAGGACAAATTTTAGAAAAAGGCCCAAAATTTCTACCTCTGTTTGTTTTAAATCCAATATTATCAAGAGCATGACCACAAAATCCATAAACCGATGTTATCCATTCACCATGGTCAAGATTTACTTCATTTTTTCCACCACCAGGTCCACCTTTTTTTCCCTGACTAACACCGTCAATAAAAACCTCTATAGCATCCACAAACTCCCCTGACCAAACATGAACGCGTGTAATACGACCTTCACCTGGGTTTAGAAATTCAAAAGCAGAGGCAGCTTTACCATCAGCTTGTGGCTCCCATAATGCACCTGCATATCTCACACTGGCATGCAGACCGTGAGACAATAAAAAACATAAAGCGCAAGCTGTTAAGGTTATTCTTGTAATTTTACTTCTCATTTTTTTCTCCTTTGTTTTTGCTTTTAGATTCCCGCCTGAGACTAAAAGAATCTTGTACTATCTAACCAATCTGCCAGGTAAATACGTTTCCATCGTCATGGCGAGCTTCAAAGAAGCGTGGCCATCCAGGGCTGTTTGACTGGGTTACTTCGTCACTTCGCTCCTGCCAATGATGGACAGTTGGCTATTTTTAATGTTTTTCATATTCCTTCTCCATTACCCAAACAATCTGTCCGCCACGCTTCTTAAGGCGGCGGTGCGCGCAGCTTGTTCAGGAGTAAGTCTGGCAAGGGTATCACGGGCTGCCGCCTCTTCAGATGCAATGAACGCATTTAGTTCTGCTTGAGGAGCGGCATGGAAACTGGCAACCAAGGTACGTGCCTCTCTAAGCTTTTCTACATTCCCTTCAAACACAGAGGCACCGATGAGTTGTTTTATGTGTTTTTTACATTGGGCCATAACAAGCCTTTTGGACAAAAGGCCATGTTCTGTATCCCCCACCATCCCATAGGCGTCTGAAAAACGATTTTCAGCAACAGCTGTTTCAAAGCGCATACGTTTGGTTTCACCCAATTGGTCTTTATGAACGTAGCAAGATATTCCCTCAAGTTGCCAACCAGCAGGAATAACTGAATCTGACTCCTCTTTATTAGCTGTTAAAAAATGATCCCTCCAACGATCATTCCAGTGTCGGTAATAAGGAACAATCTCCCTTTCAGGGTCCCACTCAGCAGACATCACAGAGGCACATGTCCCCAAGAAGGCAGTTAATAAAAACACGTTTCTCATTTTTTTTCTCCTTATAATTATTATTTAAACCAAAGCAGCCAGTACGCGTTCTATAACAGCGGCATCGGTTATGGGGGGTGCATCTTGGGTTGCTAGGGAACTCAGTTGGTTGTAAATACGCACCTTTTGTTCCCGTTCTGTTAGGGCCTTAAACAGGGCCTTTCGGGCAGCAACACCACGGGCACCCTGGGCTAAAGCCATGGCAGCACGGTTATCATCGGCATACCTTAACAGCTTGGCTCTGACCGCCACATTGGCATCGGTTACATCAACCTTGTACGTTGCTAATACACCGCGGGCATGGGCTAAATAATCACCCAAAGCCACGGGCAAGGCTGCTAGGTCTAGGGCGGCAACGGGCTCTGCCTGCAACGCACCATAAATAGCATGGATGCGCACACGGCTTTGTTCCGTTATGGCCTCTTGGTAGGCGGGGGCTATTTTGTCAGCGGACCCATCCTCAAAAGCATCCACCCACGTGGCAGCCACAGGCGCCTCAATTCGCGGCGTTGTGGCCAAATGTTCACAATCATAAGCCTGGGCCAGCTCTAACAGTCCACGGGCCGAAGAAACATATTGAATGGGAGTGCGCGTGCCATCTGCCTGCAAACCATCAATGGCCAATACGGGCCAAACCGTTGCATCTACGATACTTGCCTGATAAGCGCCTGCCACCTCCTGCGCCACAGGGGCAGTAATGGGGTTGTCTGTCAGGTCTAAATACAAACAGGTGTTGCCAGGAGCACGCCTACCCTTAACTTCCCTTAAAAAGTTAACAACCGATGTGCCATAACCATCTCCTGCCATGCCGCCCCTTAGGGTAATTCGATTACCCTTTAAAGACACATAACCAAGAGTTGTGCTACGGCTAAGGCGCGGAAGAACCATGCCTAAGTCAGCGTCGTTCATGACGTTTCCTGAATAATCCAACAAACGCAGGGATCTGTTTCCATGAAGGCCCATAAGAAGGTTTCCAAAGTGGGTATTTACCCCAGCATCCACAGCAGCTGCTGCTCCTGACCCCAAGCCTATAGAAGCTAAAGTCATGCCCCTTAAGGCGGGAAGATTACCTAAAACCTCACCATAATAGGGAGAAAGAATATTTCCCAAGCTTAGGTTTGACGACAGGGAAAGTCTGCGTAAGTCCATAAATGTACCCACGTAGTCCGCAATAGTTCTATGAGTTTCCTCGCGGTGTTCTGCACCCTCGGCATAAGCCCGACGCAGGTCTAAAATAGACAAGGGTTGGCGTCCGTGCGCGTGAGCCAAGAAGGACATAACATAGTCTGGGACCAATTGACGATTTTTCAAATCTAAACTTGTAAACCCAACATTTTGACCATTCCTTAAAACCAATAAACTGTCACCTATGGCTTTGTAACTTGGATTTGGTAATGTCCAACGCTCAAGGAATTTTCTTGCCAGTGGGTGGTCATTGTCATAATGCTGACCATCATAAGATTGTTTCAGGTGTTGGGTGTCACTTCGTGTATACCCATCAGGCTGTTGTAAATCTGTAAACCCTGTAAGCGGTGCCAACTTTGCACGAACGGCTGCATTGTCTAACTCAGCCGCTGTAAAACCATGGTTTGACAGCCGAAGCAATGGACGAATACGCGCCCTATTGAGCTGCTGGCGACGCGTGTTGATAGCTAAGTCCAAATCCCATGTGGCTATGTTTTCAAAGCTATTACCCCTTAAATCCAAAACTTGAAGCTTGGGAAGGTGGATACGATCCACCAAAATACGGCCAATAGCTCCATCTTCCGTCATAACACTGTCATTAATATCGTTGAACGATAAAATTAAACGTTTAAAATGGGGGCGATTTTCTCTTAACAGTTGATCTGTTAGATACGTCAAATCATCAGATGTTAAGTGCATAAACCGCAAAGACAAGGTTTCAAGGTATGCCAACCCGGGAGAGGCTAAAATATCTCCAATAGCGTTTAAAACAGCTGTTCTTTGACCGTCATTTCGTAAATCAACAGTACCTGGTGTTCTTGGAGAGGCAATGGCAAAATCCAAATGCTTACATCTAGCCAAACTGTCTTCAGCTCCCCAAGCATCAAAAAGATTTCTAATACCAACAAGGCGTGTATACGTTCCCCCAGCACCCCCTGTATCATTAGGCAAACAGCCAAAGAAATGAAATCCAAAAGATATACGTTCGCCCGCATCTTCATCACCAAAGGCATTTTTGAGAGGGATTAAGGCGGACACGTCAGGAAAATCTGTCACAATAATCTGATTAAGGCTGGTGCGCATGGCTTGATGAAGATTAGGCAACAAAGCCCCTGCAGCATTGATAAAAGGGGTCGCTTGGGACAAGACCAACGTGCCCGTTTCCACATCCGATGCAGGAAGGTCAAAGGGGTAGGTATTGTAAAAAAAATTTTGGTTTTCTAGTTCTCCTTCTTCCACGGGCATACGCAAATAGGTAAAAGGCCTTAGGTACTGTCTCAACCGAGATGAAAAATCTGGGGTTTTTTCCCATGCCTCTCGGCCACGACCTGCCGATTGGGCAGCAGAACCCCCTGAAGAATCCTCACTAAAAACAGACGTGCCATCGTCGTCAACAGCCATGACACCACGACACCAACCAACCGAAAGCAATAAACCACATACTATCGTTTTAAACTTCATGTTTTTTCCTCATGTTTTCAAAGAATCTACTAAAACGCGTATCATATTCTTTTTTTCAACTCAAGTGGGAAAAAGTACAGGTGCATAATTTAAAAGGGTATTTGAACACAGATTCATGAGGAAGTTGTAGGGGTACTCATGTGGGATAATTTCAGAAACAGGACATTATCTAATTTGCTTTGACAGGAATACCTTTAAATTATCTATTAATGTGCAATTACTCAAATGAGTACGATATGTCCTATAGGTTGTGATATTCGTAACCTAAGGGACATGATAGGCATAAAATGTCTTGACTATAGAGCAAAACAAGTTTATCATGTCCTTTAGGTGTTGAAATTCGTAACCTAAAGGACATGATATGTTTCTTGAGTATTTAGATAAAATAAGAATGTACGGTAAAAGGCATTTTACCTTCCAAGAAATCATTCAAGATTTGCATATCTCAGAAAATGCAGCCAAAGCTGGTCTGTTTCGACTTAAAAAAGCGAATAAAATTATTACCCCAATAAAGGGGCTTTATGTGATGGTTCCGCCCGAATATCAACCCTACGGGTCTATTCCAGCAGAAGAATTAGTTCCTATTATCATGAAACATCTAAATGTTGATTATTATGTTGCCCTACTTAGTGCCGGATTGTTTTATGGCGCGACCCATCAAAAACCAGCACGTTTTCAAGTGATCACTAACAAACGGGTTAAGCATCCCCTTAAATTTGGAGATGTAGTGATTCAACTTGTCTACAAGGATTCTTTGGAAGGTTTACCGACTAAAGATTTTGTCGTGAGTACCAGTTATTTAAAAGTAGCTACACCGGAGTTACTGGCTATTGATCTTTTCAAATATTCAGCGAGGGCTGCTGGTATTAGCCATATTGCTACAGTCTTATCAGAACTTGCTCCCAGTATCGATGAAAATAAATTGATTGAACTTGCTGAGCGCTTAGGGGAAGTAGCGCAAATTCAACGATTAGGATTTGTTTTGGAGAAAATTGACGTTATGGAAGATGAAGAAAAGAAACAGAAAATAATCGATAGGCTTTTAGAATACCTAAAAGATTCGGGAAGACCTTTTGTTTCGCTTGTTCCATACATATCAAAAACCGGGCATCCTCGGTGTAAAAAATGGAAAATTATTGAAAATACTGATTTTGAGAGTGATTTATGATACCAGAAATTTTTATCCAAGCATGGCGAAAAAATGCCCTATGGCAAACGTACGACCAAATAGAACAAGATTTAATAATAAGTAGAGCACTAGTAGATTTGTATAATGACCCACACGTCAGCGAAGCATTAGTTTTTCGCGGTGGTACTGCGCTCAATAAGTTATTTTTAAAACCACCCTCAAGGTACAGTGAAGATATTGACTTTGTTCAAAAAAACTCTAATCCAATCGGCCAGACAATTGATGGGATTAGAGAATTGTTTAAACCATGGTTAGGGGATCCAAAATGGAAAATTACCGAGCGTAGTGCAAAGTTGATTTACAAATATGAATCCATCAATAATATGCCTGCAAAACTCAAAATCGAAATCAATACAACGGAACATTTTCAAGTACTGCCTCTAAAAACGGTTCCTTTCACCGTGGCATCCGATTGGTACAATGGAGTGTCAAATATCATTACCTATGAGTTGGATGAATTGATGGCCACTAAACTTCGAGCGCTTTATCAACGCCGAAAAGGCCGAGATTTGTTTGACCTATGGTTCGTAGTTCAAAATAATTTGATTAACGTCGATAGAGTTTTTGAAATCTTTAAAAAATACTGTGCGAATGATAATTATCATTTTTCTCGAGAGGAGTTTTTAAAAAATTTAGAACTAAAACGAAATCACCAAGCTTTCCAATCAGATATGCACGCGCTGCTTCCTGTCGGATTAAACTGGAATTTTGAAAAAGCTTATCAATTCGTCGTAGATAACGTCATTAGTAGGCTGCCATAATGCAAAGAATTAAACTGTATAGCCAAATCTCAACAAGCCTCGCATGCCTGAGCAATGAGAAGCTAAAACAGATTTTGGCAGATAGCAAGCCCATGCATGAAGGTATCTATACTGCCCCCCTGTCAAGAACACTAAGCAGCTTGTATAAGTTCACATAGTTTGAGACTGCTTTAAGGGCCTTATAAAAACCAATCGGCATATTTATGATGCGTTAACGGGGTACAATCCGAATCTTCTAAAATGAAGTGCAACACCTTAAGGTGTTTGTTGAATAAGCAGACACAGAAAGGTATTGCAGATGAAAGAGTAAAGTTGGCTCTGAAATTGCTCTCTCATCCCCTCAGTTTCTTAATCTTTCTTAAATTTACAAAACACCCACATAAGGACTATGAAATCCTTTGCGCTCAAAATTAGTTAAAAATAAAAAAATGATCCCCAGGAATCTCTGGGAAAAGTACAGGTATATTTTTTAAAATTTCGTTATAAACGAAGACATTTTGTCTGGATTTTTTGTCATCTCCTGAGCAAGTTCAGGCCTATTTTCATATTTTTACCTCCATACCCCAGGGTTGATACCCCAGGGTTGATTTTTTTCCTTAATTATATTAAGAGTTAAAGAAAAACAACCATAAGGTGAAAAAAATGATAAAAACACTTAAATATTGTATGGCCCTATGTTTATATGCACTTGCAGCTCAGGCCATGGATGATGCTGATGCAGGAATTCGTTTTGATTTAAGACGTGATGTTAAATATGGCCACGGTGATTTCTCGTTAGAGGGTGATGAGGGGGCTGTTTTTACACCTCCTCAGCGTCCCAGCAAGAAAAGAACCCAAGCAGTTATGGTTTACAGGGGCCGTCCTGAAGCCTTAATCAGAGAGACAGTTTTATCAACCAGAGATGGCCGTGTGCAAGTTTCTGAAACGGAACGCTGGCCCCACTGTATACATGGTAAAATGTCCATGGAGTTTAACGGTAGGGAATATGGCGGGTCTGGGATATTGGTGGGCCCTCACCATTTTTTAACCGCAGGGCACTGTGTGTATGAACCAGAAACAAGCACCTTAGCTGAAAATATTCGGGTTTACTTGGCGCTCAATGGCGAAGCAGCCCCCTTTAATGAAGCCTTAGGGGTTAGGGTTTATCTGTACCCCCAATGGGTAGAATCGAAAAATAGTGATTTTGACATTGCCCTAATTGTTCTAAACCGTTCCCTTGGCTATGAAACAGGGTGGGCAGGCCTATTGTGCTTAGAGGATGAGGAACTGGCAGACCAAACTGTTCATGTGACAGGGTACCCAGGGGATAAGGGCTTTAAAACCATGTGGACTATGGACCAACGACTGGGGAGAGTAGAAAGAGAACAGCTTTCTTACACAATTGACACCAATGGTGGGCAAAGTGGTGGGGCTGTTTGGATTAAGAAATGGGGAACACCCCATGTGGTGGGTGTTCATACATCTGGGGGACGCTCTAGTAACTTTGGTGTTCGCTTATCCCGCAGTAAAATTGAAACCATCACACATCAGTGGATAGCCAGTACCTTTGAGATTTTATCAGGCGCTGGGGCAGGCGCGGGTTCTGGAAGAGCTTCAGGAGATCCTCGTCCATCAAGCGCTGCAAGCACAGGGGCTGGAAGGGGTGGTTATTCTGTTGTGGGAGGCGGTGGGTCAGGAGCTGCCGCCGTGGCTCGACCTATGCGCTCTGCCATACCAGATGGAGATCCTCGTCCATCAAGTGCTGGAAGCACAGGTTCTGGAAGCACAAGTTCTGGAAGCACAAGTTCTGGAAGGGATGGTTATTCTGTTGTTGTGGGAGGCGGTGGGGCAGGAGCTGCCGCCGTGGACCGACCTATGGGCTCTGCCATACCAGATGGAGATCCTCGTCCATCAAGCGCTGGAAGCACAGGTTCTGGAAGCACAAGTTCTGGAAGGGATGGTTATTCTGTTGTGGGAGGCGGTGGGGCAGGAGCTGGCAGTGGGTCTGTCCCCCGCCCCATACCAGATATAGCTAGAGGCCATGAGGAGATTTATCAAAGGTTCATAAGAGGCAAGCTTGTGTATAAACCTAATAAGGATGGCAGAGGCATGGTGGAGGTTCCAATCAGCAGTCTTATAAACCCCTTGGAAGGCACCTTTGACCTGTCCGCCTTTGGAGACACAAGCC
>JBIKLN010000018.1:0-32551 GCA_044359765.1 Patescibacteria group bacterium | reverse complement strand
AGAAAACCTTTAAAAAAAGTTAACATCCAGAGTTCTGCCCGAGAGGGGGCAGCGAACCGTTCCTTCAAACATGTCTAGAACATGCATCAAAAAAACGTAACGACAGTTCCTAAGGACCCCAGGAAAAAAACTCTCCAAAATTAGAAAGCTCAGATATACGTCCACAGACCGCACTCAGTCCATGACCACCACTTGGTCCTTGATATCTTTTTACCATAGAAACCCTTAACAAAAAGTTAACGGAATAAAGTTTTTTCATGTTTTTTTGAAAAAATTATATAGCGAGACTCCTATAATTTTGGCCCTCCATATATTCTGAAGCCATTGATTTTGTTAGGCTTTTTTGAATACTTTATACTCAAAAAAGAGTCGTCTCGCTATATAGCGAAATTCCTATAATTTGGGCCTTCCATACCTTCTAGAACCATTGATTTTGTTAGGCTTTTTTGAATACTTTATGCTCAAAAAAGAGTCATCTCCCTATAGACTCAAAAAAAGAGTCATCTCCCTATATCCCCATAGTGCAGGAAGTACGTTTATGTGTTAAAACCATAATGGATGCTGCAGTGTACGTAGTCGGTTTGAATCCCTTGGCCCACTTTACATCCTCGGGAGCTGTCCCTGCCTAAATCGTGGTTTTGGTATTACGGCACCCACTTGGCTTTTGGCCACGAGAGGATCATAAACCAAAACGGCACAGGTGGCATCCACATCTGTGTGGGACATTTTAGTTTTCATTTGTTCGCTTATTTTTTTGATATTCTACGAACAGATAAGGAGAACACCATGTACCAAGAAATTCTAAAAGACCTAGAAAGTCTTTATAGCCAAGCATACAAAGACAGCAATATTTCAACGGCTCTAAGCATTAAAAAACTTGAACTAAGCATTCGTGAACGTATGAAAGAAATAGATGAAAGAAAACGGGCCTGCAAAATTCCCCCCTTAAGCGAACTAAGCACGGAAGATATTCTTTTCTTCCTGCGTGAAAACGGTGCAGCCTAAGGGGTTAGGCCCCGTGCCAGAGTTTCTGCAAGGGCCTTGAGAATTGCCTCATAAGCCCTAGGCCCTTCAGGAATGTTCGTACCCAGGTAATCGATGGTTTCAATTTTCAAACGCAATGCTTTTGCAAGCTTTTCCCCCACATCTTTGGAAAATTGAGGCTCCAAAAACAAACATTGAGGAGGGGGAACGCTGTTTTGAATCGTATTTTTAAGATTTAAAAAAGCTGCAGCCGTTGGGGGTAGGTCTGGGTCTTGTAAAATAACCCCAACCAACTTGGGGCCAAAGGTATGGTCAAAATACTGAAGGGCATCATGGTATGCAACATACCCACCATGCCTTACAGGTTGCATAATAAGGCAAATGCTTTCTTCTAGTTTGGTTAAGGACTCTACCAGGGCTTTGCCATTTTTTTGAAAGGTGGAGGCGTGTTCAGGGTCTTTTTGCGAAAACACATCCACAAAATACTGCACCATAATCTTAGCATTATGGGGGGCCAACCACACGTGGCCATCATATGTATTATGATCATGGTCACAAGCGCACCCACCACCTCGTGCAGGGTAAAGGGTTAAACCTGGAATTTCCATAATACGAATGTCTTCCCTAACCTTCTTTTCAACAGCTAGGGTTAGGTGACTTTCATAAGCCTTTCCAACCCAAATAAATAGGGTACTTTGTTGTAGAGTTTGCACATCTTTATGGGTTAGGGCATGGGTGTGGGGAGAAATTGTTCCATCCCAAAGTAAGGTAGGTGAAAAAACACCTGCTCCCACAGCTGCCACAAGGCTATGAATGGGTTTTATGGAAACTACCACACGCTCTAGCGCGCAGGCCGAACATAAAGTAAAGCAGAGGCATATAAAAATTTTCAGCATTTAATTTTCTTTTTTCTGTTGATAATGACGCAATACATACACACGAATAGCACTAGAAAGATTGTCTTCTTGAAAGGAACGGTTTGCATCAACCCATTCAATTAACGCATTGAGTGATAGGTTTTTATGGGATGCAATTTCTTTAAGGGCCACCCAAAAATCTTCCTCCAGGGAAATACTAGTGCCATGGCCTTTGATGGAAACAGATCGTTTTTTTAACACCCTATAGTCTTTTCCTGTGGAAATTTGTTAAGTTAGTTCTTAATTTAAAAATGAACATAACACAATAACAAAGGTTTTTCTTGTGTCTTATTTAAAACTTTGGTTGGTTGACGCCTTTACCAATACGCCTTTCCAAGGGAATCCAGCGGGGGTTTGCCTTCTAAATGACTTTTTGCCAGACCATACAATGCAAGCCATAGCATCCCAATTAAATTGGTCTGAAACAACCTTTGTTGTGCAAAAATCAGCCAATCACTTTCATATTCGGTGGTTTTCACCCCGTGATGAGGCGCCCATGTGTGGCCATGCGACCTTAGCGGCGGCTCATATATTATGGCAGGAAAAGAAAAACTTGGCTAATTCCATTGTTTTTGATTCCTTAAGTGGGCCCTTACTAGCCTCACGGAATGATTCATGGATTACACTTAATTTCCCAAAAAAAGACACACTTCCTTGTGCCATGCCAGAAAAACTAGCAAAAGCACTGGGACCTGTAAGCATTCATTCTGTCTATAGAGATGACCTTTTATATGTGGTAGAACTGGCAAGCTCGAAAGAGGTAGCCACACTAACGCCTCAGTTATCTATTATTGAACAATTAGATTGCCGGGCTGTTGTTGTAACAAGCCAAGGTGTAGATGGGTACGATTTTGTATCCCGTTATTTTGCACCAAAGGTTGGCATTCCAGAGGACCCCGTGTGTGGTTCTGCCCACTGTCGCCTTGCGCCTTATTGGTCTGAACGGTTGAATAAAACCCATATGCTTGCCTATCAGTCTTCAGCTCGTGGAGGTATTTTAAAGGTCAGCCTTGATACAGATCGTGTGTTTTTATCAGGTCAAGCACGCACCGTTGCGCACGGGGAACTGGACCTTAATACCATTTCTGTGCAAACTATTAGGGCAGTAGCGTAATGATCTAAAGTACAAGGGTGGAATTAAGTTGAAAGATATACAAACAGCCTGCTGGACCCTTTTAGAACATAAAGGTCTTAGTTGTTTTAATGGAGAGGCTGTAGCCCAAGAGGCAAATTTGCCCCTTCATGTGGTTTTAGACTTGTGCCCTAAAAATTCCCATTTCTTAAAGCTTTTGTGGTGCGGTGTCATTGAACAGACTCAGCCCATTCCTCAAGGCCTTTCACCGCATGACACAATGTTTGAAGGCTCCATGTGTCTGCTTGATGCCCTAACTGGCAAAGAAAAGGCTGTTAAGAATTTACTTCATGACCTACCCCTTTTTCCCAGTCACGCCAAAGCATTTGAGGAAATCTTAGAAATTTGCGTTAAAAACGTTTTTGAAAAAGCAAACCTCAGCCTAAAGGGGCCAAAGTTTGTTTTGAAAGGAACCATTTATAAAGTTTTTCTTTTGGGGTGTTTAAAAACGTGGTGCAATGATGAAACAGATCACAAGTCTGGAACCCTCAGTTACGTTGATAATACATTAACAACTTTGGAAAATTACTATTCCATGGCCAAAAAATTCCTAGGCGAACCATTCCGCGATCTGTTCTAAAATTATAACCAACCTCGACTTATTTCAAAATTGGAATGCCTGAATAATCACTAGCATCACCGTCATCATACTCGCTACTATCATCATCAGCAGCATCAGACGACGCAGGTGCAGGTGCAGGTCCTCCTGCTTCCTTAAGTGCTTTTAGCTTTTCCCGAAGAAGCTGAATCTGATTTACGATATAATGGGGGACTTTTTCATTGTCACCCATGGAAAGAAGTGCAAAGTTTCTTTCGGTCATATTAAAACCAAGCTTCGCTAATGTAATTGAGTGTCCTTTTATTTCATCAAAAGTAATTTTTGTATTATGAGACCCGACCGTACGGCCTACTAACGATTCTCTACCCCCCAAAGCCTTTAGATATGTAACAAGGTCTTTCTTTATAATAGAAGGCATAGGACCTTGAAGTTGTTTATCAACTTCTCTAGATTTTCCAGTAAGATTACGAGAGGCTACCAAAGAAAAATCCCCTCTTCTGTCAAGAACTGGACCTTTTCTGTCGGCTGATGATGATTTTTCGTCAGAAGAGCCAGCACCTGCACCAGCTCCTGTGGCAGCAGCTGATCCGCTGCCACCACCACCCCCTGCAGCTACAGCAGCTGCAAGTGCTTTAGCCTCTCGTTTTTGTCGCTCAAGTCTCTTAGCATGACGTTCTTTCCTAGCTTCCTCTTCTTTAGAAATTTCTCCAGCGGAAGCGTAGTGTGAGGGAAGAGAAACCTGTTGAGTTCTCTTCGCAGCCTTTACAGGCTCTGCTGCTGGCGCTGCACTTTCTTCTGCTGCTTTTTTTCGAGCTTCCTCAGCCTGAGCCATGGCGGCCTTTTGGGCAGCCTGTTTAGCCCTTCTCTGATTTTCCCGTTTTCTTTGACTTCTGCTTTTTTTCGTCGTATCTTTGGAAAAATCAAAAGTTAAGGACTGTAGGTATTCTTCAATCTCCCTATATTCTGCAGAATCAGTTTTTTTCTCAAAAATAACTTCCCAAAGAGCTGGCAAGCGGGCAAGAAGTTCATCAATCTTTCCAGAATTCAGGAAAAATGCTATAAAATCATTGATAGCAAGTTTCGTGTCCATTTTTTTCATTTCTGTGAAAATTTTATTAAAATTACCAGAAGAATCAAATAAACCTTCCATTTCCCTAATTGCTTCTAAAGTTTCATCTGCCCTTCTCCACATTTTAGATGGGTTGTTATTAAAATCGCTTAAAAGATGTGCTCCTTCTGTAAACTTTCTCAAAAATTCTGGAGTCGATCTCTCAAGAGTTCTTTTTTGATTTTCAATTGCAGCTTCTAACCTTACAATTCTCGCTTGAACATCTTTTCCTCTGCCTCCATTTTTTGCTTCCGACAATTGATCTTGTAAAATATCGAGCTTGAAAAACTCAGTAAAATGATGTTTATCAGGTATTTTAAGGCTTCTAATGTACCCCTCTACTGCTGCCTTAGAGGGATAGACGAAAGATCTGGAAGCTTGGTAGCAGCGCCAAATAGCTTGTAATTTCCAAGAGCTACTTTCGTATAGAGTGTCTTCATTAAGAAAAGCTTTCATATTTCTCAAAAATTTATCAGCATAGCTTTTTACTTTAGGATCACGAGAATCAATTTTACTCGCAAATTTAATTTTTGCTAAACAATGTGCAAATTTTAAACGATCAATAAAATCAGAATCAGTTGTTCTTTTGGCAGGCGTAGAATTGTTGAAAAGTAATTTATAGAGACGATCTCCTTCATTTAACCAATCTATAAATTTTACATCATCAAATGAACCTTCTGGAGAAGTAAATGAATTATCCATTATAGTCAAATAACAATAAAATGAACGACAAAACATGAGATCAATAAGAAAACATTGAGCTTCTTGATGTTTCATATTTTCCATGAAAGAATTACTATACGTACAAGTAAGCCCAACGTTTCTTGCGTTTTCGATTGTAGATTGAAAATTCATTTCTTTAAAATCTAAATTTGAAATAATATCTATTGCATCTTGGAGAACCTTTTTTGCATTAGAAATATTTATTTCAAACAGCCCTTCACAATCAGAAATGGTCGTAGGCGCCACTTTTTCATCTTGTTTTCTATCATCATCCATGGCAAAAACAGATGTGGAAATAAAGGCTGCAGATAGTAAAAGTATTTTTCTCATAAATAATATAAAATTTTTGAATTTTGTTTACTGTATATGTAAAAATTTCTTTCTAAAAATTCAATCATTATTTTTACAGTCACCGCCAGGCGCTACTGATTTTTTATTAGTTTTTTAACACTTTCTGCGGCATAATTTTAGGTATAGGTAATTTTGTTATTTGTGTACGGTCGTGGATGGGTTTGAACTAAATAAGGTTGCGGCAGCTATTTTAATTTCCCTTTTGGTTGCCATGGTTTCAAGCCTTATTGGCGAGGGGTTGGTGCATCCAAAAAAACCAGAAACTATGGCTTTTTTGGTTCCTGTAGAGGAAACCTCAAGCCCCGCATCTGAAGAAAAGGCATTGGTAAATATTACGCCTCTTTTGGCAACTGCAGATGTGGCCAATGGTGAGAAGGTTTTTAAAAAATGCATTTCCTGCCATACAATTGGGAAGGGTGAGCCTGCAAAAACAGGGCCAAATTTGTGGGGAATTGTGGGGGCTGCCATTGGCCACGTGACGGACTATGTTTATTCCGCTGCCTTGAAAGATAAGAAAGGGAATACGTGGACGTTTGAAAATCTAAATCATTTCCTATATAAACCCCGTGAATTTTCACCTGGCACAAAAATGACCTTCATCGGTATTGCTGACGACAAAGAACGGGCAGATCTTTTGGCTTATTTACGCATGCAAGCAGATAGCCCTGCTCCCCTATCTTAATTTTTTTAAATTAACCAAATGTTAAGAGTTAAGTTTTACATTAAGGGTACAAGTGTCTCTAGAACTATTTATTTTAAAAAAGAAGTAAAGAGAAAAAAATGACAAAACACATAGTTACATTAATTCCTGGTGATGGTATTGGCCCAGAGGTTACACAAGCAACGCGTAAAATTATAGATGCCTCTGGCGTTTCTATTGACTGGGAGGTTTGCGAAGCAGGGGCCGCCGTTTTCAAGAAAGGCTTAGGCACAGGTGTGCCCAAAGAAACAGTGGATTCTATTGTTAGAAACAAAGTGGCCTTAAAGGGACCTTTGGAAACACCTGTGGGATTTGGGGAAAAAAGTGCCAACGTTACCTTGCGCAAAATGTTTGAAACCTATGGTAATATTCGGCCTGTTCGGGAAATTCCAGGTGTTGTAACCCCTTATACAGGTCGTGGCATTGACCTGGTAATTGTGCGGGAAAACTTAGAAGACTTGTACGCAGGCATTGAACACATGCAAACACCAGGGGTTGCCCAGTGCCTTAAGGTTATTTCCCGTAAGGGGTGTGAAAAAATTGTACGTCTGGCCTTTGAATTTGCCCGCTCTGAGGGGCGTAAAATGGTGCATTGTGGCACCAAGGCTAACATTATGAAGTTATCTGAAGGAATGCTGAAGCGTACCTTTGAAGAAATTGCACCTGAATACCCTGACATTGAGGCGCACCACATTATTATTGATAACTGCGCCCATCAGTTAGTCAAAAAGCCTGAGCAGTTCGACGTAATTGTAACCACGAACATGAATGGCGACATTATTAGCGATTTAGGGTCTGCCCTAATTGGTGGCCTTGGCTTTGCCCCTGGCGCCAACATAGGGGACGACTACGCAATTTTTGAGGCTGTGCATGGTTCTGCCCCCAAATACGCGGGGCAAAATACAATTAACCCCACAGCTGTGTTATTATCTGCCCTTATGATGTTGCGTCACCTAGGGGAATTTGAGGCTGCCCATATTATTGAACATGCCTTATACGTAACTATGGATTCTGATGGTATTTTAACACGTGATGTGGCGCTTCCATCTTCTGTGCCTGCCTCCACAACAGAATTTGCCGATGCCATCATTAAAAACCTTGGTGAAAAGCACCCTACGTATGAAGAAAGAGACTACAAACCTATTACCTTGCCAAAGGTTAGCAAGGCCCCTGATTTTGTTCATGTGAAAGAACGACAAGTGGTTGGGCTGGATGTGTTTATTGAAACAACAAAAGCTCCTGAAGAATTGGGCAAAAGTATGGAAACCATATGCGCATCAACACCCTTTGAGCTGAGATTTGTGTCCTGTCGTGGTGTTAAGTGTTACCCAGGCACCCAAATTCAAGGAGGTGATTTTGTAGACCAGGCTCGCTGCCGTTTCTTTATGCGTAACCAAAGCCATAGCGCTGCGAACTCAGATATTTTAGATTTGCTTCATAAAATTAGTGCAGAACATATGTGGGGCCACGTAGAAAAGCTTCATATTTTTGACAGCAAACCTGGATTTACTAAACCGCATGGAGAAGATTAAGGTAAGCGAGACTCCTATAATTTGGGTCTTCACATAGCTGCTGAAATTACAGTTTCCTTTTTAAAAAGGTGTCAAGGGTTTCGCCGTTAGCAGAAACAGCAGGTTCTGGTGCATTCTTTTTCGGCCCAGCATGTCCACGGAAAAAGTCCCCCGCCACGCGGCTGGGGATACGGCCACCTGTGGACTTTTTGGACATTAAGGCACCGTTGTCATTTCCTGTCCAAACACCCACGACCACTTGGCTAAAGCCTGGATCTGTTTCGGCCAAGGGGGTTTCGCGATAACCAAAAAACCAGGCATCCTTGTCGCCGTTACTTCCTGTTTTTCCTGCAACGGTTGCATCTACGTTGGCGGCTTTTCCACTTCCTTCTTCAACCACTGCCCGTAATAGTTGACGCATATGATCCAGGGCGGGCTGAGTCACAATGGTTTTTTGTGGGCTTTCTTGGTGACGATACAAAATTTGACCTGAACTTTTATCACGAATTTCTAAAATGCCATAGGGCCAAACAGCGCGACCCTCGTTAGCAAAAGTGGCATAAGCTGAGGCCATTTCCAATAGGGTTGTTTCACCCGTTCCAAGGGATATGGTTAAGTCCGTATTTAACTGACTGCTAATGCCCAGTCTTTGGGCCACAGAAGCCACAGCTAAAGGCCCCACATCTTTCGTTAAGCGTATGGATACAGAATTGATAGAGCGGGCAAAGGCCGTACGCAAAGGAACCTCCCCTTGAGATTTCCACATGTAATTACCAGGCTTCCATTTCCCCAAAACAAAAGGGGAATCATCCATAAGGGTATCCGGAGTCTTGCCAGCTTCCATGGCCGCTAAATAAATAAACATTTTAAATGAGGACCCTGGCTGGCGCATGGCTTGGGTTACGCGGTTAAATTGGCTGGCTGTATAATCCTTTCCACCCACCATAGCTTTCACGGCACCATCAGGGCTCATGGCCACAAAGGCAAGTTCTGACGTTTTAAATTCCTTGCCCGTGGCTTCCAAATGCATTTGACATACCTTTTCCGCATGTCTTTGCATGTCTGTATTTAGGGTTGTTACAACCACTATGTCTTTATCGATAGAACCAATCATGCTGGGAACCATTTCATAAACCCAATCTGCAAAATACCGTGGGCCTTGACCTGTTTGGTGGGTTATTTCTTTTATTTCCTTTTGCCCCTGTTCTAAATAGGAATCAAAATCTCGCACAAAACCAGCTTCTTGCATAAGACCCAAAACAACCTTAGCACGCTTAATAGCCCGTTCAGGATGATGAGCTGGAGAATATTTGGATGGGGCCTTTAACAGACCCGCAATAACAGCAGCCTCAAACACGCTGAGGTTACGGGCTGATTTATTGAAATATTTGCGGGCAGCTGCATCAATACCATAAGTTCCCGCACCAAAATATACACGGTTTAGGTACATGGTTAGAATTTGGTCTTTTGTAAATTTCCATTCTAACCAAACGGCCAATAAAACCTCTTGAACCTTACGTTTGTAAGAACGATCATCCACAGAAAAACTACCCTCTGTGAATAAAATATTTTTGGCCAGCTGTTGGGTAAGGGTAGACCCGCCCTGCACAACCCGCTTAGCCCGATAGTTTTCGTAGGCCGCACGAATAAGACCTATAAAATCCACGCCAAAATGGGAATAAAAACGACGGTCTTCCACAGCCATTAAGGCTTGAGGCACATAAGGGGGTAAGTCTTGTACACGCACCACATCTTCGTATAAATCACCGTAGGTGGCAATAACGGTGCCATCAAAACTTTGCACCACCACGCTAGGTTTGCGCACATTAGACTGAAGGTTTTTCAAATCAGGCAAATCATGACTGAACCATACCACTACAAGGGTTCCAGCAATCACCCCCCAAATCCCCAAAACCAGAAGCGTTCGAAATAACCTTCCCAAAAAAGAAGGCCCCCGCTTTTTACGTTTAGGGTCTTTACCCTTCTTGGATGAAGGGGTGTAGGTAGGTTTACGTGTCACAGCAAATTTTCACCCAAAATAATACCTAAGCATCCAAGTTCACAACCTTCAGGGCGTTTTTCTGGATGAATTCACGCCTTGGTTCCACCACATCGCCCATAAGGGTTGAAAAAATTTCTTCAGCTTCTTCAAAGTGGTTCAGCTTTACCTGCAAAAGCGTGCGCACCTGGGGGTCTAGGGTTGTTTGCCACAACTGGTCTGCGTTCATTTCCCCCAAACCTTTATAGCGGCTGATGGAAAGACCCTTGCGGCCTTGTTCCAGCATACATTCAGCCAGCAAAAAGGGGCCATAATAAACCTGGCCTTCTTGCTTTTTTTGTGGCAATTCATACGTGCACCCTTGGGCGAACACTTCTGTCAATCGTTCCCGCATATTTATAAGGGACTTTATTTCAGGCTGAACCAGCAAATCTTGGGTTAAAACCCAGGTTTCTGTAACACCTAAATGATGACGTTCTAAAACCAACTGGTCTTCAAACTGAACAGTCCACTTGGCGTTTTTGGCAGGTTCAAATTTGCGCAAATTTTCCTGCAGCGTGGCTGCTGTTTCACTGTTTTGGTTTTCCAAATATCCCGCAAACAAGGCCTGTTCCAATACAAAGGTGTTATTAAGGCGTCGTTGCAAGCCCAAAATTAGATTCCGCGCCTTAACAATAGCTTCACCTGTTTCCCGCAAATCTTGCCCAATAAGGGCAGACCCACCGCCAAGAGTTAACTTGGCCTCATGACAGGCTGCATCTAACAAATAGGCGTCCATGGCTTTTTCATCTTTCAAATAAACCTCAGACTGGCCACGCTTTACCTTATATAAGGGAGGTTGGGCAATATATAGATATCCCCGTTCAATAAGCGGCCGCATTTGTCGATAAAAAAACGTCAGCAAAAGGGTGCGAATGTGGCTGCCGTCTACGTCCGCGTCAGTCATGATAATAACCTTGTGGTAGCGGGCCTTATCTACGTTAAATTCTTCATGGCCAATTCCCGTACCCAAAGCCGTGATAAGGGTCCCAATTTCAGCAGAAGCCAGCATTTTATCAAATCGTGCCCGTTCCACGTTTAAAATTTTCCCCTTAATGGGCAAGATGGCCTGGAATTTACGGTTACGGGCTTGTTTAGCTGAACCACCAGCTGATTCCCCTTCCACAATAAAAATTTCACTTAAGGATGGGTCACGTTCCTGGCAGTCAGCCAATTTTCCAGGAAGAGAGGCAATATCCAAAGCCCCCTTGCGCCGTGTTAATTCGCGGGCACGGCGGGCAGCCTCACGGGCAGCAGCAGCTTCAAATACTTTGGCAATAATGATTTTAGCCTGGGATGGGTTTTCTTCAAACCATTCCTCAATAGATTTTGAAACAATAGACTCCACAACAGGTCGAACTTCTGAAGACACAAGCTTGTCTTTTGTTTGTGAGGAGAATTTTGGGTCTGGCACTTTCACAGACAACACGCAGCTAAGCCCCTCACGAGCGTCTTCTCCTGTAACGGCTAATTTTGCGTCCTTCTTACCGGCAGGTGAATTGGCAATATAGGCACTGAGTGTACGAGTCAAAGCACCACGGAAACCAGCCAGGTGGGTCCCCCCATCGCGCTGGGGAATGTTGTTGGTAAAACACAACATGGTTTCGTGGTAACTGTCTGTCCATTCCATGGCCACTTCCACGGTCATGCCGTCTACTGTAGCTTTTGCTGTTAAGGGGCTGGGGTGCAAGGCCGACTTGCCACGGTCCAAATACTTAACAAACTCAACAAGGCCCCCTTCATAAAACAGCTCCACTTCGTACAAGGAGTCAGGCCGCTCATCGCGCAAAATAATACGTACGCCAGAATTTAGAAACGCCAACTCCCGCAAACGGTGTTCAATGGTGGGGCGGTCAAATACCACTTGGGTAAAGGTTTCTTTTGACGGCAAAAACTTAACCTTTGTACCTTTTTTGCCAGGTGCATCACCAAGCATGGCCAAAGGTGCTTCGGCTACGCCATGACAAAAAGCCATGGAATAATATTTTCCATTACGCCAAATTTCCAGTTCTAACCGTTCTGACAAGGCGTTCACAACAGACACACCCACACCGTGAAGACCGCCAGATACCTTATAAGAATTTTGGTCGAACTTACCACCTGCGTGTAGCTGGGTCATAATAACCTCAGCAGCTGATACGCCCATTTCCTGGTGAATGTCTACAGGAATCCCACGACCATTATCTGTAACCGACACAGAACCATCTGCTTCAATTGTTACGGTTACTAAATCGCAATGTCCCCCTAAAGCTTCATCAATAGCGTTGTCCACAACTTCATACACCATGTGGTGTAGGCCTGTTCCGTCGTCCGTGTCACCAATATACATGCCCGGGCGCTTACGAACAGCGTCCAGACCTTTCAATACTTTAATGGAATCAGCGTTATAAGCTTTCTCGACGGTTTGGGTCATAGTCCTACCTTGGTGTTACAGTTCCGTTATCAACAGCAAAAAATTGGGCCCGTCCATGAAGGGTGTCAAACCATTCAGCGTCTGTTCCGCTGAACCAGGTATGAACGCATCCAAAATGATTCTGCTGCGCTTCGAATTGAAGCGTATGAATTTGTTCAAACAATACCATACGGTGATGAAAATCTAAATGGGCAATAATGTCATCTAGCAATAAAATAATAAAACGCTGGTCCGTTCGAATTTTTTGTTGAATAAAGGCCAAAATTGCCCCCAACAATAAAATTTTTTGTTCACCTGTGGAACATAAGGGGGCTTCCATATTTTTTGCCTTATGTACTACGCGCCAATCGCTGCGATGAGGGCCCCATTGGGTACTGCCCTGTTCTTTGTCTGATTGTCGCGTTGCCTGGTACAACCCTTTCAATTCTTCTTCACACAGGGTTGCGTTTTTGGTGTGAATCAGGGCATCCAAAGCCCCCACCATGCTGCAGGAAAATTGGGGGAAAATAGGGTGCTGGTACTGCTGTCCTAACTCTAGCTTTCTCATCATCTGGTGGCGTGTTATGGCAATGGCCACGGCAAAGCATGCCAGCTGATCTTCTAAAGACGTAAGCCATGAAAAGCTCCCATTGGTTTTTAGAACAGTCATGCGTTCTTTTAACAGATGTTCGTAGGCATTCAGACGTTCCAGGTGCAAAGGGTCTTCGGCATAAATGAGACGGTCCACAAATTTACGGCGGGTACTGGGGCTTTCTAAAAACAGGCGATCTGTTTCGGGGGTTAGCCACGTAATGGTGAACCATTCGGAAAAATTTGCTGCACTTTTGGCAGGCACATGCTGAATTTTATGAAAACGACGGTCTTGCTTAAATGGACGTTTTTCCACACCCGTTTGGCAGTGAATGTTTGTGTCAAGTTCCAAAGCCACAGACCATTGCCGTTCGTTTTCTGGCAGTGTGCATAGGGGCAGTTCTGAAAGGGCAGAACCTCGCAACCCCTTGCCAGGACCAAACAAAGACAAGGCCTCCAGTATGTTCGTTTTGCCAGATCCATTAGCTCCCAACAAAACCACAGGTGCCTGATGCATCGTTAGTTGGGTAGACTCATAATTGCGAAAATGAAATAAGGACAGGCCATTGATGTGTTGAGGGTAAGTCAAGGGTAGTTTTTATGAACTGAAAATCCAAGGTCTATTCAGCACTGTATACCAAAGGCTAAGCCGTGTGCAATTTTTTCTTAACACTGTTTTTTTCATCCAAATTACACAATTTTTCCTTAAAGGGCATGATCCCCATGCAAGTACCTTCATATCAACAATCTTGAGCCCTTGCTCCATCAAGCCTATACACTAGAGGAGGCCCCAGTAGGCGCATCATAATTGCCTTAGGTAGTTGGGTCAGCATCGATTTCTAAACAAACATCGACAGTTCTCATCTCTCCAGCTGAGTTTTCATAGTACCCCAAAAATTCATTTGGGTTTGAATTTTTCTTACTGATAAACTTACGACCCTCAAAATCAGAATCAAATAATGCGGGATCTACTGCTGTGGAATCATTAACCCTAACTATAGTTCTTCCAAGATTTACGGGCATGGTTATGTCTATAATCTTCTTACCTTCAAGCTTAAGAACCTCACCCAAACTCATAGAACCAAGCTTCGAAGGAATAAACATGTCTGCCACCAGATGTACTGAACAAATAACAACGGCTGTCGTTGGTAAGGTTATACTAACCGACCAATGCGGATTTGACGGTACATGATCATCGTATTGAATACACTGAACAAAAGGAAGAAAACACGCTCTTAATTTCCCAGAATCAGGAGAGATTGAAACAGGAAAGACTTGAGTTGGTGGAAATAGTCGGTAGTCATGAAAAACACAATCTGAACGGCAAGCTGAGTGGGTACAACCCATTGAGGGCGGGTGTGGGAGGGGTAAAGGGCCACACAAGAATCCTTCTCTGGCTCCTTCCACACCACCAGCACCACCAGCACCAGACGCCATAGCTACCTTGGCAGCAAGGCACAAAAAGAAAACCACACTTTTACGCATAAAAACTCATATTTCTTAAAAAAACCTTATTTGAAGATATTAATCATAATTCTTATTGAAAATATATTATTTTTTTGTTTTATCAGCTATTTTTTTGTAAAAATACATAACAATAGCTGACAGCGCACATTGACAGATAAAATAGCCCTTATTCAACCCTACATTTATAAAGATAATCATCAATTATCACAGGGCTTTTGAAGGGGCCTGACTGTTTGGCTGTTAAAAAAAGCATTTGTCCACATGCACGTTCTCATATATGGTTTTCTCAGTATAGAATAAATTCGATTTTATGGAGAAACCTTATGAGCTTACCGTTGATGCCCAAAGCCACAGCGGTCTGGTTAGTTGAAAACACATCATTGTCGTTTGAACAAATTGCAGATTTTTGCGGCCTTCATTCCCTTGAAATTCAAGCCATCGCTGACGGTGAGGCTTCTTTTAACATGGTTGGGTTTGACCCTGTGGTTTCTTCTCAGTTATCTATTGAGGAAATTAAACGATGCGAGGCTGACCCAACGGCTCGTCTCAGTATGCGGCCTGTTGTGACAGCAGACAGTGTTTTGGGGAAGAAAAAAGGACGCTACACCCCCGTTTCAAAACGCCAAGATCGCCCTGATGGCATTGCATGGCTTTTGAAGTTTCACCCCCATTTGTCTGAGTCAAAAATATGCACGCTGTTGGGCACCACACGGGAAACCATTAAGTCTGTAAAAATGAAAACCCACTGGAACAGTGCTAATATTAAACCCAGAAGCCCTGTCCAGCTGGGATTATGTTCCCAAGCTGAACTGGAAGAGGCCCTAGGCGCACTATAAAATTGCTTTAGGTAGTTGAAGTATCAACACGGAATCTTAAAGAAACAGGGGAGGTCGCTGTGTATCCCCGTGCTGCTGCATAGTGACCCAGAAAAGAATTTGGGCCTGAATCTTTCTCACGGGTAAAATGGAAAAATACAACCCCTGATGCTCTTGGATCCTTAATCTCAATACTAATGAGCTCTACGGGTATGAGCACGCTTGACCTAGGCCCCTCAGAACCAAGCTTCAGAGGAATAAACCTGTCTACCACCCCATGCTCTGCACAGAAAGCAAGGGCTTCATTTGGTAAGCTCACCTCAGCCCACCAATGCCCAGGGTTAAGTTTGGGAGCTTCTGCAACATGGGAATAAACTGCCTGAACAAGAGGAACAAATACCCCTCTTAATTTACCAGAAGGAGGAATGATTGAAAGGCAATGTAAGGGGGGATCAAGCCTTAGGAGCGGGGGTGGGGTCAGGTGCAAAAGGTCGTCAGGTGACCCTCCTCTGGCGGCCCCTTCTACACCGCCAGAAGGCGGGCGAATGGTAAGTTGATCATCAAACATTCTTGCCAGATCATCAGCACCACCAGCACCACCAGCACCACCAGACGCCATAGCTACCTTGGCAGCAAGGCACAAAAAGAAAACTGTACTTTTACGCATAAAGCCTCACATTTCTCAAAAAAATTATTTTAAATAAATTAATCATAATTTTTATCAAAAATATATTATTTTTTTGATTTATCAGCTATTTTTTTGTAAAAATACAGAATGATAGCTGACGGTGCACAATTTTTATTGACACTTGATACGTATCACGTAAAATGTTATTTATAATAACACAAACTATCAACAAAAAAAATCGCGTGATTCGATCTTTTAAATGTAAGGAAACAGAAAAAATTTGGCGAGGCTTAAAGTCAAAAAAGTTTCCACCCCATATACAAGAACGGGCTTTGATAAAACTGCGTCAGTTGGATGTTTCCATGGTTTTAGAAGACTTACGACTTCTGCCCAGCAATTATCTAGAGCTTTTGAAAGGAGATCGAAAAAACCAAATGAGTATTCGAATTACAAAACAATGGCGTCTATGTTTTGTTTGGGAGTTAGATGAAGCAACAAACGTAGAAATCGTTGACTATCATTAAGAGGAGATCAAAATGCCCCATAATTTTATCCACAACCCTCACGTGGGGGAGATTCTCAAAACAGAATTTCTGGAGCCTTTAAAGCTAAGCCAAAACGCTTTGGCTAAGGCTATTCAGGTTCCACCTAACCGCATCCATGCTATTATTCAAGGAACACGCGGTGTGACAGCGGACACAGACATAAGGCTATGCAAATTCTTTGGGCTTTCTGAGGGGTACTGGCTTCGCTTGCAAAACCTTTATGACCTTATGGAAGCCACACGCACATTGACAGATAAAATAGCCCTTATCCAACCCTACATTTATAAAGATAATCATCAATTATCACAGGGCTTTTGAAGGGGCTTAGAAAGCTCCTTAAAAGCCAAGGGCCTACCCATAAACTTTCTATATCATAAGGTCTTGCGCTTCATTTTAGAAGATGGGAGGCCCTAGGCGCACTATAAAATTGCTTTAGGGAGTTTTAATCATCAACAAGGAAAGTTAAAAAAACAGGCACAACCTCTGTCCGCCCCCATCCTGTTACGTAGTGGCCCAGAAAAGCATTTGGACCTAAGTGCTCCGCACGGGTAAAACTATTAAAATACAATCCTTCTATATCAATATGAGCAGATGGATGCTTTTCAACACGTATTTTTTCGGGACTTACGAATATAGGTACACTTACCAGATCTGAACCAGTAGAATTAAGTTTTCCAGGCATAAACCCTGTACATCTCGTATATGAACCTATACAAAGATTGATGGCACATCTTGGTATTATCACTTCAACTATATATTCATAGGCAGATGGGGAAAAGGACGTATACCATTCCACACCACTACTATCGGGGGCCATACATTTAACTATTTTTTAAAGGTTTGTGGACTACCTTAAGGAATAGAAAATTTTTTAAGGGATCTATCTTGTGAACATCTATCTAACAACGCTTACATGCCTTACTTTTTTTATAGCCTCCCCTGCCCTTTTGGCTGTGGAAGAAAGCAAGGGAGGAGATTCCAGACCTCACGCATGCTTAGCTGAAAGCAGAGATAGAGACCTCCTTACAGTCGGGGAGGTAATAAAAGACATTCTACCACAACACAATGCCGCCTTTTTAGAAGCTATGAGAAGTCTTTGCACAGGATTTAGCGAAAAAATGTTGGAAGCCATAGGAAGTAACAGGAGCGCACTTAACACCGCATGTAAAGCCAAAGTTTCACCAGATAAACATCCATTAATTGAGAATATATTAAGAAGGCACGAACAGGAACTTTATGCCTCCATCTCAGACTTAGTGTTGGGAAGTGCTCAAGCAATAAACGAACACGCAGAGACATCTTCAGAAGTAGATATAGCTGTGTTTATGGAAAATTTGAAATACTTAAGGGAGGCTACCTCTGGTGCTGCCCATGGCGCCGCCTCTGGTGTTGGAGGATGCGGAAAAACAGGGTAAGCTACCCCTTCTTCCCAAAGAAGACACTACCCAAAAAATCCACAAACCTTTTAATAAAGTTGCCCTTTTCAACAGTTTCGAAAGCCACCAACGGGAATTCAACAGGTTTTGGCAAGGCAGAGGAGGTTAAGGTTAAGGTACCCACCACCTGCCCTTTTTCAAGGGGAGCCTTCAGGTTATCTGCGTAGGTCATGCTTTTTGTTATATCTTGCACCCCTGAACGGGCAATGGTTACAACAGTATCACTGGCAACGGTTACAGACACAAAATTTTCCTTACCGTACAACAGGGGAACCTTTCCAATAATTTCATTTTTCTTATAAGCCACATGGTTTACAAATGTGTTCATAGCCCACGTTAAAATGCCCACCGCTTCGTCAGCCCGAGCTTGCATATTTGGAAGGCCATTAATAACTAAAATAAAACGGTTGCTTTGGTTAAGACATGAGGCCACCATTCCGTATCCCGCAATGTTGGAATGTCCTGTTTTAATGCCGTCGCACCCCATATTACGATACAAAAGTGGGTTTCGATTTCCCTGTTTAATATTGTTGTGGGTAAATTCTTTTTCGCTATAGATATGATAATATTCTGGGTAATCGCGCACAGCATGAATGGCAATGGTTGCCAAATCACGAACAGTGGTTAGGTGGTCATCTTGCGGCAACCCCGAAGCATTCTTAAAGTGTGTGTTAACAGCACCCAAGGCGTGGGCCTTTCGGGTCATTTCAGCAGCAAAAGCACCTTCACTGCCTGAACACCCTTCCGCCAAGGTAACAGATGCATCATTACCCGACTGAATAATAAGTCCCTTCAATAAATCATCTACCCTAACTTGGTTACCAATATTCAGCATCATGGAGCTGCCCTCTAACCTCCAGGCATTTTTACTGACGGTAAATAATTGGTCTGCCTGAATGGCCCCTGCCTTAATTTTATCCATCACCACCATGGCGGTTAGAATTTTCGTCATAGATGATGGGTGGGTTGGAACATGTGCGTTCTTTTCCAAAAGCACCGTACCTGTTTCATAGTCCACCAAAATCATTTGCTGGGACAGGACCAAAATGTCCACAGGAATTGTTGTGTTCGGTGCCTCTGGCTTTGTGCCTTGCAAAGGGCCTTGCAAAACCACAGATTGGGAAGGCGCCCCATTCCTTTTCTTTTTTGCACTATAGACAGGTGCTGTAAAAATTACGCAAATCAGTAAGCTTAGTAGAATTCTATACATAAATACCCTCAATTTTTTACAATAAGGGCATCTGCATGTCCCTTTTTAGATAATTCGGCAAGCGCTTTTTTGGCAGCAGCTTCGTCTACGAAGGGGCCTGCTTGAACACTGTAAAACTTAAGCCCCCCTGTATGAGATTTTTCTACAACCTGCCCCGAAGGTACAAGAGGATGAATGGTCTGCAAAAGTTTTTCTGCGTTGGCTTTTTGAACAAACTGCTGACCAACGGAAATAAATATTTTTGGACCCAAAGCCCCTGCCTTATCATTATTGGGCTCTATGGCTTTTTTTAAAAAAACATCTAATTTTTCTGGCGCAACAGGCTTTACAACAGCCTGAGAAGAAGGTGCTTTTGCTGTGGGCAATGCACCATTTAGGTCTACCGCAGAATCTCCATGTTTTCCCTGAATTTCATCATAATAAATTTGAATCCACGTACGCCCACTGGGGTCGCGCCCATTTTTATAGCGCGATAAATAGTTAGACATGGCCTGGCTTTCAAGCACAAGGGACTGCACCCGCACCCGCCCCAAGCCCTTGGCGTATGTGCCCAAACGTTTAGCAGCTTCCATAGATAAGTCAATAATTCGCCCTGCATAGGTAAAGGGACCCCGGTCATCAATCAGCACAACCACATGTTTTCCCGTTTCCAAATTCGTTACCTTGGCAATAGTGGGCAAAGGCAAAGTTTCGTGGGCGGCCGTCATGGCATTTTGGTCCATAGGTTCACCGTAGGGCTTTGGTTTTCCGTGAAACCCAGGGCCATACCAAGACGCCAAACCTGTTTCATCATATTCGTAATGTTTTTGGGGGTAATGCCACGACCCACGCACAAAATAAGGTTTGCATGACTTACAAACAGGACCCGCAGGGGTTTTTGTGCCCGTGCCACCACACCCTAACAAAGTAAGAGCCGTCAATAAAAAAGGTATTCTTAACACGTCAATAAATCACACACTTTGGAATAAGATGCCACATGTTGCACAGGGCCCAGCGCTGTCAGAGTTGGTTTCCCTCTAAAAAGGTTCTGGCACAAAACCTGAATATCTTCAAGGGAAACTGCGTTGATTTTTTGAATGGTTTCTTCTGTTGGAATATGACGCCCATACAACAAATACTGGTTGGCCAGCCGTTCGCAGCGGTTTGATGTGCTTTCAAGCCCCATCAACATTCCTGCCTTAAGTTGGGCCTTGGCCCTTGCTAGTTCTGCCTCTTTTACTGTTGCACCCAGAGTTGTAATTTGTTCGCACACAACGGGTATTAATTCCCCAACCTCATCTGGTCCTGTGCCTGCATAAATGCCAAAAATTCCCGTATCTGCATAACTGCTGGCGTAGGAATAAATACTGTACACCAAGCCTCGTTTTTCACGAATTTCCTGAAATAACCGAGACGACATACCCCCCCCAAAAAGGGTAGATAAAACAGATAAGGTGTAATAATGGGGGTGTTCATAGGGCAGCCCCTCAAAACCAAGAATTACGTGTACCTGTTCTAGGTCCTTTTGTTCACGATAATCACCCCCCACATATTGGGCAGGAAGAACCGTTGCCGCACAGTCTTTTGGTAGTTTTTGAAAATGCTTTTCCGCAAGGGCCACAATTTCCCCATGTTCAACACATCCAGCTGCAGAAAAAACCATCTGCTGGGCGCCATATAAGCTGTTCATATAGTTTTGAACCATAGAAGGGGTTAGGGACTGAACCACCTCTGCTGTTCCTAAGGTTGGCCATCCCATGGGGTGGTTGGGAAAACAGGTGTTTTGGAAATGATCAAATATAATGTCATCAGGTGTGTCATTAGCCTGGCCAATTTCTTGAATTACAACGGACTGTTCTTTTTCAAATTCGCCAGCATCAAAGGTAGAATTTTGCAAAATATCGGCCACAATGTCTGTAGCTAGGGCCGTGTCATGACCTAACACACGGGCGTAATAGGCCGTTGTTTCACGTGATGTGTAGG
Source organism: Patescibacteria group bacterium (assembly GCA_044359765.1). Lineage (GTDB taxonomy): Bacteria > Pseudomonadota > Alphaproteobacteria > Paracaedibacterales > CAIULA01 > CAZDVK01. The sequence goes on along the minus strand of JBIKLN010000018.1, from coordinate 11,482 downwards.
CATTCAGGTACCCACCCACATTTTCCACCTCTTCCGCAATTTGCTGGGCTGTGCGGGTTTTTGTGCCTTTAAAAGCCATATGTTCCAGTAAATGGCTAATACCATTTTGGGCCTTAGTTTCATGACGGGTGCCAACCTTAACCCACATCCCTAAAGAGGTGGTTTGTACAGAATCTATAGAATCAGTCACAACGGTCAAACCGTTACTAAGCACTGTTTTTTTGCAAACCATGGCGCGTTTAATACTTTTTGTAAAATTTTGCTTAAGGCTAGCACAAAAAATGGCACGGCTAAATATTTTTCCATACACAGTTTTTGGAAAAAATGGTAGGAATAGGGGTGGAATAAGAAAAATTTTATGAGGTGGCCCTTTATGCTTCAGCCAGCCGTATTTCAGCTTGAACTTCTAAAGCAAAATGAAACCTTATTTTCAGGCCTTGTCCAACGCGTTGTTTTGCCAGGCGTTGAGGGGATTTTGGAATTGCTGCCTCACCACATGCCCTTTATGTGTTTTTTAACAAAAGGGGATGTTCACGTACACACAGACCAGCAGGAAACCTACCCTATTGAGGGAGGAACCGTTTATTTTCTAAATAATCAATGTCAAATTTTAGCACAAAATACCAGCAGTTCCGGTTGAGGTTTCGTGAAGCAAGAAAACTATTTTAAGGCGGGGATCTATAAAAAAAACACATTGATACTGAATAGTTTTTTTATGCTTTTCTGGACCCCCCCCTACGCGGGGGCCGCATCATTTTAAGTAATTTTACAAAAACAACCTCATCAGAAACAATTGCATGATGAATTGAGCTTTGGACACATTCGTTGTTTTGTACTAAAATTTTAGATAGTCTACTTTTGTTGTAAAAAAAGTTTATGTTATTTTCCGCACTTACATCTTTTCAGGCACCTCTTCAGGCGGGCCAACCTTCCCCCTGGCAAATGACGTTTCAACCAGCTGCATCCCCCGTAATGGAGGGGATCGACACCATGCACAGCCTGCTTATGGTTGTGGCTGTGTGTATTGCCACATTTGTTTCACTAATTTTATTTTACATTTTGGTACGGTTTCGTGAATCTAGAAATCCTGTTCCATCCCGTGTATCTCATAACGTATTGTTAGAAGTGGTATGGACTTTGGTTCCAGTAATTATTTTGATTATTATTGGCATTCCGTCTATGAAATTGTTGTTTGAACTGGACAAACCCCAAAACCCCGACATCACCATTAAAGCCGTGGGGCATCAATGGTATTGGAGCTATGAATACCCAAGCCAAACAGGCAAGGGATTTGCCTTTGACAGCTACATGATTGAAGATAAGGACCTAAAACCAGGTCAGCCTAGGTTGTTAGAGGTGGATAACCGTGTTGTGGTCCCTATCAACGCCACAGTTCGTATTCTTGTAACATCCACTGACGTTTTGCACAGTTTTGCCGTCCCCTCTTTAGGTATTAAGCGAGACGCCGTACCAGGACGCATTAACGAAACATGGTTTCGTATTGCCCGTGAAGGTGTATACTATGGCCAATGTTCAGAACTATGCGGGGTTAAACACGGATTTATGCCCATTGCTATTGAGGTTGTTTCTGAGGAAAAATACAAGGCATGGCTAGTTCAAAAGGGAGGAGCCTAACATGAATCACGCACATGACCACACGCCAACAGGTTGGCGACGGTGGATTTTATCTACAAACCACAAGGATATTGGCACCCTTTACATGTATTTTGCCGTTATTGGGGGGGTGGTTGGCAGCGTCTTTTCCATGCTGATGCGGGCCCAACTTATGTACCCAGGGGGCACAGTTTTTGGGGGAGACCACCAGCTCTATAACGTTGTTATTTCAGCCCATGGGGTTTTAATGATTTTCTTTATGGTTATGCCAGCCCTTATTGGTGGATTTGGTAATTGGTTTGTGCCCTTGCTGATTGGCGCGCCAGACATGGCGTTTCCTCGCCTGAATAATGTTAGTTTTTGGCTTATGGTTCCATCTTTTATTCTTCTGATGTTATCTGCTGTTGTGGGGTCTGGTGCTGGCACAGGGTGGACCTTTTACCCCCCCTTAAGCGCCCTTATTGGCCACAGTGGTCCTGCTGTAGACTTTATGTTACTCAGCCTTCACCTGGCGGGAGCCTCATCTATTTTAGGGTCCATCAACTTTATTACCACTATTTTCAACATGCGCACTCCCGGCATGGGGTTTCATAAAATGCCCCTGTTTGTGTGGTCTATTTTAATAACGTCCTTCCTTTTGCTTCTGTCTGTTCCTGTGTTAGCAGGGGGCATTACTATGTTGTTGACAGACCGTAACTTTGGAACCACTTTTTTTGACCCCGCAGGTGGGGGAGACCCCGTTTTATTTCAGCATTTGTTTTGGTTTTTTGGCCATCCAGAAGTTTATATTATTATTTTACCCGCCTTTGGCATTATTAGCCATGTGGTATCTGTTTTTTCAAAGAAACCCGTATTTGGGTATTTGGGGATGGCCTACGCCATGACATCTATTGGGGTTTTGGGGTTTGTGGTTTGGGCTCACCATATGTTTACAGTGGGGTTAGATGTGAACACACGGGCCTATTTTACAATTGCCACCCTTATTATTGCCGTACCAACGGGCATAAAAGTATTTAGCTGGCTGGCTACCATGTGGGGGGGGTCCATTACCTTTAAAACACCCATGTTATTTGCACTTGGCTTTGTGCTTTTATTTACCATTGGTGGCCTTACGGGCGTTGTGCTAGCCAATGGCGAGGTAGATGTGGTTTTGCACGACACATACTACGTGGTGGGACATTTTCACTATGTTCTTTCTATGGGGGCCTTGTTTGGATTGTTTTCAGGCTTTTATTATTGGATTGGAAAAATGTCAGGGTATCAATATAAGGAAAGCTTGGGCTGCATTCATTTTTGGCTTACGTTCGTTGGCGTCAATGTTTTGTTTTTCCCCATGCATTTTTTGGGGTTGGCAGGTATGCCAAGGCGCATTCCTGATTATCCTGATGCCTATGCGGGGTGGAACTACGTTTCATCCATAGGAGCCTTTATTTCTGGGTTTGCGGCCCTGTTTTTCTTTTACGTGGTCTTTCGTTTGTTTAGGGACAAAATCCCTTGTGCGCCTAACCCTTGGGGGCCCAGCGCCAATACGCTGGAATGGACCTTACCTTCCCCACCCCCCTTTCATTGTTTTGACGAACAACCTCAAATGCCAAGTGAAGGTCATTAGGTATGCAGGCATTGTATGCAAATCCATCCGTAGCGGACTATTGGCAGCTGTTAAAACCAAGGGTTATGTCATTGGTTATTTTCACAGGGGCTTGTGGCCTATATTTGGCACCTGGGACCATTCACCCCCTTTTGGCTGTGACGGCCTTGCTGTGCTTATCTGTGGGGGCGGGGGCGGCTGGGTGTTTGAATATGTGGGCTGAACGAGAAACAGATGCCATGATGATACGGACCCAAAGCCGCCCCTTGGTCCGCGGTATTATAGACCCAGATTCAGCCCTGGCCTTTGGCCTTATTTTAGCCAGCGCATCCGTATTAGTTATGGGGGTGGCTGTTAATGCCGTTGCTGCATTTTGGTTGGCTTTTACTATCTTTTTTTATGTGGTGGTGTATACCCTGTACCTAAAACCAAGAACTCAGCAAAACATTGTGATTGGTGGGCTGGCAGGTGCCTTGCCACCCCTTATTGGGTGGGCATCCGTTACCAACACAGCCCCCTTAGAAGCATGGAGTTTGTGCTGCATTATTTTTTTGTGGACCCCTGCCCATTTTTGGGCCCTGGCCCTAACCTTAGTGGAAGATTATAACCGTGCCAAAACACCCATGCTCCCCTGTGTAGTTGGGGAACACAAAACCTACGCCGCTATTGTTTTATATACCCTTCTTACATGCGTAAGCGCCTATGGGCCTTATTTTTTGGGTTTTTGTGGTTTTGGTTATATGGTCGGCAGTTCTGTTTTAAACAGCATATTTATGACAGGTGCCATTTTATTGCGCCTTGGAAAAATGCGGCCTCTGCCATTCTTTTCCCTGTCTATTTTTTACCTATTTTTCTTATTTTTAAGCATGGTTTTATAGCGCTGAACTTTTAATTTGGGTACAGGAATGAGGAGACGAAGTGTACAAACACGTACATGAGCGACGAATGACGCATACCCAATTTATAAAGGGCGCGCTATATAGCGAGACTCCTATAATTTGGGCCTTCCATATCCTCTGTAACCATTGGTTTTGCTAGGCTTTTTTGAATACTTTATACTCAAAAAAGAGTCGTCTTGCTATATATAGAAAAAAAAGGGGGCAGTTTAAAGCCACCACCCCCCTTATTGGAACCAAGAACTACCTAATTGCTTTCATAAAAGATAATACGGCTTTTATGTTTTCTCTTGTTAACTCACGATGAGTGGCAACACGAACAGCATCACCTTCCCATATACTGTCCATAATAGAATCAACATCAAATTCTTCTAAAGCTGCAATGATGGACCTCTCCCCTCCTGTATAAGAAAAGAAGCCCAATACATTTAAAACATTCTTTACAGGTACTAATCCTGGAAGTTCCACTTCATGTGTTTGTGTGAGGTCAAGAATGAAGGGCAGTATATTCTTGTCGTCATGTTCGTAAAGCGTAATCCCTGGGGAACTTAGGGTTCTACCATGGTGTAGCTTAAAAAGTTTAACCTTGGCCATAATAGCTGCCCCCCGCAATTGTCTTAGATTTTCTGGGGTTGGGCTAGAGGCTGCCATATTAAACTTCTCAATTACGGGCGCCATTAAGATGTTACGAGGGTGTCCTGCATCGAAGGGACCTACAGGCCTTTGAGCCAGCTGATCCCTAATGATTCCCCATGTTGGGTCCTCTCTCACATACCCTCTGTCATCCATAGCTTGGCTATTTGTGCTATATGCACACAGTAAACTTAAACATAATAACAAAATTTTTTTCATAATCTATTTCCTCTTTAAAGTTGTATTTTGAACCATAACATATATTTATAGCTGTGGCTAATTACTCAGCTGCTTCTTCGCTGGGTTGAGCTTCATCAGCACCACCATTATCGATTTCACGCTTTAATGTTTCTGCGTCTTTTGCCAACTCTTCCATAAAATGGGGCACAACTTGTCCAAAATCATCGCTAGGTCCACCTGAGATGTTCTTTGTGCAATAACTAAAGAAGGAATCACCTGTATACTTTTCTAAAAACTTCGAAATAGAGTTGGGGTTATTTTTCACAACAAGGTAAGCAAGTTTTTTAGTTTTTAATTTAAGTTCAGACTCATCGCCCTTCAACGAATTCAATGCATTACACAAAAAATTTCGAATTGTTGCAACGTTGCAGCCCATACACTTTACAAAAGAAAGGGCCGCAGGCTTAATGTCCTTGTTGGTGACAGTAATTTTATCAACATGCATATCTTTTAGAGCACCATCGAAAACACCGTTAGCCCGTGAACCAGCAAGTTTCGTACATTTTGACTGACAAGAAAATCCACCCGTAACTTTATTTTTTAAATCTGCGACAGAAAAAGCATAAGCACCATTTCCTAGGGACAGGTAAGCAATAACTATGGAAACACTCAAAATTATTTTTGAGAATTTAACTTTAGAAATCATAATATTCTCCTATTTACAATTAGATTCTAATAAATAATAGGAACGAATTCGTTAATTTTTGGTTAAAATATTTATTTTTCTTTTAAAAAACAGCCGCAAAATTCTTTTGGGCATAAACGGTTAGGAGATTGGTGGTTTTCTGCAAGTTGGCACAAAGCTTTCACAAGAAAATCATGGGTTCCTAGGCTTGGCACACGCCCATAAAAGGGCACACCAAGACTTTTGGCTTTTTCAAGAAAGTCCATATCCAGCTCCACCAAGGTTTCGCTGTGATCTGACACAAAAGAAATGGGCACAACCACCAAAGCCACCCCATCTTTAGCTGCCTTATCAATTTCTGAATCCAACGTGGGTTGAAGCCACGGCACAGGCCCCACTTTACTTTGGTAGCACACCCGCCAATCTAACCGCACAGTATGCTGTTTTTCTAATGTCTCAATAATCTTTTCAGCGCACTGTTCGGTTTGCCACTGGTAGGGGTCTCCTCCATGAATAATTTTTTGAGGGAGACTGTGGGCCGAAAAAAGAACCCGCACATGCCCAAACGCTTGTGCTTTTTCATACACAGGCCACAGGCTGTTCACGTGGGCTTGAATAAAGGATTCATTCAAAGGAAAACAACAAATAGACCGCGTTGGCTTACTGAAAGCCTTAGATTTTGCCACACGGTACCATTCCTGCACAGAAGACCCCGTAGTGGTGGTAGAAAAATGGGGATAAAGGGGAAGCAAAACAACCTGGTCTGGGTTGTACGCTTTTACGGCATCTACTGCGTCATCTGTAAAAGGATGCCAGTACCGCATGGCAATAAAAACCTTGTAATTGGGACTCAAAGCTTTTTCCAAAGAAAGTTTTTGAGCAACCGTATTTTCCAATAAGGGTGATTTACCCCCCATACGTTCATAAATACCTTGGGCCTTTTTATGGCGTGCCATAGAAATAAACTGGGCCAACAGCCACCGAAAGGGGTTAGGCATGGTCAAAATAGCCCTGTCGTAAAATAAATTAAACAAAAAAGGCCGCACAGCCTGTAAGGAATCAGGCCCACCAAGATTAAACAAAACAACAGCAGTTTTAGACATGGGTAAATTGAAGTTCTTTCATTAAAAAGGTTTTTAAAATCGCTATTTTTTTAGACTGCGCCAACTGCTGGGGGTATACCATGTAAACAGATACTTTAGGACATTCAAGACTTGGAAAAATGGGAACCAAATCAGGATGATCACGGGCAATGTAATCTGACAAAGTGGCAACACCCAAACCGTTTTTCACACTTTGCAAAATACCATAGGCGTTGTTAATAACCAAAAATGGGTCCCGCACCACGCCAGGCTTTGATCCTAAGCGCAACAACCAGTTTACATCCAAAACAGGAGAAGCCGCATGGTTGCCAAAAACAATAATTTTATGTTTGTCTAAATCTTCTGGTTTTTCAGGAAAACCGTAGGTTTCAAAATAATCTACGCTGCCATAAACACGTAAACGGAACGAAAATAAGGGGTCACAACACAGGTTTTGGTCTACTTCGTTTTTAGAAAACTGAATGGCCACATCGGCTTCACGCATGGTGAAGTCTATGGCTTCGTCCGTTAACATAAGTTGCAAGGCCATGTCAGGATGGTTTTTGAACAAACGTGGTAAACGGGGTGCCAACCAAACAGACCCCATGGCAACTGTTGCGGCCACTTTTAAAACCCCACGTGTGCTGTCATTATGTTCCAGTAACTGAGTTGCCGTTGTGGAAATCTGGGCAAAAATACTGCGCGTTGTTTTAAATAACATTTCCCCTTCGGCCGTTAAAACCAACCCACGGGCATGGCGGGTAAATAAAACAACCCCCAAAGATTCCTCGAGTGAACTCATTTGCCGACTAATGGCCGACTGACTTAAATTTAAAGCCTGACCTGCATGGGTAAAATTATTTGCCTCTGCAACGGTGTGAAAAATACGTAGCTTGTCCCAATCCATACAACCTTCTTATCTTATTTACTTTTATAGGTGCAAACCACTTCGTTGGGTCGCTTGGGGTCAAGCTTCAAAGCGGTCAAAATCATATTCCAGTCAGCTTCTGTGGGATGAAAAGAAACGCGCGTAAACAACCCTGGCGCGTAACGGTAAGCATTTGACGCTGTCATGCGGCAAGAACGATATAAAACCTCAAACAACACACGGTCTTGTTTAGATACGTCAAAAGCATGCTCCACATAGTCTTGACCAATAACAGGGTCAATCCCCCCTTTGATGTGATGATGGGCAATAGCCACCTCGTCACAAATGGCGTGTCGAGCAAATGCCATTAGGTCACCTGCTTCAGATGCGCCAAACAGATGGAAATTATTTGGCATTTGAAGCTTTAAAATAACAATAATAAAGTCTCGAATGTTTTTCTTAAAAACATCAAGGGAGGCTTTTTCTTCCATACGTTTCGTAATGCCAGACCACTGTCGGTTGTTGGGGTCATTGCTAAAAGCAATTACATGAGACCGCGACACCATATCTTTTTGAATAGACTGCGCAATAGGGCATGGCGCGTGAAAAAAAGGTTCTGTTGGTGTTGGCGTATAATCTACAAGCTCCGCCAAGGTTTGGTCGTAATCGTCACTATTGGGTTTGGGAAGTGCAGTTTCCTCCTGCATAGGTTCATAAACAAGACCTTCTGCATGTGGCTTTTGTGAGGTTTCCTCTTTTGTGTACGTAAGGTACAAAAAAAATAGGCTGACAAAAAAAGCGCCTAAAAGAATAACTTTATTTTTATTTAACATAACACGTCACCACACAAAAGTAACCGCTGTAGCAGTGTATCCCTATTCGGATCACAAAGCACGATCTTTTTTTGAACGCGATTACGAAACCAAGTCATCTGTCGCTTAGCGTACTGCCGTGTGGCTTGCTGCGCTTTTTCCACAGCCTCTGGTAATGAACATTTTTTATTCAGATATGCCCCCAATTCCTGAACCCCAATGGCCCGACTCAACATGTGTGTGGATGGAAGGTGTTTAATTAAACGGTCCACCTCCTCTAAGGCGCCTTGTTGAATCATGGCATGAAAACGCTGGTTAATTTGGGCATATAGGTTGTCTCGTTCAGGTTCTAGCACACACCATACATGAGGCAATGTTAAGGGTGGGTTTGTATTGTTTTGCCAAACAAAAATGGAACGTCCCGTTTGCAAAAAAACCTCCAGCGCACGGGAAAGACGCTGGGTATCATGGGGGTGAAGACGTGCAGCAAAAGGGTCTTGTGCTACCACATAGTCATAAAATGATTTTTTTAAATTTTCCTGAAGGCTGAACACCTTAGCCCTTGTTTCCAAGGAAATTTCTGGAATAGGGGCAATACCATGTGTAAGCGTATGCAGGTATAACCCAGTTCCCCCTGTCAGAATGGGTATTTTTCCACGTTCCATGCAGTCTTTTATATGGTGGATAGCCTGCCCCACCCACCACGCAGCCGTGGATTTTTCCTGACTATCCATCACACCGTACAAATGATGGGGAACACCGTTCACATTACCCTGAGGACGAGCCGTTAGAATGGGCAAATCTTTGTAAACCTGCAAACTGTCGGCATTAATAATTTCACCGTTTAGATGTTGCGCCACCTCCACCGCCAAACCTGATTTTCCACTGGCCGTAGGGCCTGCAATAATAAGATATGAAAAAGGGAAGGAAGGCATGGGAAAGCCTGCTCTAAAGGAAAAAAAGGGTTAAGACATGGTCAATTTTCACCCCCAGTACTACCATTTTTTTCAAAAAATGGGTATGAAAAAAGTATTGAAAATAAATACATAGACCTTTATATATCTTTTAGAATCGTTGGTCTTATAGGTCATGGTTTGTCTCTAATTTTTTAGAGAAAATAATAACTAAAATGGAGAACTAATAACATGAAAACAGCAAAGGTATTTGCTGCAAGTCTTTTACTTTCAGCAGCCTGTTGTGCAGAATCTGTTAGAGGCCTTGAGGGCCTTGAAGGCTTCTCTCAAAAACCAAAAGCAGGGTGGGGATCTTGGACGTCTTGGGCATCTGCGAAAGCCTCAAGTGCGCTATCTTATGCCGTAACTGAGGGCTCAAAAGTAGCCTCAAGTGCAGCATCTTATGGTTCCAGTGCAGCCTCGAGTGCCCTATCTTATGTCATGGCTAAGGGTCCAGAAGTAGCTTCAAGAGCAGGATCACTTGCCGCAAACGCAAGCTTACAAGGAGCCGCATTGGCATATGATGGAATATTAAATGCGGCATCTGCTGCATCAAATGCGGCATCTGCTGCATCATCTGCTGCATCAAACGCAGCCTCTGAAATTGCATCTGTATTAGGTAATACAGTTCATGGAGTTGCAGGTGGTGTAGGTAAGGTTGCAAGTGCCTTAGGTAGCGCAGCTTATAAAGCCGGAACTGGTTTAGGTGACGCAGCTTATGGTATGTACTCTGGCGCTCAATGGGTTAGAAGAAACGTGAGCTTAAGTGGCGTAGATCTCCTTGAAGGCGTAACTTATGGTGGTTTAAGAAAAGAGTATGATAATTTTATGAGTCAACCATCTTCCGTTGATCTTACGCCAGTAAAAGATGTGATTGCTGGGTTTGTAGGCGCCATACGGGAAGATGGGCTTCTTATGGAAGATGTGACAGCTTATGCATCAGCTGAAATTCTAAAACGCTTAACAGTTTATGGTCTGGAAAAAGGGCAAGTAGCATCATGGGCTACTGGTCAACTTATTGGAAATTTTACCTATGAAGCTTTCGTCGACACTTTGGGGACCCCGTTAGCAAGCAAGTTTATGGGTGATCTTCCTAGTCTTTATGCAGAATGCAAGCAAATCCGTGATTTTGTAGTTGGGTTTAGGGAGCTTTATGATCAAGTAAAAAAAGCAAATGATTTTTCTTCCGCTAATCTAACTATAGCTCCTGCTAAAGTCATTAACCTTATTAATACGTTATTAACGATTGTTGATAGCAATAAGGCAAAGGAAGTGGTTGGCAGAAAAATATCACAACTGGCCAGTCAGACCATGACCTCCTTGAAAGAAGTTGATTCTTCTGTTGCTGTTGCTGCTTTGGTACCAGTTACTATGGGTTCTGTATTCGCGAGGGGAACTTTTGATAAAACATTTAATTCCTTTACACGTATTATAGGCGAAGCTGCTAAGATACACGCACCTCAATCCGAAGCTCTTTTAAGCAGTCCAGTTGCTAAAGCAGCTTCGTCTGTTTTAAATCTTGCTTATAGTCAAAAAAAACCTATCGGATCTGCTGCTACTGCTACTAATTCATCAGGATACGCTAAAGAAACTATTGGTGCTTTTGGAAAAACGCTTGATGTGCTTGAAGGCTCAAAAAGAGGATATGTATGGGGTGTAACGCGTGCTACAGGTGCGTTATTTTCCTGGACAGGTATAGAAAGGCTCGCGGCAGAAGCTGCTGTTTATTGTGCTGGCTCCCTTTTCGATACAGCTGGACATAAAATGGGTTTTGCTGTTGCTAATTCGCTTTATTCAGAAGGACCTTTTAAACCAGAAAATCCTGCTCAAGCTGGTGGCTACCTTGCTGCTAAAGCATTGGCTTCTCTTTCTCGCAATGGAACTGAGAAAACGCTTGAACTTGCTGCGAGTGTAATGCGTCAAGTTGCTTAATGTAAGTTGAATTATTGCCGTTGGTCTGTGAATTATTAGAAATAAAAAATCCACAATAGGGTTTTTCTGACTTTTCACAGTCCAGCGGTTCCTTTATCAGCTTAGGAATCCTTCAAAAAAACGTAAACTTATACATTTTAAAAAATAGGAACGCCAATCATCATTTTATGGTATAGCTAAATTATCACCTAACACCTATTGCATACTGGAACGACAAATCAATGGAAAGAATTACACCC
>JBIKLN010000036.1:0-11105 GCA_044359765.1 Patescibacteria group bacterium | reverse complement strand
TAAAAATGTTATCCACAATTTCACAAGCTCAACAACAACAAAATCTAAGCAGAAAAATATGAAAAAGAAAACAAAACTCTCCTTAAATTTAGCTGCTTAGTGTTCTTGACAATGGGGGGCAGTATAACTGGTGAATTTCATTGTCAATTGACTTTAAGTCTGTGGAAATTTCTTCCAAACTTCTTAAGGGGACAAATTTATAGAAGTACTTTGTGAAGTTGATTTCGTAGCCGATTTTATCTTTAGAGCGATCCATCCAAGAGTCTGGTACGTGAGGCTTTACCTCACGCTCATAATAATCTTCAATGCTTTCAGACAACGGAACACGTTCGTTATCTCTTTTCAATGTGTCAGGCTTTGGATTTCCTTGACGATCCTTCTTGAGTTCACCGTTTTCAATTAAGGGTTGCTCAACTACAACCTTTGTGTAGCCGAAGAAGCTGTTTGGGTAAATCTTACAGAACTCGTTTTCCTCAAATTTCTGATAGATACTGAATAGCTGATCCTTTTGATCTTCTGTGATGTACTTACCTTTATCACCAAGGTTCTTTCTCATCGAAGTCCAGAATGAGCTTCCGTCAATCAATTGAACCTTCCCTTTACGCTCTGAAGATTTTTTGTTGGTAACGATCCAGATGTAAGTCGTGATACCCGTATTGAAGAACATTCGATCAGGAAGTGAAACGATACATTCCAACCAATCGTTTTCAATTACCCACTTACGAATTTCAGACTCACCACTACCAGCGTCACCAGTAAAGAGCGGTGAGCCGTTAAAAACGATCCCGATACGGGAGCCCTCTGGATTCATTTTGTGTATTAGGTGCTGAAGGAACAAGAGCGAGCCGTCCGAGGTTCTCGGCGTTCCAACAAAGAAGCGACCATTTGGGTCTTTAGCTTCTTCAGTCACAAACTCTTCTTCAGATTTCCAGCTCACACCAAAAGGAGGATTGGTGATCATGTAGTCGAACTTACGACCCTGTAACCGATCGTCGGATATTGAAGAACATGGACCATGAATGTTTTCAGGGTTCTCATCCATCATCAGTAAGTCAGACTTACAGATTGAATAAGTTACATCGTTAAGTTCTTGACCGTAGAGATCAACCTTCAAATTTGGATTGATGTTCTGATGTATCCATTCCTTACCAATCGTCAACATACCCCCAGTTCCACAACAGGGATCAAATACAGAGCGAATCTTTCCTTCACCCTGAAGATTTTCACGATCCCCCCCGAATACGAAAGAAACCAACAATTTCACAACGTCTCGTGGGGTGAAGTGGTCTCCGCTTTCTTCGTTGGACATTTCGGAGAATTTACGAAGCAGCTCTTCATAGACCGAACCCATTTGGTGGTTGTCGATCTTGTTTGGGTGAAGGTCGAATTCGGTGAATTTATCAATCAGAAGATACAAACGTTTGTTCTTATGTAATTTCTCTACAAGCGGGTTGATCGAAAAGTTTTCGATGATGTCTAGTACGTTTTTTGAGTATCCCTGAACGTACTTATTGAAATTCATCGACACGTTATTGGGGTCGCTCTTGATACGGGATAGGTCGAACTTGGATGAATTGAAAAATGGGTAGCCGACTTGTCTCAAAATAACGGGGGTCGGGTCGGAGAGTTGGTCTTTATATTTTGTGTAGAGCTCAAATACTTCATCCTTCTTCGGCTCAAGAACACAGTCAAGTCGTCTCATCACCACGAACGGAAGAATCACCCGACCGTATTCGGACGGTTTAAATAAGCCCCGAAGAACATCATCGGCTGATGACCAAATAAGTGAGGATAGGTTAGTTGTGTTGTTCATGATGATTTCTAAGTCTTGAATGAGGTTAGGGGAAGAGCTCCTTAGATGTGTTTGTTACAGAAGCTCGTGCTTTCTTGAGGTATCGGCTAACGGTCGCTTCCATAAGCTTTTTGTGAGCTGTATCTAACGGCTTTCGGCTTTTCAAGTAGTCGACGTACAGATGTTTGTTGAGCGGGAGGAAATGACCCAGCTCCCATAGTTTCATTTTTGGGTGTTCGATACGCTTATCCAACACGTTTAGAGCGGTCATTAATGCTTCGATGTTCGGTTGACCCGTGAATTGGTACTTAGCTTTACTCGTTTTAGCGTAGCGTTTTCCTCTTTGACCTTTGTGGTTCTGGTCTAGAAGGCTTCTAAAGCGCTGGAGGATGAATTTTTTAGGAAGGTTGAGGGGTACGGTGACTAACAGACGATCACCGTCAATAGGGGCTTCCTCGTTCTTGGAGAGAAGCCTCACCGTTTCTTCCGCTGGTGAGTTCGAGAACAACTTAGCCCCACGACCGTCTTCAGTCCACCAAGCCTTGAAATCGTCAGACCTTACATCACCGAAGTCTTCGTAGAGCTTCGACAGGGAGCCATTAACGTTGGACTCACAGGTCTTCAAGTAGTCCTCGTTAGGTATGACCACAACACGTAGTAGATCGTCTTTTTCCAAGCCGATTCGTCCTTAACGTTCTTTCCTCGACCAAAAGTGGGGTGCTGGTAAGTAAGAATACCCGTCCAGGGCCACAACAGGGTCACGCATGACCTCACATGTGATGGAACAAAAATGTTCATGGGGCCTTCCTACATCAGGGTCTTCGCATGCCCTAGACCCTTGGGCACACACCACAACCAAAACACACCAAACAAAGGCTTTTATTCTTCTTATCATTTTACACCCTTTTCGCTTATTAATTGTTTCTAGCTCTAATACATATACAAATGATTGAAAAAAATCAACCCTGGGGTATAGCGAGACTCCTATAATTTTGGCCTTCCATATCCTCTATAACCATTGGTTTTGCTAGGCTTTTTTGAATACTCTATAGCGAGACTCCTATAATTTTGGCCTTCCATATCCTCTATAACCATTGGTTTTGCTAGGCTTTTTTGAATACTCTATGTAATTCAAAAAAGAGTCGTCTCGCTATAGATTCAAAAAAGAGTCGCCTTTCTATATGGAGGTAAAAAATATGAAAATAGTCCTGAACGGGTTTTTTTGTTGATTGCAGATGTTTTTATGCTAGAATCATCCCGAGGGGGATTTTTCTATGTACATCCTGACACATATGAATGATTTTGGAAGGTTGATTCAAAAGACCAGAAAAAAACAGGGGTTAACTCAAGAGCAACTGGCTGCCACGTGCGGTGTTGGGGTTCGTTTTATTCGTGAGCTGGAAAAGGGCAAGGAATCTTGCCATATGGGAAAAGCGCTTTTGGTTCTCAATATGCTTGGCATCAATCTTCAGCTTTACGAGGATAATCTATGAGTCGCCTCTTAAAGGTATATCTGCACGACGTTTATGCAGGAAAACTTGTTCAAAAAGATTCTGGTCGTTTATCATTTACTTACGATAAAGCTTATGTGAATGAAAATGGTTTTAGCATTTCCCTGTCACTTCCTCTTCAATATGAACCGTTTGACGACGACAGAGTTAAAGCTTTTTTTTCAGGTCTTTTGCCAGATGAAACGGTAAAAAACCGACTTGCCAAATATTTGGGTGTTTCCCCTAAAAATCCCTTTTCCTTATTGGAAGCCGTTGGGGGAGAGTGTGCGGGGGCACTTTCTCTTTACCCTGAAGGCGTGGCGCCAGAGGAGACAAGGGCAGAAAGAACAGAAATTCTGGAGGATGAAAAGCTGCAAGAGCTGTTGCTGTTGTTAAAGCGGCGCCCTTTTTTAGCAGGAAATGATGGTCTGCGTTTGTCTTTGGCAGGGGCTCAGGACAAGATGGCTGTCCATGTGTGCAATGGAAAAATAGCCTTGAGCCAAGGGATGCCCACAACCCATATTCTAAAACCATTGATTGATACTGTAAAAGATAGTGTCCACAACGAACTATTTTGCATGCGTTTGGCGCAAATGGTTGGTATTGATGTACCCCCTGCAGATATTCATTTTGTTAAGGGAATTCCCTATTTTTTAGTTGAGCGGTATGATCGCATACGTACTGTAGATAATAAAATAGTACGTCTTCATCAGGAAGATTTTTGCCAAGCCCTGGGGATTATGCCTGAAATAAAATATGAACGGGAAGGAGGTCCCAGTATTATGAAATGTCAAAAACTTTTGCAGCAATTTTCCATAAAGCCCGCATCAGACCAGATTAGCTTATTAGAGCGTGTTATTTTTAATTACTTAATTGGAAACGCTGATGCCCATGGAAAAAATTTTTCCTTATTATATAAGGCAAAAAAACCCCAGCTTGCCCCAGCCTATGATTTATTAAGTACAGCTATTTATCCAGACTTATCAAAAAATATGGCCATGAAAATTGGTGGGAAATATATCCCAGAAGATGTTTTTTTACGTACGTGGCATCAACTGGTACCCAACACTAAGATGTCCCAGAAAAATATGGAAAAACAATTGATAAAACTAAGCAAGCGTGTTGTTGAGCAAGCTTTTGCGCTCAAAACAACTCTTCAGGAAAGTGGCATAAGCTCTTGTGTTTTTGAAGCAATATGTGGCGTAATTTATACACGTTCAAAGCAGATAGAAAGGGGGTAATCACTTTTCTGATCAAAAAACACAAAAGACCTACAGATATAGAGAGACTCCTGCAACTTTGGCCTCCACACCCCTCTCAAAGCCATTGGTTTTGCTAGGCTTTTTTCAATACTCTATATTCAAAAAAGAGTCGTCTTGCTATCTCTTGGCTATGTTCTAAAACCGCTTTCTTCCAGGAAAATAACTGAGAACTCACAATGCCAAACTGTTGGCGCAGTTGAGCTACCGTCTTCTAACCCTTGATTCTTCTATCGCTACCTTAAATTTAAACTCAGGAAGTGTGGCGATGGCTCTAAAACTAAGTGCTGCTTGTGACACACCCCCAGAAAGCTGGTTAGAACTTGAAAATCAGTATGATCTATGGCAAGAAAGCACACGAATAAAAATGTCAGATATGCCTCTTTAAAAACTACCCAATAGAAAAATTTATTACAATTTTTTAAACAGAAGAGGAAAGACACAAAAATAAGGCTGATAGCCAAATATTCCAGTCACTTTCTTCTGGGTTAAGAGAAACGCTTACATCTCCAGAACTTAGCTCAGTAATAGCTGATGATGCTGACACAGGGCCAGGAGATACGAATCTTAAAACTCTTTTTCCTGCTTCATTATCAAATAACTTAATAAGTTTTCCACCTCCTGGAAATTTAATATGAAAATCCCTTACGTCATGCAGGTTAGATTCGTTATCTCGATAAAAAGAATTAAAACCAACCCATTTATTTTTAGCTAATTCCCAAAGCGGCTTTAATAAGTTAATAACCCTTTTTTCGTAAGGGTTAAAAGTTCTTCTAATTTGACGATTAAGCTTACCAGTTTTTAAATACTCTTTTGCAAGCTCTAAATTTTCTAAAGGCGCACCTCCTTCCCCTAAGTTTTTCAAAAAAAACCTACCTGTTTCATAAGAATCAAGGGAAGCGGGAAAAGAAGGGTGTTCACGGGAGTAAGAAACGGTCATACTTACAGAAACGCCTGGTATTTCATCTGAAAATGTCCACTTTTTTGGCCAATTGCTGAGACTTCTCATGCATTCACATTTTGGATGTTCTTCACCCACGTAAGAACAACATGGAGAAAGGTGCGTATGAACACAGGCGATGATTTTCGAAATGGAATCAGCAGGAATCTCGCCTAACCTTTTTTTAATGGAATAACCGTCTAAATCAAAAATTAATCTCTGCTCACTATGCCAACCAATAGGCACCCATGAATTTGAAAGCAAACTTTGATATGTTTTAATTTGCTCTTTTATTTGACTAAAATCATAAAAAGAAAGAGGATCTTTATCATCTACATTTGTTTGTATTCTTGATACACATGATTCTATTGCTTTTAAAGGTCCAATATCACCGATCAATTTTTCTTTCACCAAAGTTGTTCCATCACTCAAAATGTTTGCCCCATCTCCCAAATACCTCTTCCACTGCCCCACACAAACATCTGCATCTGGAAGTATATTACATGTACGGTCAGAACAACTATCGTAAATAGTTGGTTTGTCATCTGCTTGGCGAACCCCCACACCTTGAACGGCCACTACTTTATGACTTCCATCATCTTTAATAATAAGCAGACTTCCCATGGCAAAATTAACATCTCCCCAATTTTGGGTAACACTTTTGCTAGATTTTGATGAACCTTTTCCTGCTCCTGCGCTTGTTTTCCCTGCATTTAAAAGGCCATCTCGTAAAGAATCAACAGTTCGTTTATGAGATTTGTGCTGACCTAAAACTAACCTTTTAACAGGCTCATCTAACCCATCAAAACTGCTTCCAAAAATCTGAAGACAAAAAATTAAAAATAAACAAAAAGAATAAAAAAACGTCTTCATCATTTATGCATCCTTATCTAGAGTTAATGCATCTAGCCTCTCACCCATATCATCCGAATCAAAGCTATCCTCCTCTTCTAAGTTCCCTTCTTCATCATCAGAGCTGGTTAGAAAATGGTGAGGGGGAACTTTCTCAATTTCTTTCCAAACTTTTCGATAATAATGATCATGTTTCTTTTTCCAGTTGGAGGATAATTTTCCAGTAGCGATATAATCGCGCACCCATTGCACCCTTGTGTTAAGATCATTTGAATATTTTGCTGTAGAAAAAATTATTTTTTCAGATAAGGGCAACCATCTATCTGTATAGTATTCCTTACCCCAATCTAACACTTTTCGAATAGCTCCATTATCGTAAAGGGTCCCCACAATATCCAAAAACAAAAACGTATCATCTCTCAAAAGAGGAAAAAGAAATGGAGTCCAATCTGAGTCATGAATACAAACCGTACATAGCTTTAACACCTGCAGGGACGTTAACTTATCTTTCAAAGCCTCCCAAAAATCAGCAAAGTCCGTAACAGACATATAGGTGTTTGACAAATCTAATACCCGAATTTGGCTCAAATCTGTACCCTCTCCCTCTGTGGGTTGAAGGTTTTCAAGAATATAAGAAACGGTCACCCCCTCTGGGTAAGCATCAATAATTAAAGGGTCCACAACCTGGTTGTTGATTCGCAAAATCTGCAGAGGGCTAATAGAGAAGGAAAAGCTGTCATCTAAAGAAGCAGCGAAACCAAAAAAGCCGTGACTGATAAAGAGTAAAAAAAGGACTGATATTCTGATAAATGAAAACATTTTTATATGCCTTTATTGTTTCATTTTCTTTCAATAGATACATAGAATTCAAACAAAGTCAATAAGACGATATTCTATGTGAACTTACACACAGCGTGTAAAATATTTTGACATTTTTTGCTATTTGTTGTTATTATCAGTAAAGTATTTTTAAAAAGTGTTTTGCTTTCACCATGAATATATCTTTAACAAAAGAGCTTGAAGGATTTGTCCACAATAAGGTAAAAAGCGGTCTTTACCATTCAGCAAGTGAAGTTGTTCGAAATAGCCTTCGACTTATGATTGAAATGGAGAGCGCACAAGAAGAGCGGCTAAAAGCACTCAATATTCAAATACAAAAGGGCATAGAAAGTTTAGAACGCGAACCCACACGCACTTGGCAAGAATTCAAGGGCAGAGTTGTAAAAACCCAATGATTATTTTATCCGCTTTAGCTGAAGAAGATATGCAAGCAGCTTATGATGATTTATTTTTTAAAAATCCACAGGCTGCTTTAAACTTAATTGAAGAAATAGAGCGACATCTCGCTATACTAGAGCAATTTCCAGAAGCAGGTCACAAAAGATGGGATCTAACAGAAAAACCTGTTCGGTTTTGGGCTATTGGCAATTATTTAGTGGTTTATCAAGTAGATACTTTGCGTAATGTTTGTGTTGTTCGTTTTCTGCATGGGTTTCAAGACATAGCAAAACTGTTATAAAATTACCCTAAAGGCCTTTTGTGGTGCAGCGGCTCAAGGCCAGGCGCAAGACCTGTGCCGACAACACTTACTAAAACCTCTGTGGGGACTGCCTTCATGGCTAAGGCAACAAGCAACATTGCGGTTGAGAGAAAAAAATTAGGGAAAAGCTAAAAAAATAATTCGCTATGAGAACCTGTCCGAACCAAAGTTACACAATCCTCATCTATTTTGTATATCAAAAGCCAATCAGGTTTAATATGGCATTCGCGATGATCTTTCCAATTCCCAACCAATATGTGATCTTTGTATACGTGGGGCAAGACCGTACCTGACACCAAAAAATTTAGAACTTTTTCAAAATCCTCAAAGGTGTAACGCCCTGACCTGGATATTTTTTTCAAATCTTTAGAAAATTGCTTGGTCTGCTCAATGTTTCTGGGCATTTACCCAATCACTCTTAAGAGCTGTTAAGGTTATTTTCTCAGTTTTATTCTGGCCAGAGTCTTCCAATGCGTGCAGTGTCTCTTTTTTGGGAATTTTAACATCAAAAGGCAAGCGTTTTTCCAAAATAACTTGATAGAGAAATAAACGCATGGCATCGCTCATCGATAGGCCCATTTTGTTGAAAATACATTGGGCTTCTGCTTTAACAGCAGGGTCAATACGGGAACGAACCACATCTTTTTGTTGAGCCATAACAATCTCCATTATTCTAAATATTTGTAGCTACAAATATACTACAATTTTTTATCTAAATCAATAATGTTATTCATCACCCAAGTCACTCACTCTGGTGGATTAAGGGGCAAAAATCACCCACTCGCAAACGTCGATAGCTAGAAAGATTGCCTGATAGGGGGGGCTACTTTATTATGAGAAACGTAAGCGATGAGAAAATCTAGTCAGAGGGGGGGGCCATCTGGATCACGTCGCTTTGCTCGTGATGACGGCTGTGTTTTCATGGGTAAAAACTAAGGAAAAGCTAACACTCTGTATCTTTTAAAAATTTCACACCCTTAATTTTGGCCTTCTTAAAAGCCTTTACAAGGGTGGGGGAGATGAGGCATCGGCATATTGGGGTTGGGACCAGTTTTCAAGACGACTAGGTGCTCGTTGACAATCCATCTTCTCTTTCTTTCTTCCACTCAATTTCTCGTTTCACTAGGTTTAAGAAAAATGTTCCAAAATCAGGAGCCACAATTTCCAAAACAGGCGTGGTTTCGTATCCGCCTAAGGGCCAGGCCACAACTGGGCATTCGCCTTCTGAATTCATTTGGGATGTGTCTAAACAATACGTTGTGCCTTCACCGACAGAGTAGATTTGAAGCATATAATGTGGAAGGCCATATTGTCTGTTATCGTAACTAAACCAAATTGCATCTGGAACAGTTGAGTTAATGAAATCACTGTCTATAACACCATAAATTTCACATCCTCCTAGGCTTATAAAACCAAATTTCCTCAAAAACATTTTATAGGATATTGGGAAGTAAACCCCCAAATAAATTTGTGCCTCTTCTATTAAGTCTTCCTTCTTCTCTCCAGAGCTACAAACTACCAAATCCTTATATTTTTCCAGCAATGCAAATGCGGTAGATAGATTATCTATATTAGCCATTATTTCACTCCTGTTAATTCTGCAGCTCTTGCTTTCCAATACTCACTACGCCATTTATCGAAGGCAGCACGATCAATCTCTGGCAAAGCTTCTGCCCGTGTGACGCCCCCTTTGGATTGGTTGGCCCAAATATGAAGAACTCTATGATGTTTAGTATGCATTGTGGCGGTTACTTCTGCAATTGGGCCACTTTGTGTTTGTGTCATATGATGAAGGTTGATAGGCTTATTGTCAAAAACAAGTGGAGCATCTCCAACTTTCATTCTTTGAAAATTAGTTCTCCCATCTTTACCTACCCGCCCCAAATCAATCAAATCATCACGTTTATACACTTTGTTGGTTTGCCCTAAAAATGTATGGGTTTCATGGCGATTCCAGAATTTAGATTGGAAAGTTTTCGCCACACTCCCTCTGTCCATGGCGCGTTTTGCGGCTTGGATCTTCAGCTTAGCGGCAGTATTAGAAACTGATTTAACAACACCTGCAGCAGCAATTGGAATGACACCAGGGGCTACCTCAGCAACAAACTCAATAGAAGCACCCGTTCGATAGTCACGCAAAACCTTGGCTTCATAAGGGTCTAAGGTTCCAAGGCTTTCAGACAAAACCCCGTGTATGAAGAAAAGAAAGAGATTAAAAAAAGCACTAATATTTTTTATTTTTTTGATGCGTAATATTTCTCGATAATATCGTCATAAAACCAAGGACTTTCGTAATATAAGCGCCAAATGAATTTTTCAAAAGAGTCTTCTATTTTAACGGTAGAACTATCTATCCAAACAGCATTGGGATTATCTGAATTGGGTTTCATGATTAAAAAACGTGTACTATCGGCAATCTCAAAAAAAGGTAAATCACCAGGAGATAGAAGTTCATAGGTGGCCTCGGCCATCCAATGGTTTTGCCCTTCCCAAAATAAAATCCCTTTAGAAAAATTGACCACATCTAAGGGAGGTAAAATTTCATTAGCGCTAGAGAATTTGTAGTCTTCAGGAACAATATGGGGGTTTTGTAAAGTTCCACATCCAACTTCTTCATAAAATTTCCTGAGCTGACTGGGAAATGAACACCCAAGGTTTTTCTCAGCTTCTAAAATTTCTTCTTCTGGAAGGAGGTTAAAAGAGTTCGCTCCGACCCTCTTCCCCTTTTTTTCAATAATATAATCATCCAAAAATTCAAACATTATTTTAGACCCTTCAAAATAGAATTTAAAACCGACCCCGAACCATGAACACCACCTTGATGCGCTGATTGTTGTATAGGGTGCATGTTCCACCATTCATGTTTACCACCTAATTGTTGAGGGGTAATATGATGAGCTTGATGGCGAACCATTTCTTGCAGACCTGTTTCTGAATTAATAACTGGTCTGCCAGTTTTGTCAAATTTTGGCACACTCGGCCATTCCCTGACCTTTGTGGTTCCCCCCATTTTTTCCCATTGGTCAATAAGGCGTTCCCGAACAGGTTTTGTAAAGTTGTTTCTATGCAGATCATAAGCTTCCTTGTCCAACCTTTTATACCCATTTTCCCTCAGGTCTTTTGCCAACAGCTCCCGTTGTTTGGGGGTTACCTTTACGCCTGATTTTAATTCTACCTCACGAATATAATCTTTCAACCTTTTTGGTAATTTTTCAGCGACTTTTTCAAGGGC
>JBIKLN010000035.1:0-11205 GCA_044359765.1 Patescibacteria group bacterium | reverse complement strand
GCATAGTGACGATTATCTGTTTCGTATTCAACGTGAGCTGTGGAAATAGTAATACCACGGGCCTTCTCTTCAGGCGCCTTGTCAATCTGGTCGTACGCCATAAAATTCGCCTTACCAGATTCCGCCAATACCTTCGTAATGGCCGCTGTCAACGACGTCTTACCATGGTCAACGTGACCGATCGTTCCTATGTTACAGTGCGGCTTGCTCCGCTCAAACTTCGCTTTTGACATGTGTATTTCCTGTTTCTTCCTATGGTTACCATATACAATTCTTGGAGCGGGTGAAGGGAATCGAACCCTCATAGCCAGCTTGGAAGGCTGGAGCTTTACCACTAAGCTACACCCGCATATGGTGGAAGGAGTAGGATTCGAACCTACGTAGACTAACGTCGGCAGATTTACAGTCTGCTGCCTTTAACCACTCGGCCATCCTTCCTAATTAATTATGATTTAGGCATTTTTATAGCCTCTGTCAACGACATTTTCAAAAAAAGGCAGAAAAAAAGGCGAGCCCCAAAAGGACCCGCCCATAGAAGAAAAGCGAGAACTGTTTAATTAGTTCTTAGCAGCTTCTTTTGTAGCAGCTTCAGCTGTAGCAGCAGCAGCTTTTGTAGCAGCTTCAGCAGGTTTTACAGCTTCAGCAGCAGGTGCTGGTGTTGTGTTAGCAGCAGCAGGGTAAACTGTAGCAGCAACAATAGCTGCACAAGCTAGGATAACTTTGTTCATTATAAAACTCCAAAAAATTTAAATGGTTTACTTGGTCTTATACCAAATACACAACTCTTTTAATAAAACAACTTGCAATGGTCAACACTTTTTTGCATAATGCGTTTCTGAAAAATTTTTAATAAATTTTATGGATATCCAGTTTTTGACCACATCTCACTTTTCTACTTTGTTTTTTTGGAGCCTTCAGTGTGACTGGAAAAGCTGGATTCGCCTTCCTTTTTTCATGGTTTTTATCTTCTTTTTTTTTAGTCTTATGGCCTTAGGTGAGACGCCCATGCCTTATTTTTTATGGGGCCCATTGATGGGAATTTTTTTTATTATGTTTTCTCTTTTTTCTTTTGATGAAAGCATTGGTTCTGATGTTAAGGACGGAACTTTATGGTGGCTTATGAGCCAAAACAGGGCAGGCGTTTGTTACCTGTGGTCTAAGGCGTGCGCTTTTTCTTTAAATATGGCTTTTGTCTGTCTTATTATTTGTGCTTTTTTCTCACGAGCTTGCGGCATTAGTTTGTTCCTTATTGGCGTGCAGGGGGTTTTTTTGGCAGCCTACCTAAGCCTTGTGCGCCATACGCAAGGCTTGCCTTTTGGGCAGGGGGCCATGAGCCTGTTTGTTTTGCCCATGTGTGTGCCAAGCTTTTTTTTACTAACGGAAATTTGGCGCCAACCATCCATTTGGTGGAATGGATTGTGCATTTTAGCAGGCCTAACCCTTCTTAGCTTTGTGATAGGTACTGTGGCGTTTGAACGGGTCAGAGAGGCCTAAAAAGCACTCTCTACTCCATTATCTCTACCGCATCAATTGGCCGCCATTAATGCTAAGGGTTTCGCCTGTAATAAAGCTTGACTTTTCATCCACCAAAAAGGCTACACAATGGGCAACCTCGTTGGCCTCCCCCAGGCGCCCCATAGGAATTTGGGTAATAATTTGGTCCAAAATCTGGGTAGGCACATGACGCACCATGTCTGTGTTAATATATCCTGGTGCCACCACATTTACAGTAACACCGCGCCGTGCATTTTCCAGGGCTAAGGCTTTTGCAAATCCCACAACCCCTGCTTTAGAGGCGCAATAGTTCGTTTGCCCCAGCTGCCCACGCAAACCATTGACAGAAGAAATAAAAACAACACGGCCAAAGTTCTGCTGGCGCATGGCCTCAATCAAGGGGCGGGTCATGTTAAAGCACGATGTGAGATTGGTTGTAAGCACATGGTCCCATGCTTCACGGGACATTTTATGAAAAAAAACATCTTCCGTAATACCAGCGTTATGAACCAAAATATCAACAACACCATGATTTTTTGAAATTTCAGACAAGGCTTTTTCGCAGGCCTCTGCACTTCCCACATCCCAAGAATAAACTGGAATGTGGTGTTCTTTGGAAAAAGCTTCTGCAGCATCCTTATTCCGATTGTAGTTGGCAATGACTGTATAGCCCAATTTTTTTAAGGCTATACAAATGGCTGCCCCAATACCACGCGTTCCACCCGTTACCACACACACTTTGCCCATAAAACATCCTTTTTTGTAAAATTTTAATAAAATGATATCTAATAACAGGCTGCTTTTCAAAGTAAAAGAAAGGTGGTAGGGTGGCGTTTATGAAAGCTGCCGCCCATATACAAGCCGTTATTGAATTAATTGATGCCACGTTGGCGCGCCCTCACGTTCCAGCAGATCAAGTATTTCACAGTTATTGCCGAAGTCGCCGTTATATGGGCAGTTCAGACCGTCGTGCCATTACGGAAATTTTTTACAGCGTCCTACGCCAGTGGCCTATGTTGGAATGGCTGAGCCCCACCATAAATGGACGATTAGCCCTATTGATTTATTACTGTATTGAAAACACAAAATCTCTTGATATTTTGTTCGATGGCAGTGAGTTTGGACCTTCTGCCATAAGGGCTGAAGAAAAAAAATTTCTAAGTACTTTATCTGTTGAAAAGGCCCCTATTTCTGCAAAAGTTGGCGCCCCCCTATGGTTGTGGCCAGAACTGTGTGTTTGGGGGGAGGAAACGGCCAGAAAACTGTGCGAATCCATGCAACAGCAGGCCCCTTTTGATGTGCGTGCCAACCCTTTAAAAACCTCAAGGCAAAAGTTACAAGAGAAGTTTTACAAAAAAAACCTGCTGTGTTCCCAAACGGCCTATAGCCCTTTGGGCTTACGTTTTGAAAAACGGGTGGACCTTGCCCAAAACACCCTGTTCAAAGAAGGCCTTGCGGAGGTGCAAGACGAAGGGTCCCAGTTGGTGGCTTTGTTGTGTGATGCAAAACCAGGCCAGCGAGTCATGGATTTTTGTGCAGGTGCTGGGGGAAAAAGCCTAGTTTTAGCAGCCTGCATGGAAAACAAAGGAACTTTGTTTTTGGCAGATATTCACCCCTGGCGCCTTACCAAGGCGCAAGAACGCCTAAAACGTGCAGGGGTCCACAATTATCGGTGTCAGGTATTGCCAGATAACACCTTTATAAAACGTCAGGTGGGAAGTTTTGACCGTGTTCTTGTGGACTCTCCCTGTTCTGGCACAGGCACGTGGCGTCGAAATCCAGACCTGAAAATGAAGCTTACAAAAGACCATCTGGAAAGCTTAATTCAAGAACAAAAAACCATTCTACAGCAAGCATCTACCCTTGTAAGGGCAGGGGGCATGTTGATTTATGCAACCTGTTCGGTGTTGAGGTCTGAAAACCAAGAACAGGTAGAAAATTTTTTAGCTAACAATAAGGATTTTTCCTTACTTGATATTCAAAATCTGTGGGATCAGACCGTTGGAACTCCATTTCCTTTCACAGAAAAAACTTTGCAGCTTTTCCCCCATTCCCATAAAACGGATGGTTTTTTTGTGGCCTGTTTGCAAAAAAATGAAAAAGCATAGTTCATGCCACATTCATAATTCATACTATTTGTTGTCATTTTTCATTCCTTCATACAAAAGGTTTAAGCTGCGTAAGGCGTGTAGGACAAGGGCAATGTCAACCTTTTCGTAAGGGTTGGCAAGGGCCCCTTGAACCCAAGTTAAGGTCGTATTGTGTTTTTGAAGGGCGTCTTTGTTGTTTGCATACCAGGTGTGAACTCCGCCAATTGCTAACATACGGTGGGCCAGTTTGCTTTCAATTTGTACCAGTTCGTCTAAAAGTGTGAATTTTGCTTGTCGTTGCCATTCTTCTGTGCAGGGAATTTTTTGTGCCAGGTCATAAATAAGTTGTAGGTTTAGGGTTGTGTGCAAATCCCAGAATACTTTGAAGGCTTCATTGATTTCATCTACCTGAGCGTTTTCTTTTATATGACACGTAAATTCTAAAATAAGGGGACTAAACGGCCCTATTTCCATAAAAAGTGGCTGCTTAGTGGGGGACAAGGCCAAATATTCCCGCTGATAGGTCATGAAAATATCCATTATTTGTGGCAACAGGGCATTAAGGCTAACCCAATTGTTTTTAATGATGTTTTTGTTGCGCAATGCCACAAGTGTCAGCTGTTTAATACCTTGAATAAATTCGTACAGACCTTGGTAGTAAATGGCGGCTTCTTCCTTTTTTTCGTCTTTTTTCCAACTAGACCATATATTTTTAAGGTTAAATAATTCGTCTAAATCTGCGTAAGCTTCTATAACATCCACAACGTTTGAAGATGTTGCTTGGCACATTTCAAGAACGTAAGGTGCCCCCAGTCGATTTATAACATTATTAGCCAAAACTGTTGCGATAATTTCATTTTTCAATGGGTGTGTGTCAATGGCTTCGGCATATTTATTTTTTAGGGTTTGTGGAAAATAACACCGCAGATAGTTTCGTTTTTGCGGAAAGTAATGATCTTTCTTTTGGAAGGTGTCTAATAGATTTTGGTATAGGTTAATTTTTGTGTAAGCCATGATGGTTGCAAGTTCGGGGCGTGTAAGGCCTTTATTTTTTACCCGTCTTTCGTTCAGTTCCTCATCTGTTGGTATAAATTCCCCCTTACGTTTCAAGGGAAGGGTTTCTGCCTTTTCAAGGTTTTGGATGAGGGCTTGGTAAATAGACAAATCTTGTACGGATGCGTATTCCATAAGGCCCAAGGCCATGTTTTGTTTCATGTTGTCCGATAAAACCAGTTCAGATACCTCAATAGCCATCTGAGCCAACAGTTCATTTCGTTGTTCACGTGTTATTTTGCCTTGTTCAATAAGGTTCTGACACAGTATTTTTATATTTACCTCATGGTCAGAACAGCTAACACCTGCTGAATTGTCGATGGCATCTGTGTTGATGCGCCCTTGTTTTTTTGCAAATTCAATGCGGGCTTGTTGAGTCATGCCTAGGTTAGCACCTTCCACAATAACACGTGCGTCCACATGGTCTGCATCTACGCGTAACAGGTCGTTATGGCGGTCATTTACTTGGTGGTGTGATTCTGTTGTGGCCTTAATATAGGTTCCAATACCCCCAAACCACAAAAGATCCACAGGCGCTTTTAATATAAACTGAATTAATTCATGAGGGGGAATTGTGTCATAAGAGGGGGGAATTCCCAATAAATGACGAATATGTTTGTTAAGGGGAATATGTCCTATAGAACGGCTAAAAACACCACCACCTTGTGATATCAAGTCTGGGTTATAGTGGGCCCAGCTGGAGTTTGGCATTTTAAAAAGGCGTTCTCGTTCGTAAAAGCTTTCCTCTGCTTTTGGGGTTGGGTCTATAAAAATATGTTCATGGTTAAAGGCTGCTACTAAACAAATATTTTTTGACTGCAGCATGCCGTTTCCAAATACATCGCCTGACATGTCTCCCACGCCCACAACTGTGAAAGGTTCTGTGTCTGCAATATGCAATTGATGGAAATGGGTTTGGGTGGAAATCCAGGCACCGCGTGATGTGATGGCCATTTTTTTATGGTCGTACCCGTAAGATCCGCCTGAGGCAAAGGCGTCTCCTAGCCAGAAATTATATTCTGCTGCAATGGCATTGGCTGTGTCGGAAAAAGACGCAGTTCCTTTGTCTGCTGCCACAACAAGATAGGGGTCTTCACCATCATAACATATAACATTGTTTGGGTGAACGCAGTTACCACCTGCGTATGTGTCTGTAATATCCAACAGGCCACGTATCATGATTGTGTAGCATGAAATAACTTCTTCTTTAAGCGCCTTGGCAGAGGCACCCTCAGCACGCATGCTTTCGTAACGTTTGCAGATAAACCCTCCCTTGGAGCCTACAGGGATGATAATGGAATTCTTCAGCATTTGGGCTTTCATAAGGGTGAAAACCTCTAGTCGAAAATCATCCATGCGGTCTGACCAGCGAATTCCGCCCCTTGAAACCTTTCCTCCCCGTAAATGGCAGGCTTCTACCATATGGGAATAAACAAAAATTTCGTATAAGGGCGCTGGTTGGGGCAGGTCCTTAATATGACTGCTGGAAAATTTAAAGCTTAGATAATTGGGCTTGGGTATACAGTAGTAATTTGTACGTAAAGTGGCCTCCATCACGTTAAATAAGCGTTCAAAAGACCGTTCTTCTGTTGTGTTGCTCAGGTTTTTGCACATAGATTTAATGTCTGAACGTAAGTATGCATCCGTTTTTTCCCGCTCATGTGCATCTACCTGTGGGGAAAAACGGTTGTGGAAAAAATTTATATATTTTTCTGTAAGGGAAGGGTGGTGGCTTAAGGCCTGCACAAGACTTTCGGTTGAAAAACCAGGCAGCATTTGTTTCATAGAACGACTGTAGGCACGTAGAATGGTTACGTCGTTAATGGTTAGTTTTGTTGTAAGAATAAGCTGATTAAATGGATCGTTTTCTGTTTTTTGACCCCAAACAGAATAAAAAGCTTCCGTTAAACGATTTTGTATATCGTCGTCAAAATGTTCAATGCCTACGCATTCAAAGGCATGAAGCCACAAGGGGAATTCTTGTCCTTGGTTCAAATAAGATAGGGTGTAAGAATTTTCACAAATGGTTTTTAAGCCGAAATTTTCCCACAATGGCATAAGTTTTGACAGGGAAATGGCCTGAAGCGGGCTAAAAATATGAATGCGTAATGTATCATTCTGATAAAAAAGGCGAATGGCCACATTTCTTTCGCAGATAGCCTGAATAGATGTTTTGACATCAAAAACCCCTTCCTTGGGGGAAAAGGTATTTTCATAAGACTTTGGAAAGGAAATGAAGGACCCTTTTTGAATATTTTCGGCCTTTAAAAGTTCTTCTAATTGTTCTGTCCAGGAACGTGACAAAATTTCTAATTTTTCTTCAAGGGTTTCTAGGGAAATGTTTAAGGCCTTAGGCGTGTGAAAAGAAACCACAAAAATAAGGCGGGCAAAGGGAAATTCACTTAAGAAAACCTGTTCTGACGCCACATGTCCACCCAGTGTTTCTTGAACAGTTTGTGCAAGCAGGTCTTTCACATGGGGAGTGTAGCGTTCTTTAGGCAGGTAAATAAGAACACTTGTAAAACGACCATAAGCGTCGTGGCGCGTAAATACAGCAAGCCTATTGTAAAGTTGGAAAACCTCAGCGCAAATGGTGTACAGCTGTTCTTCTGTGAATTGAAAAAGTTCGTCTTGTGAAATACTTTTTAGAATGCTTAAAATATATTTTCCGTCATAAGACTGACGGGAATGGCCAAAACGTTCGAATACGCGGTTAATTTTGTGGCGCAATAGGGGAATGCGAAATGCTGACTGTGCAAAAAAATCGCGGCTAAAGATACCAATAACTTGTAATAGGCCAAAAACAGTTCCGTTAGAATCTATGTCTAAAATTTCAATGGAATCCATACGTGAGTGGCGGTGTACAGGGGAACGTTTAAAACTTTTAGATATGGTTATAAGGGGAATACGGCCGTGGGTTCCCACATCATATAGGTTATTTTCTAAGGTGCCATATAGGGGGGACTGGTTGTGGCATATGGCTGGCAATAATTCTGACAGGCTTTCAAAGGAAGAATCCCGAAAAAGTCCACGGTAGGTGTTTTTTTGTTCTAATTCTAAGTCAAAGGATAATTCAAGAGGGGATGTGATATTTTCCTCCTGAGACAGGGTTACCTTGGTTTTTGCATTAAAATAGCGACTGCCAAGAACAATAAGGCGGTCGTCGTGAATCCATCGCAGAAAATCAGCCACTTCCTTAAAGTTTGTGTTTGGGTGATGGGAATTTAGGCCCATGGTTTCGTACGCGTCTGCAATTTTAAATGTTTCTTGGCGAATATCTGAAAAATCGTTTACAACGCATGCTGCCAATTGTAAGGCATGGTAAATTTCTTCGGTTAAAGACGAAGGGGCTAATGCCATGGCATCGCTGTTTAGGCAAAAAGAAATAAGGGATTCTTGGGTGTAAACCTCATGTTCCCCAAGGCTTATGAGGTTTCCCATCAGGTCACGTTGAACATTTAAAACGGGGTGCAAAATAGGGGAGGGGCTTATGCCATACTTTTTAAGGGTTAAAAGCACCGTATCAACCAAAAAGGGTTGGTCTTGTACAAGAATGGTAACAAAGCTTACGTCGTCGTCTTCATCTTCATAAATATCGATAAGGGGGAGGGGGGATTGTTTGTTTTGAAAGATATAAAAAGACCGTGCAAGCATTTTAATAAGGACATTTTTTTCAGGGCTTGTGCATAGTTTTTCTAAGTGTTCAAAAGCCATACTTTGAAAATAATACTGCGTAAACAGGGGGAAATTTTGGTGTGATACAGGTTCACTTGCATGAAACATCAAACATGCCTGAGCTTGTTCAATAATATCAACAACAAGCGTTTCCTTAGCAAAATCGTATTTATGATTTTTGTGCATAACTTCCTTAACGGAACAAGACCCTTTAGGGTTAATAATAGGTCTATTTCCTTAAGAAAAGGTTAATTGTATAGCGCAGAACTTTTAATTTGGGTACAGGAATGAGGAGACGAAGTGTACATACGGCGTACATGAGCGACGAATGACCTATACCCAATTTATAAAGGGCGCGCTATATGGTCCTGGATAGTAGTGGTGTGGATTGTATTTAAAAGGGACAGGTTTTTCAAAAAAATTAGCTTGTTGAAATGGCCAAAAAAAACATAAGTTCTTGGAACTAAACGCTCAAGAACCTGCTTTTTCCAAACGCATTAAAACCAAAGAACGGCACATAAGGGGAAGAATGTCCTTCATCTCAGGGCCATGGTCCATACCTGTTAAAGCTTGACGTAGGGGCATAAATAGGTCCCTTCCCTTGCGGCCTGTCACTTCTTTAAGTTGGTTCGTCCACGTTTTCCACGTATCCTCTGTAAACGGCTCACCTGGCAAAAGACTGATGGCCCTTTCCATAAAATCCCTAGGTTGCTGGGACACATGAATGGTTCCAGTTAAAATTTCCTGCCATTTTTCCACATCACCAAGGGTTTGAATATTTCCACGTATCATATTCCACATATTTTCAGGAATCTGAACGCGGGATGCAACCTGTTCATAGGGCATTAGACTCAAAACTTTATGGGTCAATAAAGTCAGGTCATTTTCATCAAAATGAGGGGGAGTGCGGCTAAAGCTTCCAAGATCAAATGTTTTAGCCAGTTCATCTAAGGTCACAAAAGGTTCAATAGGCAAAGACGTTCCAAGACGAGCCAATAAACTATTTATGGCCATAGGCTCAATGCCCTGATTTTTCATAGCACCTAAACTTAAGCTGCCCAAACGTTTAGAAAGGGCGTGGCCATTTGCATCCATTAACAAGGTTGTATGTCCAAACGTCATAGGTACGGGCGCACCATGAATGGCCTCAAACAACTGAATTTGTACAGCTGTGTTTGTTACGTGATCCTCTCCCCGAATAATGTGGGTAATGTTAAAGTCTAAATCATCCACAACTGAACACAAGGTATACAAATAGGCCCCATCAGCACGAATTAAAACAGGGTCACTTAAACGTTCACCGTGAAATTCCACAAGGCCTCGCACCATATCATGCCACTGAATAGGGGTAGCGTTTAATTTAAAACGCCAATGTGGCTTTCTGCCTTCAGCTTCAAAATTTTGCTTCTGTTGTTCTGTTAGCTCCAAGGCTGCACGGTCGTAAATGGGAGGTTGCCCTTTAGCCAGGCATCGCTTGCGTTTAAAGTCTAGCTCCTCTGGTGTCTCATAGCAGGGGTATAAGCGCCCCGAAGCCACCAAAGTATTCATAGCCTCCACATAACGACTAAAACGCTCAGACTGCTTAGCAAATACTTGATGGCTTAAGCCCAACCAAGAAAGGTCTTCCATGATGGCATGTTCAAATCGTTGCTCTGAACGCTCTAGGTCCGTGTCATCAATACGCAACATAAACTCCCCCCCATGCTTTTTGGCAAAAAGCCAATTAATAAGGGCAGCGCGCGCATTACCAATATGTAAAAGCCCCGTAGGGCTGGGGGCGAAACGAACACGAATCAAGGATATATCCGCATAAAAACAATTACTGTATCTTAATAAATACCGTTTTTCTGCCATTTTCGCATTAAAATTCTCTTGCGGCCCAGAAAAAACTTGGACATTATAAGGGGTATTCCAAGTTGGATGGGTGGCCGAGCGGTTGAAGGCACCGGTCTTGAAAACCGGCAAGGGGGTAACTCCTTCGTGGGTTCGAATCCCACCCCATCCGCCATTTCTTTATTCACTACCGCTCAAGATAGTTCAAAAAAACAAGGAAAAGAAAGGGCTCTGTGGGTTTTAGTGTCCCATGTAAGTTCAAGGTTGTTTATTGCATAGAGAGTCTTTTTAAAAATCATATGATTTTCAACGTTTTTTAAGGTTTTAAGTGCCTGGGGGGTTGCAAATTATTTTCTTGAAAATACGTTTAAAAAACATATAATTATATGTGTAATAATTACATGGCGAGACTCCTATAGTTTGGGCCTTCAAAATCTTCTAAAACCACTGGTTTTGCTAGGCTTTTTTGACTACTTTATACTCAAAAAAGAGTCATCTCGCTATATTGCGTTAAGAGAGGTAGGCCAATGGCTATTTTAGAACGGTTAGACCAAGCCTTGTCTATTACAGATATGGCCCGGGGCAGCAAGCATATTGTGGATCGCCTTGTTTCAGGGGAACAAGATAAATTCGTTGTCATGCGTAACAACATGCCCGCGGCGGTTTTATTAAACGTGCATTTATATGAGGACTTGATGAACCAATTGGCTGATTTATTTGTAGAGGCAAAAGCAAAAGATCGACTTCATGAAAAGAAAACGCCTCTTTCTCATGCAGATATGGTTGCTTCTTTTCAAGAAGAAGACTCCTAACTGATGTGGTCTTTAACCTATCATCCGTTAGTTCGGCATGATTTAGAGGAAATTCAAAAGAAGCAAGCCTTGTTAATTTTAAAGGCTATTGAATAACGTTTAAGGGGCGGAGAACCAGAGCAACTATAGTGACCCCCATAAAATAGAACAGTGTTCAAAGGAGAGTTTTGTTGTTAATTTTTGACAAAGAGGAGTTCAAAAAGAGATGACAAGTCAAATGAAAAAGAAGACCCACACTTGTGAGTTTA
>JBIKLN010000016.1:0-35337 GCA_044359765.1 Patescibacteria group bacterium | reverse complement strand
TCTGTGGACGTATATCTGAGCTTTTTCTTCGTTATGAAGATGAGAGTTTTTTTCCTGGGGTCCTTAGGAACTGTCGTTACGTTTTTTTGGTGCATGTTCTAGACATGTGTGAAGGAACGGTTCGCTGCCCCCTCTCGGGCAGAACTCTAGATGTTAACTTTTTTTAAAGGTTTTCTACAGAGGCGGTAGAGATATGCGTTTCGTGGTGGTGGAGGCGGAGGCCAAGGCACTGGGTTGGGTCGAACGGAGGCCCCATCCCGAAGGGGCGGCTTTATATAGTAGAAATCATCAACAAATTATCGTAATGCGGGAACACTCACAATCCATTAACACATTTCACCATTGTTCCTCATCTCATGTATTGCCCCCCTATCTAATCCATTAACACATTTCACCATTGTTCCTCATCTCATGTATTGCCCCCCTATCTAATCCATCAACACATTTCACTATTGTTCCTCATCTCATGTATGGCTCCTCGGTCATAAGGTTTAGCAACTACCCTATAGCCAGATGAATCTCTGGGGGATGAAGTATTCAAAAAAGCCCAGCAAAACCAATGAGTATTAGCAGGTCCAAATTGTAGGAGTCTCGCTATATTAAAGAATATGGCCTCTATCATACATCTCGCCATCGCCTCCTATCTTATGGCTGGCTCCTCGATTGCAGACTTAACAACCGGCCCCATACGTGACTTCTCATTCATTTCCCTATGGGCCATAAATAACGTAAAAATGCACACAAAAACTCAGCAGGATCTGGTGAAAATAAAGAACTTAATTTGAAAATTCATGCTATAGTAATGTATTCTTTAAACAGATTTTTTTGATTTTTAAAATGACCCCTAAAACACCCCTTAAAATACCTCCTTTTCTCACTTTTTTTCTTTTCTTCGGCGCCAGCGTTGCCACCAGTAGCGTGGACATTTACCTACCCTACCTGCCCTATTTAAAACGCTTATTTCATACCAGCGAATGGGTTATGCAGCTTAGCATTCTTGTGAACCCCTTTGTGGCATCATTCACGGGCTTTATCTTTGGCCATTTTAGCGAACGCATGGGTCGCAGACCTGTTATTCTTATGTCTTTTCTTGTTTTTTCCCTAGGTTCTTTGGGGCAAAGCTTGTGTCATTGTGTGGAGACATTTTTGCTGTACCGTTTCGTCCAGGCCATAGGCGTTGGAGGCATTCACATTTTAACCATAGCCATATTATCAGACATGTTTAAAGGTCCCGCTTATGCGCGACACGTGGCAACCTTTGGTGTTATGTACCCCATCACTTTTGCCCTGGCCCCTGTTATTGGGGCCCAGGTATTTACCTACTTTGGTTGGCGCATTAACTTTGTTCTTTTGTGCGCATTGGGCACCTTTTTAGGGTGGGTGTTTTATAAATTTCTTCCAGAAACAAAACCAAAAACTTACCATCTTAAGGCAGAAAAGGGGTTGCTGCACACGCTATGGGGCCTTACAAAAAACAAATACTTTATGACTATGGCCATCATTCACAGTTTACCCATTGCTGTTTCCACCATTTTTTTGGCCAATAGTGCTTTTATTTTTATTGAACGGTATGCTTTTTCCCCCACAGGGTTTTCTTATGTACAAGCTCTTCCCTTTGTGGCAAACATTATGGGAACGTTGATTTACCAAAAATATGTAACCCATAACCCCCCTCAAAATGCTTTAAAATTTGGTTTTTCAACCCTTGCCCTATTTTTGGTGGGCAGCACCTTAACCCTAATGGTTCCTGAAACATACGCTGTTGTTTTTATTCTGTTAAGTTTTGCGGCTTTCAATTTTGGCATTGGCTTTAAGGCCGCATCTTCTGCCACTTTGGCTTTTGAATCACTGGAAGACAATAAAAGCTTAGGCATTGCCTATTTTTCTTGCTTACGCAATATATTGTCGTCTGTTTCTGCCATGGTATGCGCAGCTTTTTATACAGGCACCATTACACCTGTTTTTATTGCCATGATATTTATTACAGCAGCCGTAATGGTTGTAATGCTGCCTTGGGTTTTTCACAAAGAAATTAAGCATCAAGAGAGCGAGGTTAGGCCATAATAATAGGCTGGGCATGACGTAAAACCCCATCAGCTTCAGAGGTATAGCGGCCATCGTCATGATGCAAAATCATCCCTGGGCATAGCTTTAAGGCGGCGTTGGCGTTTTTAGTTCCTTGAATCAATACCCGCTTAGCCACCTTATTTTTGCCAGGCCACAGCGGATAAATAATAATATTACCCAATTTTCCTGAAAAGTAGGCCAAAATTTGGTCAAGCCTATCAGCCCTATGAATGAAGGTAACTGTTCCCTTAGGGCGCACCATAAGCAAGGAAAAGCGGGCCCATTGGTCCAGGTCTGCTTCACCTTCTGCGTTGGACAAGGCCTTTGCTTCATAAGGTGAAATGTTGCTGCGGGTAGCATCTAAATAGGGGGGGTTGGTCATAACATGGGAAAAGGTTCCAGCAGCTAAACGAGGCACAGGGCGCAACAAATCACCATGCAAAATTTCCACCCGTTCACGCATTTGGTTTAACTTTACGTTTTCTGAAGCTAAGCGCACACAATCACGCTGAAGTTCTACCCCCACAATGCGAACACTGGGCACACGAGCGGCTAAACACAAGGATGCTGCCCCAACCCCCGCACCAATATCCAATATGGTTTCGCCAGGTTCGGCAGGAATAGAAGCTGCCAAAAAAATAGGGTCAATGGCTACGCGGTACCCTTGCACAGGTTGATGTACAAGCACGCGACCACCCAGCAGGTAATCTTTTGAATAATCATCTTTGTTTTTTGATGTCATATGGCTCATTAAGCATTTTGCTCTTTTAGAATGAATCGTTTACAGTTGTTTCACAAAACAAACGAGAAAGAAACCATGCTGGCCACTCAAGAAATTGGAACATCCGTAAACCCTATCTCTAATCTTTATCATGCCTTGAATGCCCCTATGCAGCAAGTCAATAATTTGATTGTTTCACAGCTTTCAAGCACTGTTCCCCTGGTAACAGACCTGTCAAAACATCTTGTGGTGGCAGGGGGAAAGCGCATTCGGCCTTTATTAACATTAGCTTGTCATGGGTTGTTTTTGGAAGAACCCCACAAGGCTATCCATTTAGCCGCAGCTGTAGAATTAATTCACACAGCCACCCTTTTGCATGATGATGTGGTGGATAGGGCAGAAAAACGCAGGGGTCAGGAATCTGCCAATTGCATTTGGGGCAATAGCGCCAGTGTTTTGGTGGGTGATTTTTTGTTTTCTCGTGCCTTTGAACTTATGGTGGAAACAAACAACCTTAGGGTTTTGAAATGCTTATCTCAGGCGTCCTCTCGTATTGCGGAAGGGGAGGTTCTTCAGTTAATGCATTTGGGCCATGTAAACGTCTACGATATTTACCTAAAAATTATTGATGCCAAAACGGCGGCGCTTTTTGCTGCAGCGTGTGAAAGTGGCGCCCTATTGGCAGATGCAGAAGACCAGTCAGTAGAGCATTTAAAAAATTTTGGCCTAAACCTTGGTATTTGTTTTCAAATGATGGATGATATCTTAGATTACACAAGCCCTGACCACATATCAGGTAAGCCAAAAGGCGCTGATTTTTGGGAAGGAAAAGTAACCCTGCCCATTTTGGTGGCTTATGAACACGGGATAGAACGTCCTTTCTGGGAGGGCATTTTTTCAAAAGACCAACGTACAGAAGAGGACTGGAATGAGGCAAAAAAAATTCTAAACAACAATGCCATTTTTCAATTATGTAGCATTATGGCTGATACTTATGCGCTTAAGGCCCAGAACTCTTTAAATTCGCTTTCACAGAAAGGGCCTGTATGGCATCTTCTAAAAGATGTGGTGACCTACGCCACAAGACGGGAAAGTTGAAAACAGGAGGAAATTATGTGTGGTATTTTTGGGGTTATTAGTTCACACCCTGTTGTGCATAGGCTGCTTGAGGGGTTGTCTCGCCTAGAATATCGTGGGTACGATTCGGCAGGCGTGGCCACCATATCAAAAGGGACTATCGAACGGCGTCGTGCCCCTGGCAAACTTATGCATTTAAAAGCGCTGGTAGAAGAATGCCCCCTTGAGGGAACCACAGGCATCAGCCACACACGTTGGGCCACACATGGCGCTGCCACAGAACATAATGCCCACCCCCATTCTAATACGAAAATCGCAGTTGTTCACAATGGCATTATTGAAAACTTTGCCCCTTTGCGTCAGGAACTTCAAGGTGCAGGTTATACCTTTGAAAGCGAAACAGACACAGAGGTTGTTGTGCATTTACTGGAACACCACCTCCAAGAAACGGCAGATTTTCAGGCGGCTTTCCAAAAAACTCTGGGGCGTTTAAGGGGTGCTTTTGCCTTGGCTATTTTATATGCGCCCCTTCCTCAAACACTATTTTTTGCCCGTCAAGGCAGCCCCCTTGTTATCGGTCAGGCAGATGAGGAATGGTATGTGGCATCAGACGCTTTGTCCTTTTCCACATGGACAAACACAGCCTGCTATCTTGAAGAGGGTGATTTTGGAACCATCACCAAAAGCCAGGGGGGCTTTGAAAAAATTATTTTCAACCAACAGGGAAACAGGGTAGAACGTCCCTTAACAAAAACATCTTTCACGTCAGATTCTGCCACAAAGGCAGACTTTAGCCACTTTATGCTGAAAGAAATTCACGAACAACCCACTGTTTTAAGTGATG
The DNA here is from genome assembly GCA_044359765.1 of Patescibacteria group bacterium. Lineage (GTDB taxonomy): Bacteria > Pseudomonadota > Alphaproteobacteria > Paracaedibacterales > CAIULA01 > CAZDVK01. Next base: position 30,628 of record JBIKLN010000016.1, on the reverse strand, counting down.
TGTTACAATCCTTTTTACCCCTAGAGGCCACAACAGTACACTTTCCAACCTTTGATTTTGATTGGCAGAATTATGACCGCATTAGCATTATTGCCTGTGGCACTTCTTATTTTGCAGGCTGTGTGGCCAAGTATTGGTTTGAGCAGTATGGCGGTTTAGCCGTTGATGTGGAAATTGCCTCTGAGTATCGCTATAGGCACCCAGTATTTCCAGATAGAACCCTCTATGTGGTTATTTCCCAGTCAGGGGAGACGATTGATACGCTTCATGCCCTTCGTTACGTTCAGAAAAACAATAAACCTGTTTTGGCCTTGGTGAATGTTCCCCACAGCTCCATAGCGCGAGAGGCCACCTATTGCCTGCAAACCTTGGCAGGACCTGAAATTGGCGTGGCATCTACAAAAGCATTTACCGCTCAGCTTATGCTATTGGCAGGGTTGTGTTTGCAGGCAACCCAAAAACGGGGGCGAGATACAAAAATGCTTCATCACACGCTTAAATCTGTGCCTGGCCTTATGAGCCATGTGTTACGGGACACCAGCATTTATAAAACATTAGCCAAGCAGTTAGTAGAAGCCAAACACGCCCTTTATTTAGGCCGCGGAACCCTTTACCCCATTGCCCATGAGGGGGCTTTGAAATTGAAGGAAATTTCCTACATTCATGCAGAAGCCTACGCGGCGGGGGAGCTGAAGCATGGGCCCATTGCCCTTATTGACAGCACCATGCCTGTTGTTATTTTGTCGCCTCATAATGAATGGTTTGAAAAAAGCCTGTCCAATATGCAAGAGGTTTTAGCCCGAGGCGCCCGGGTAATTTGCCTAACCGACACAGAGGGAGAGATGGCCATAAAAAAACAAGTGCAAGACGACGTGTATACAGCAACTCTGCCCAAAACCCACAGCTTTACAGAGCCTTTTGTTCTGACCCTTGCTGTGCAACTTTTGGCATACTACGTAGCCCTGCTTAAGGGAACAGACATTGACCAACCCCGCAATTTAGCAAAATCTGTTACGGTGGAATGACTTATTTGCACGGAAATCACTGAAAGAAAAAGACTAGCGCCCCAAGGCTTTCTTATGGCATAGTGTGGGTGTTTTTTAATTCCGTCAAAAAAGGTATCAAATGTTAAAAAAAATTGGTGTAGTTTTATTGGGTGCGTTGGTTGCGTGTTGTGCCATCACACTCATGCGTACTGAAAAAATATATCATCAATTTTATACGTTTAGGCACGAAACAAATGCCCAATTTAAGGCGTCTCAACTTTTAGCTGCAGCTGGGAAAATTCCCGACCTTTCTTTGGAAAAGCCTCTAATTCTTGATAAACCCTATAAGGTTCACCTTGTTTCTTATGCAAATGGTAATGAGGTTTATTACCAAAACCAAAATGCCCAATGTTTTTCAGGCATCAATAAAGGTATTGATGTTTTTCACCTTTGGCGCCTCAATCATTTAGATGCTGAATTCCGCGCAAAAAATAAAAAAATTTTGGAGCAAAAGCGGGGAGCTGGATATTGGGTTTGGAAACCTTACATTATTTTAAAAACTATGGAAAAAGCTAACGAGGGTGATGTTATTATTTACCTAGATGCTGGTCTGATGGTGAACATGGACAACCCCAACGCCATTGTGAACCTTTTGAAAGAAATGGAGGAAAGCCATAAGGAGGTTTTTATTTTTTCATCAGAATTCAATCCAAATGGTGATATACACCGACACTATACTAAACGAGATTTGCTTATTTATTTTGGTGTAGATAATGAAAATTATAGAGACTCTCGTTGTTGCGCTGGAACTGGGTTTCTTGCTTTTAAAAACTCCAAAAGAAGTCGTGAATTCATTCAAAAATGGCTTGATTTATGTGAGAACGAGCAGTTGGTAACAGACCTACCAAGCATTAACCCAGAGTATCCTGATTTTAGAGAAAATAGGCATGATCAGTCTATTTTGAGCTTATTGTCAGATCAGAATAAAACTTTAGTTTGTGACCTAAAAGATTGGAGACCATTTTTTTCTTATCACCATCGCGGAAATCCAGAAAATTCCCTTTTTATTGTTGCTGAAGACCGTACCGTCGTTAATAATGAGAGCCTGTTTAAGCGTGTACAAGAAAAACTTATCCATTGTAGATGACCTTTTCCTCAAAAAACATGAGTATTATTTTAAATGATTAAAAAAATCATCGTGGCCTTTTTAGCTATAACTGTTTCTTTTTTGTTTTTCGGTCTTAAGAAGTCAGAAAAAAGCATAAAGAGAGAGGAAGCTCAGTTACAGGCCTTTAAGAAAAGCAGCTCTATTGTTGAACAAAAATCCTTTCTTGTTGTGGGGACGGTACGAAATTGTAGTAAATTTTTAGATGGAAATATAAAACGTTTTAAAGCATCTCTGGCTAAAGCAAAAGAGCTTCATTGGTTGATTATTGAATCAGATAGTGATGATGAAAGTTTACGTGTTTTGGATGATGTCAAGAAGAACACTCACAATTTCAATTTCATTTCTCTTGGAAAGCTAAGAGATAAAATGCCCCTTAGAACGGAGAGGTTAGCCTATTGCCGCAACGCCTATGCACAGGAAATAAAAACAAACCCACTCTATAAAAATATAGATTATGTTGTGGTTGCAGATCTAGATGATGTGAATTCTCACATTTCAGAAATGGCTATACTTAGCTGCTGGGAACGAGACGATTGGCATGTTTGCTGCGCCAATCAAAAGGGGCCTTATTATGACATATGGGCCCTTAGGCATAAGGACTGGTGTCCAAATGACTGCTGGGCTCAATTTGGTTTTTTAGACAAATATAGTAAAGACAAGGAAAAAAACCTCTACGCCAGCGTCCAAGCCAAACAAATTATTATTCCTGCTTATAGTGAATGGATAGAGGTCGATTCAGCTTTTGGTGGACTTGCTATTTATCAGAAAAAATTGTTTAATGTAGCCCCATACGTTGGCATAGACGAGCAGGGGAAAGAAGTTTGTGAACATGTGGCATTCCATAATAAATTAAGGGAAAAAGGTTACCGTATTTTCATTAACCCCAAAATGGTTAATTCTGGGGAAGTGAAATGGTATATAAAAGTGGTAAGGTTTTTTTCTCCTTATTCTTAATTTATTTTGATAAAAATTATTATACTAAAATGAAAGGTCTTTAAATGAAAAGAAATTATCTAATTGCACTTGTTGTATTTTTATTTTCTCTTTGTGGAGTTTTTGTGAATAAGTTTTATTCTAAAAATACTCAATACAAACTTGCGAGCTACAAGCTGTCTGAGTGTCTTGCTCAGACCCCTCTCAAAGATTTTATGAAACATAAAGGTGTCATTGTTAAGGACGTAAATGGTTTTTATGTTATTCTCAACGGTAAGGATGATTGTGTTAGTTACACAATTTTCACATCAAAGCAATGGGAACCTCATGTTCAGAACGCATTGAAGCGTTTAGTCAAACCTGGTCACAAGGTATTAACTTTGGGGGGGCATATAGGCTACCACGCTCTGCTCATAAGCAAAATTGTTGGCGAAACTGGAAAACTTTTTGTGTTTGAGCCTAATCCAGAGTCTTTGAAATTTTTAAAAGCTAATATGGCTATTAATGATGTAAAAAATTGTACGATTTATCCAATGGCTGCCTTTTCACACAAAACGAGTCTTTCTTTCAATGCGATAATTGATGGCAACACAGGTTCTTCACACGTCGATAGAAAGCAAAATGTCCCCGATAATTCTGAAAATTATATTACTGTTGATGCTATAAACCTAGACTCTATGCCTGAGATTGACTCAATTGATATTTTACAAATGGATATTGAGGGAGCTGAGTATGAAGCAGTTATAGGGGCACAAAAATTGATAGATAACTCCCCTAACTTGATTGTAATCCAGGAGTACTCTCCAGCTTGGCTAAAAGACATTGATTCATATTTAAAATTTTGGAGATCAAGGGGATATTGTATAGCTCAGATTAGAAACTCCGATCTTATCGAAATGACAGATGACGAACTGAAGAAAACGTCGAACCAAATTGATATTGTGTTATGCAAAAATTTACAGGACGTGCTAAAAAAATTTAGCTCTCTACAGTAAGCGTGGTCATATTCAAACTTTAGGAAGCGGTAGTTGTTGGTTTGCGCCTTTCCCTTTGTGTTGTTGGGTCAAAAGAAGTTTTAGAAATAGACATGCCCAACAACCCAAACCAAAAAGATTGCGAGTTTGAGGTTTTGGTTGGCAGTGCTTAATATAGAGATTTTTAATTGGAGACGCCTAATAAGATGTTTTTTTTAAGAAAACTAAAGAATTCTCAAAAGAAAAAAAATTACCCTCTTCTGTTTTTATTTTTAGTAGCTACACTTTACCTTGTGTCTATCACTCACACAAAAAAAGCAATACCTAAAAGGATTTTTTTCCTTGTAAATACAGAATCAAAAGGTGGGAAGGGTGTTTACGAAATTTATAAAGAAATGAAGAAAGTAGGACACAGTGTAAAAATTGTAGCGATTCCATTTTTTTCATCTGGGAAGCTTCATGCAGACATAGATTTGAATTTTCTAAAAAATTTGATGATACTGATATTATCTACCCTTGTGGCAAGCAAAGTCCGTACAAGAAATGCTCATCTATTGAGGGGCTTAAGCCTGAATATATTTTTACACAGCACCCATATAATACCTACAAAAACTCCCCTCTTGATCCATTTTTTACAGATGAGTATATAAAAAAGATATCCAAGAAAGTGATGTACATTGTTTATGGCCCTCATATTTTTCATCAACATTTTATTAATGATCCAAACTTACCACAATAGGTTCATACAGTTTTTGTAGATTCTGAAAGTACAAAAGATATTTATGTAAATGGATATAAATTTTCAAAAAACAACGTTGTCGTCTCTGGTTATCAGACATACAAAGAGGTTCGTGACGCTCAAAAAATCAAAAAAGAAAGAAGAAATTTTGAAACTATTTTGTGGCTTCCAAGATGGACTCTACACTTTACAGGCAGAGATATGGGGGAAAGTGGATCAACTTTTTTAAATTACTATCATTTCTTTTATAACTATGCACAAAAAAATCCACATATCCAGTTTATTATCCGCCCTCATATGGCTTTATTTTCTCATGCTGTAGAGCAAAACCATTTGAGCCAAGAAGACGCCAATGGAATCATACAAAAGTTTAATTCATTAAAAAATGTTAGATTATCTGAACACACGACACGCTCTTTAGTAGACGATATTATGGAATCAGATATTATTATTGCTGACGGAACATCTTCTTTGGCTGAGGCTGTTATAGCTGACAAACCGATAATATATTTAAGTAATGGACTTAATAAGGAATTCGAAAGTGCGTTTCTTTCAAGGGAGTTCAGAAATTACCTATATTTTGCTTATAGTCCAAATGAGATTATGGAACATATTGAGTATATTCGTTCAACAAAATATAGTCCTTTCGAAGAAAGATTTCCATGCAAAAACAATATGCATTGTTCGCTTAGGAAAATTAAAAGATATCTTACACGATCAACAAGTAACCGTGATCATTTCAAGAAGACTATGGACCCTATAGAAAATCCAGGGAAATTTATATCAGATTATATCCTATATGATAACTGAAATAATGAAAGAAAATTACAATTTTAAACTTTTATTAAGGCTAAGAAGGGAAAACGCTCGCTGTCTTTAGATATAATGCATCACCCCAACCCTTTGTGTTAGAAAAGGTGTCAAACCTTATAAAGCCAAAATCGGATAAATATGCGTCTAACTCCCAGATGAGGCAACAGTTCTCATAAATCTCGTCATAATTAACCTCTGTAATAATAGCGTCCAAATGACTCAAAAGATCAACTGCCCCCTTAAGGGCTTTTAACTCTGCACCTTGGATATCAAGAACTAAAATATTATAGTCCTTCTTTTTTAAAACAAGATTATCAATAGTTTCGGCAGGCACTTCGATTTCCCCTACCTCCACAACACTAGTGCTTATTTCCTTATGTTTTTTCAACCTCAAGGTTGAACTGGAAAGATCGTTATTTGTCCTGTAAAAACTAATTCTACCACTCACATCTGAAACTGCGCACATAACCACATCAATCTCACTATTTGGATTGTTTTTCTTATATTTTGCGGCTTTTTTTCGAATGTCCCCTTCTCGAGCAGGATCTGCTTCAAACCATATAATCTTTGGAACATTATATATTTGATAAAGATCTGACTCGTATGCGTTGTGAGCACCAACATGCAAAACACCCCTAGGAAGAACACCAAAAAAAGTGACAAGTTTATCAAAAAGTGCATTTGCTGGTTCTTTACATCGAATTAATTCTTCCTGACACTGTACTAGTCTTTGTCTAATTTGTCGTAATCTCAACTTATGAGCGTAAGCCAACCCCAGCAAAAATAACATAAACATAAACAGACAACTTATAATCACTATAATTTCATTCATTACTCTTTCCCTTCCTTTTCTAAATTTTATCAATTTTTGACAATAAGACTCTTATTATCCTAGGCCCTTTGGTCATTATTTTCTTCATAATACTAACCAAACGCTGAACACGGCCTAAGAAGGTTGTGGGTCTTGGCACATAGGGTGGGTCAAGGTTAAGGTTTGTGGTTATGAGGCGGCCATCATGCCAACGTTTTCCCAAAAACCTGGTTTTCAGTTTTAGTAAATCTAACTGCCGAAAGGGATGGGTTAGGAAGCCTGAACCGTCACCTGCCACATAGGCCATGGATGTGCACCTAAAACTAGGTACAGGTTGGTTTTTAATAAATAGCTGACGCCATAGGTAGCTGTCTTCAGCTGTATGCATAACAGGGTCTTGTAATATACACGTATCCAGCAAACACGTGCTCACTAACGTGCCTGCTGGGTGAATCCACTGCCCCTCTAAGTCATTATTTTTCCCCATAAAGGGGTAATATTTAATGTGTCGGTTTTCTGTCACATGTTGGTACTGGAACACTTGATCATGACATTGGGTAACTGTCAGGGCATAGGCCCACTTGGCGCTCTCGTCATTTTGTATGGTTTGCAGCAAATTAGAAATATGGTTTGGGAAATATTCGTCGTCATCATCTAAAATACCAAAATAGGGAATTTTTTCCTCATACACATGGTTTAGGCCCGCCCACAGGGTTTTGCTTCGAATACCCCCCATACACTTCACCACATCAATTTTAGAAAAAACATCTTTATAACCGTCTAAAAACGCCTGCAGACCCTCTAAAGGTTTGTACAAAACTACCACAGGGCGAATATTTTTATAAACTTGGTTTTTGAGGCTATCAAAACACCGCTTTAGAATATCTAAAGAACGGCCTCCCGCTCGCACGATAACGGCCACCTCAGGTGTGTTTCCATGCCAGCTCCATCCCCCCTTTTCCATGCTTGCCTTATGATAGGCTATAAGAATTTCCAACATGTTTTTCGCTGAAAATTTGGCAGCTGTAATTTCCCGAGCTTTCTCGGCCATTTCAAGAGCTTTTTTATTATTGTTACGGACCCAGTCCATATGGCTGACAATTTGCTTGTATAGAGTTTGAGGATCGGCACTTTGATCTACGTACAGAACACTATCCCCATAATGTTCGTGAATAAAAGGCATGTGGGGGGCAATAGCCAAAGACCCAACAGATGAAACTTCAAAAATTCTTCCAGTGGGGATATTCCTTGCAACGAAAAGATCATTTTGTAAAGCTAAACCTACCCCAGCCTTGTGATGAACCTCTAAAAACACATCACCCTCATAAGGAATTTCACCACGATAGTTGACTTTTGATCCTTTCCAAGAATTCTCAGGACCATACACATCAAACCAATCATGCTGAGATAATAACTCTAAAAGTTTAATGTGGCGATTATCCCAGTTTTGACCGCAATAAATTAAACGTGTGGGAAGGGTTTCTCTGTTTGGAAAATCAATAATGCGCTGACCCAAAAAACATGCAACTGGCCTTACCTTATCTGTTCCAAAACACAGGTCTTCAGCAAACTGCTGGGGCATACCTGGAACACACAGGTAACCATCGTAGCTTAGCATACTTTCCTGAAAATCCCTGTTAAGAGCATGCTCTATAGGTGTAGTTAATCCCATATAACTGGGATATTTTGTCATTTTTGGCGCGTAATGAGGCAAATACACTACACAATCGGGGGCAAAATCATCAATATCTTGAATGCTGGTGAGACGCCGCACATCTAGTCCCATCTCTTGTCCAGCCAGAACCAAATTGTTGGCAATGGTGGTTTCACCTGAACGGGTAAAATAATCGTGGATGGCAATTTTCATAAAAAACCCAACTCTACCTTCTTAAAAAACGCCCTAAGGAGGGCAAAACCACATAAAAACCTTTTGGGTGAAGAATAAATGCCCAAACTAAATAAAACAAGGCCTGTATGTATTTTTTTTGGAACATGTGCCCCTGTTCTAAAATAAAGTGCAACATCTTAAGCTCTGTGTTTAAATGGCAGGAAAGTAGCCTAACAACTACTCTCCCCAAACATTAAGCAAGACTTTCCCTCTTAAATTTAAATTCTTATAGTCACGGTGTGGCGTGCAAAGAATGAGAATGTCACTCTTTTCTAAGACTACCTCTAAAGTTGATAAGGTTGGGTCTACCTGAACATAGGGGTCTGTCGTTAGTACATAGTCTGTGTACAATGCCAATGTTTTCTTAAGCTTATAACTAAGTGAAGAACGAATATCATCACAGTTTGGTTTAAAGGCCATCCCCAAAAGTCCAATTACTTTGTTTTTCAAAGAATCTCCATACTGTCTTTTTAATTTTTCAACAATATACAAGGGCAATCCCTCATTAATCAACATAGCGTCGTGCCCTAATGTAAACTCATTCTTAGCAAAAGCTGCTAGCTGCATTGTATCCTTGAATAAACAAGGCCCCGCTGTAAAACCTGGACGCGGCATATCAGCCATACGAGGGTAGTTACGCACAACAGCATCATGAATACGGTAATAATCAAGACCAGAGTTTTCTGCCATCATATAAAATTGATTAGCTGTTGCAAAACGAATGTAGCGATAGGAGTTTGTGAAAAGTTTTGCGAATTCAGCTTCTTTTGTTGAAAGATGAATTATTTCCTTTGTTAATAAGCCAAATAATTCACTTGCCCTTGTTTGGGCTTTAAGAGTCCCCCCTGACACAAGCTGAGGTATGTTGTGAAGTTCTTGCATTACCTCACCTTGAACAACGCGCTCTGGACAAAAAGCTATGTCAACGCCCATCTGTTTTTTCTGAGCATATTCCACAAGCCAATCTGTTGTACCTGGAAAAACAGTAGATCGCAGAATAATAAGTTGATCTTTTTGAAAGTAGGGGGCTAAATCATCTACGCACCTTTGAACGGCGCGAATATCTGGATTTAGAAACTCATCAACAGGTGTTCCAATTGTTAAAATAATATTTTTAGCATTCTGAATAGATGCAGGGTCCGCAGAGAAAAACAACCGATTATTTTCCAATGCATTTTTTAAATAAATTTCACCATCTCTTTCCATATAAGGGAGTTTACCCGCTTGAACTATATCTAAGGCTTGTTGATTAATATCCATAACCAAAACGCTTTGACCTTTATTGGCAAAAGCTAAAGCCAAAGGAAGGCCCACGTGCCCTGCACCACCTACAATGGCAATATCGATGTGTTGCGTCATATGCTTTACCCAAAAATTTTAGACTTAGGAAGGGGGACAATAAACTTTCCACCTTGCTTTATAAAGTCAGAGTTATTTAGAAAAAAATCTAGATAATTCCATGAAAGAAGTAGGGCATAAGAGAACCCCCTCCTCAAAAAGTCTTGTTCATCCACAATAGGAATATGAGAGCCAGGAGCAAGTTTGCCTATCTTTCGAATATTGGTTTCTGCGATACAAGAAATCTTTTCACAATTAAGCCCCAGGTAATTTAACAAGGTATTTCCCTTTGCTGGCGCCGAAAAAGCTGCAATTTTTTCACCTGACATTAAGATAGAGTCAATAAGACCAAGAACTTGCGATTTTATCTCTGAAACACGATTTGCAAAATCCAAATACTTTTCTCTTTTAAAAACTCCCCACTCTTTTTCATACTGTAAAAGCTCATATACACATGGTTGAACTTTATATAGACCATTTTCTTTCGCTATAAACACCTGGATAGCTGGCCCAGAAGCACCAACCTCCACCATAGAAAAATCCACAATTCTCAAATCAGTTTTTTCTAACAGGGTATTAAGACAGTTTAAATTCAAGTAAGACAGGTGCTCATGATAAATGGTGTCAAAATACATACTGTCAAAAGTTGTAGGAGTATACGGGAACTCTAAAACAAAAAGCCCCTCATCACTTAAAAGAGATGACACATTTTTCACAACCGATAGGACATCATGAATATGAGCAAAAACATTTGTAGCGGTAATAACATCAGTTTTACCAAAATCTTTTAGTATTCTTTTGACAACTTGTTCATCAAAAAAATTTGGGTATATATGGTAGCCCTTTTCTTGTGCGATGCGACCTGCTGTCGATGGCTCCACACCTATTAATTTATAACTATCATTCCCAGGATAACGATCCAATATAATACCATCATTGGCTCCAATATCTAAGGCGATAACTGTACCAGAAAACCTACCTACTTGTATGATTTTATCAACTAATACTTGAAAATGGTTCTGCAAAGCTTTTGACGTGGACGATAAGTAATCATATTCTGAAAAAATATCTTCAGGCGGCACTACACAGGAAAGCTGAGAGGCTGAGCAATTTTCACAAAGTAATACTTTCAATGGATAAAAGACCTCTGTAGATAAATTTTCTGAGCTTATAAAGCTATTAGAGGGTGGATGATTCCCCAAATCAAGATAGGGGAAAAGTTTATCATAATTACAGAACCGGCATGCTGTAACTTCTGCATAATGTTTACCTAAATTCATACGAATCAAATGTCCTTCAAAATATCCACACGGACAATATCACTCTCATATAGATCGTGGGTTCTCGGGTTCCTTGAAATTGTCAAAAAAACAGTGTCCTCTGGAAATAACATGACATGCTCAACCATTGGTGGTGTAAAAAAAGTTTCGCCAGCGTGGATTTTTATGCAATTTGGTTTTTCTTTTGAACCTAAAGGTCTTTCATAGTAATCAATGGAGCCTGAAATTATGTAACAATAGTGCCAATCTGTCTTATGGTAGTGATTGGCCCTAATAGCCCCCTTGTTTGTAAAGATAATTCCTACACTCTGATTCGGGACATCAATGATAGGGCGAATTTCTCCTCGATCGTCAATAAAAGGAGCATCTGTTTTGACTATTGTTTCCTTTGGCCAATTATTTTGTTCATCTGAAAAGACTGCTAAGCTCATATAAAATTTCCTCTTAAGTTAATGTTATTCGTATACCACTGAGAGGTCATAATTACCCCATTTCTTAAAAGCCACTTAGGCTCAAATCCCAATCTACGCAGCTTCCCAATATCTGGGCATCGCCTTATCACACTTCCAGGCTGCAACGGGCCTGGGGTGATTTTAATGCTCTTACCCAAAGCAAGCGATGTTGCTTGAGCAAGCTCGAGCATGGTGACCTCTTCCTGAGTGCCGATATGATAAATCCCCAAGTGTTCCCCTTTGTTTATAACAAGCATAAGACCTTCAGTAAAGTCATCAATATAAATGAAGGCTCGCTTTTCTTCACCACTACCCTGTATAGGAAAGTCGGAGCCATCCTTATGGTCCATCATGCGAAGGCAAAACTCAGGTATCACATGTTCCCATCCCATGTCAGGGCCATAAACATTGTGAGGCCTAAAAATAACTACACGGTCAAAAAAATGGCGACCATAGTTAATTGCCATAAGCTCACTAATAATTTTACCACCCCCATAAGAAAACCTTGGGTTTAAAACATCTGGAACGACTAATGGCGCTGTCTCATCTGTGGGGATAACAGGCGGAAATTGATAAACCTCTGAACTAGAAGCCAAAATAAGCTCTCGCACGTTATGAGCGATACAAGCATCTAAAACATTAGTCATACCTTTTACAGCCACATCTAAAACTACATGAGGTTGACTATAAAAAAACTTTGTACCATTGACGTAGGCTAAATGACAAACCACATCATGCCCATGTACAGCTTTTTTAACTGTTTCAGCGTCACGAATATCACCATTTATAAACTTTAAATCTTTAAGCACCCCCTCTAAACGCCTTGGATGACCACGAGAATTATCATCTAAAACACTAACCTCATGACCCTCCAGCAGCAACCTTTTGACTAAAGCGGAACCAATAAACCCACTTCCCCCTGTGACAAGATATTTTTTAACCATGAGCTTTATAGAACTCCTCGATCATGTCACAAACATAGTTAATATCATCTTCTGTAAGACTAATAGCAGAAGGAAGCCAAAAAGCTTTTTGAGTCATTTCACATGTAACAGGATAGTTTTTATCATCCTGCAAATAAGGTTTTTGACGGTGGATAGGGTACCAGAATTTTCGGGTCTCAATGTTTTTAGAAAATAAAAAATCTAAAAGGCTATCACGGTTCTCCGCCAAGGCATCAACCCACAAAGGTCGCTCACCCTTGTCTATGTCGAAAGGAAGCAAACGAACACCTGGAATATTTCCTAAGCGTTTTTTGTACTGAAGGTACAAATTCTTTTGTTTGTTTAAACGTTCTTGCAATGTGTCTAGTTGAGCAATACCCACTGCTGCTTGCAGGTCCGTAAATTTGAAATTGTATCCTATGGTATCGTGAATATCGGCTGCCCCCGTTCCACGATTTGGTCGACCATGGTCCCTTAAGGCACGAAGCTGATAATAAGTTTCCTCATCTCTTGTAACAATAACTCCGCCTTGACCTGTGGTCACAAGTTTTGTAGCTGTGAAGGAAAAACACCCTGCAAAACCGAGTGATCCCAAAGGTCTTTCGCCACAAGACCCCAATGCTTCTGCCGCATCCTCTATTAAGGGGATGTGGTAAGCATCACACATATGAAGTAGCTCTTTCATATGAGCAGAACGACCACTTATATGAACAGGTATAACAGCCTTTGTACGTGATGTAATGGCCCTCTCGACACAAGATGGGTCCAGACTGAGTGTATGTGGATGAACATCAGCAAACACAGGCGTGGCACCAGCTAAAGAAACAGCATGCGCTGTTGCTATAAAGGTTATGTCAGGGATAATAACTTCGTGCCCCTGACCAACACCTGCAGCTTTAAGAGATAAAAACAAAGCTGCCGTACCGCTTGTTACTGCCACAGCGTAAGGAACCCCAGCCAAGGCAGCCACTTTCTTCTCGAATTCTACTGTATAAATGCTATGATTGGGAAACTGACGGTCAATGACCTTACCAAGCATGACTTTTTCTTGCTCACCCAAACTAGGGTGCCACCAGGGGATATTTTTTTGCATTAAACCTTGCTCAAGCAAATGTGAATCAATAGAATCTAGACAAAAAAATATATTTTGTAAAGCTTATTGCAATAAACAAATAGAGGATTTGACCATGAAAAAATGCCTGCTTTTTATCCCAAGAAATCATCGTCTTTTTTACGATGCAACGACTATAATTTCCAAATATTTTGAAATTGTAAATACTGTAGACGAGGAAAATTTCACAAGCGAAGAAAGTTTAATGAATCTTGAGCCTGATTTTGTTTGTAGCTTTTTAAATCAAATTATATTAAAAGGACCATTTTTAGACATCGCTAATGTTAACTTTCACCCTGCTCCCCCTAAATATCCTGGTCGCGGGGGGGCTTCACTAGCATTATTTAATGATGAAAAAACATATGGAGCCACAGCTCATAAAATGACTAGGCAGATTGATGCTGGTGAAATATATAGTGTCTCAGAGTTCCAAATAGACTCTTTTGAGACCTGTGAGAGTTTGTATGCAAGGGCTGAAATATCCTGCCTAGATTTGCTTAACACATTTTGTCATGAGATAAAAAGAACATCATCTTTTCCTAAATCCTTGGATATACAGTGGAAGAGGAGTGATGTAAAAACTCAGGAGTTCCAAGAGTGGCTTATTCTTGACCCATCAAATACAGAAGAATTCCATAAAAAAGTAAAAGCCGCCAAGCACCCAAAATTTCCAGGACCTTATATCATTGTTAATGGATTAAAGTTCTCTTTATGCACTTAAGATCTTGGAACTACATCTACTTCTTCTAAATTCTCACTTCCCAGCCCCCAGTTTTCATCATTCAAATAAAATGGGGGCTTTTGTTTCGCCCATTTACGACCACGCTTTACTAAATTTTTTTCATACGAATCGAAAATAGCTTTACTTGCATACGAATAAGACCTCTTAGGATAGTTCAAATAAATTCTAAAAGAATTAATTCCAAATGAAGAAAACCTCATCCTCATCAAAATACGCTCTAGTTTTTTTTGCCAAGGTTTCCAAATTTGCTGAACAACTCTTACCGTGGAATTGTTATGGAAGATTTTATACACACGACAAGAGTCTGGTAAAATTTTTTCCCTTAAACCATAACCGTGCAGGGCATGTATTAATATACCATCTGCATCAAGACTACCTACCGTTTTGCCTTCTTCATTTCCGCGTACTGCACATAAAGCTTTTTTGGAAACCAAATAAAAATCTCCACATCCGTTGATATGTAGGTCAGCGATCCTAAAACTTGGTTCTTGTATAAGTTTTTCATGGTGAAGAAGTACATTCTTTTCACAGAAATTAAAAAAATTTGATCGTTCTTTTCCTGTGGTTTCTAGAACACATGAATCTACGTCATAGCGATCGCAACGATAGAAAAATTCTTCATCTAAATTCTGAGAAGAAATAAATTTTAAACACTCATCCGTCAAAAATACATCTGAAGCTATAGGCAAAATAAACTTTCCCTTAGCACGGCGAATTCCCACATTAATAGCAGCTGCTACATGGAAGGGTTTGTGTTGCCAACCCTTGTATTTTTGGTGGAATTTTTGAGGTACACGAATAACACGAAGAGTTGTAAACTCTGTTTTTGTTTCTATTAGAATAGTTTTACTAAGTGGAGGACGATCTTCTGGATAATTCCATTCAACTACAATAATTTCAGATGGAATTTTATAATCTCTCAGCTGTTTTATCAAAAAGTTAAGTGACTTGTTGTGACGCGCTGCGCGATCAGGGGTATAATCATCGTTACGGGCAAAACCTATAAAAGAAATATATGGCGTCATAAAAAACCCAACTCTACCTTCTTAAAAAACGCCCTAAGGAGGGCAAAACTACATAAAAACCTTTTGGGTGAAGAATAAATGCCCAAACCAAATAAAACAAGGCCTGTATGTATTTTTTTTCGAACATGTGCCAACTGGCTTTTTCAACGTAAGCAGCGGCCTTTATAACACCACGGTTTTTTGGTAATAAGTTGGCGTATTTGCGAACTAACGCCTCTAACGCTGGCAGCGTGTCTGCAGGCTTACCTGGGCGCAGGTGCACAATGGCCAAAACATTAGATAAAATATGCACAGAACGGCCTTTTAAGTACTGCTGAATGAACCAGTCCCAATCTTCAAACCGTTTGAGGGTTTCATCAAAGGGTGTGTCTAGCAACACATTACGGTCACACATCAAAGTTGTGCCTGGGTTTAAACGGCACCCAAACATCATATCCTCTGGTCGTTTTAATATGGGGGTATAGTCATGAACTTGTCCAAAACGTGTCATAAAACACCCCGTCACACATATATTCGCTGACCGCATGGTATCCACCTGTTGGGCCAGTTTTTCGGGCAACCATTCGTCATCTGAATCTAAAAAAGCCACCCAATTTCCCGTAGCTTTCTGCACCCCATAATTGCGCGCTGCTGCAGCCCCCTTGTTTTCCCTAAGCTTGTAATACCGAATGCTTGGGCTGTCAAATCCACCCACCATTATTTCTGTATCATCCGTTGACCCGTCATCCACAATAATCAATTCATAATCTGTATACGTTTGGGCCAAAACACTGTCTATGGAATGCTTTAAAGAATCACAGCGATTATACGTTGGAATAATAACTGAAACCGTCACGAAATCAGCCGCCCCTTATCTAACAAAATAGTCCGTGTGCAGAATTTTTTAATGATGGATGGTTCGTGGGAAACCGTTAAAACTGTGGCTCCGCTGGAAATAAGCTCATGCATTTTTTTCATGCTTTTTTCTTGAAATTCCAAATCGCCCACGGCCCATATTTCATCTAAAAAAATAATATCTGCTTGCACAAAGGCCGAAATGGAAAAGGCCAAACGCACCCCCATGCCTGATGAATAATACTTCACAGGAATATCAATAAAATCCCCAATACCTGAAAAAGTAATTATATCCTCAAAAATAGCATTGGTTTCATCGTTGTTCATGCCGTAAATGGCACAGCTTAGGTACACATTTTCACGGCCCGTTAGGTCTGGGTGGAACCCCGTTCCCACCTCTAACAACGACTGCAAACGGCCCCGAATAATGGCCCGTCCTTCAGTTGGCGCCGTAATACGTGACAAAATTTTAAGCAGCGTACTTTTGCCCGAACCATTTTTGCCCGTCACCCCTAAAATTTCCCCTGGCTGAACCGTAAAGCTCACATCTTTTAAGGCCCAAAAATCCTTGCGGCCTTCACCCACATGTTTAGGCCCAAAAGGCAACAGGTTCATAAACGCCGTTTTAAGGGACCCTTGAGTTCCATCTGGGGTCAGCGTGTAATGCTTTGATAGGTTTTGAACGTCAATAACAGGTTTCATAAAAATCCCCCTACAGCATATCTACAAGGGTGCCTGACCAACGGCGGAACAAAAACACACCCAAGGCAAAGGCTGTAAGCGTTCCCAAAACTGCAGGAATGAGACAAAGAAGGGGCGGGAAGGGAACGGTTGTGGTGGTTGCCCATCGAAAAGCCTCCACATACCCAACCATGGGGTTCAAGCTATAAAACCATAAGAACTTTTCAGGCACAATTTGCAGGGGGTACATAATGGGGGTGGCAAAAATCCACAACTGGGTCAATAAGGGGATAACATGGGTCACATCCCGAAATTTTGAATTGAGGGCCGACAAAATAAGCGCACACCCAAACCCAAACATAAATACGCCTGAAAAAATTAGGGGCACATATAGAAATTGTTTCAGGGTAAAAACGCCATAATAAAATTGCAGGAAAAACAATAGGCCATAGGCCACAAAAAAATCAACAGAAGCGCCCAACACAAAAGAAAGGGGAATAATAATTCGGGGGAAATAAACCTTTGCGATAATATGACCAAAGGTTGTGAAGGCAAACCCCCCTTGGGTAAGACAACGGGCAAAAAACTGCCACACACATAGGGCTGAATAAGTGTAAACGGCCGTTGGCACACCATACGTGTTATTTTTGAAAAAAAGGCCTAGGAACACAACAAAAATTAACATCAAGGCCAAAGGCTGCAACACATTCCACAAAACGCCTAAGGCCGTATTGTTGTAACGAATTTTAATATCACGCCATACAAGACGCTGAATCAAATACCGCGCCTGAATGGTTTCACGCCATAAATCAATAAATTTCTGGGGTTTTGGTGTGCAAATATACTCAATAGACATCAGAAAAATTCCTACAAGGCTTGCTTAAACCGCTCATACAAGGCAATGGCGGCAGCATTAGAAACATTAAGGGTTGAAAAATTTTCAGTTGTTGGCAGTCGCACAGAAAAATCACACATTTCCTTGGTTAAGCGTCGCATGCCATCCCCTTCAGCGCCAAGAATCAGGGCAATTTTACCCTTTAAGTCAATGTCATTCAAGGCCTGAGTTCCCGTTTCTGCAAACCCCACCGTCCAAAATCCAAACTCTTGCAGCGTTTTTATGGCCTGAGACAAATTTTTCACCACACACATGGGCACAATTTCCAACGCCCCACTGGCGCTTTTTGCTAAAGCCCCTGTTTCTTTGGGGGCGCATCTTTCAGGCACAATAACACACCGTGCGCCAAATACGGCAGCTGACCGTATAATCGCCCCCACATTATGGGGGTCACTGACCTGGTCTAACAAAACAACGCACGCGTTACCTTCTATAAGGCGCAGATCGTTGATGTCATACATGGGAAGGGGCTGAACCTGCAAGGCCAACCCTTGGTGCACAGCACCTGTTGGCAATTTGCCCTCTAGAACTTTTTTATCGACTACCTCAACCTTCAAACGACCTAAGGGTAAATCATCAGCTAAGGCAGCATTGGTTACAAAAACCTTTTCAACCCGACGTTCTGGGTTCTTTAGTGCTGCTACGCATGGGTGCATCCCATACAAAAATAAAGAAGAAGAAGGTTTCATACCTTTTCAGCTGCCTTTTTTTTTAAACGTTTATAGTAAAAGAAGGCCCCCATTATGACAATTAGGAAAAAGATTCCCTCCAGAATATACTTCTGAATGCGGTCAAAGTTATGGAATAGCTCCATCATCAAATCACCCAGTAAGTATCCACCCACACAGCTTACGACTGTCCAAATGAAAGCAGACAAAATGTTTAGGGGTATAAAACGTCTAGGTGGTACACCACTGGCCCCAATAACAATGGCACTGGTAACCCGAATACCATAAATGAATCGGCAGGCAATGATGAACCATACGTCATATTTGTTAAGTAAGGAAAATGCCCGCTGTGAGGGCCCTTGAAGCTTGGGGAATCGATCAAAGAACGAAGGCCCCTTGAAGCGTCCTAGCATGTATAAAGCCTGGTCTGCAATAAGGGTTCCTGTAAATGCCACAACCATAACTTTAGGTAAGGATAAATATCCAAAAGAAGCCATGGAGCTGGCCGTTAGAATAACAGATTCCCCCTCTACTAAGGCGCCTAAGAAAACTGCTAAATACCCCCACGTCTGCACAAATGCAACAAACTTTTCCAATATTTTCTACTCTTTAAAAAATCTAGAGAGAGCATAACAAATATTACCCAAAATTAAAAGTTCCGTGCTATGGAGTCGAGAGACCCGCCAGTTTCTGGAAAATTCTTAAATATATTTTACGGAGTCAATTGTGTATGCTTTGCTGCCATTGGGTGTAATAACCTCTACGGCATCTGTCTCTTTTTTCCCAATCAACGCCCTTGCCAGGGGGGAGGTTATGGACAAAAGGCCCTTACGGATGTCTGACTCGTCACTGCCCACAATTTGGTAAGTGGAAACTTCATCCGTATCCTCATCATGCAGGGTCACTGTGGCGCCAAATTTTATATCTGTTCCTGAAACCTTGCTTACGTCGATAACGTCTGCACGACTTAAGCGATCTTCAAGTTCAGCTAAGCGTCCTTCTATAAAGCTTTGGCGCTCTTTTGCGGCATGATACTCGGCATTTTCCGATAAATCACCATGTTCGCGTGCCGCAGCTATGGCCTGAATCACCTCAGGTCTATCCACGTTTTTTAAGTGAGAAATTTCTTCCAAAAGGCTTTCGTAGCCCCTAATGGTCATGGGTATCTTTTTTTCCATAGCAAAGCTCACAGTCTTGTTTATATTTCATTTTAAAGCGAAAGCAGTCTTGCATCCCCTTGTTTCTTGAAACCCGTTAGACGCGTACCGCACATTATTATTTTTTTAGCCTACAAGACTCTAAAATATAAAATTGTTCAGCGTAATTCAAGGGGGTATTTTTTTTGCAGGGAATCATTGTGGTCTGCGAACGGTTCGCTGCCCCCCTTTTTTTTGTAGAACCCTGGATGCTGACTTTGCTGTTGCCTACAAAAAATTTTGTATTTCGGCTGCCAGAACTTCGGGTATTTCTTGCATGGGAAAATGACCGCAGTCAGGAAGGGTCTTGTGGGTATGGTTGGCAAACCATGTCCCAAAGGTTTTACGCATAACATCCTCCCCATATCCTTCGGCGTCGTAAGCACCTGATAGGGTTAAAATGGGTGTTAACATTCCCTTAATTTGGTTAGACAAGTCCGTTTGTGTAAAGGCATGTAAGTAAGCCACCCGGGCTTCGGGCGCAGAGCAGCTGAACCAATTGGCCACCTTGCCAGCTATAAAAGCTTCTGCCAAACGATGACCCGTCATAAAGTGAATAATTTGAGTTGCTAGTTCCTTATTTCCTAGGGCCGCCGTTTCTAAAAACTCCACCACATCTTCAGGTGCTGGGGAACCGCATGGGGGCACGGGCGTTATGGCCACGACTTTTTGAATGCGGGCATTGTCTTGCACCATCATGTGACAGGCAGCCAGGGAACTCATAGAATGGCACACCAGGTGAAACCTGTCCCACTTTAACCTGTCTACTAAGGCAAGGGCATCTTGGGCTGCTTCCTCCATACTGCATATGCCATTTATGGTTTTAGACTGGCCGTAGCCTCTCATGTCCATAAAAACGAAGGTGTATTTTTGAATGTCCAGGTGGTTGGTTACGGCTTCATAACTGGTGCAATCAGAAAACCAATCGTGCAAGACCAAAACTTTTTCATAGCCACGCCCACGGGTTTTGTAACCAATCATTTTTATTTCCTTTAAAAAACCACTAGCCAAAAAAGCAAAGTACGGATTATTTTTTGTAGCCTACAATTAAGCCTAAGTTAACGAAAAATTAACTTATGATTGAAAAAATTTCGGTTAAGGGTTACATTAAAGTCATAGTTAAACTTTTTAACCCGACGTGGTCATAATCATTTCCCTTTCTAAACTTTTGGAAAGGGCGCTTTTGTTTGTGGTCATGTATCTGTTTTTTTAAGGAAAAATCAATGAGTAAGGAAAAAACCGAAACCGCAAAACCTGCTGAGTTTACAGGTTTGCGCGGCGTTCTTTGGCCCGTACATAATTATGAGCTTAAGAAATTTTTGCCCATGGGCATTATGATGATGTGTATTTTATTTAATTACACAATTCTGCGCGACATTAAAGACGTTCTTGTTGTGAATGCACCTTCTGGCGGTGCAGAATGCCTTAGCTTTCTTAAGCTTTATGGTGTAACTCCGTCTGCTATTATTTTCATGCTAATTTTTGTGAAATTGGCTAACGTTTTGGAGCGTGAGCGCTTGTTCTACACGCTGTTAATGCCGTTTTTAATTTTCTTTGGGGCTTTTGCTTTTGTTATTTATCCCTTCAAAGAATCTTTGCATATGAGCACAGAAAGCGTGCAAGCTTGGCAGCAGGCCTTGCCAAACCTTCACTGGTTTATTCCCGTTATTGCCAACTGGAGCTTTAGCTTGTTTTACATTTTGGCAGAACTTTGGGGCAGCGTTGTGCTTTCCATGATGTTCTGGCAGTTTGCTAACGAAATCACAAAAATTGCTGAGGCAAAACGTTTTTATGGTTTGTTTGGTATGATTGGAAACCTAGGGTTGCTTCTTTCAGGTGCCACACTTATTTTGTGTTCTGAATATGCAAAAACATTACCAACAGGAATTGATTCTTTCAGCGTCAACATTAAATTTCAAATGTCTGCTGTTGTTTTGGCGGGTCTTGTAATTGTTGCCACCTATCGTTGGATGAACAAAAATGTCTTAACAGACCCCAAGCTGTATCAACCTGGTGAAGGTTCTGGCAAAAAGAAAAAGCCTAAATTGTCTTTGGGTGAAAGCTTTAAGTACATTATTAGCAACCCTTACCTTGGTTTGATTGCTGTTCTTGTTCTAGCCTACGGTGTGGCCATTAACTTGGTAGAAGGTGTGTGGAAAGGTCAAATCAAAATTGCCTTCCCAGACAGCAACGACTATACGGCCTTCATGGGTCAGTTTTCTGCCTGGACAGGGTTTATTACCATTTTGCTTATGGTTGTGGGTAACAACATTTTGCGTCGTCTCAGCTGGTTAAAGGCTGCCATTATTACCCCTGTTATGGTGTTGGTAACATCTACCATTTTCTTCTGGGTTGTTTGGAGCGGCACAACGCATGACCCATTCTCCCCTCTTTTGGGAACAACGGTTGTGATGGTTGCTGTTATTGTGGGCCAAATTCAGAATGTGT
The DNA here is from genome assembly GCA_044359765.1 of Patescibacteria group bacterium. Classification (GTDB taxonomy): domain Bacteria; phylum Pseudomonadota; class Alphaproteobacteria; order Paracaedibacterales; family CAIULA01; genus CAZDVK01. The sequence continues at coordinate 8,702 of JBIKLN010000016.1, read as the reverse complement.
TGTCAAAGGGAACAAAATATTCTTTGTTTGATTCCACAAAACAAATGGCCTACATCCCCCTAGACCAAGAAGCAAAAACAAAAGGTCAGGCAGCTGTGGAAGTTATTGGTGGCCGTGGCGGTAAGTCAGGTGGTGCATTTATACAGTCCACCATGCTAGCAACAATTGGGGGTAGCGTATCTTTGGCAAGTTTGGCCTACATTTTGGGCCCTATTGTTATTGGTATTTGCCTGATTTGGGTGACTGCTGTTCTTGGTTTAAACAAGCGTTTCACAGCCTTGGTTGAGGAACAAAAACAAGGTGATTCAAAAGCTGCTTAAGCTTTTGATTTCAGTCAAGAAAAAAAGCAGCCCCCATAAAGGGGCTGCTTTTTTTTATGAGGTCCTTAAGCCGCATCAGACCCATTGTTTTTACCTAGGTCAGAAGGTGCAGTTGCCCCAAAAGACGCTAAGCTAACAGCTGAAACTGCATCATGGACATTATCTGTCCCTTCAAAACTTCCTCCAAGAACGGGAGAATTGCGGGGTGTTGGCGGAACTGCATACATACCTGCCCTATTTAAGGCGGCTTGTTCTCTTATCATTTCCAGGGCTGTTATGGTCATATCTGCCACTACAGCACGACCGTTCGCTGGTAAGCCATTATTTAAACCATGGGTTTGAATAATTCTTGCCCCATTATTGGCTGCTGCCTCCACAATACGCCCTGCCCCTTCTTGACCTATTTGATCTAAAACACCAGCTACCCCTGCGCCTGTTCCTGCCATAGCCTTAGAAAGAGTCAAGTCATCATCTTGTGCCATTCTGCCTGCAGCATTGGCCCCCACACTTATGGCGGCGGCTATTTTTTTTAGTTCTTTGTCGCCTTTTACCTCAGCAACGGTTTCAACCACATCAACAGCTGTTTTTCCCATGCAGGAAAGCAATGCGCACAACTGTGATAATTTTGATGGTTTTTTAACAGGCGGTGCCACAGGTTCTGAACAACACTCATCAGGAGTTGGAAGCATAGTTAATGAACGTGCCACTGCAACGACATTAACATTTTCATCAGGAGTATTGGCATAACATGTACTGAGTAAGGAGAGGCTTGCAACGGCAGCGATAAGAGATGTTTTCCGCATATTGGTAACTCCACGGGTAAAAGTTTATTCCAATAGGGGAAATAGGGCGGAAATATTAATAAATTATTAACGACGATAGGGGCCTGTTCTAAAATCCTGTTCTAAAATGAAGTGCAAAACGGGGCAGGGCCCCTTAGGTCCCTATGCCTTTAAAATGCAGGAATAACCGCGCCTAAAAAGGTCTTTTCAATGAACCGCTTGACAGAAGGGCTATGGTACAACTTTATAAATTCAACAATGGTTGGGTTATTTTCTGTGCCTTCTTTTACGGCCATTATGTTTGCGTAGGGGCTTGTGGTGTCCTCTCGAATAAGGGCTGTTTTGGGGTCCATTTTTGCAACCAAAACCCAGTCTGTGTTAATAACTGCCATGTGCAAATCCTCCAAAGCACGGGGAAGCAGGGGTGGGTCAAGTTCCGTAATTTGTAGCTTTTTGGGGTTTGTGGCAATGGTGTATATACTTGGTGACTTATTGGGTTCTAGGGTGATAAGGCCCGCTTTTTCCAGCAATAACAAGGCACGAACTGAATTACTGGGGTCGTTGGGAATTCCAACTTTAGCACCTTCAGGCAATTCGGCAATGTCTTTAACCTTTAAAGAATAGGCCCCCATGGGCATCAAAACAGTTTTAGCCACAGCCTTAATTTTATAGGCACGGGTTTGAACTTGTTCCTTCAAATAGGGTTCATGTTGGTAAATATTTATGTGAATATCCCCCTGATTCAAGGCTGCGTTTGGTAAGATAAAGTCGTCAAATTCAATCAGGTGAATTTTAAACCCCTTTTCCTTGGCCAGGGGTTTTATATAATTCAAAATAGAGGCATGGGGGCCTGCGGTTACGCCTATTTTTAAAATAGTTTCCTGTTGTGACTCCGTTTTCTTGCTCTGGTTCGGGTCTTGGTTCATGTAGAAATATAAACCAAGTCCAAAAATAGCTAAGGCAAAAAGCAGTCTTTTCATCAGGTGTATCCTTTTAAGTTTGAGGCGTTAGAGAACCAGCCGCATTTGGCGCCACAACAGTTGCCGGTGTTGTAACGGGCGCCCTTACTTCAGAAGGTTTTTCAGCAGCAGGAACCGTATGTTTTTTTTCAACCTTAGGTTTACAAGAATCTGACAAGCTTGCCAAGCGTGCTTTTTGTGATGGGTCCATATGCTGTTTTTCCATTTTTTCTAAGGCAGCCACATGGTCGCAAGCTTCTTTTGTTTCGCCAAGGGACATAAGGGTTTCTGAAATCCCCAAGCGACATTCAATAGCCATAGGCATGGGCAGTGGACGTTTGAGGGCTTCTTTATAGGCTTCCTCTGACAACCTAAAATTCTTTTCTTTTTTATGAATTTCCCCTAAATGCTGCCAAGAACGGGTCACATACATGTCTGTGGCTGGTACGTCCGATGTTTTTGTTATTTGCATAAATGCTTCACGGGCCAAAGCGAGTTCCCCTTTAGCGTACAAAGATGACGCTTGGTTATACTGGGCTAACAAAGGGCTATTCACATCTAGCTGCGGAGCATGGGCTTGCGCATCTTTTGTGGCCAAGGCTTCGGCTTCAGTACGGGACCCGTCCAGCTTAAGGCCTTTCAGGCGCGCCACATCCTCTTCCAGGGTTTTTACTTTCTTAACCAGTTCTGTAAGATTATGTTCTTCAGCTTTGGACGATTCTGGGATCACAGTATCAGCCTGGCCCGCTAGCTTGGCGCGAATGGCATTATTGCGGTTGATTTCTTTGTTCAGCTCTGCCTCCAGCTTTTGGATGCGCTGTTCAGAATCAGATAGGGTATTTTTAAGTCCATCCTCTGCAAAACAACAGGCTGTGGTTGTTAGTAAAGCACAGGCAAAACGTAGTAGTTTAGTATTCTTCATTATTAAATTCCAAAATGGTTAAGGTTCTTTAAAAACACACAGGCCCGTTCAGAAATGTCAGCATTGGGCAGTGGCTTAAAAAACGCGTCCTTACTTATGTTATCTAATAGCACACCATGATCTAAAAACAAAATATGGTCTGCTATTTTTTTAGCTAACCGTATTTCATGGGTTACTAATAAAACAACCCGATGAGGGGCTAAGGTTTTTTTAATCATATCGCCTACATCATTAACCATTTCAGGGTCAAGGGCTGATGTAGGTTCGTCAAACATCATAATAGGTGGGTCCATCATCATGGCCCGTGCCATAGCCACACGCTGCTTTTGCCCACCAGACAATTTATGGGGATAGCTTGATTCCTTACCTGTTAAGCCTAAGCTTTCTAGAAGATTTTTTGCTTTTTCTTCAGTGGCTTGTGCGTGGCCTCCCCGCTGAATAAGGGCGAAGGTTAGGTTTTCTAAAACGGTTAAATGGGGGAATAAATGAAATGCCTGAAACACAAGGCCCACACTGCCCTGGGGCAGGTTTGAAACGGGTTCTGCATCTAAGTTTATGGTGCCTTCTTGAATGGTATCAAGTTGGGCAATGCTGCGTAATAAGGTTGTTTTTCCACTTCCTGAAGGGCCAATAATAGCTGTGATTTTACCCTTATATGCCTTAAAGCTAACCTGGTTAAGAATGGTAACAGGGCCTTCAATACGGGTTAAATTGGAAACATTAAGCATACGATAACTTTTCTTCTAATTTACGCGCACAGGCGCTAATGATCAAAACCATCAAAAAATACAAACAAGCAGCCAGCAAAAGGGGCTCGAAGTATAAAAATTTTTCTGCAGCCACAACTTTGGCACGTTGCAACAAATCTGCTTCGCCAATAGTAGAAACAAGGGCAGATTCCTTAAGTAAGTTAACCATTTCATTTACAAGAGCTGGCAATATATTGCGAATGGCCTGGGGTAAAATGATGTACCACAAGGTTTTCACCTTTGAAAGCCCCAAAACCTGGGACGCTTCCCACTGACCTTTGTCAATGGACTGAATGCCGCTTCGAATGATTTCCGAAGAATAAGCTGCCGAATTAAGGCTAAAGGCCAAAACCCCTGCTTCAAACGCCGTGATAGAATAGCCCGTTAATTGAGGGGTGGCATAAAAAATAATACCCAACTGAACCAGCAAAGGTGTGCCGCGAAAAATGGCCGTATAGCTATGGGCAAAATATTGCAAAGGCTTAAGGTGGGCAATTTTAAAAAATGCCAACAAAACGCCCAAAGGCAAACCACAAAACAAGGACAGGGCCGTGAATTTTAAGGTAACCCAAATGCCTTCTGCGATAAAAGGGAGACTGGGCCAAATAACATCAAATTGAAGGTGCATGGGGGTCCTTAACTATTTTGCTTCAGCCACTTGTGTTCTAAGGCCTTTAATTCACCACTTTTTTCAAGGTCCACTAAGATGGAATTAATTTTTTCCAAAAGATCAGACCCCTTAGGTAAGGCAATAGAATAAACAGATTCAGTTCCAGGCAGGGAAACGACTTTTAAGTCTGTATAGGTTTTAAGAACCTGCTCAGCCTCGCTTATGCCAAGAACGATAACATCAATGCGGTTTGATCGAAAATCTTGTATTAAGTCAGGAACCTTGGCAAGAGAACGAATTTTTAAATCCTTCAACGTCGGTGCCCAGTCGTTACGTGCCATAGTTTCATAGGTCGTTCCCATTTGAACCCCTAAAACTTTACCTGACAAGTCTTGAATACCAGAAATTGTTGAGTTCGCAGGCAAAAGCATAACAGCAACAGAACGATGATGGGGAATGCAAAAATCAATTTTCTTTTCACGTTCTGGTGTGGAAGAAATGGCAGAAATGGCCACGTCGTAACGGTTACTTTGAAGGCCTGCTATAATGCCGTCAAAAGACACATCTTTTATTTTTAATGTTTTTTGGAGTTTTTTTGCAATAATATCCATCAGTTCTATTTCAAACCCCACAATTTCACCATTCTTGTAGTACTCAAAAGGGGGATAGTCAGCAGAGGTGGCAAGAACAAGCACATTTTCATTTTTTTCATTGCAGGCCACCATAAACAATGATAGCAAAATTCCACACAATAGTTTTTTCATCAAAGAAATATCCAGAAAAAAGAGTTGTTAGTTTATGATATGGACATATCTATACAAAGTCAACGCAGTTGCATAATTTGCGCATATTATTCAATTTTCCAACTATAAAGCGCTTTTTTCCATCATCAGACCCTAAAAAAACCATTCACCAGCTTGACGAATGGTCTAGATAAAACTACTTTTTATGGTGAGCGTGAAGACCGTACATTTTAAAGGGGGTATTTTATGAACATTGCCATTTCTGGTAAGCATATGGATGTGGGCGAAAGTCTGAGTCGTTTTATTGACGAAGAACTGTCCAAGGTATTAACCAAATATGTAGGAGACTTTCTTGAAGCCCATGCTTCCATAGCCAAAGACCACCATTTGTTTAAGCTAGATATTTCTGTTCACATCAGCAGGAACTTTATTGTGCACTGCCATGGTGAGGATACGGACCCCTACAAGGCAACAACTGGCGCCATTGAAAAACTGGAATCCCGCATTCGACGCCACAAAAATCGCCTACGTGATCTTAAAAGACAGCGGGATGAACGGGACTTTACACCCGTTCAGCATTATGTTTTAAGGTCACATGAGGAAGATTCAGAACCAGACGCCCCCATGGTTATTGCCGAAAGCACGAAGGAAATTACACGTCTAAGTGTTAGTGAGGCCGTTTTAAAATTAGATGTTATGGATGCGCCCGTTTTAATGTTTCGTAATGGTGCGAACGACCAAATCAATGTGGTTTACCGTCGCAAAGATGGCCACATTGGGTGGATTGATCCAAGTCTTCAGGTGGGGTGAGGGGTTTGGCTCAGTTTCGTTCAGAATTTTTGCAAGAATCTTATGCCCGGGGGTTTATCCACCAATGCACGGATGTGGAAGCCTTAGATAACCTTCTTGATAAGGAAATTGTTCCTGCCTATCTGGGTTTTGATGCTACGGCTACAAGCCTGCACGTGGGTAATTTAGTGGGTATTATGTGGTTGCGCCTTTTGCAGCGCACAGGCCATAAGCCCATTGTATTGTTAGGGGGGGGGACTACAAAAATTGGTGACCCATCTGGCAAGGACACCCAACGTCAGCTTTTAACAGACGAACAGATTGCCAAAAACATAGAAGGCATCCAAGCTGTTTACGAACGTTATCTTAGGTTTGGGTCAGCCCCTAAAGATGCCATACTTGTGAACAACGCCACATGGTTAGAATCCCTTAATTACATTGATTTTTTGCGTGACTATGGGCGCCATTTTTCCATCAACCGCATGCTAAGCTTTGACAGCGTCAAAATTCGCCTGGAACGGGAACAACCTCTTAGTTTTCTTGAATTTAACTATATGATTTTTCAAGCCTATGATTTTGTTCATCTGTTCCAAAAACATGGGTGCCTTCTACAAATGGGTGGTTCTGACCAGTGGGGCAACATTATCAATGGTGTGGAGCTTGTGCGACGATGTCTCAATAAGGCGGCTTATGGCCTGACAGCCCCCCTGATTACCACATCTTCTGGGGCGAAAATGGGTAAGACGGCCCAAGGTGCTGTTTGGTTGAACGCAGACAAGTTAAGCCCTTACGATTATTGGCAGTTTTGGCGCAATACGGACGATTCAGATGTGGTAAAGTACTTAAAACTGTTTACGGATCTTCCCCTGGGTGAAATTGAACGCCTCGGTTCCCTGCGCGGTGCAGAAATTAACGAAGCTAAAAAAATTCTGGCTGATGAGGCAACCCACCTTGCTCATGGCAGGGAGGTTTTGGAGGGCATTCACCTGCAGGTGCGTGAACTGTTTGAAAGCCAAGGTTCTGGTAATCTTGCCAACCTTCCGAACCAAACCCTAGAAAAAGATTCCCTTCCCATGTGGGCTGATGATTTTTTTGCTAACCTAGGTTTGTGTGCCAGCAAGGGTGAAGCCCGACGGTTAATCCAAGGGGGGGGAGCCCGCCTAAATGACGTGGTTGTGGAGGATATAAAACAAACCATAGACATTTCCCTTTTTTCCAAGGGTCCTGTAAAAGTATCGGCGGGTAAGAAAAAACACATAATTGTGAGCTATTCCTGCAATTAGCCCTGGCGTTATGTAAAAAAAGCTGGCTATATTAACGACCCCCTACATAGCCCCCTTGATAAGCTGGGTAAGTAGGCGCATAGGCCTGTGGTGCCATGTATACAGGTTGGGGGGCTGCATAGTACCCAGGTTGTGCCACAACAGCAGCGGGCGGTGGGGAGGAGGGTTCTGCGGTGGCCACATAAGTGCTTGGCATGCGTGAATTGCCTTGGGGGGGTGTTCTTTGATTAGTTTGGGCCGATGTAGGCATGCGGGAACTTGGAACCATAGCAACACCAGAAACATTTGTGTATTGAGATGGGACAGTTGGGTTTCTTGATGAATCTACAGGGTTTTGGGCTACAGCCCCTTTTGTGGGCATATGATCTGGCAAACTGACAAGGCTTGCATCTGTTTTTATAGGGGCGCCAATACCATATAAATTAACGGCCATTAGAAAGCCACTGGTAAAAAACAAAGCCCCCAAAAACATAAGCGCAATAACCATAGCAAGTAAAGATAATTTGTTCATGGAAAAATATAACTCCTGGTGAATCCATTCCCGTGACCAGCGCCTTAGGGATCCTTGTTTTTTAGAGTTTAAAAATGTGTGCGGTTTTAAAGGCAGGGGCCTTTTCATGAGGTGCGAAAAATGTTCGTTGGCTGCCCATGTGGGGTGAACCACATCAAATTCCACATAATTCTGTAAGGATGCAGGATTGTGTGGCGGTTGTTCAGAACCCCAGGCAGCACGAAAACGTCCATGACTGCCAAACCCAGCATCTTCGTAATCATCCCAAAATGGCGTATGTGGTTTTGAGGCAGAAAACACGAATGAATCAACGCAAGCAATAAAATCTACTTATTGATTAGTTTAGCGCGCTTATAGGTATTTTTGCAAATTTTTTATTAAAATTTTACATTAATGCGAAAGAAACAAGCGCCACACTCATTTTATAGTGGTTTTGATAATTGACTTTTAGTTCACCCGTCCTATTTATTCTTTTATTGCCAAATTTTTGGAGAAAACGCAATGGTTGCAGGTGTTTCAGGCAGTCAAACGCTGACGGTCCAAGGTTCTGGAAATAAAAAAACTAATCTGTCCAAAAAAAGAAACGTTCCTGTTAATGAATCTGACAGTCATGGTGAAGAAAAGTCATTAGAAAAGCGTGAAGAGTTTGAAAAAAATGAAGAAAATACACCGTCTTTAGAGCAGGCAAAAAATGAGAGCGCAGAAGACACATCTGTGGATTTGGTGCCAGTTAAGACACATAAGGTTGTTTACGGAAAAAATACTTTCCGTCAGGATATGACACCTACTTTGCAAAATGGTCTAATTTTTGATTTTACCTTTTAAATCTACTTAAAAAAATACATCTATCAATCCTTATTTTATGCTAGACTCAGAGCTAACTATTCTCCAACACTATGCATACTGGAACTAGACTGATGGAAAGAATTAACCCCCGTGTGGACATGGCCTTTAAGAAGATTTTTGGCGTGGAAGAGAATAAGGATCTTCTCATTTCCCTCATTAATTCCATTGTGTCAAAAGAAGACCAGGTG
>JBIKLN010000015.1:0-35507 GCA_044359765.1 Patescibacteria group bacterium | reverse complement strand
CAATTTCAAAACTTTTATGGCATGCCAGCTTCATTTGTCTCAATTGTTAACGAATCCAGAAGATCGCAGACATGCATCCTTCACTCCAAAATTTGACGATTTGTTGAAGGAGCTTCCATATCCTTCTAGTGCTAATATTATTGACGATATCATCAAATATTTGTCCACTTACGGAACGCCTTATTATCGTCATGTGTTATCACCTGTTGAAGGAATGGCCAATCTATTTCCTGATTATGTTCCCTTGGTTGCGCCTATTAGCCTAACTGCAGAGGATATTTTTGATAATTTACCAAACGAAACTAATCGTTTATGGTTCGTAGGCCTTGCCCTGAGTAAGGTTGAGGCAGACGGTTCCTTAATGACACCCCTAAAGTTCTTTTTACATGATTTATTTCATCTAAGCGTGTATGCGCAAAATACCCACCTTGCAAAATGGAAGTTTCTTTATGCAGAACGCTTCATAGAAGACAAATTATTCCTTCCCAAGCAAAGGAATGCTTTGTATAAAGCGCAGGAGTTGGCCAGAGATTGGATTAATGAAGCTGCTGACGAAGAAGAAAAAACCTTAAGGTTATTTGTGTCCTTCTATCTCTTTCATGAATCTATTTTTCCCGTATCCATTGGTGATGTTTTTAGAAATAGCTTTAAAAAAGATAGCTTTAAAAAAGAAAGTAAAAAATTCTTAGATTTGTCTTATAATAACTCAAAACATTTACGCAATCCCAGGTTCTACAGAACTCTATTACCAGAATCTATGCAGGGGATTTTTGTGGCAGATCCTTACAGTGGGGATCCCCGATCTGATGAGGAAACATCCGCATTAGAAAAGATAATGGAAAAAATAAGGGAATTGTATGAATACATTTCAGGAAAAAGTGAGTTAACAGAAGATGAGAAAACAGTATTACACTCCAGTCTTGACATTAAGTTTTATAGAGACTGTTTCTACGAAAAAACAGGTGGTGATGATGTCGTAACTAGAGACCCAGATTATTATGTTCAAAATAATGCCTGTCTTTTTTATAATTCACGGGGCTCAATAAGCCATATTTTGCTGTTGTTAAAAAAAGAAGAAGAGTTGACCGATGAAGAAAGGGGGGCCATTGAGTCCTTAGAAAGGGCAGTGATTGCCCAAAAAGCGGCAGCAGATGCTGCTGGAGCAGGAGCTGGGGGGCATAAGTAAGCCAAGGCCATCTTCCCCCTGAAGTCTCTGATATAGCGCGCCCTTTATAAATTGGGTATGCGTCATTCGTCTCATGTACGCATATTTACACTTCGTCTCCTCATCCCTAAGCCTAAATTAAAAGTTCAGCGCTATAACATTTGCTATTCGGGCATTGTGCTTCTATAATTTTGTGAGAATGCATTTTCTTTTATACCCCTAAAAAAAACGTTGATAAACATGTCCTCTGATTCTTTGAATTTATTTGTACCAAGTAAGGCCCCCAACCACCGTCAGCAAAAAGTGGCTGAAGAGGTTCGGTTTTTGCTGGCTCAAGAACTGACCCGTGGCCATATTCCAGCCCACACTATGAAAGATGGTTCTTTAAAAACTCTTCCCACATCTGTTACCTTAACTCACGTAACCGTTTCGCCAGATCTGAAACATGCGACAGTTTTAGTTATGCCCTTGGGTGGTGAAAAAATAAAAGAAACCTTGGAATTCTTGACCGCAGCGGCACCTTATCTGCGAAAAGTTTTATCTCAGAAACTTTCTTTACGGGTAACGCCCAAACTACGTTTTGATATAGACAGATCTTTTATAGAATCTCAGCGTATTGATGATTTGCTACGGTCAGTTTCCACATCCAGACCTTTAGGTACCTAGGCATGGCATTTTTTGCCTGTATCATTTTGTGTTTTTTGTCCTGCTGTCAAGCCCAGGAGACTGAACCAATCCTTATTCAAGCAGATGAAATGACATACAAGCAACAAGAAGAGATTTTGCTTATTCAAGGGAATGTAAAAATTTCAAAGAAAGATTCCCAAACACAGAATTGGCGTACCTTGTTGGCTGATGAAGTGCGTTATCACCAAAAAGAAAAAACCTTGTATGCCACAGGGAATGTGCGCATTCAAGAGCCCACAGGCGATGTGATTCATGTGCAAAAGGGGCAGATTTCTGAAGATTTTCAAAATGGACTTTTAGATGGTCTATACATTCTTACTCAGGACGAAGCGCGTTTTGCCTCTCAAAAAGGTAAAAAAATATCAGGAACAACCCAATTGCAACAGGCCACCTATTCCCCATGCGCCTTATGCAAAGCTAACGTGATGGAAGCTCCCTTATGGCAAGTACGGGCAGAAGAAATTAATCATGACCAAAATTCAAAAACAGTTTCTTATAAAAATGCACGCCTTGAAATGAAGGGTATACCCGTTTTTTATTTTCCGTACTTTTCTCACCCAGACCCTACTGTAAAAAGAAAGTCTGGCCTACTGCCACCTATGTTTAAGGTGTCAAAAGATCTTGGGTTTGTGGTGGCTCAACCTGTTTATTATGAAATTGCCCCCAACCGTGATTTGACTATAACCCCCATGTTTTCAGAAAAACAAAACCCCGTAATGGTAGCAGGGTATGGGCACCGTTTTTTAAATGGGGAACTTAAAACCACAGCAAGCTACACAAAAACACATGGCATAAAAAAGTTAGCCTATGGTGAATGGAATGGACCGCGACCACCCCACCCCAACCGCTGGCATTTTTCAACCCTTGCCCAGTACCATATGAGCGACGATAAGCGCCTGCTTATAGATGTAAACCGCGCAAGCGACACAACTTATTTATCGCGGTATCCTATTCGCAACCAAATGCCTGCCTTTTTTCAAAACCGCAACTTAACGTCTACCCTTACATTCGAACGTTTTGGAGTGAACCGTTATTTTTCAACAACAGCTTATGCCTTTCAAACAGACACCCCAAAAACAACGCCAGCCGTAGCCCCCAAGGCCTATTATCATCAACAAATGCAACCTGAAAAATTTGGTGGTGTTTTTACGCTAGAGGGGGGGATTTTATCCTTAAGTCGTCAAATGTCTGTGCCAGGTCGGTTAGGAACCCAACTACAAAGAGGTACATTAGGGGCATACTGGAAAAAACCATGGTTTTTTAATTCTGGCCATATTCTGACCCTTAAAACATCCCTAAGAACAGATGCTTACTATACGCGCCGTTACTATGTCTCAGACATGCCTGCTCCTAAGTCCCTTCAGCATACAGAAAGAACTACAGGGCGTATTTTTCCACAAGGGGCTTTAGAATGGAAATACCCTTTGATAAAGCACCTCAACCAGGCTAACTGGATTTTAGAACCCAAAGCCATGGTTACCGCAAGCCCGCAGAAGCTCAATAATTTGCATATACCAAACGAAGATTCCAACACTTTCGAACTTGATGACACAACCCTATTTTTAATGAACCGTTTTCATGGTGTTGACAGGGTTGATGTGGGTCAGCGGGCCGTTTATGGTGTTGATAACACCATACAGCTTCCTAAACAACGAAGTTTTTCTGTGTTTTTGGGGCAAAGCCGCCGATTAGATCATCGCCAAGCTATTTTGAAAAACTTAGGGGAAGATCAAAACCAGTCTGACTACATAGCCCGCATCAAAATTCGTCCCGCATCTTGGTTTTCAACGCGTTACCGAACGGCCTTACAGCCATCCAAAAAAATGAGGCAGCGTTATAGCGAGTGGGGGGCAGTTTTTGGGAAAAAAAGGCTCCAACTTGATGTGGGGTTTATGTATTTAGATAAAACAGCTAATTTAAGAAATGAAAATGTTTCCCAGGTCAACTGGCAGTTAAAAAGCCAACTAACGGAAATTTGGTCTTTTTCTTTTGCCCAAATTCGCAACCTAAACCGCCAGAAAAATCGTGCATCTTTGGCAAACTTTTTACAAGCAACTTATCATGATGAGTGCTTTAAGATGGATTTAGGCATTTACAAAACCGAAACTCAAGACCGTGATATTCGGCCAGACTCAGGCTTTTTAGTTCAGCTTAGCTTTAAGAACCTGGGCGGGTTTGCTCCTGCTACGGCTCCTATGTACCCTGGTTCTGTGCTAACCCATCTTGGTCAGTAACAGACCCACTTCTTCTTCACATCCTTAAGTGTTTGCGTGCGTAAGCCATGACGAATGGCTTTCATTAAGTGATTCATAAAATGCACGTTATGAATGGAAATCAGCGTATAGGCCAAAAGTTCCTTAGCTTTCATAAGGTGATGGATATAGGCCTTTGTATAGTTTTTGCAGGTTTCGCAGGTGCAGTCAGGTTCTATAGGGGTGCTGTCTAACTGATACTGTTGATTGCGCAAATTGATGTGTTCCTTGCTACCATCATGGTTACATGCCTTCACAAGAGCCCCTCCATGACGGGCCAGGCGCGTGGGGTGCACGCAGTCAAATGTGTCAATGCCTTGTTCTACCCCTGAAAAAATATCAGAAATTCCCCCAATACCCAGCAAATGAATGGGGCGTTCGGGTCGCAACCAGCTGGTTGTTAAGCCTACCACGTCATACATTTGGCTTTTATCTGCCCCCAAAGACCCCCCAATGGCGTGGCCGAAAAAAGATGTGTCGTTCACAAAGTCGCACCCTTTTTGACGCAAGTCTGGGTAAATGCCGCCTTGAATAATGCCATACAAAGACTGTCTACCTGTATCATGACGCTTAAATTCCTCCAAACACCGCAATGCCCAACGATGGCTCATGTTCATAGAATTTTCTGTGTAGGTTTTATCCACATGAAAGGGGGTACATTCGTCCAATACAACAATTAGGTCAGCCCCCAACTGGCGTTGAATGGTCATGGAATCTTCAGGTGTTAATAAAATTTCACGTCCATCAAGGTACGACTTAAAACGGGCTCCTTCTTCAGAAATTTTCAACAAAGTTTTGCTGCGCGTATGCAGGCGTTTACCTTTAATTTCTGACGCCACAGACCCATGACCTAGGCTAAAAATCTGAAACCCTCCTGAGTCGGTCAGCATGGGGCCTCTCCAGCCAGTAAAAGCTTGAAGCCCACCCATTTTTTCAACCACAGCGCCCCCTGGCTGTAGCATAAGGTGATAAGTGTTTGACAAAATAATTTGGGTGCCAGCCTTGTGCATGTGGTCAGCCGTTAAGCTTTTCATGGCGGCTTTTGTTGCGCAAAAAATAAAGGCTGGCGTTTGAACAGTTCCATGGGGGGTTACAAGGGTGCCTAAACGACCCCTGCCGTAAGATGTGGGTGTGTAGGAAAAATTAAACATGAAAATTAAAACCTTATGCGCTATCCATACCCCATATGACGCAGAAATTATCAGAAAAAGACCCAACACACAAGCGTCAATAAGGCATGGTTTTCAATGTGTGGTCAGCCTTTTGATGCTTTTTTGAATTTTTTCAAAGGCGGTGTTTTCAATTTGACGCACACGTTCCCTTGAAATCCCCTCTAAGATACTAATTTCTTCCAATGTTTTTGGTGGTTCCACAAGGCGACGGTTGGTTAGAATAAGATGCTCCCGTTTACTGAGGTGTCCCATGGCTTGATCAAATAATTTTTTGCGTTTTGCCATTTCATCGTTTTCCACCACTGCCATTTCTTGGTTTTGTTTATCATCGGCAATCCATTCTATCCATTCAGCGCCTTGGTCATCGTCACCTAAGGGGGTGTTGAGGGAATGGTCTCGGCCTCCTAGACGTTGGTACATGGATAGGACGTCTTCTTTAGAAACATTCAGCTTTTCAGCAATTTTTTGCACCTTTTCTGGCGTAAGACCTGCGTGTGTGTCATCCGGGCTTTCCAGGGCATGTTCTGTTTTGCGCAAATTAAAAAATAATTTTTTTTGGGCAGCTGTGGTTCCTATTTTCACCAAAGACCAGCTTTGTAAAATATATTCGTGAATATTAGCGCGAATCCACCAAGCGGCGTAGGTTGAAAACTTGAACCCCCTTTCAGGGTCATAGTGTTTGAGGGCCTGCATCATGCCTAAATTACCTTCAGAAATTAAATCGCTAATAGGCAGGCCATAGCCGCGGTATCCATGGGCCACTTTTACAACCAGACGAAGGTGGCTGTTAATCAGTTTTTCAACGGCTTTTGCGTCCTTATGTTCACGCCATTGTTTGGCTAAAATATATTCTTCCCCAGTATCAAGAAGGGGAATTTTTTTGATTTTTTGGACATAATGGTTCGTTTCATGATAAATAGTCATAAGGGGACCTTTACTTCCTGCAGCTTTTTTGTGTGTGCGTTAAGCGTATGGTAATACTTTCTCTTTTATAGTTTCAGTATACGCACTGAAATACAAGAGTCCATTTTGCCGAACGACCCTCAACATTCCCCATTGTCTATGGGAAACGCAAGCGCTTTAACGGGCAAGCTTTTAATTGCCATGCCTTTTATGCAAGATACGCGTTTTGAACAATCTGTCATTTACGTATGTGGGAACGACAGGCAGGGGTCCATAGGTCTTGTTCTGAATAAGATAATGGCCCAAGTTACGTCAGAAAGTTTATTAAGGCAAATGGGGGTGTCAGCACAAGCCCACCATGCCCATTTTCCTATTCACTATGGCGGGCCTGTGGAGCCCAACCGTGGATTTGTTTTGCATGACAGCAGTTACGAAACAGCGGCTACAGTTTCTGTGGGCAATGGGTTTTGCATTACCACAACGGGGGATGTTTTGCGGGCTATTGCTTGTGGCCAGGGGCCTGTTCAGTATGTTACGTGTTTGGGGTATACAGGGTGGGCCTATGGCCAACTGGAACGGGAAGTGCACGACAATGGGTGGTTGGTTGTGGATGGTCGGGCAGAACTTGTGTTTCCAAAAACGCCAACGACCCAGTGGCATCAGTGTATGGAGGCCTTGCGGGTGAACCCGTGGGCCCTGTCACCTTATTCAGGGCGGGCTTAGGGGAAAGGCGGTTTTGTGTTGTTTTGGACACAGTCTTTTTTAAAAACCATTCATCTTCAGCACTTTAATTTTCATTTTTTCTATGACTGATGATATGTGTTTAAGTACAGTGAGTTCAAACGCGTGTGCGTTTTGACTTTTTTGCTAACTTTTAAGGAGTTTATAAATGAAAAAATTAACGTCTATTCTATTGGCGGCATGTGCTGCTACAGCTTTACATGCTGAAGGAACAAGTGCTACTGGTTTTTATGCTGGTGCGAATGTTGGTATTGCTAACACAAATGCGAAGTATACTGCGAATTCTGTGAATCCTGCAAGTGATCCAACTTTTGCTACGCAAAATTTTAAAGCTGAAACTGGCAAAATGGGTGCCTTGTTTGGTGTGTTTGCTGGTTATGGCATGAGCTTTGCCCAAGGTGCCTACGCTGGTTTTGAACTATCTGGTGGTTTGGACACAACAAAGTTTGACGCTTACAATGACAGCGCAACAACAAAATCTGGCTTTCCTAAGGTAACTCTAAAGCGTACAAATTTCTATGGTTTGGCAGGTCGTTTGGGTTACATGGTTACGCCCAGCACTTTGGCTTACGTAAAATTAGGTATTGAAGCTGGTAAATGGAAAGCTGATGTAACTCCAAACCAGATTCTTAGTTCTGGTTACTATGGAACAGGATCAACCACTGGTACAGATGCAACGCAAATTGCTAATATGAAAAAAACACAATCTGGTTCTAAAAACAGTCTATCTTTTGTACCTGGTGTGGGTTTTGAAATGTTCTTGAACAAAAATTTGTTCTTGCGCGCTGAATATACATACCTATTTGGCCCTAAGGTTACTGTTAATCAGGACGCAAGCTATTACAGAAGTGATAGCTATATCAACGGTGAAAAACT
This sequence comes from Patescibacteria group bacterium, assembly GCA_044359765.1. GTDB lineage: Bacteria > Pseudomonadota > Alphaproteobacteria > Paracaedibacterales > CAIULA01 > CAZDVK01. The sequence continues at coordinate 27,711 of JBIKLN010000015.1, read as the reverse complement.
TCGTCATGAACTCAAAGTAACACAACATGCCTTCAAGTTGGGTATGGGTTATAAGTTCTAAGTTTTGGGGCAACCCATCGCCTTTCAAGGTGTGGGTTCGTCGCTCTTTAGGAATCTTCGGTGCTCATGTATTTAGTATACACTGCGCTCCTCGACCTTCGAGCTTCTGCCCACCTTGGAATCCTTCGGGTAAGTATCCAAAACGAAAAAGGGCCTGCGTTTGCAGGCCTTTTTTTTATGTGGGGATAGCTTGAGATATAGCGAGACTCCTATAATTTGGGCCTTCCATATCCTCTATAACCATTGGTTTTGCTAGGCTTTTTTGAATACTTTATATTCAAAAAAGAGTCGTCTTGCTATAGACTCAAAAAAGAGTCGTCTCGCTATATACGAGCAGAAACACCCTTTAGATTTTTAAGAGCGCCTTCAGTTCGGCATGGTTTTGAACACAGATGACGGGGGCATCTTCCGTAGGGGCAAACGCAATAGAAAAACAGCCCGCAGCTTGAGAAGCCTGCCAATCCACAGGTGTATCCCCAATAAAGAAAACATCTAAAGATGGCCGTAACGCCATCTGGCCCAAGGCCTTCCAAATGGGTTCGGGGTGGGGTTTGTCTTTTTCCGTATCACCTGACCCTATAATGCTTTGAAAAAAGTGATTCCATCCCAGTGATGCAACCTCTTGACGTAAATGGTCTGCGCGTTTGTTGCTAACCACACCTAAGGGAATAGAACGCTGGGTTAGGGCAACCAATAATTCCTCTGCTCCATCTAACACCTTCAAATTTGTGCGGTCTACGCCCTTTAAATAATCATAAAAAAAGTCGTATGCCTTTGGCCATTCATCTCCAAATAGAGAAGGGAAGGCATCACGGGCAGAAGCATGGGCCGAAGAACGAACTTTGTCAAAACTCCACGGTTCATGGCCCATGTAGGTCATGGTGGCGGCTATGGCTTCATGAATAAGGGGCCATGTGTCTACCAGGGTATTGTCCCAGTCGAATAGGACAGCTTTTGGACAAATCATTACATTCCCGCCGAAAGGAGATGGGGTTTGTGGATTTTTAAACGCTTTAATCGGCGTAAGTCCCCATCTAAAATTTCAAACTCAACGCCTGACGGGTGGCAAATCAGTTCGCCACGAATGGGAATGCGACCCGCTAAAAAGAATACTAACCCCCCAAGGGTGTCCACCTCTTCTTCTGGTGATACAAAAGGAAACTTCACCTGAAGGGTTTCCTCCAGCTCATCCAAACGTACACGGGCATCAGCCACAATGGTGCCATCAGGCTTAAGCTCTATTTGGCTGGAAACACCAGAATCGTGGGCATCTTGAATGTCACCTATAATTTCCTCAATTAAATTGGAAAAAGTTACAATGCCGTCCACACCACCGTATTCGTCCACAATGACGGCCAGCTTACTGCCCGTTTCACGCATTTGTAATAATAAATCAAGGGTACGCATGGCAGGGGAAATAAACAAAACATCACGCAAAAGGGACTTGATTTTGAATATCTTTTTCGTCTGGGTCCATGCTAAAACGTCTTTCACATGCACCATCCCCACCACATGGTCTAGGTTTTCTTTGTAAATAACCATGCGACTTACCCCCGTTTTTATAAACTGGGCAATCAGTTCTGGTAGGGTGGCCGTGTGGGTGCAAGACACAATGTCGCTGCGGGGAATCATCACATCAGAAGCCGTTAAGTCACGCAAGTTTAAAACGTTGCCTAACAATTCGCGCTCATCAGATTCTATGGAAGATTCCGACTCTTCACTGTCTTCAATAAGTTCCTCGATAGTTTCACGCAAGGTACCATCGGGCTCTGACTTGCCATATTTGCGCCATAAATTTTTAAGCAGGCGTACCAACACCCAGGGTTCGGGCTGATCTTCACTAGAGGGCATATGTTTCATTGGTAAGGGTTGGTCATTCCAAAATTATGAAGAATTACTATTTCCAAGGCTTCCATTTCCTCCGCATCCTTTTCATCTTCATGGTCGTACCCCATTAAATGCAGGGTTCCATGAACAAGGAGGTGGGTGAAATGATGTAAAAACAACTTTTTCTGATCCTGAGACTCTTGTAACACGGTTTCAAGGGATAACACAATATCTCCCAACACAACAGGCTCATGAACGCGAGAAACTGTTGCCAATTCCCCACGCTGAAACGAGGGGAAGGATAAAACATTGGTGGGTTTATTTTTATGACGATAGGTTTGGTTAAGTTCTTGCATGTGGTCATCATTTGTAAGCATGAGGCTAATTTCGCTTAAGCGGCACCACCCAATGCTTTTCAGCACATGGCAAATAACGTCATGACCGTAGGCCTGCCATTCTTCTGCTGTATGCCAACGCAACCAACCCTCGTGGGCCACATGAATGGCCACCTCGTGGTTAAAAGAAAACACACCTGAATCCATAATTTTCCAGTAAGATCGAAAGAATTTAAAACTATTAGATGCCCTTTCTTCCAAAAATTCAAGAAAACTATGCATGGCCTAGAACGCCCAAAAAACCCCAAGCCACAGTATGCCTAAAATAGGCACCAGCCATAGAAAACGCCGCGGTCCTGATGTTAACAGGGGGTCTGGCTTCATGCTGCCTGTCTTTCTATGCAGGGTTTTTTATGGCGCCATAGTAACTGAGATGTGACAAGGGCAAAAGCCCCATTCCCCATAACATTAGACGCTGTTAAAATGGGGTCTTGCAGAATGTAGATAGTGGCCAGCATGGTGGTTGCTTCGGGACTTAGGCCCAAATACTGTTGAATAACAGGCAGAATGACAATAACCCCACCCCCTGGCACACCTGCAGAAGAAAACTTAGCAACGCAATAGTAAAAGGTAAATAAAAGGTAGGTGCTAAAGTCAGGTAAGGCTTTCCCTGTCATAACAAGAAGGGCTAGGCCTGTTAGGGCAATGTTAAGACCGTCCCCCATCAGGTGTATGTTGACGGTAGTTGGAATAACAAAATCGGCGTACTCTCGTTGGCCCAAATTCCTTTCTGTTGCAGCCAGTGTTACTGGCATGGATGCAGCACTTGACATGGTGCTAAACCCCGTAAGGCCAGCAGGAAGCATTTCTTTCACGTATGCCAAGAAAAGGCGCACATTAAAGCGCGCGGCTATTAAATACATAAACCCAATATAAACCACAATAAGAAGGCAGCTGAGAACGAATATTTGACCATAGTGGGTAATTAAAAGGCCCAAAGCCCCATCACGGTCTATTTTAAGGACAAACCCCAAAACATACAGAGGAAGAAGCGGGATAAAACTTTTTTTCAAAAAAGCAGTGGCATAGTCGCGCAAGGTAAAGGAAAACCGCCTAGCAACAGGGATTTTAAAGAAACTGCACACAATGCCTGCACTTAGGCCAAGCAGCATGGCTTTGTCAGGGGACAAAAGGGATGGAATGGTTAAGTTCCACAAAGGAGTAAGGCCGCCTGTTGCCGTATTGAGGGTCTCCACATGTTTCAAACCCAATAAGGGAAAGGTTAAATGGGCTACACCGTAAGAGGTTAAAACCGTGGCTGCGTTAGACAAAATAACCAAAACAACTACGGCTAAAATCATCAACAAACCTTTTTGTTCAAAAGATAAAACAGCTGCAAATAGGTAGCTGAAAATAATAAATGGCAGAACGACCATCAGCACATCTTTTAACAAAACACTGATTGTGTAAAATAGTCGAACAAGGTCCGTGCTTAGGAAGTCTCCCAAAAACAAACCACCAAAAAGGCACAAAACAAGCTGTACAGGCAAACTTCTAAACATAAAACTGTCTCTGAAATAATAAAAGCGCACAAGGCACACATAACTACATTATAATAAGTTTGACAGTAATGAAAAACAAAATTTTTTGAGTTGTGAGCCCCAGTTCCCGCTGGATTCTTATGCCGATGTGGCCCCCGCGTAGGCAGGGGCCATGCAATTATCCTAAGGAGTTCTGCGTTGAGGACTTGGGGTTCTGAATCCCTCTGAGCCGCCTTTCGGATTATGACCACTCATTACAGCCCTTGTAACGTCGCTCATATGGCGAGCTGGGGATGCTCCAGAAGGGGCAGAGCTACCACCGCCAGAACCGCTCCCAGCACCAGATTGCGGTTTTGGTAAGAGGGCATTGGCAAATCTCTTTTTCTCATCATTTCTTGGTTTTTCTTTGTCTAATTTGCTCCAATATTTATTAAATACACTCTGCGTTTCTTCCATTAAATCTTTAAATTTTACTCCTGTTGCTGCCTGAATTAACATAAGGTATGGAGATGTACCTTCAGTCTTACCAAGATTCATGGTTTGTATTTTAATACTCTGAAGTTCGTCACGAAACCTTTCTATATAGTCATCATTTTTTGGCTTGGAGTCAAAAGTGCCTGCACTTCGTGTAAATTCATGGGCGGCGGCACTTGCTATGGCAGCACACACAAGGGCGTGTTCCCAATCACCCTGAGATATGTTCTGGGTAAACATGGAAGGTGGCAGGAAAGTTCTTAGTGCATTATATCTAACGTGTTTTCCAACAAGCTCATGATTGTTCACGTCAAGTCCTCTCCCTTGCATTTGTGTGACTATGACATTTTTCATCCCCATAACTATGGCCAAAATATTTTGGATGAAACCGAGTTTTTGACCATCCTCCATAAGGTGCGGATTTAAGCCCCCTGACTTATAGCCCAAAACAACAGTGGCAGCAGCCTCTGCATACAAACCATTTTGAATCAGAGAATTTAAGCGCATTTGATAGTCTTCTTGAGGAAGGCCCCTATTCATGCCGCCAACAGGAATAAAGCGTTGTTCAACCAAAATAGAACCAACCTCATTTTTTTTCAGGTTTTGTGCAGCAGGCATGTAAGAAGCACGCCTTTTTTCCTCATAATGGGTGTTATAAAGTCCATATTCATAATCCAACAGCTTTAAAGCCGATTCCTTTCCACTTAAAAGTCTCTTTAACTGTGTCCAATATTCCACTGCCTGACTGGCACTATCAGCATAAACTGTAATAAATTTATCAGTGCTGTCATTTATGTGACCTCGTACTTGGAAAAAAATATTGTTTTCAACAAGGTGGGGAACAACTGTGTTTAGAATGTTTAAAACTTCTTCTTCTCTAGGTATGGAAATATAAATTTTCCAAAAAGGGTTTTCAGCTGCCTTGCCATTGCGAGTTATAATCGCTCCAAGCGATATTTCTCTACCTTCAATCTGTCTTATTATATCATTTATTACTTTAACACCACCACCAGCGCCAGCACCACTCATGCCTAAACCACCATCATCTGTATCACTACTTCCTTGCTTAGCAGACTGAGGGCTGCCCATTTCCATGCCTTGCGCTTCGGTGTACACAAACCCCATAAGGGTACTTAATAATAAAAACGTCCTTTTCATATTTTTTTACCATCAAAAAATTTTTTATATTTTTATGATAGCTTTATATTGTTAACAAAAAGTAAAAGGCCGTTTATTTTTATTTTTTAATTTTGGGGACGGGGAGGGCGGGGCACACCAATATGTTGACTGTGGCGTGATGCTGCAATTTCCACCTGTCGCTGGCGTTGTTCTAGGTTCTTACGGCGTTCTGGTTTTAGCCTGTCAAAGCAATAGGGGCACGACACACCCAGCTGAAATTTATCAGACTTTGTGTCTGCATGCGACAAGGGCTGGCGGCACCCATAACACAGGGTGTGGTCCCCCAATTGAAGGCCATGCTTTACAGATACCCGCTGGTCAAACACAAAACAGTCACCTTCCCACAGGCTTTTTTCCTGCGGTATATTTTCTAAATACTTCAAAATTCCACCTTTAAGGTGGTAAACTGTTTCAAACCCTTCTTTCAACATAAATGCCGATGCTTTTTCACACCGAATGCCCCCTGTGCACATCATGGCAACCTTCTTGTTTTTCTTGGGGTCCAAATTTTCACGCACGTATTTGGGAAATTCCGTAAAACAGGTGGTTTTTGGGTCAATAGCACCTTTGAACGTACCAATAGCCACTTCATAGTCATTGCGTGTATCAATTAAAATGACGTCTGGGTCTTGGATAATAGCATTCCATTCTTCAGGTTCCACATAAATGCCCGCTTCTTTGGCGGCATTTACGCCGTTTATGCCTAAGGTTACAATTTCTTTCTTTAAACGCACCTTCATGCGGTAGAAGGGGTTTTTATGGGCGAAAGATTCCTTGTATTCCAAATTATGAAAACGGTCATCTTTTTGAAGAAAAGCATTCAGGGCGTCAATGGCGTCACGGTTTCCAGCTACGGTTCCGTTAATACCTTCTTGGGCCACAATAAGGGTTCCCTTAATGTTGTGGTGCATACACAGCTCTTTCAGTTGGCTTTGAATATTTTTGCAATCTGGCAGATCAGCAAATTTATACAGTGCAGCAACAACAAACATAAGAACACCTTCTTTAATTAAAAATCCACCATAAAATACCCTAAAAAAGTACAGACAACAATATGAGAAATTCACCTTGCCTAAAGAAAAAGAATTAGACAGAATGTGGACGAAGCAACCTATTGTTTCTAGAGGTGTTACATGAATGTAGAACGCTATACACAAAAAGTTCAAACTTTTCTACAAAGCGCCCAAACCACGGCTTTGGCAAGTGGTCATCAGCAGTTTACCCCGTTTCACGTTCTTCAGGCCTTATTAGAGGAGCCTGGTGGTATGGCCCATAAGCTTTTAGAACAGTGTGAGGCCAACTCAAACCAATTGCGATTTCTTGTGGCGGAAGAGCTTAAGAAACTTCCAAACGTTACAGGCGCCACAGGACAAATTTACCTAAGCCCTGAATTAGCACGGGTTTTCGAGGCGGCCGAACAGGCTGCCAATAAGCAAAATGAAAAATTTGTTAGCGTCGACACCCTTTTGTTATCTTTATGCATTACGCCCCCTACCAAAGGGGTGTTTGAAAAATGTGGCGTATCTGTCCAAAAATTAAATGAGGCCCTTCGTATGTTGCGCAAAAGCCCACGGGTTGATTCACCCACGTCTGAAGAAAATTTCGATGCCTTGAATAAATACGCCCGTGACCTGACCAAACTGGCCCGCGAGGGTAAGTTGGACCCCGTTATTGGGCGCGATGAGGAAGTGCGTCGCACCATGCAGGTCTTATCAAGGCGCACAAAAAATAATCCTGTGTTAATTGGGGAACCAGGCGTTGGGAAAACGGCCATTGCAGAAGGGTTGGCTCAGCGCATTGTGAAGGGTGATGTTCCTGAAACCCTAAAAGATACGCGCCTTATGTCTTTAGACTTGGGGGCCCTTGTGGCTGGTGCTAAATTCCGCGGGGAATTTGAGGAGCGCCTGAAGGCCGTTCTGGCAGAAATTACCCATGCATCAGGGGAAATTGTGTTGTTTATTGACGAACTTCACACCCTTGTGGGCGCAGGAAAAGGCGATGGTTCTATGGATGCTTCTAACATGTTAAAGCCTGCGTTGGCCCGTGGAGAATTGCATTGCGTTGGTGCCACAACTTTGGACGAATACCGTCAGTATATTGAGAAGGACCCAGCCCTTGCACGTCGTTTTCAGGCCATTCTTGTGGATGAGCCAACGGTTGAGGATTCTATTTCTATTTTGCGTGGATTGAAGGAAAAGTATGAACTGCACCACGGTATCCGCATTAGTGACAGTGCCATTGTAGCTGCCTGTGTGTATTCTAACCGTTACATTACAGACCGTTTTTTGCCCGACAAAGCCATTGACTTAATGGATGAGGCCGCCAGCCGCCTGCGCATGATTGTGGATTCTAAACCCGAAGAAATTGACGAATTGGACCGTCGCATTATTCAGCTGAAAATTGAGCGGGAGGCCCTAAAAAAAGAAACGGATGTGGCGTCGAAAGATCGCCTTGCAAAACTTGAGGAGGAGTTGGGGGCTTTAGAAGAAAAGCAGCGTGACTTGTCCCTTTTGTGGAAACAAGATAAGCAGTCCTTGGACGAGGTTCGCAAACTGAAGGAACAGCTTGACCTACAGCGCCTAGAGCTGGAAAAAGCCCAGCGCCTTGGGAATTTGGGTCGTGCGGGCGAAATTATGTATGGCCACATTCCAGACATTGAAAAAAGATTGGCAGATTTGCAGGAAAATGCCCCCCAAAAATCTATGAAGGAAGAAGTGACCGAAGGGGATATTGCCCTGATTATTTCACGGTGGACAGGCATACCAGTTGAAAAAATGATGACGGGTGAGCGGGAAAAACTATTACATATGGAAGACCATCTGGGGGGGCGTGTTGTTGGCCAGGAAGACGCTATTATGGCCATTAGTAACGCAGTGCGACGGTCTCGGGCTGGGCTGCAGGACCCGAACCGCCCCATGGGGTCCTTTTTGTTTTTAGGGCCCACAGGTGTTGGAAAAACGGAACTTACCAAGGCGTTGGCTGAATTCTTATTTGATGACCCCAACAGCATGGTGCGTATTGATATGTCTGAGTATATGGAAAAGCATGCCGTTTCTAGGCTTATTGGGGCACCCCCTGGGTATGTGGGGTATGAACAGGGGGGCGAACTAACAGAAGCCGTGCGTCGCCGACCCTATAGTGTTGTTTTGTTTGATGAGGTGGAGAAGGCCCATAGGGATGTGTTTAACCTGTTGTTGCAGGTATTGGACGACGGTCGCTTGACCGATGGCCAGGGCCGTACGGTGAACTTTAAAAATACCATTATTGTTCTAACCTCTAATCTTGGGGCTCATGCTTTTGCCATGCAGGAAGGAGACGCTACCATTTCCCCAAAAGTGCGTGACGAGATAATGGAGGCTGTGCGCCAGGCCTTTCGTCCCGAATTTTTGAACCGTTTGGATGATATTGTTATTTTCAACCCCTTGCAGCAGGTTCACATGCATACCATTGTGGCTTTGCAGTTAAAAGATTTGGCCAAACGTTTGGAAGACCGCCACATAAGCCTAACCTGGGACCACAAAGCCCTGGAGTGGTTAACAAGAACAGGGTACGACCCTGTGTATGGCGCCCGTCCTCTTAGGCGTGTGATTCAGCGAAATGTACAAGACCCCATGTCTCTTAAAATTTTGTCAGGCGAAATAAAAGACGGTTCTGCCGTAGCTTTGTCTGCAACAGAGGGGGGAATTTCTATCAGCAACTAAAAAACCTATCAAAATGTCATTACAGGAAAAATTCATGTTTGCCACAAGCTTTTGAATAAATTACTATGGTGCCAGGTTTTCTTGTGAGGATAGTTTTATGAAAAAAAGTTTATCAGTTGTTGTTGCCTTAACGGGCTCTTTATTTCTAAGTTCTTGTGCGCCTAAACTTGGTGGCAGCGATTACAGCGCCCGTGGTGTTGGTGAAATCAGCACCACATTAAAGGGAAAAGTTGCAGCCATGCGTCCCATTACTATTAACGGTAGTGATGGTAAGCTTGGGGCAGGTGCTGTGATTGGTGGGGCCTCAGGCGCATTGCTTGGATCTACTATCGGAAATGGTAAGGGGCGTATTCTAGGCGGAACCTTAGGTGGTTTGGCAGCAGGTGCGGCGGGCCATTTCTTGGAACAAAAAATGACAGAACAGGAAGGGTTTGAATATCAAGTTCAGCTAGATCGGGGAGATTTAATAACAATTGCCCAAGGTGCTGAACCCAAACTAGCCGTAGGTCAAAAAGTTCTTGTGATTCAAGGCGGCAGAGACCGTGGCCGCATTATTGCGGATAATTCCTAAGAGTTAGGAAATAAAATAGGTGGCTTTGGTAGGCATAGAATACCCGTTTGATCACGTGGCCCTTATTCGGCTTCAAGATGGCAAGTCTAACGTCCTATCAAAGCAGCTTATTTCTGAACTTAACGCCCATATTCAAATATGCGAAGAATCGCCCCATATTCGTTGCATGGTGTTAACGGGAAACGAACATGTTTTCTCTGCAGGGGCTGATTTAAAAGAACTGCGTGATGTTCAACCAGAAACATTCCCTGAAAATGATTTTATAACTCCCTGGCAGCGCCTAAGTTTTTTTTCCAAACCATCTATTGTAGCTGCCTCTGGGTACGTTTTGGGCGGTGGGTTCGAGCTTGCCCTCATGGGGGATATTATTATTGCCAGTGAAACTGCCGTTTTTGGGTTTCCCGAAGTTACATTAGACTTGCTGCCAGGTGGTGGGGGAACGCAACGTTTGGCCAGACGTGTAGGGCAGGGGAAGGCTTTAGAATTATGCCTAACGGGAAATCGTTTAACAGCCCATGAGGCTTTTCTTGCAGGCATTGTGAACCAGGTACATTCCAATTATTTGCAGCACGGGCTAGAGATGGCTAAAAAAATCAGTACATTTGGTCTTCATGCCCTGCAGGCTATCAAAAAAAGCATTATGGAGGGGGGTGATCTGCCCCTATCAGCAGGAATGGCTATGGAACGAAATTTGTTTTATCATTTATTGCAAGTGGGTAGTTATAAAAGCAAAATTGAAACCTTTTTTAATAAGTAGGATGTAAGTTATGATCCCCCGTCATTTTTGGATTAGTTTTTCCGTAGCTGTTTGTTTTGTTTTGGTTTATCAGATGTTTTCCCATGCGTCGCCAAAGAAGGAGGAAGAGGCCCCCCTAACCCTTCTTGAACTGGGGTATATTCCGTCAGATGATAAAAAAAACCTAAGTGATCTTACCTTCCATGTGTACACACCTGAGGGTAATTCTTTAAAAAAAGAAGAAAAGAAAATTTCTGATTACGCTGGAAAGTTTGTGATTCTTCATTTTTGGGCCACGTGGTGTGGCCCGTGCGTGCAGGAACTGCCCAGCTACGACCGTTTTGCTGGAAAAGCTGCTAACATTACTAACCTTGCTGTTGTGTCAGACCAAACATCGCCCGAATCTATTCAGGCATTCTTTAAAAACAAGGGTATTAGCACTCTTCAAATCATGAAGGACCCAAATGGCGCCTCAGCACGCTTAAAAATATCAGGTATTCCAACAACCTTATTTATTGACAAAAAAGGCTGTGAAATGGGGAGAATTGTAGGTCCTATTCATTGGAATGATCTATCCGTTGTTAACCTTATTTTAACTTTATTGACCTAAATTATTCATTATATATCTTAACAAAACAGGATGTGTTGGTATGATGCTAGACATACAAATTTGCCAGGATTTGGCATTAAAGGGCCTTTTATTTTTGCTCCTTTCTTACAGTTTTCAGCAAAGGGTTTGCCTGTTTACAAAAAAGGTCTGCGTTGTCATTGATTAATGGCTCAAAAAACGTTCAGCCTCAAGGGCTGCCATGCACCCTTGGCCCGCAGCGGTTACAGCCTGCCTGAAAATTTTGTCTTGCACGTCACCAGCTGCAAACACACCAGGAACAGATGTAACCGTGCTGCCTGGCTTTGTCAGAATATACCCCTCGCTGTCTAAGTCCAGCTTACCTTTCACAAGGTCGCTCATGGGGGTGTGGCCAATGGCTACAAAAACCCCTTCGGTTGGGAAAATAGTTTCCTCCCCCGTTACCACATGTTTCAACCGCAGAGCCTTTACACAACGGGGGGAATCTTCACCCAAAATTTCATCTACAACGTTGTTCCAAATTACGGAAATTTTTGGGTTTTTAAACAGACGGTCCTGGGCTATTTTTTCTGCACGCAAACTGTCACGACGATGAATCAATGTTACATGGGATGCGTGGTTGGTCATGTAAATGGCTTCTTCTACGGCAGAATTACCGCCCCCAATAACAACAACAGGCTTACCTCGAAAGAAAAACCCATCACAGGTGGCGCAAGCTGAAACACCAAACCCACGATAGGTTTCCTCGCTTGGAATACCCAACCACTTGGCCTGGGCCCCTGTGGCCAGGATAATAGAATGGGCTTCTATTTCCCTACCATCGTCTAGGGCACACAAAAAGGGGCGCGTAGAAAAATCAACCTGGGTTACCACATCTTCAATCATGCGCACACCCACATGCTGGGCTTGTGCACGCATTTGTTCCATGAGCCAAGGACCCTGTATGGGGTCAGCAAAGCCTGGGTAATTTTCCACATCTGTTGTAATCATCAACTGGCCCCCTGGCTGAAGCCCTAACACCTGGATAGGGTCCAAATTAGCCCGCGCTGCATAAATGGCAGCCGTGTAGCCCGCGGGTCCAGCCCCAATGATTAGTACTTTTGTTTTTTCCATGCTAAATACCCTTATTTTTCACATGAAATTACCATAAGGCTTTGCTGACGGATGTTCAAGGTTTAGACGCTTATTTTGTTCCAGCTATATCAGCTGTGGCGCTTCCTCCCCATAGCCAAGAACTCCAGTTACTGGGATAAGAACCAGAAGGCGCTGAATCTGGTGCGCCTGGGCCTGCGCCTGCGCCTGCCCCTGCAGCAGAAGCTTCCCCACCTCGTGCAGAATCGCCAAAGCGAATCCGACCTTTTGTTAATGCTTCTACCAATTGAGGCGCCTTTTGTTGATAGAAAAGTTTTTCGAGAAGCTTAACAAAGTCTGGTTTTTCATGTAAGTAAGCAGCATCAATAGAAAAACGAGCATGATTTGCTATTTCATGAAAAACCTCTTCATAACGTGTTTTCGACTCTCCATGAGCCCAAAGCCTTTCAGTTATTCCTGCGATTCTACTGCGCTCATAGTCGTACAAAGCGTGCATTATTTCATAAAGATAACGAGATGACTCCCTCAATTGAAGCGCTCTAGCCCTATCCCCAGCTGTTATATCATCTTTTGATTCAAGAGTTTGTGCTTCAGAAGATGCGTGCACAATGTAGCCTCTTACCATGCTCAGATGAAACAGGGCAAACTCCAGCCTTTTTTTCTCCAGAAGAACACGTTGCTGCTTAGTAGCTAATTCTCTTTTTTGAGATTCACTCACTTCTTCCGTAGATTTTTTGATTCCTTCAGCAAGGCTTAGCTCTTCCTTTTGTGCCTCTAAAATACGCTTTAGCCCATCCCTGATAAATACATCGTCATTTTCTTGTTGTGCCGTTGCCTCAAAAATTAAAGCCCCCTTAACAACATGGCAATTGAATGAATCTAAGCCCTCTGAACCATCTGTATGGGGCGCAATATGAAGAAAAGCAGGATCTGTTAAAGTGAAAGGAATTTTAGCAGAAGCTTCAGAGCGTTGTTCATTGTTATCTGCAAAAGTCCGCCCAAGAATAGTTTCAGCTAATTCTTGAGTAGTTTCTGGTGATGAGGCATCAAGAAGTTGAGAATATCCCAAGTTTGTTGCTTTTTCTGTAAGCAAGTTTCTTGTTTGTAAAACCTCTAAGACGTCTGGAATGTGTGGGGATGGCGGTAAAGGCTGCATGGCAGCAGCAGGGGCACCTGCAGTTGGTGCATCTGTAGCAGATGCCATAAGGACTTGTCCAGGTTTTTCTGCAAGCGCTGCTTTCAGAGATGGAAAATCACCACTATCTGTACGGGGGACTTGCCTCTGATGAGTACCACGCCCTCTACCCCGTGTAGCTGGCTCTCCTCTCCATGTTTGCTGGGAAAGATGGGACATGGCCACAGCCATATCAGTTGAAACACACAATGCGACCCCAAAATACAAAAAAACCTTCGTTGAAATGTTCATAAAGCTAATGCTCCTTGAAAGGTGAAACGTTCTACTTCATGGCAGTATAAAACTTCAAACATCATCAATTCTACTAAAATTTTAATAAAAACAGACCTTCTTCGGCTTTTGGGTGGCTCTTCAGGAATCAATCAAAAAGCAATTGCCTATTGACCAAAAGGCCAGCTATTTGCATAGTGAGCATACAATTTTTACTTCACAAGGAAAACATCATGACTACACTGAAGGGTTCGCGTACAGAACAAAATTTAAAAGAAGCTTTTGCTGGTGAATCGCAGGCAAATCGTCGTTATTTGTATTTCGCACAAAAGGCAGATATTGAGGGCTATAATGACGTGGCTGCTGTTTTTCGGTCTACAGCTGAAGGCGAAACAGGCCACGCCCATGGGCATTTGGAATTTCTAGAGGCTGTGGGTGACCCAGCAACAGGTCTTCCCATTGGGTCTACGGTTGACAACCTAAAGGCCGCTGTGGCTGGGGAAACTCATGAATACACAGACATGTATCCCAGCATGGCTAAGGCTGCACGGGAAGAGGGGTTTTTAGAAATTGCCGATTGGTTTGAAGTTTTGGCCAAGGCTGAAAAATCCCATGCAGGGCGTTTTCAACGGGCTTTAGAAACTCTTGCCTAAAAAGTATCGCGAGGGCAGCCTAGAAGCCCCTGAACGGCATGTGATAGATTGGGAAAACCCTGACTATGTGGACCCCCAGTCTATAGATGCTGAATTGCGGCGCGTGTTTGACGTGTGCCATGGCTGCCGCCGCTGTTTCAATTTGTGCGACAGTTTTCCACGGTTGTTTGATTTGATAGATGCAAGCCCATCAGGAGAGCTTGACACCGTTGATAGTGCTGATTTCAAAAGCGTAGTTGATGGGTGTACCTTATGCGACATGTGTTTTTCAAACAAGTGCCCCTATGTCCCACCCCACGAATTTGACATTGATTTTCCCCACTTAATGCTGCGTTACCGCCATTACGAACACACAACTGGAAAGGCACCTAAAATAGCGGGCGAATTGGCCAAGGTGGACCGGAACGCAAAACTGGCAGGGGCAGTGGCGCCTGTGGCTAACTGGGCTATGGAAGAAAACAACAAGCTGATGCGTCCCTTGGTTGAAAAGGTGGTGGGAATTCATAGAAAGGCGGCAGTTCCCAAGTTTCACCCAAAGACCTGGGTGCAGCAGGCAAAGGAACAGGTTTTTACACCCAACAAACAGGCCCCTGCCTACGGACAGAAGGCTGTGTTGTTTGCCACATGTAGCTGTAACTACAATAACCCCCACCTGGGGAAGGCGGCCCAGGCTATTTTGGCCCATAACGGTATTGAAACTCAGGTTGTTTACCCAGCCTGTTGTGGTATGCCCATGTTGGAACAGGGAAATATTGAAAAGGTGGTTAGGAACGCTCACTTAATTGCGGAGCAGCTGCTGCCTTGGGTGGAGCAGGGGTATGGTGTTATTGCCATGGTGCCGTCCTGTGCGCTGATGATAAAGCAGGAATGGCCCCTTCTGTTGCCTAATGACCCTGTGATTAAGGCCGTACAGCAAGCTACCCAAGACGTGTGCCAATACCTAATGAATGTGCACAAAAAATATGGGCTGGTAGATGGGCTGCAGTCTTTGGGGCAAAACGTTACCGTACATATTTCTTGCCACAGCCGTGCCCAAAATATGGGCCAAAAGGCGGCTGAGGTGTTACGCCTCATTCCAGATACAACTGTTCAAGTTATTGAACGATGTTCAGGTCATGGGGGCATTTGGGGCATGATGGTTGATAATTTTGAGGTAGCCTTGCGAATTGGAAAACCCGTGGCAACGCAAGCTTTAGCTTACGGAAATTCTCTGGTGGTTTCGGAATGTCCCTTGGCAGCTGATCATATTCGCCAAGGTATGGAAAACACCATGGAAAAGAACGGTCAAGACCAAGGGGGCGCAGATATAACAACCCACCACCCCCTGATTTTACTGGCTAAGGCCTATGGCCTTGCAGATGGACAGCTATAAAATCAATCATCTGCTGAACGTGGGGTTTTTCGAACCCTGAAAAATACAAGTTAAAAATAACCTCTGGGAGAGCTTTTGTTTGTGAAATTGCTACACCCATATGGCGATATATTTCTTGGAAATGCTTCATGTTTCTATGTAGATCAAGCCCACTTAAAAGCATATGAAAAGTTTCAATAGGCTTTCCCCATCCATGAGGGTGTACATGGGACGTAAAGCTGTATGTGCCGCCTGTGTCATATTCTGAAGGCGTAGGGTTTTTGGGAAGAAAATCTATAACCATATTAGCTGGGGATAATGTAGGGTGCCCCCTATCTCCTGGATGAATATTAACTTCGGGGTCTAACAAGTCGGGTTCTAACAAGTGGCGATCTGGGGTAGGCCCAACAGGAGTTGTTATGTTCTTTAATTCAACAGTAGCTGATGTTTTGCCACTATTAGTGTCTGGAAAAATAGCAAAGTGGGCTCGTATAGATGGAGTTGTTCCATAAGAAAGCTCCTCAGAAGGTTTCACATCTTGAATGACAACGCTTGATCCATCCCGCAATGTATAGGCAAAATCAGGTACCATGCCAGCACTATGATAATCGGCCACAAAAACCACATTTTTTCCTTTATGAAAAGTATCTGTGGCAATGTGTCGCTCAGGTTCGTGCCAAGCACCAGGTTCTCCAAGTTTATTTGCCACCAGTCCTGTCAAAACACGGTTGAAACCTTCTTCGTAATTTTCCCAAATACGGTTTTTAGTCTTTTTTTCATGGGCGTAGCTGCGCAAATAACGCAGAATATTCACGCCTTGGTCATATCCCACATTTGAAAAACACTGCCCAGCATCTTGGATGATTTTACTGATAATTCTTTCTCTTCTCCCGACTTCTGAAAGGTTACCTTCTGTAACTTTTGCAATCAAGGCTGCCAAACCAAAGGCCCGCATAAAGGCGTAATGCGTGTTTACATTGGGCCCTGCACGTGTTGGAGTGAAATCCCTGCCATGAACTCCATTCAAACATAAAAGAATACTTTCCTCAGCCATCTCATTAAAGGCCACAGCGGCACCGTGCAGCATAATGTCTTGTTCTTCGGGGGTGGCTGTGCGTTCCTCTGAAATTTCCACTCCGCCTGTGCCAGATAGCAGGCAACCAAGGGCGTATTTGTTATGAGAATTATGATCGATACTTGTTGAATATGTTTTTATAAGATTAACAGGACCTTTATCCATCTCGACTGTTATTTGGCTTCTAACAACATCAATATTAAAACTAGTATGAAACCTAGAATCAAACCCAAATGCACCATGCTGGCAAAACAAAACTGCGAAAACAAAAATAATTTTAAACATTTGAAAAACATATGAATAATACAACCTATTCATATATATAGTTTTATTTTTAAAATAATCAAGCGGAATTCAGAATGGCCAAAGGGTGCTGCAGCTCGTTAATCACAAGGCTGGTCTGGCACGGTTTTGAATCTACTCTGTTTCCCATCGGAGAATATGATTTATTTCATCGTCTGAGAATGTGTATGTTCTTAAATTGAATGTTTCAAAGCAATAATCTGGATTTCTTAAGGCAATCACAGCCACCCTTTTGGCGTATTGTCGTGCTCTTGTTGCGTATGCGTCTCTTTGGTGGGGGTAAATATCACCGTAAGGAGTGTGATACAAAAGATAGAGTCCATAATAATTTTCATACACATAGGGGCTATAAAAAGGGTTAAAATGATGCCCATTGGAAATTGCCATTAGGTGGGCAATTAAGGGGCCAACCACCACCTGTTTCTCTTCGTTCTTTATTTCAGGATCCTGTAAAAAGGTATGGAATACATGTTCATTCAATAGAAAAATTTGCATTCGTTCGTCTGGCGCTTTTGGGAAAGACTCAACTAAGGTGGGGTGTGGGGGAAGGGGTGTGTCATCTCCCGCCCCAGCCCCTGCTGCAGGGTTAGATTCTGCGGTTATAGCCTCTGCGGCTACGGTTTCTATGGTGAGGACAGCAGATGGTTTAGAAACAGGAATAGGAAGAGGAGTAGGAACAGGCGCAGAAACAGGCGTAGAAGCAGTTCCATCCCCTGCGCCCGCTCTAGCTTCTGATGGTTTTCTTTTTCCTGTGCTTTTCTTTTTTCCACTCGCTGGTGACGCATTCTTTCCTGTTGGCGTATCATTGCCGCACATTGCCATTAATTCTGCCGTTGCTGCCGCCGCCGCTGCCTCTGCCTCTTCTAGCTCTTTTTTTGTCATCTTAGGTGTATCAGCAGCGCGTGCCTTAGTAGGTTTCCGTATCATGAATTTTTTGGACTCTTCATGCCAAAAAAGTCGTTTCATATATGGGGCAATGGCAGTAATGGCACAATTTCTTGCCCCTGCAATACGGCACATATTCATGGCTTCGTTAAATCTGTCGTTGAAGTTCCTGAGTTTTTCTTCTGAATCACACCCAAGTATTTCATCAAAGATCATTTCTTCGCCCATAAAAGTAAAATTTTCCCATGTAATATAAAAAGTATCTGAGCCCCCTATCTTTCTCATGCATTCAGAGAGGATGGCTGGAACAGAATTGTTCCCAGACTTGCTCAATCTATAATAAATTCTTATAAGCTTGGTGATTTCTTTATAAACTTCACTGTCTCTTACATTTTCAGGGGTAAGTCCTGAAAAATTCTCCATTGTAAAATTTTTAGGACGTGGGTCACTAAGATCTCCATTTTCTTTTGTCAGTATGTCCCAAAAATCTATTAAAAACCCATAAAAAAAATCAACAACCATTAAATCAGTAGTGAATTCTAAAAATTGAAAATCTGTTTTGAATGGGTCAGACGCTTCTCCCCTGGGGGTCACTTTTTTTATTTCTCCAGATACTATTTTGAAGAAGTTTTGTTCTTTAAAGTTATCTCCTGTTTTTTCAATTTCAACGATTTGAAATTGATCAGGCTTATGTCCAGGATGGTCAAAATATCCAGAAAAAATATTAGTATGACGAGCGCATCTAGGAAATATATCATCAATAATAGGTCTCATTTCTTCATATATTTTTGGGCTCATTTTTTGATTTGTGGATTTAGTGTCTTTAATTATATTTTGATTTAAAAGTTTGATAAATCGTTCAAATAAGACAGGCATTATTTTATTTATAACGCTCTCCTTTACGGGGAAAGGTGCGTTAAATAAACTACAAGTTCCAGAATCTTCAGGGAGTCTTTTTACTCCAAAAACCCCACGTATCTCTTCATCCGTCAGCTCCATAGCAGAGGCACGGTCACCAGCCATGCTATATAAGTTTTTTGTAAAAAAAATGATAAAAATAATTATAATTCTGAAAAGTGGCATATTTTTTTGTTTATAATGTAAGGTAAGTGATATTTTTCTATAAATTCATCAAAAAATACAACAATTTCTTTTTCTTACAAAACAAAGGGCGGAATTTCTGAAAATTTCACGCTATGTTATGTGGAAAATGGTTCAGCGCCATCTTCTAAAATATCTAAATATGTGCGATAGATATAAACCTTATCACGTTTCTTGCCGCTTATCTCTTCCACTATACCAATAGATTCCATGTGCTTCAGGGCGCTTCTGGCGGTTGGTGCTGTCATTTGCAATTCTTTGGCAAGTCTTTGGACTGTAACTTGGGGTAGGCGTTTCATGTATTCAAGCGTTTGCTCACATGAGAACCTGGCCCGTCCTAAGGCACATATTTTTTCCATGTCTTTTGCAAAAAGATCGTTAATGGCTTCAGCTGTTTGAATGGCTTGTTCTGAAGATTGGTATACGCCAATTAGAAAAAATTCTAGCCATGTTTCAAAAGATCCCCGTTCCCTCACTTCTTGCAGCAGTCCATAATACGTATGGCGATTTTTTTTAAGGTAAAGGCTTAGGTATAGAATGGGTTCATCAAGCAAGCCATTTGCATGCAAAAGCAAAGTTATCAATAGTCTGCCAAGCCGACCATTGCCGTCCAAGAAGGGGTGTATTGTTTCGAACTGAATGTGGGCTAGACCTGCTTTTATAAGTACTGGCATGTTTTCATCGTGAAGAAATCGTTCAAAGTCGCTCAGACACTCATCCAAATAATCTACTGGAGGGGGAACAAAAAGGGCGTTGCCTGGTCTGGTGCCCCCAATCCAATTTTGCGATCTCCTGAATTCTCCAGGTAATTTGCTGGAACCTCTTCCGCCTGAAAGCAGAACGCCATGTATTTCCTTTAGAAGCCTGAGTGATAGAGGAAACCCACCCTTTAAGCGCTCTAATCCATAGTTTATGGCTTTGACGTAATTAGATACCTCCTCCACGTCCTCAATGGCAACCTCAGGCTTTTCATGGTTCTCAAATAGCATGAGATCTGAAAAGGAACTTTGCGTCCCCTCAATCTGACTTGAAAGGAGCGCCTCTTTACGCACATACATGTAAATAAAAAGCGCGGTGTTTGGAATTTTTTTATGAACGCTGCTTAATTTGGCCAAAGCACACGTCGCTTTTTCAAGATGGGGGTATAGCCTGACAAGATCTATAGGGGGTGTTGGTGGCAACTTTTGAGGAACGTATGCCTGATAAGGTTCCCCAGAAATTTTCTGCGTAACATATTTTCCAATTCGATCCACAGCTTATCTTTTCTTAAACTTCCATACTAAGAAACTATACAACTCTATCTTTTCTTAGTCAAGATTGGTAAGAAAAATTGTATAAGTTCGGGTGGTTTTGCCCTCAAGCAGGTCCAGTCGCAGCTATGCTTCCAGCATTCAGTTTTTTTGTGTAATAAAGTGTAGGTATTAAAGTTGTGGCCGTTATGAGAAACAGGAATTGCCAGCCATAGCGCACGGATAAAAAACCAGCAATCATAGATGAAACAATTCTGGACAAAGATCCGACGGAATAAAGTAGGGTAAAATGGCTTGAAACATGAGGTTTCTTGGCGAATAGGGATAAGTAGCTAATATACCCAACTGACATCATGCCTGATGAAAAACTTTCTAAACTAATGGCGACAACAGGCAGTGCAAGCTGTTGATTCCCCCCATAAGTTAATAGGTAAAACAAAAAACACCCTAAAATTTGCAAGGCAACCGAAAAACGGATGCATGTTAGAATGCTTTGCTTGTTTGAAACAACACCTCCCACATAGGCGCCCAGTAAAGCCATGCTTATGCCGTATCCTTTCGTTAGGGATGCGAATTCAAATTTTGAAAATCCTAAGGATATAAAAAAAGGTGCCCCCATACTTAAGATGACAGAACTTGCAATTTTTAAAGTAAAAATAAAAGCAAGAAGACTGGGTAGTTTCGGTATAAGAAAGAGGCTTTTAATGGTTGTATAAAAGAAAATTTTAAAATAGCCTTTTGGCTTCTTTTTAAGTAAGCTGCTTTCTTTTGGAAAGTGAGATTCTGGAGTGTGGAGTACGCCCCAAATACCAGCGGCACAGCATAAAGCCATAAAGGTGTAGGCTCCGCCCCATCCTATAATCATGGACAAAAAAATGCTGCAGACACCTGACAAAATCATGCCGATTCTAAACCCAACCACTTGTGCTGTGGCGCCACTGGCGATAAAAATTGGCTTGAGCGCATAAATTCGAAGAACGTCTAGAAAAACCTCATAAGCGGCGGAAAAGAAACTAATCAGGAAAATAATAACTGTCATTGTTAAGAAATTTTTTGATGGGTTAATGCAGGATAGGGCTAAAAATAAACACACCAAACAACATAAGGAAACCACCCCAAACCTTTTGATGGGTGGCAGTTTTGTAAAAATAGGAAGGCTTACCGTGTCAATAAATGGCGCATATAAAAATTTGCAAACATAAGGCATGCTGGCTAAAGACAAAAATCCAATATCTTGTGCATTAAAATTATGTTCCAAAAGCCATATGGCCAAGGTTGAAGCAATCATCATAAAGGGAATGCCTCCTGCTACTCCTGTTAGAATAAGGCACAAAAGGGTAGATCTTTCATGGGGAACAAGAAACGTAATTTTCGACTTTATGTATTGATGAAGGTTCATCCAGCATGCTTTGTAAAATTAGATCTCTATAAACATTGTGCATGTCATTTTCTTGCGACTCAATGGTGTATTTTCTGTTTTTCTTTATAAGCTGTGTAATTTTAACTTTTTTTTAAGTCCTAAGTGGGTACTTTGAAGGTATGAGGCATGTCATAAATGGGCTTTTTCAGTTTTGCAGTATGGGAAAATTCTAAAATTAGTTCTTTTTGTTGGGTTAACGTATTTTTGCCTTTCTGTTTTTCAGCATTTTTACGGTAACCCGTCTATGAATGTTTTGGGGGTTTCCCTAAAAATTGAAACAATTGTTTTGTGTGTGCATGTTCTACTGGTTGCCTATAGTGTGAATGTTCTTTTATATGTTCTTGTGTGGGACTTTCTCGTTCACCAGCTTCTGAAAAGGAAAATGCCCGTTCTTGTTTTTCAGCTAAGTTCTATATTCATTTATTTTGTATCCGTTCTTTTTATAGCCAATAAAGTTTCATCCCAGTCTGTCGTTGCCATTCTAACCACACTGGGCGGTCTTGGTCTTATCATTGGTTTTGGTGTGCAAAGACTGGTTTTGGATGCCTTTTCTGGTATATCGCTGAATATTGATAGCGCTTTTAAGGTAAGTGATTACGTGGCAGTTAAGGTAGGCTCTTCCTCCTTCAGCGGAAACGTAACTAAAATTAGCTGGCGTATGGTGACTTTGTTGGATGAGTCTGGGTGGAACATTATGATCCCCAATAACATTATTAGTGGAAACGTTGTTGTTAACTACTCTTCCGCAGGGGCGATTTCTGAGTTTGAGGTGTCGTACTTTTTCTCACCCAATGAAGATTATAAGTTTGTGACAGAAATTCTGAAAAATGCCTTTCTGTCCGTTGCTGCTAGGGGGTATATTTTAAACAGTCCAAGCCCCATTTTTCGTTGCTCAAGCATATCTCACAATACGGGTATGAAGGTTGTTGTTTATTATTATGGGGAAAATGCGTACGCTATGCCGCCAAAAGTGAGTCCTAGCAAAATGAAAAGCTTTGTTAATATGGCGGTTTTGAGCCATGTTGGCGCTTCGGGTATGCAATTCTATGATTCAAATGTTTCCATGGTGTGGGGCGATAAAGTGTCAGAGCTTCGGCGTGGAGAGTTTATGTTACGAAAAATTTTATTAGAAAGAATCAATATTTTTGATGATCTGAGTGTGGATGAGCGGGAGTTTCTGTTGAAAAACATGAGTTTATGCTCTTATCCATCAAATTCAGTAATTATTAAACAAGGTGATGAGGGGGATTCCCTTTTTATTTTGCGGCAAGGTTTTTGCACAGTTCATGTGGATGATGAAAATCAACAGAGTTCCATGGTGAATGTTATAGATCCAGGTGATTTTTTTGGTGAAATGTCACTAATGATGGGGGAAAGACGTAAGGCAACTGTGGTGACTGGTTCAAATGTCATATTGTACGAGGTGAAAAAGGAACATATTGCCCATATATTAGCCAATAACCAGGGGGTGAATATGTCTTTTGCCAAGTGTGTGGCGAAAAGAATGGCTGAAAATCAGGAACATTTAAATGGTTTGTCTCGTAAGGTTGATGAAGTCGATAGCTTGGTGAGTCTATGCCTTTCAAAAATCATGGCATTTTTTGGTTCTTGAGTGTTTTTCTGATGTTTTCTCCAGGCAAATAAAAAACATGGTTCGGGGATGAGAAAAAGTTATGTTTTTTCGCATTTTTTGTGTTGACGATTTTTTGGGGAACCTATATAAGTTTATTTACGGTTGATGAAGAAAATTTTGACGCCGAGATGCTCATTATACAAGTTGAATAGATAGAGAAAAAAGAAACACGAACGGAATGGAATGTTGATGTGGACGGCGTTTTGGCGCTTATTACATTATCAGGCTATCTGTTATTGTGAAGCGTTTTTTAGTTAATTTTAAAAGAATTTGAGTTGTGCATTTTATGCATGATGTAAGGATTAAACATGAGAGTTTGATCCTGGCTCAGAACGAACGCTGGCGGCATGCTTAACACATGCAAGTCGAACGGTTTATGTGTGCTTGCACACATGGATAGTGGCAGACGGGTGAGTAACGCGTGGGAACGTACCCCTTGGATTGGGATAACCACTGGAAACGGTGGCTAATACTGAATACGTCCGAAAGGAGAAAGATTTATTGCCGAGGGAGCGGCCCGCGTTAGATTAGGTAGTTGGTTAGGTAAAGGCTGACCAAGCCGATGATCTATAGCTGGTTTGAGAGGATGATCAGCCACACTGGGACTGAGACACGGCCCAGACTCCTACGGGAGGCAGCAGTGGGGAATATTGGACAATGGGGGCAACCCTGATCCAGCAATGCCGCGTGAGTGAAGAAGGCCTTCGGGTTGTAAAGCTCTTTTGTTAGGGACGATGATGACGGTACCTAACGAATAAGCTCCGGCTAACTTCGTGCCAGCAGCCGCGGTAATACGAAGGGAGCTAGCGTTGTTCGGAATGACTGGGCGTAAAGGGCGCGTAGGCGGTTAGATAAGTTTGGTGTGAAAGCCCTGGGCTCAACCTGGGAACTGCATTGGATACTGTCTGACTAGAGGCTAAGAGAGGAAAATGGAATTGCGCGTGTAGAGGTGAAATTCGTAGAGATGCGCAAGAACACCAGTGGCGAAGGCGATTTTCTGGCTTAGTACTGACGCTAAGGCGCGAAAGCGTGGGGAGCAAACAGGATTAGATACCCTGGTAGTCCACGCTGTAAACGATGAAAGCTAGATGTTGGGTGCGGAAGCATTCGGTGTCGTCGCAAACGCAATAAGCTTTCCGCCTGGGGAGTACGGTCGCAAGATTAAAACTCAAAGGAATTGACGGGGACCCGCACAAGCGGTGGAGTATGTGGTTTAATTCGAAGCAACGCGCAGAACCTTACCAGCTTTTGACATGGGACGTATGGGGGCCAGAGATGGTCTTCTTCAGTTTGGCTGGCGTCCACACAGGTGCTGCATGGCTGTCGTCAGCTCGTGTCGTGAGATGTTGGGTTAAGTCCCGCAACGAGCGCAACCCTCATCGTTAGTTGCCATCAGGTTTGGCTGGGCACTTTAACGAAACTGCCGGTGATAAGCCGGAGGAAGGTGGGGATGACGTCAAGTCCTCATGGCCCTTATGGGCTGGGCTACACACGTACTACAATGGTGGTGACAAAGGGAAGCGACAGGGTGACCTGGAGCGAATCCAAAAAAGCCACCTCAGTTCGGATTGTTCTCTGCAACTCGAGAACATGAAGTCGGAATCGCTAGTAATCGTAGATCAGCATGCTACGGTGAATACGTTCCCGGGTCTTGTACACACTGCCCGTCACACCATGGGAGTTGGTTTTACCTGAAGCCGGTGGGCTAACCGCAAGGAGGCAGCCGACCACGGTAGGATCAGTGACTGGGGTGAAGTCGTAACAAGGTAGCCGTAGGGGAACCTGCGGCTGGATCACCTCCTTTCTAAGGAAAAGAAAGTGGGTTATTTTGGGGAACTGAAATAGCTCATCAAAACGCTGTCCACATGAACATTCCAGATGGGGAGTGGGAGTTGGGAGTTAGGAATTGGGAAAAAATCCTAATTCCTAATTCCCAACTCCTAATTCCTAAATACGGGCTAGTAGCTCAGTTGGTTAGAGCACACGCTTGATAAGCGTGGGGTCGGAGGTTCAAGTCCTCCCTGGCCCACCATATAGGAATTAGGCGTTAGGAGGCAGGACTTAGGATTTTTTCCTAGTTCCCAATTCCTAAGTCCTAACTCCTAAAAGGGGGCGTAGCTCAGTTGGGAGAGCGCGTGCTTTGCAAGCATGAGGTCGTCGGTTCGATCCCGTCCGCCTCCACCAGTTTTGGTGGGGTTAAGAAAGTTTGGTTTAGGGACTTGAAAAGAAGATGAGAAATGTTATCTTCTTTTTTGGTCTCTCGATTGAGAGGCTAGAAGAAACCGTCGTGGTTTTTTTGTGTGTACCTGAGAGGGTGCACTGATCTTTTGACAAGTGAATAGATAGAGAGTAGACACGCTTTGATTGTATGTGCGGAGAGATCTGTACATGGGATCAAAGAATGTATAACGAAAAGCATAGACTTTATTTTTAGAGATAAGAGTAAAGTTATGGTTTTTTCGGATTGTTTTTTAGAATTTTTTTTAAGAAACGATCACTGACAACACAAAAAAACAATGCTCAGAATGAATGCGAATGCGTTTATTTTGGGTGTGACTGAGTAACTCTGATGTTTTTTGTATATTTAGTTTACCAGATGTTCAAAAGACGAAGGAGAATTTCGAAGGATTTTAAAGTTCTGGCAGGAAGCTGAATCTCGAGGAGCGCCGTGTATGAATAATACATGAGCACCGAAGAGAGAAGCTGACGAACCAGGGATTTAAAATCCGATGAAAGATGAAATCAAGCGCAAAAGGGCATTCAGTGGATGCCTTGGCATTGAGAGGCGAAGAAGGACGTGGTACGCTGCGAAAAGCCGTGGGGAGGTGCGAACAACCTTTGATCCGCGGATATCCGAATGGGGGAACCCACCGCGTGTGCGGTATCTTAATCTGAATACATAGGGTTAAGAGGCGAACCTTGGGAACTGAAACATCTAAGTACCAAGAGGAAAGGACATCAACCGAGACTCCCAAAGTAGTGGCGAGCGAAATGGGACCAGGCCAGTGGTATTAGGGTAAGAATTAGAATGTGATGGAAAGCACAGCCAGAGAAGGTGATAGCCCTGTATGAGTAGAAAGCCTTAGTATCCTTGAGTAGGGCGGGACACGAGAAATCCTGTCTGAACATGGGGGGACCACCCTCCAAGCCTAAGTACTCCTCAATGACCGATAGTGAACAAGTACCGTGAGGGAAAGGTGAAAAGAACCCCGAGTAGGGGAGTGAAATAGACCTGAAACTGGGTGCCTACAAGCAGTCGGAGCGGGCTCTGAATTATCAGATGAACCGTGACGGCGTACCTTTTGCATAATGGGTCAGCGAGTTCGTGTATGTAGCAAGCTTAAGCCGATAGGTGTAGGCGTAGGGAAACCGAGTCTGAATAGGGCGTTTGAAGTTACATGCATGAGACCCGAAACCGAGTGATCTAGCCATGGGCAGGCTGAAGGTGCGGTAACACGTACTGGAGGGCCGAACCCACGTCTGTTGCAAAAGACGGGGATGACCTGTGGTTAGGGGTGAAAGGCTAATCAAACTCGGAAATAGCTGGTTCTCCGCGAAATCTATTGAGGTAGAGCGTTGGACGATTGCTCTTGGGGGTAGAGCACTGACTGGGCTAGGGGGAGGCGACTTCTACCACACCCAATCAAACTCCGAATACCAAGAAGCACAGTCCGGCAGACACACGGTGGGAGCTAAGTTCCATCGTGAAAAGGGAAACAGCCCTAACCGTCCGCTAAGGTCCCCAAGTTATTGCTAAGTGGGAAAGAAAGTGGGGAGGCCAAGACAGCCAGGAGGTTGGCTTAGAAGCAGCCATCCTTTAAAGAAAGCGTAATAGCTCACTGGTCTAGACAAGCCGCCCTGCGTCGAAAATGTAACGGGGCTCAAGCAATACACCGAAGCGACGGGTTCCAGGAACTAGGAGTTAGGAACTGGGGGTTAGGATTTAGGATAAATACAAGAGAGGATGTGTTGATGAAAGAGTTTTTTGTTAAATCTTTTAGAGACTTAGAGGTTTTTAAAAAAAGCTATAAGATATCTTTAGAGATTCACAAAGTGACATTAGGGTTTCCACAAATTGAGCAGCGATCGCTTGCCGATCAGTTGCGTCGATGCAGTAAGAGCATATGTGCGAATATTGCAGAGGGTTTTGGGAAGCAGAAATATTCATCAGCCGAATACCGACGGTTTTTAAGTATGGCCGTTGGGAGTTGCAACGAAATGTGTGTTTGGCTTCAATATTGTATTGATTTAGGTTATATTAGCCCAGATCAATTCGAAGATTGGTCAAGCGCTTATGAAGTAGTTGCAAGAATGATTGTCAACCTTATTAAGAGTTGGCAAGGGAAGTAATTGTATTCATCCTAACTCCTGACTCCTAATTCCCAACTCCTAGTTCCTGGAGCGGTAGCGGAGCGTTCTCTAGGCCTGTGAAGGATGACCTGCGAGGGCATCTGGAGGTATGAGAAGTGAGAATGCTGACATAAGTAACGATAAACGCTGTGAAAGACAGCGTCGCCGAAAGTCCAAGGG
>JBIKLN010000002.1:0-90934 GCA_044359765.1 Patescibacteria group bacterium | reverse complement strand
TAAGCTTATCAGAAGAAAATCCGTGTTCGCCTTTACTAGCACCTGCAGCCCACAAACTTTTGTTTATGATTTATTTTAATTTTTTATTATTTGATTTATATCAACTTTATCATGCCCATATGGAGGGGTTAGATTACAATGATAGGGGCGAGCAGCTTTTTTTTACCTTTGAAAGTGATTACCCAAAACCCTTTCGTGAAGTTTGTTCAGGTGTGTGGAAACGTGGCAGTTTTTTTAAAAACGTAGGATGGAATATTTTTCACCATGTAAACGCCATGCTTCCCCATATTGTGTATGTGGATTATTAATATTTTAAAGGGCGCCCCTTATACACGCGGTCCTCATTACACAAATGAAAAGTTCTGCGCTATAGTGGCCCCCTTCAACTTTGTGTCTTAAACTTTCACAGGCATTTTGACTTGAATATGTAATTCTTTCAAACGGCTGGAATCAATGAGTGACGGTGCCTGCATAAGCAAATCTTGAGCTTGTTGATTCAAGGGGAAAGCAATAACTTCACGCAAGTTGGGTTCATCTGCCAATAGCATAACAATGCGGTCCACTCCTGGAGCACAACCACCATGAGGGGGGGCGCCATACTTAAAGGCATTTAATAAACCACCAAACTTATTTTCAACCACCTCAGGGCCATAACCAGCTATGGAAAAGGCCTTATACATAACCTCTGGCAAGTGATTACGAATGGCGCCACTGCACAGCTCAACACCATTACACACAATGTCGTATTGGTAGGCCTTAATTGTGAGAGGGTCTTGAGTATTCAGCGCTTCCAACCCTCCTTGAGGCATGGAGAACGGATTATGAGAAAACTCAATACCACCTGTATCCTCATTACGTTCAAACATGGGGTAATCTACAACCCAGCAAAAACGGAAGGCATCTTTTTCCACCATATCCAAATCTTGCCCCACACGGTTGCGCGCAATTCCTGCAAATTTTGCAGCCTTTGATTCTTGGTCACATACAAAAAAGACCCCATCCTTATCCCCAACGTTTGCTAATGACTGAAGAAGCTGAAGACGATCTGAATCCAAAAATTTGGCAATGGGGCCCTTGGCCTCACCTTGGTCAAAAACAATATACCCCAAGCCTGCCATGCCCTGGTCTTGTGCCCAACCATTAAGCTTATCAAAAAAACTGCGGGGCTGACTGGACGCCCCTGGCGCTGGAATCGCACGGACCACTGCCCCACCGTCAATAGCTTTGGCAAAAATACCAAAACCAGACCCTTTAAAAACTGCGGTAACATCTTGGATCAAAATGGGGTTGCGCAAGTCAGGCTTATCAGAACCATAATGCAGCATGGCCTCATGGAAAGGAATCCGTTGATAGGGAAAAGAACTGACATAACGCCCATGGGCAAACTCCTCAAAAGTGCCTGTTAGAACTGGCTCCACAGCGGCAAATACGTCTTCTTGAGTTACAAAGGCCATTTCAAGGTCTAATTGATAAAACTCTCCAGGACTCCGATCAGCACGGGCATCCTCGTCTCGAAAACACGGAGCAATTTGAAAATAACGGTCAAACCCTGCCACCATTAACAGCTGCTTAAATTGCTGCGGCGCCTGAGGTAGGGCATAAAAATGACCTGGATGAAGACGACTTGGAACCAAAAAATCCCGGGCCCCCTCAGGAGATGATGAGGTAAGGATAGGGGTTTGATACTCCGTAAACCCCTGCTCAATCATGCGCCGACGCAAAGAGGCAATAATTTGAGAACGCAGCACAATGTTGTTATGTAGCTTTTCACGACGCAAATCTAAAAAACGGTAAGTTAGGCGGGTGTCTTCTGGAAAATCACTCACACCATTAACTTGAATGGGAAGAGCTTCTGGGGCAGACTGAACCTGAACCTGTTGGATAGAAAGCTCCACATGGCCTGTGTCCATTTTCGTGTTAATGGCCTCTGCAGAACGCTCTAACACAACCCCGTCCAAGGTTATAACCGTTTCATTACGCAGGGTTTCTATGATGGAGAATCCAGGAGCCCCTTGCTCAATAACACACTGGGTAATGCCGTAATGGTCTCGCAAATCAATAAAAACCAAGTTGCCATGGTCGCGCTTGCGGTGAACCCACCCCGATAGTTTAACAGTTTGCCCAACGTCGGAAGAACGCAAAGCACCACATGTATGGGTACGATAGGGGGAAGAAGCAAGGGATGGCATAAAATCTAGTCCAAAAATTATGAATGTTTATTATGGTAATCAGACATAAAACACCGCCTATTGTCAAGAATTCATAAGGACAGTGTTTTTTTACAAAAGGTTAGGCGCACTGCAAACGTTTTGGAATCCGTTGGCTTTGTGACTTTAGCTGACCACAAGCTGCTAAAATATCTTCACCCCGTGGCGTGCGCACAGGGGATGCATAACCAGCCCTATAAACAATTTCAGAAAAGGCAGCAATACGTTTAGGGGTGGAACGCTCAAAAGAACTTCCAGGCCAGGGATTAAAAGGAATTAGATTAATTTTTGCTGGAATACCACGGATAATTTTTACAAGCTCGCGGGCATCTGCATCTGTGTCATTAACGTCTTTTAACATTACATATTCGAAAGTAATGCGCCGTGCGGTACTTAAGCCTGGATAGGTACGACAGGCATGAAGCAACTCTTCAAGGGGATACTTTTTATTTAATGGCACCAAAACATTGCGCAATTCATTGCGAACCGCATGTAGGGAAATGGCCAGGTTAACCCCTAATTCCTCACCACACTGGCGAATCATGGGAACCACACCAGAGGTAGATAAGGTAATACGTCTTTTGGACAGGGAAATGCCCTGTTCGTCCATTATAATTTTAAGGGCTTTGGAAACACTGTCATAGTTATACAGAGGCTCCCCCATGCCCATCATCACAATATTACTCACATGACGTTGACCTTGAGGCGTAGGCCACTCCCCAAAAACATCCCGGGCCACCATAATCTGACCCACAATTTCTTCAGACGTGAGGTTGCGCACTAAGGTTTGCGTACCTGTGTGGCAAAATTTACAGGTAAGGGTACACCCTACCTGAGATGAAATACACAAGGTTCCACGATCTACCTCTGGAATATGGACAGTTTCGGCTTCCTGCCCGTCATGGAAACGAAGCAACCACTTTTGCGTACCATCGGTTGAAGTTTGGGATGCAGCAATTTGGGGACGCCTTAAAATGTAGTGTTCAGACAACTGGGCACGTAAGGCGGGAGAAATATTGGCCATTTTGTCAAAATCCCGCACACCGTGGTGATATAGCCAATTCCACACCTGCTGAACTCTAAACTTTGGAATAGCAAGATCTTGAAAATCGTTTAAAAGCTCTTCCTTGCTTCTTCCGATGATGTGGTGCTTCATGTGTAATTTCTCTACAAAACTTGTTAGGCGTCTGGATCGTCTTTCAAACGCGCGTAGCACACTACTTTTTTAACACCGTCTATGGTGCTAGCTGTTTGTGTTACATAGTCCAGCTCTTCTTGGTTTTGGGCCGTTCCCATTACGTAAACAACACCACCTACCGTTTTAATACTATAGTTCAAAGAACGCACTGCCTCTTTAAACAAAAGGGTTGTTTTCATTTTTGTTGTAATCCAAGCGTCCTTTATAGCACCACTTGATTCGGGATCCTCTGTTGTTTGAATATGGTTGTCCACTTGTTTGACACCCTTAACCTCCCAAGCAATACGCTCGGCTTCTACTTGCCACTGGGGGTCTTGTACAGTTCCTGTTAACAAAACCTCAGAGTTTTGCACATTAACCCCCACCTGAGCATGAAGGTCTGGATTAAACGAATATAGTTTTGTCTTTAAAAGGGTAGACATTTGACTGTCCGACAAAGTACCAGACACACCCTTTTCACGGGTCGCCAAGGTTCCAACTAAAGCCCCCGTCCCCACAATAATGGGTGCACAAGACGATAGTAAGAAAAGACCAAAAAAACACAAACCATAATTTCTATTCATAAAATTCACCCCTCAACTTGCCACGCATTTTGAAGATGCACAGGCGGTTTTGAATTGCATATTAAAACAACATCAAACCGAATAAAAGCACATTTACGAACCAAATCTGGATTCTCTTGCATAAAAGCTTCCGCCGCATTCTGAATACGTACCTGCTGTCGCATTGTGATAGACTCAGCCGCATCTCTGTAGTTTTTTCGGCATTTAACTTCTACAAAAACAAGAGAATCTCCCTGAACCATCACAAGGTCAATTTCCCCGTAAGGAACTTTATATCGTTGCGCTAAAAGCGTATAACCACTGTCCGTTAACAGGGTGCTTGCAATAAGTTCTGACTGAACGCCTTTTTCATAAGAAGTTTTTATCATTATGCCTAACTCCCTTTATTTGACTTAACTTTACTAGCATTTTGAAAAAAAATGGGTCCATTTGGTAAGTTTTAAAAAAAGTACCACCATGTTTTTCAATACGCTGTGTGTTTTCTTGGTAAAATAAGGCCAAAATAGTTTGGTAAGAACCTGTAATTTTTTCACGGGGCGCGTTTAAAATATAGGCATGCTCTGTTTGACCATACGGCGCCTGCAGTTGACCTGACAAATGGGAAAAACTTGTAATAATGCCTAAAAGGTAATCTTTTGGCTCCCCATTTTTCACTAACGTTACATATACAGGAGCACCACTGGTTCCAGGCAAAGCTAAAGCATAGGGTTTCTTACCATTTTTAATCCAGTTTTTATTAGCATCATACGTACGCTGCGCTAATTCGTCACCTTGAGGACCAGGATCTTTTAAAGACTGAGTCGGACTAAAAAAAAGAGATGATAATAATATGGAGCGAGATAGGGCAAGGGCATCACCATCTAAAGCGTTTGCATAATAGGCATCCAATTCACACAAAGAAAAAGCACGCTTTTGCAAGGGTTTGTGGGGCCTATCTCCATTTCCAAATGTGGCCACATATAGGGGTAAATCGCCACTAATTTGAGCATCAGAGAATAAAGATGCAGGCTGAATATGATTAACTGGAGTTTCTAGCTTTAAAAAGGCCATATCGTACTTAGCCTGACCACCCCACGTATTTGATAAATAACGGCTGTCTACCATAACAGCCTGAACTTGAGCGCAATACTTTACACCCTTATTAATAAAATAAACACAAACTGAATGAACGGGAACAATCGTAGTCTCGTCTGTATCCACTGCTACAGTTCCAAGCATACCAACAATTCCATGGGCAGCTGTGGCAATAATAGAAGGCGTAATGAGAACACCCGTTTGAGAGATTCCAGTTTTTTCATCAATAATTGCACAAGCCGAATCAAAAGAGGGACGTTCTTCAGCAAAACTTACATAATTTTCGGGTGTATGCAGAGGACTTGGGCACAAAGCAAAACAGGAAAACAAGGTAAGGCACGAAAAAACGGCAAAACAACAGTTCGCACCTAGCATGTAAAAAATAAAAAAAGCCATATCAACTTACAATCTACACCATCTATTTAAATAAATAACATTTTTTATTATTTTACAAGTGCTCTTTTAAAAAATTCACACTTTTTTATCAAAATGCGGGTGGATTTTTAGCCATTTTTTTCGTATGACTATGATTACGGTTTTACAAACAAACAAAGATGTATGAATATTTTTAAGCCCCTGCATGACATGATTTGCCAAAGTGTATGCCATGTTTTTTCCATCCCCATTCTTGATATTTTTTCAAAAATAACCCTTGAGCCCACACGAAACCCCATCCATGGGGACCTTGCCACCAATGGAGCCATGGTTTTAGCAAAACACCTACAGAAAACCCCTAGGGAAGTGGCAACCCTCTTATGTGACCATCTTCAAGTTCAAAACCATGTGGCAAAGGCAGAGGTTGCTGGACCTGGATTTATTAACCTAACCCTTACCCCCCAATTCTGGCGCACACATCTTGTGGAAATTTTAACAGAAGGAAGATCTTACGGAAGCAGTACTTTGGGACAAAATATTCCTGTGAATGTGGAATTTGTATCTGTGAACCCCACAGGCCCCCTTCATGCAGGCCATGGCCGTAATGCCGTATTTGGGGACGCCATTGCAGCCTTACTAACCAAGGTTGGCTACGCAGTAACGCGGGAATACTATATCAATGATGCAGGCGGTCAAGTTAACGCCTTAGCAGATTCGGTTTACCTTCGCTACAAAGAAGCCTTAGGTCAATCTGTTCAGCCAGAAGATTTCACAAGCGACATGTACGGTGGCCATTATCTAGTCCCCATTGGTCAACATTTAGCCCAGTTAGAGGGTGTGAGGTGGTTAGAAGTTGACCGCTCTCATTGGTTACCTTTTTTTCGAAAATATGCCGTAGATGCCATGATGAAGGACATTCAAGAGGACCTAGCGCTTTTGGGCATTCATATGGACGTATATACGTCAGAAGAAAAGCTTGTACAAGAAGGTGCTGTAGACCGAGCTTTGCAAATACTAGAGGATGAGGGCCATGTTTATGTGGGTGTTCTAACACAACCCAAGGGTCACACGGTAGAGGATTGGGAAGAGCGGCCCCAAACCTTGTTTCGTTCTACCACATACGGCGACACACTGGACAGAGCCCTTAAAAAATCAGATGGTACATGGACCTATTTTGCAGGAGACATTGCCTATCACCTCAACAAACTCCAGCGGGGGTTTACCCACATGGTCAACATTTTAAGCGCTGACCATGCAGGATACATAAAGCGTATTCATGCAGCTGTTAGGGCCCTTACCCAAGACACAGCCCATATAGATATCAAAGTTTACCAAATGGTGAATTTCTTAGACCAAGGTCAACCTGTACGCATGTCCAAACGTGCAGGTACATTCATTACACTGCGTGATGTTATTGACCGTGTGGGCAAAGACGCCACCCGTTTCATGATGATTTCCCGCCATGCGGATATGCCCATTGACTTTGACTTTGCAAAAGTTTTAGAACAAAGCCGAGACAACCCCATTTTCTATATTCAGTACGCCCACGCACGCATTTGTTCAGTTTTGCGCCATGCCCAAAGCTTATTTCCCCATATGGATTTAGAAAAATTAAAAGATGCTAATTTGGAACGCTTGACCGAAGACGCTGAATTCGCCATGATCAAGATAATAAGTGAATGGCCAAAACAGGTAGAAACGGCAGCGTTATGCCGCGAACCTCATCGGATTGCCACATACTTATATGATGTGGCTTCGGAATTTCACGCCCTTTGGAATAAGGGTAAGGAAAAAACCCAGTTGAGGTTTATTCATGTGGAAGATGAAGCGGAAACTTGCGCCAAACTTGCCCTCATTCTTGCGGTTCAAAATGTAATTGCAAGTGGATTGTTGGTGTTTGGTATTACCCCTACTCAGGAGATGCGCTAATTATGTCCAAGTTTGATTTTAGTGGTCGCAGACCCCTTGGCCCAAACGGAGAGTATGATAACCATAAAGACCGCTATGACGAGGATCGCCCTTTTTTCAGTGGGAACAGGACCCCTTCATATGGTGAGGAAAATCAAGACCCCCGCTTGTTCAGCCGTCGCCCCCAAGAAGAGGCAGACTATTACCAAGATCGCACCCCAACTCTGCGCAGTGATTCACGAAATATGTCTTCCCATCAAGCTCCATACAACACACGTCATCCCCAAGAAAACCTGAGAGAACTGTCTTTTTGGCAGGACGACGAAACCCAAAATGGTGAAGACCCAGAAAGTTGGCCAGACCGCCCTTCCCCTTTCAAATTTGTAATTGCCATTACGGGGCTTGTTGTTCTAGCAGGCATTTTTTGGTTTGCCTACCGGTGGGTAAGCCAACCCAATTCTGATGCCCCTGCCTTAATTCAAGCAGAGCCAGGTCCTTTTAAGGTAAAGCCTGAAAATCCTGGTGGTGCATCCATTCCTCACCAAGATAAATTAATTTATGGACGCATTACTCCTGGTACAGAACAACCTGTGGAACGCTTACTTCCCCCGCCAGAACAACCGACAGAGCAACCAGTTCCAACAGCACCGACGGCCTATGCCTCAGTCCCTCACCAAGCACCTCAGCAACAGCAGCCAACCTATGTAATTGTGGACCCAAAGACGGGTGTTATGCAGCACGTTTATGCGGCCCCTGCTGCACCTTCAGCCCCCACACCAGCCCCTGTTTCTTCGGATGGCATGGTTTATGTTCCCGTTCAACAACAGCCCCATCAAGGAGCTGCTACGCACCCTCAGCAGGGATATTATGCCTATCCTCCCTTACCAACAGAAGCCACACATCAAGGGGTGCCTCAATCCGTGCCTCAATCCCCTCAGCCCATTCCTCCTCAGGTGCATGTTCAACCCAACCACCACCAGAATGGTCTTTCGGAAATAACACCCTCGCCCCAACAGGTATCTAGCGACCCTGCAAATATGGCAAAAACAGAAGAAAAACAGCGGCCAAAAACTGCAGAAAAAACATCTGCCCAAACTGGAAACTTTTATATACAAATGGCAACTTTGCCTAATAAGGAAAGTGCTACAGTAGAAGCCAACCGTCTTGGGCGTAAAGCTGACCTTATGGAAACCCCTCCCTTTATTCGCGCCACATCAGGCCCTGATGTAAAGTTCCGCGTTTTAGCAGGACCTTTTAACAGCAAAACAGATGCTGTGGCAAAATGCAACAAGTTGGGTATGGGATGCCGGGTTGTAGACCTGCCTGTAGTAGGAACAAATTAGTGTTAGCCTCTCCCAAAGCTGTTATTTTTGGCTGCTCTGGCCCTGAGCTTACAGATGAGGAGAGGTATTTTTTTGCACGCTCTAATCCCTTAGGTTTTATTTTATTTGAGCGTAACTGCCAAACGCCTGAACAGGTTCGAAGCCTGGTTTCAGATTTGCGGTCTACAGTTCAAAATCCAAAGGCCCCCATATTAATTGACCAAGAGGGTGGACGGGTTGTGCGCCTCAAGCCCCCAAACTGGTCTGCTTTGCCTGCAGCCCATACCTTTGGTGAACATGCAGAAAATAACCTTGGGGAAGCTATGGAGCAAACCTATGCCCTAGCTACAAAAATAGCACACGAACTAAAAGATGTGGGAGTCACAGTGAATTGTGCCCCATGCGCTGACCTTTTACGAGAGGGGGCAGACCCCATTATTGGGGACCGGGCCTTTTCAAGCAGGCCCGAAATTGTGGCCCTATTATGTGGCCAAATTATAAGAGGGTTTCAGGAATTTGGCATAACACCAGTTATTAAACATTTGCCTGGTCATGGCCGAGCGCCTGTGGACAGCCACAAGGAGCTGCCTGTTGTTCAAACCTCTTATGAAGAGCTTGCAAACACAGATTTTTTAGCATTTAAAATGATTTGCCAAAGCTTGGGAACCTTACCAACGCCCTGGGGTATGACAGCCCATGTGGTTTATGAAAGCATAGACCCAAAACATCCTGCAACCCATTCTTCTACGCTTATACAATCTGTCATACGGGAACACATTGGGTTTGATGGCTTTTTAATTAGCGATTGCCTAACTATGGAGGCCCTAACAGGTACTTTTGGGGAACGCGCACAAAAGGCCATAGATGCGGGATGCGATGCGGTTTTGCACTGCAATGGAAAACTTAATGAAATGATTCAAGTGGCCAACGCCACACCAACACTTTCGTTTGAAGCCCTAAGACGCTTTCAAAAAAACCCTTTTTTTAATACTTAAAAATTAAACAGTTTAAGGTTTTGAACTTCATTTTAGAGGAGGCCCAGGTCTTTCAAAAGAGTGGGGTGTAGTAGTAACTTGATTTTTTCTAACAAATACGCTTTTTCAGCTTCTGGCCAGCTGGGTTGCCAATGCATCAGGGCCTGCAGAATTACATCTGGATCAGATTGGCTTTTTATAAACTCTATATCATTTTTTTGATACATCCATTGATCAAAAAAATAAGGGCGGGTCTGGTGAATACGGGGTGTTTTAAATGCATAAAAATTTATCAATCTATTAAGCTTGATTCCTTCCCCATAACCTTCCCCAACGTATACGTGTTCATTGTCTACAAAATTGTAAACACGCCGTGCCATAGTTTGAACATTTTGGAGATGGTGTTTAGGAACCTTTTGACCTTTGATGGAATAATCATCGAATTCTTGGTGAATCATTCTAGGAGGACGAACCTGTTCAGCCACCTGAATGGCATTTAACATTATTTGATTTTCCTCTGGAAGAGTCTTCTTTTCAGACACACCGCCAAAACCCAGACCAGAGCCCACAATGGCCCGCACCATGCGTGCTATTTTTCTTACCTCAGTCTCGTCTGTTGACTGGGCCAACTGGTTAGTCAGATGCTTTAAAAAGGCAATTCCTGGGTGAATCCCCCCAATTTGCAGCTCTGGTTTTGCTTGAAAAGCCCTGTACTGTTGGCGAATTTCTCTCTCCAGGTCAAGAAACTCTGCCGTGCTTCCAACTGATGGCACTAACATCAAAACAAAAGTAATAAATATTTTCATGGCTAAAAAAACAAAAAAACTTTATATAAACATATAAACAAAAAAATATTAATAAAACGTAAATCTAACGAAAATTATGTTTTTCCTGATCATCAATGGGTTTGGCCAAAACCACACCTAAAATTCCAAGGACTGAACCGAAAACCAAATATAAAGAAGCCATAGTGTCGTGTCCAGTATATTGGACCAATAGTTGGCAGGCTAAGGGGGCAAAGCCACCAAATAAGGCTATGCCCAAACTGTAGCCAAATCCAATAGCTGTAAAACGGGCCTGGATTGGGAATAGGGTGGATTCAAATGCCGAAGAAGGCGCCACAAATACAAGGCTAATCACCGTGATGACTATTTGAACAAACAAAATGCCTAAAAAAGTTGCAGGAGTGGTAAGCACAAATAAGGGGTAGGACAATAGAAAAATAAAAATTGCCGACAAAAGCATAAGCTTGCGTTCTCCCCAAATGTCGGCCAACCTTCCCATTAAGGGCAGCATAAGTGTGTTAATAAGCATAATGACGCTAAAAATAAGCATAATACACGAATGACCTATTTGGGTTTTTGTCCCCAAAACAGAACCAAAATAAGTTGTCACAATATACAATGGAATTGTGATGAATGAACCAATTCCAACCACACATAAAAAATTTCGCAAATGGTTTTTGAAAATAAACCGTAGGGGAAAGTGGAAATCAACACGTTTTTTTAAAACTTCTTCAAAAGCTGGCGTTTCCTGCAAGCGCCTACGTAGGAAAAAGTTAATAATGGTCATAAGTGCAGCAATAAGAAACGGCACACGCCACCCCCAGGCAGGCATGGAAGAAAGGGTAAAAAAAGCCCCCGTTGCTGCCGCTAAAAAGGCCCCCAAAGTTCCTGAGGCTGTCAATATGGAGCTGTTCAGGCACGAATCTTTTTTATCACTGTGTTCTATGACAAAAATAACAGAACCTGTGTGTTCACCACCTGCACATAGACCTTGCAACATGCGACATACAAGCAAACAAATAGGGGCAAAAATACCAATAGTTTCATAAGCAGGTAAAATAGAAATAATTAGCGTTGGAAAAATCATAAGGCGTATGGAGGCAAGCAGGGCACTCTTCCTACCGTATCTATCGCCCATATAGCCAAAGAAAAGCCCTCCTAAGGGACGCATAACAAAGCCAGCCGCAAAGGCTCCTAAGCTTGACATCATGCTAATATTGGGGTCAATACTTGGAAAATAAATAGGAGCAAGAAGCGTTGCAAAAAAACCATACAACGTAATGGCGTAATAAACCGCCACGTTTCCAAAAAATGCCACAAAAAACTGAAATTTTTTATCCATTCAAAATACTCAATTAATACACAAACCATTTAACTGAGGCATTTTTTTATTCCTTTCTATAATTTTCTTTCGCAGGAACTCACCTAAAACAGTGAATCGTCTCACTGTAGATAAAGACTCAGGAAAAACGTAGTAAACCTTTACTTGAGGCCCCAAAACTTTTGGTAAAACATGAACCAAGGTTAGGTTTTCACCCTCAGCATATTCTCGTGACATGGCAATAATGCCTAATCCCTCCTCCGCACAGCGCCGCAACCCATAGGTTGAATTAATCCTTAAATAAGGCACCCGAGGAGACTGTCCTGGCTTCAACCCCACATTCAATAGCCAATTAATATTTCCAAAGGGACTTATAACATTATCCCCAAAAACAATCAAACGATGATTGTTCAGGTCATCAAGGGTTTCTGGCGTTCCAAATTTCTTTAGGTAAGCAGGACTTGCATATAACTGCAAGTGAAATGTGGTCAGGTATAGATGGTGAAGTTCAGTTTGATGACTTACCGCTGTCCGAATGGCCACATCGGCCTGGCGTACCTTAAGGTCAAGCTCCTCATCATTTCCAATAATGGTTAATTCAATATGGGGGTAAAGCTCCAGGAATTCCTTTAAATAGATGGTGAGCCATCCACTACTCAGAGCATGGGTTGTGGTTATTTTTAAAGGACCCGCAGGTTCGTTACGGTCAAGCTTTAGGGCATTTTCTGTTTCATCTAGCCTACTGTAAACCTCCTCCGCCGTTTTAAGAAGAATTTCCCCAGATTCTGTTAGTGTGACTCCACGGGAATGGCGATTAAACAAGGTGGACTTTAAACTATATTCCAAATCACTAATTTGACGACTGACAGAAGATGGAGACAAATGCAAAACTACCCCCGCCTTTGTAAAGCTAGAATGGTGGGCAACTGCTACAAAAACACGAAGCTTGTCCCAATCCATCATAATCATACTCCCGTCCAAATACATACCTAGGCCAACAGTGCAGGATTCTTCAGTGTTTTTGCAATGTGTGTTTAGTTGAAAAAAATAAAATTTTTCTCATGTCTGTTGAAAATTTCTTATTTTTAGAGAAAAAGCACACATTTTAGAAGAGGCGTTGTCTTAAAAAATATTTGAATTACCAAAAAGAAATATTTATATATCAGTAAACAAAATCCAAAAAAAATAGAGATTATTTATGAGAAAAATACTTTTACTATCCGCAGCCCTTATTTCCACATCTGTTTTTGCAATGGATGATGGTGGTGGTGGTGTTGAGGAGAGAAAATCAGATCATGCCCCCGTATCAAGCCTTTCTCCAGAACAACAAGAAGCTCTTAACCAATTAGAAGAAACCCTTAGAGTGTCAAGCGATATAGTAAGAGAATTGGATTTTTTACCAGAAAAGGGGTCAGATGTTGCAAGAATTTACGAAAAACTCTATTCTATTGCTGCACATCATACTCAACTAAAAAATCATATAACAAAGGAGCAATATGAACGTTTTAGGAGTTATTTTCCAATTATTTGCCACCAAATAATTTATAAGTGCAAGCTTAAACGCGAAGACGCCTTGAGTCAATTAACGTACGGTGAATACGTAATGGATCAAATTATGTATAATGAACATGCCGCCAATACATTGTATGCACGTGCGCTGTCATGCGAATACATAGCAACTCTTTTTGATAAAAATACGCAAAAAAACTACTATTTAGAAATGGCTCTGGATATTATAGGCAGTTTTCTTAATCCTGAAGAAGAATGCAAAGAAGATTCTTGGGAAATGGATGTTCTTAACACATACCACTCAATCACAACAGAGTTACAAAAAATAAAAGGAATTAATTACAAAAAATATATTAAAAAATTTAGTTCGTATAAATTAGAAGAAAATTCTAAGCTTAGTCTTCTTATTAGAAGAGATGTATTAATGGGTGAATTAGATCAAATGCGACTAGAAATGAGAGCAATAAAAAACACACGGGGAAGAATTTATAAAAAAAAGCAAGAAAACATAAGAAGAATAGAAGGATTGCTTGCTGAAATAGAAGCCAAATATAAATCCATGCTTCCAGAAAAAAGAAAAGCTACAGTGGACCTTATTAATAACTTATCAGAATTTAACAGGAGTCCGCATGAGAGGTCGGAAAAAACAGAAGAAATATCAACTATGGTTAGTGGTTTTGAACGTTCTTGTGGTCTTCCCGAGGATAGTGAAAAAATAGACTATAAAGATTTTTTTCAAAAAAATATTTCATATGCTCACATTATTGAGGGCTATATGGAATTTTTCTTGAACACTAGAAAAATTGACCAACTTCTTGCCCGCTTGCCAGCTTTTTGGGAAGTTATTTTGGAGAAAAAAACTGATTCTGCAGAATATAGGGAGATTGAAGAATACCTACAGTCCTTAACTTTTGATTCTTCCAAAAATAAGAAGAAAAAAAGCAGAAGTCAAAGAAAACGGGAAAATCAGAAAAAGGCTAAAGAGGCTGCCCAAAAGGCCGCCATAGCTCAGGTTGAGGAAGCTCGAAAAAAACCAGAAGCAGAAGGTGCAACAGCAGAAGGTTCAACAGCAGAAGCAGAAGCAGAAGTGCCCGTAAAGGCTACGAAGAGAACTCAACAAGTTGCTCTTCCCTCACACTACGCTTCCGCTGGAGAAATTTCTAAAGAAGAGGAAGCTAGGAAAAAACGTCATGCTGAGAGACTTGAGCGACAAAAACGAGAGGCTGAAGCACTTGCAGCTGCTGTAGCTGCAGGGGGTGGTGGTGGCAGCGGATCAGCTGCTGCTACAGGAGCAGGTGCTAAAGCTGGCGCAGGAGCTTCTGACGAAGAATCATCATTATCCGACCACAAGTCTGACCACAGAAGAGGGCCAGTTCTTGACAGAAGAGGGGATTTTTCTTTGGTAGGCCTTTATAAACTTAATAAAAGCGCTGCGGATTTTGATGCTGCGTTTCGAAAACCCAGTACGAAAATTACAAAGAAGAATCTTGTTAAATATTTGAAGGCTTTGGGAGGTACAGAATTATCACCAGGCCATGCTGTCGGGTCTCATAATACAAAAATTAATTTTGATAAAATAAACGGACACTCAATTACATTAGCGAAGCTTGGTTTTGATATTACTGAAAGAAGCTTTGCACTTCTTTCCATGGATGAAAATGAGGAAGTTCCAACCTATATCATAGGGCAGATTCAGCTTCTCCGGGAAAAGCTCAAGGCACTTAAAGAGGCAGAAGCTACTGATGAGCCCGCTGATGATAGTAGCGAATATGATGACGGTGATGCATAAACTCAAGTGGCTTTCTAACTGGGGCTATTTGAGCCCCAGTTAACGAATTTCCAAAAGTTCCACATCAAAATGAAGCGTGGCATGGGGGGGTATAATATGACCTGCACCGCGGCTTCCGTAACCAAGGTCTGCTGGAATCACAAGGTGACGACGTCCCCCAACCTTCATGGTGGACAAACCCTCATCCCATCCCTTAATCACTTGACCAATACCAAGAGTAAAGGAAAAAGGCTGCTGGCGATCACGGGAACTATCAAACTTTGTACCATCTTCTAAAGTCCCTGTGTAGTGGACAACCACTTTTTGCCCCGCTTTAGGCGTTTCACCCGTTCCTATGGTATGGTCATGATACTGAAGACCAGAGGCCGTTGTAATAAAACTTTTTTCCATATGTGTTTCTTTCTTTTCTGCAAATGTCATAAAAATAAATATCCCCAAACTAAGAATAACAAGAGAAGCGATTTTTAGCATAAAAATCACCCACCTTATGCAATCAGTTGAAGTAGGGTTTTTTGTATATGTTGATTACACGCTAAAATAGGACCATTACCAAAAGGTCTTTTGGCCCCTGAAAAATCACTAACGAAGCCACCAGCCTCTTGAACCAACAAGGTACCAGCAGCCACATCCCACGAAGATAACCCCTCTTCCACAAAAGCATCCAATTTACCCGCAGCCACATATGCCAAATCTAAAGCAGCTGCCCCCATACGGCGCAGCCCACTTACAACAGGGGTTAAGGCTGTCATGCGTCTTTGAAAGGAATGAATCTGATTTTCCGTGCCATAGGGGCCACCAAACCCCACAAGACACGTATCTAACTGAATACG
This sequence comes from Patescibacteria group bacterium, assembly GCA_044359765.1. Lineage (GTDB taxonomy): Bacteria > Pseudomonadota > Alphaproteobacteria > Paracaedibacterales > CAIULA01 > CAZDVK01. Next base: position 75,079 of record JBIKLN010000002.1, on the reverse strand, counting down.
GGTCGACACACGCAAACGACGCTGATTTACGTAAGCTCCCCCACCTTTTTCAGCCCAAAAAAGTTCGTCTTTAATGGGATCGTAGGTAACACCTGCAATAATATGGTCGTCTTTTTTCAAGGCAACAGTAACACAAAAATGGGGAATACCATGAAGAAAGTTATTGGTACCATCTAAGGGATCAACAATCCAGGTGTATTGGGAGTTTTCCCCCTCAATAACACCTGTTTCTTCCGTAATAAACCCAAAACTAGGACGGGCTTTTTGTAGTTCCTGAATAATGATTTTTTCCGAACGGTGGTCAGCTACAGAAACAAAATCACCCACACCCTTACGGGAAACCTGTAGATTCTCAAGCTCTCCAAAATCGCGAACCAATCCTCGTGCTGCTTTTTGAACAGCCCCCGCCATAACATTAATGAGGGCCGAACCTTTAGAAAAAGAACCTGTGGTCATTAGTCTTTAGCACGCTCTACATAGGTTGCATCAGCTGTATTAACAACAACCCGCATGCCTGACTCAATATGAGGGGGAACCATAATACGCAAATTATTTTCCAACCGCGCAGGCTTATAAGAAGACGATGCCGTTTGACCTTTCACAACGGGGTCAGCCTCTGCAATTGTCAGAATAACTGTGTCGGGCAACTGAACAGAAATGGGCTTACCTTCGTGAGACGAAACATTCACAACCATGCCGTCCTGCAAAAAAGCAGCTGCATCCCCCACAAAATCTTTGGACAAATTAATTTGGTCATAAGTGGCCTGGTCCATAAATACCAGATTGTCACCATCCTCATAAAGATACTGGTATGGAAACTCGTCTAGAAAAACCCGTTCTACCTGCTCGGACGAACGAAAACGCACGTTAGTTTTTGTGCCTTCAACCAAGGCCTTAAGCTCAGCCTGCATATAGGCGCCGCCCTTACCTGGTTGAACATGTTGGGTTTTCACAACAACCCACAAGCGTCCTTCGTGGTTGATAACATTTCCAATACGAATTGCGTTTCCATTGATTTTCACAAGAACAATCCTAAAATAAAGAAAAAAAGTGGTAGCGGAGGAGGGATTTGAACCCCCGACACGCGGATTATGATTCCGCTGCTCTAACCAACTGAGCTACCCCGCCAGAACATCTGATACAGAAGACTATAGACCCTCTGTTTTTTTTTGTCAAACAGATGTGTCACCAACATGGCCTAGCAAAAAGTCCACCATTTCGGAAGGCTTCAGACTATGAAGGCCATCAGTTAAGGCAGGGCTTTTGCCGTAGGCTCCCACTGACAACCCACAGGCATAAGCTGCACTTAATACCCCCCCGTAGTGTTGGGTAGCGTCAAAACGGGACGCAATGACCCGACGCGTATTCAGCACGTAAAAATTTCGCGCCACCCGCTCTGCGTCAATAGGGTTCATATCAGCCGCCAAGACTAAAGTTAGAGGCACATGGGCACGTTTTGATAACTGATACAAAAAATTTTGGTCTTCAGGATTCAATAAATTAACCCCAGGGGTATCAATTAGAATGTATGTGTCATTTCCTGACGCGCTTCCTTGGTTTAGAAAAGCATCCAAATGTTTTTCACCCACATATAGGGGCTGGTCCATACAATCAAGATAGGCCGTTAACTGGGAAACAGCTCCCGCCTTTAAGGTGTCCAATGTCAGTACTTTGATGTGTTTTTTTTGAGATAATAACATGGCAGCTAACTTTGCCAAGCTAACGGTTTTACCGCTGCCTGGGGGGCCTACAAAAATTAAAGGCTCGGCTGGTGAAAGGTCTTCCAACCAATGGGGAGCAAAAGGAACAATAGCAGCCAAAGAACGTGTAATACCAATGGGGCCAGAAATGAAGTCTAAAGACAGTTCCTTAAGCCATGCCTCGCAAAATGAATAACCCAACTGGTGTTGGTCGCATAGGTCACAAACGGCCTTAATGGCGCTCATGGGGTCGGGGTAGAAGCCAGGGTCTACATGGTTTGTTCCAGGGTTTACATGGTTTGTTAAGGTAGGTTCAATTCTGTACGTATTAGATTTAGCATACAAAATGTACTGCCCATCATGATGTTCTGTAGATACAATAAGGGCATCTTCTCCCAGTTCTTTTTTCAAGGTTGCCATGGCCTCCACCATGGTAGGCCCCACAACTTTTATTTCTTCATTCACGGAAAAAAACCCATCAGAAATCAAGTCTTCCTTTTATGCTAACACACCTTTTTAAATCTATGCACAATTTTTAAGCCCTCCCTACTCCACTATTTGGAAAGCCCACTTTATGGTTTTTGGCACATTGGGAACGACGGGCGTTATAAGGTAAATAGAGGGAGGATGGTCCAATGTTGGTGGCTCACACAAAAGATCATCAAATCCGTTAGCTGTAAAAACACATACTTTTTGAGAGGGTTTATTTTTCTTGCCCCCCTTGGACCCATCTTGCACAGTTAAGCGCACTGTTTTATTTGGCTGAACCTCAACTTTCATAAACTCGCTTAAGACAAAACGCACCCCAACCACCGCCTTTTCTGATAGGGTCAGTGTATCGTGCCCTTTTAAAATACCTTCTTGGCTTGGGATATAAAGCTCCCGTTGATGGCGATACGATAACCCATCAAAAAACTGGTCATAATCAGCAGCTATGTAGTCTAATTGATTATCATTGTGGCGGCGTAAGTTTAGGTGGCCTGCTGTTTGGTTGTGTAGCTTTATAAACTCATGCGGGGAAGTTTGGGCAACAATATCACCCTTTTGAACAAAACGTTGACGGCCCACACTCCATTCAAAGTCAAGTATATTAACCCCCTGGTCCAGGGGATTTTCAAGGTTATAAGGCGCCAAACTTACTTTTGTATTTAAAAGGACAAGGCCTGTTTTATTTGACATGCGTTCATACCCCATATAGTCTGCCCGACCAGAGGGTCTACCCCGCACATCTGACAAAGATAAAACCGTGTCTATCAAGGCCCCCGTAGTTGAACGACTTAAATAGGGCAGCAAGCATGTGTCCACATCACCCTTAAAATGCGTAAGCCCCCCATCGCCATGGCGAAATAGGCGCACAATAGGGGCTGTGGCCTGAATGGCAGCCTGAACACTATTATGTTCCCCTTTGTTCATACCGCTAACAAGGGAACGTATATCAATTAGGTCCTTTAGCAAATGAACCTGCACAATGGGGGAACGACTTATATGACCACCGTCAGGCATTATTTGGCGTTTTAAGTTTTTTTCTAACAGTTTCATGTAAGAACCAACCTTTCCCTTTTGTTTAGGAAGGGTTGCACCACAAAAAATCAAGCCTTTAAGAGCCAGAAAATTACAAAAAACACTCTTATTTCGACCATAAATACGCTGTAAATGTTGATATTGTTGGTGAATACTTTTTAGGACCTTATGTCGAAACCCATCATCCGCACTGCTTCCAAAAAAATCAAACAGGGAAATCCAGCAGGCCAGACGGTGCCCCATAATGTGGGACTGCCATGATGGATACAACCAGCTTTTGTTAGACCATGAATGGTTTGAATCAATCCAATGCTCAATCAACTCACGCACCAACTTGCGGCTTTGATTGGTGCTAACAGAACGTAAATCACGCAACCACTCAAAACTATGAAGACGAAATAAAAGATCCTTCGGACATTTTTTTGGCTCAGCTAAAAAATTGAATATATGTGGCAGGGGAACAACCTGAGTGTCCGTAACATAATCACCTGACAACATATATTTCGCCACCTGGAAATCACCAGGCCATAAGTCCATAGGGATTGTGATAAGTTCCTGCCCTACCTTTCCGCCCAAGCTCACCCCATAAAGAGAGCTTGTTTCAAAAAGACGCGCTGTATTTAAACGAAATTTCTGCATGTGTTAGCTTAGCACATTCTCAAAGGCCATAGCATCTGGATTCTTAACACCACAAGGGCTCCCAATGAGTTTTTGTTTGTAATTTCACTTAAAATAATATGGCTTACGGTAAACACCTAGCTCTTTGATTGGGGTTGAGGGGGAGCTCTGGAATCGATGCTCAACTACTGACATAAATCTTGACCTTTGGGTGGGTTTTCGATATAAACTAAAGTCATTCGCGGCAGCGTGGCGGGGGAATTTTGCCCCGGGCATGCCTAATCTGCCTTCAAGTTATTATTCACAACGAAAGAGTATAAAATGCCCAAGATGAAAACAAAAAGTAGCGTTAAAAAACGCTTTCGCCTGACAGGCACGGGTAAGGTAAAAATGGCCCAGGCTGGCAAGCGCCATGGTATGCGCAAGCGTACGAATAAAATGTTAAGAAATGCACGTGGCATGTCCATTATGCACCCTTCTGACGCCAAAAAAATCAAAACATTTTATCTGCACGTTTAGAAAGGAATCTGTACCATGTCACGTGTTAAACGGGGTGTAACCACCCATGCGCGCCACAAAAAAGTTATCAAAATGGCAAAGGGCTACCGCGGCCGTTCCAGTACCTGTTATCGCATTGCGTTGCAGCGTGTGGAAAAAGCCTTGCAGTATGCATATCGCGATCGTCGCAATAAAAAGCGCGATTTCCGGGGCCTTTGGATTCAGCGTATTAACGCAGGAGCCCGTGAATTAGGAATGAAATATTCCACCCTAATCAACGGCCTATCTAAAGCAGGCATTGCTATTGACCGCAAAATTTTGGCAGACCTTGCCATGAATCAGCCTGCTGCTTTTAAAGAGCTTGCAGAAAAGGCGCAAAAAGCGCTAGCTGCCTAAGCTAAAATTTTGTATTTTTTGAAAGTGGCGGGTACATACCGCCGCTTTTTCTTTTTTTAGGCATAAGGTGATAAATAATGGCGCCATCCTCTCATGCACTTCCAGTAGATACCTGGAAAAATGATATTTTAACATGCGCGTCACCACAGGCGTTGGAAGATGTGCGCATCCGCCTATTGGGAAAATCAGGCATTTTAACAGAAGAACTTAAAAAGTTGGGTCAGCTGTCGGTTGAAGAAAAGCGTGAGCGAGGAGCCTACCTGAACCAGGTTCGGGATATGGTTAACACCCTAATATCAGGCCACCGTGACCAACTACAAGATGAGGAGCTGAACAAGCGTTTGGCCCTTGAGGTTCAAGACCTAACCCTGCCCCACCGCCCCATGCGTGATGGGTTTGCTCACCTACTATCTCAGGTGATGGTGGATATTCAAACATACTTTCAAAACCTTGGCTTTGAAATGATTGATGGCCCCGAAGTAGATCACGAATATTACAATTTTGACGCCTTAAATATTCCAAAAACCCATCCTGCCCGTCAATCTCATGACACGTTTTATGTTAAGGGTCTGCCAAACACCCTTTTGCGCACCCACACATCAAACACACAAATTCACGCCCTTAAAAATCAAAAGCCCCCTGTTCGCATGCTAAGTCTTGGGCGTGTATATCGCAGTGATAATTTGGATGCGACCCACACACCTATGTTTCATCAAATTGAAGGGCTGGTTCTAGAACCCAACATCCATATGGGACACCTAAAAGGCTGCCTTATTAGTTTTTTGGAACATTTTTTCCAAGTTAATAATTTACCTGCCCGTTTTCGCCCCAATTTCTTTCCGTTTACAGAACCTTCGGCGGAAATGGATATTTTGTGTGGTCGTCACAACGGTCAGTTAAAAATTGGCACAGGAGATCAGTGGTTAGAGATTTTGGGGTGTGGTATGGTACACCCCCAGGTGCTGGAAAATTGCGGCTTGAATCCAGATGAAGTGCAAGGCTTTGCTTTTGGTGTAGGGTTGGAACGTCTTGTTATGCTGAAATATGGCATTCCAGACATTCGGTATTTCTATGAAAGCGACCAAAGATGGCTGCGTTATTACGGGAGCAAAAGCTTATGAAATTTACCCTTGACTGGTTATATGACCATTTAGACACCAAGGCATCATTAGACCAAATTCTTAACGCCTTAACCCATTTAGGTATAGAAGTGGAGGATGTGGAAAACCAAGGTGCCGCCTTAAATGGTTTTGTTGTGGGACATGTTCTTGTTTGTGGTCGCCATCCAAATGCTGACAAGCTTAGTTTATGTACGGTAGATGATGGTACGCAGCACTTACAAATTGTATGTGGTGCACCGAATGTGCGCCAGGGGATGAAGGTGGCCTTAGCCCGTGAAGGTGTTCTTATTCCCCAAACAGGTCAGCCCTTAAAAAAGGGGACCATTCGTGGTGTGGACAGCCAGGGTATGTTGTGTTCTGCCCGTGAGCTTTCCCTTGGTGATGCCCATGAAGGCATTATGGACTTAGATCAAAGCCTAGTTGCTGGAACGGCCTTAGCTGATGCTTTAGGGTTAAATGAATGTGTCATTAATGTAAGCTTAACCGCCAACCGTGGTGATTGTTTTTCCGTACGTGGTATTGCCCGTGAATTGGCAGCTGCCGGTATGGGGACCTTAAAACCCTTAAGGCCTTATACTTTTAAAAACACAAAAGAACACTCCCCACCTGTCAGCATTCAAACAGAAGGGTGTGCGTATTTTACAGGTCGTCTTATTCGTCAGGTTAAAAATGGCCCAAGCCCCGAATGGATGCAAAAACGCCTAAAAAGCGTAGGTCAGAAACCCATTTCAGCCTTAGTTGATATTACCAATTATGTGTGCCTTGACTTTGGGCGCCCTTTGCATGTTTTTGATGCAGACCAATTAAAAGGAATGCTGCAGGTGCGTTCAGCCCAAGAAGGCGAAGCATTTACGGCATTAGATGGCCATACCCACACCCTTCACCCCTTTATGGTGGTTGTTTCTGATGATGCATGCCCTGTATCCTTAGCTGGGGTAATGGGTGGGCAAACATCCAGCTGCACTGACGCCACATGCAATGTATTTTTAGAATCTGCATTGTTTGATCCTTCTTCTATTGCAAAAACGGGTCAGGCACTTCACATAACCAGTGAATCGCGCACCCGTTTTGAACGGGGAGTGAATCCCTTGGATGTGGATGAGGGGCTTGCCATGGCCACCCAGTACATTTTGGACATATGTGGTGGTGAAGCAGCAGAGGCTGTTACCAGCGGTTTCATACCCTCCCCTAACACAACAGTTAGCTTACATTTGGATAAGTTGGCCCAATATAGTGGTTTGACCATAGGGCCAGAATGTGCCCAAAAGTATTTGAAAAACTTAGGGTTTCAGGTACGTTGTGAGGAAAACACTCTGGTTGTGCAAGTACCCGCCTGGCGTCATGACATTAGGTTGGATGTGGATTTAATAGAGGAGATTTTGCGTCTTCAGGGCTATGACACCATTCCCCCAACGCCCTTACCTTTAAAGCCTGTGGTGCCAACCTTTGACCCTGTCCGTCTGGTAAAAAACGTATGTATCCGCCAGGGGTTGACAGAAATTTACACCTGGTCTTTTATGGATGCCCACTCTGCTCGTTATTTCGGTACGGGTATTGAGTTGGAAGCCCCCTTGACTCAGGAATTTTCCACACTACGCCCTTCTTTGGTTCCAGGCCATTTAAAGGTTTTGCATAGCAACCAAAATAAAAGCCAGCCTGACGCTGCCCTTTTTGAAGTAGCCCGTTCTTTCACACCTAAGGGAGATTCTGTGTACCAACCCTTAATGGTGGCAGGAATTCGGGCCCAAAAGGTTTACGACAAAACATGGCTTACCCCCCATCGTTATGTAGACGCGTATGATGTGAAGGTGGATATGTTGGGTATTTTATCAGCCTTTGGTGTTACCTCTTATGACCTTGACTCAAAAGGGGCACCTTCTTATTACCATCCTGGTCGTTCTGTAGCTGTGAAGCAAGGGCCAAAAGTGTTGGGGTACTTTGGTGAATTGCATCCCAAAATTCTGCAGCTATTTCAGGTAGATGGCCCCATTGCAGCGTTTGAGGTGTTTTTGGATGCTTTACCCCAAACAATTAAGCGCAAGCTTGCACCCTTGGCTCTATCTGCTTACCAAAAGGTTAGTCGCGATTTTGCCTTTATTGTGGATAAGACCTTAGAAGCTGAACAACTTGTACGGGTTGTAAAAAAGGTGGACACAACCCTAATTCAAGATGTAACCATATTTGACGTATATAGCGGTGACAAGTTGCCACAAGAAAAAAAATCTATGGCCTTTCAGGTGGTTTTGCAGGCCCAAGATCATACACTCACAGAAGAAGAGCTGGCCGCCTTTAGCCAAAAACTTGTAGACGCTGTAACAAAAAATTGTCACGGAACTTTAAGGGATCATTAATGCAAAATATTCGTAACTTTTCCATTATCGCCCATATTGATCATGGGAAGTCCACCCTTGCGGACCGTTTAATTGAATTTTGTGGGGGCCTTGAAACCCGTGAAATGAAGCAGCAGGTTCTGGATTCCATGGATATTGAACGGGAACGGGGCATTACTATTAAAGCTCAGACTGTACGTTTAACGTATAAGGCTAAGGATGGTCAGACATACATTTTGAACCTTATGGACACGCCTGGGCATGTGGACTTTGCCTATGAAGTGAGCCGTTCTTTGGCAGCGTGTGAGGGGTCTTTGTTAGTTGTGGACGCCAGTCAAGGTGTGGAGGCCCAAACCCTTGCTAACGTTTACCAGGCCATTGAAAACAATCAAGAAATTATTCCCATCCTTAATAAAATAGATCTTCCCGCTGCAGACCCTGACCGCGTGCGCAACCAAATAGAAGATGTCATTGGCATCGATGCAAGCGAAGCTGTGTTGGTTTCTGCCAAAAGTGGCATTGGTATTCAAGATGTATTAGAAGCCATTGTAACCCGTTTGCCTGCGCCCACCAGTGACTTTGCTGACGATGCCGTAAGTGCGCCCTTAAAGGCCATGTTGGTAGATAGTTGGTACGATTCCTATCTAGGCGTTATGATTTTGGTGCGCATTGTGGATGGCACCCTAAAGGCGGGCATGAAAATTCGCATGATGAACGCAGGGGCCACATACGAAGTAGACCGTGTGGGGTATTTTACGCCAAAAAAAGTGATTGTGGACAAGCTATTGCCAGGTGAAATGGGCTTTATGACTGCCAGTATTAAACATGTGGCTGATTGTAAAGTTGGTGATACCATAACCGAAGAAAAACGCCTAACAGCAACCCCCCTGCCCGGCTTTAAACCCTCTGTACCTGTGGTGTTTTGTGGTTTATTCCCATCAGACGCGGCAGAGTTTGAACATTTGCGTGATAGCTTATCAAAGCTACACCTCAACGATGCCAGCTTTCATTTTGAACCTGAAAGTTCTGCAGCCCTTGGTTATGGCTTTCGTTGTGGGTTTTTAGGTCTGTTACATTTGGAAATTATTCAAGAACGGTTAGAACGGGAATTTGACCTAGACTTAATTACCACAGCCCCCAGTGTGGTGTACCGCCTGCATATGACAGATGGTACGGTTAAGGAATTGCACAACCCATCTGATATGCCTGATGTGGTACGCATTGATTTTATTGAAGAACCCTGGATTAAGGCCACCATTTTAGTTCCTGACGAATACTTAGGGCCCATCTTAACCTTATGTAATGACAGACGTGGGGAACAAATAGACTTAACCTATGCTGGCAACCGTGCCATGGTTGTGTACCGTTTGCCTTTGAATGAGGTGGTGTTTGATTTTTATGATCGGTTAAAATCCATCAGCCGCGGATATGCCTCTTTTGACTATCAAATGGATTCCTATCGTCAAGAAGAACTTGTGAAAGTAAATATTTTAGTAAACGCTGAACCTGTGGATGCGTTGGCCATGATTGTGCACCGTACCCGAGCCGAAACCCGTGGGCGCATGCTGTGTGAACGGTTGAAAGACCTGATTCCTAAGCAGCTGTTTAAAATTGCCATCCAAGCAGCCATAGGTGGTAAAATTGTGGCTCGTGAAACCATTTCTGCCCTACGCAAAGATGTTTTGGCCAAATGTTACGGCGGCGATATTAGCCGCAAGCGTAAGCTTTTAGATAAACAAAAAGCAGGTAAAAAACGCATGCGCCAGTTTGGTAACGTGGAAATTCCCCAAAGCGCCTTCATCGCCGCCTTAAAAATGGGTGATGATTAGTGGAATCCATGTTTTAAAATGGACTTTATAACGTAAACTACCCACAAATCCAACCACCGCCCAACACGTGGTCATTTTGAAAGAAAACGCAAGCCTGGCCTGCTGATACGCCATATTCGGGTTCTTGGAAGGTAACTGTGGCTTGGTCATGCCCCACTTTTTGAACTATTGCTGCCAAGGGTGCATGAGTAGAGCGAATTTTGACGTGGCAGCAAGCCATCCCTAATTCAAAACCAGGCGCTAACCAATTCACATCCTTCAGCTGAATGGACTGTTTGGCTAAAGCACCATAGGGCCCCACAACCACTTCATTTGTTTCAGGTATAAGTTGCACCACATACAAGGGGTCAGGCGCAGAAATGCCAAGGCCCTTTCGTTGACCAATGGTGAAATGGATAATACCCTTGTGGGTTCCTAAAACTGTGCCCTTTAGGTCCACAATTGTACCAGGTTCACATGCCTGAGGTCGAAGCTTAGCAACAACAGAGGCATAAGACCCATTTGGAACAAAACAAATATCTTGGCTGTCAGGTTTTTCAGATACGGTCAACCCAAAGCGTCGTGCATGGTGGCGGGTTTCTGTTTTGGGCATATGGCCTAGGGGGAAACGCAAATACTCTAGCTGAGTTTGGGTGGTTGTAAATAAGAAATAACTTTGATCGCGGGAATAATCTGCCGCACGATGCAGTTCTGCCCCCAAGGGCCCTTCTACACGCCGCACATAGTGGCCCGTAACAAGGGCTTGAGCGCCCAGATCCTTGGCCGTTTCTAACAAGTCACGAAACTTAACCTTTTGATTGCACCGCACACAAGGGATAGGGGTTTCGCCCTTAATATAGCTATCAGCAAAATCATCAATAACGTTTTGGTGAAATACGCTTTCATAATCTAATACATAGTGGGGAAAACCCAACCGGTCTGCCACAGTTCTGGCATCATAAATGTCTTGGCCTGCGCAACAGGCCCCTTTTTTATTAACCATGGCCCCATGATCATATAACTGCAGCGTAATACCTACCACATCGTAGCCTGCCTCTACCATTAAAGCCGCAGCAACAGAAGAATCAACACCACCTGACATGGCAACGGCTATACGGGCACCGTGTGAAACAGAATCTAAGGTAATCATGAGGACGCGTTTTGTGAACAGTTGGGTTTTTGGGAAAAGCCTTTACCCACTTTGCTTAAAATTTGGAAAATGGCAAACACAACTAAAAAGGGGTAAATCCATTCCAAAATGGTACCAAGCCAACCACATATGGTTTTAAAACCAAATAATGATAACCCATAAGCTGTTAGCAAAGTCAGAATAATAGACTGGGGGCGACTGAGGCGGTTTTGACTAAGGTCTTCTTGCAAAAAATCCACAAACAAAGCTGCCAAAACAGTGGCAGTAGCAAGGCAGGAAACGGCCAGGGTTAGGGCCACAACGGGCATGGCGTAATACCCTAAGGTTTTTTCTGCAATAACCACCAACATAGATTCAGGGGCAACGCCTTGAAGCACGGGGGCAAATTTGGCCCCCAACATGATAAAACCAACATATACAAGGCTTAGTAAAAAGGCGCCAACGAGGCTGGCCTGAACCCCCATACGCAACAGATCAGGTTTAGATTTGGACTGCGACTGGGTTTTTAAATAATCATAAATAGTGCAGGCAAAGAAAAAGGCGGCCACAAGGTCCATAGTTTGATAGCCCTGCATGATTCCCAAAAGGGCAGAATAAGGTGCAGATATGGAACTGTTGGAAGGCGTGCCCCCAAACCACAAGCCCACCAGAATTAACAGAAAAATACTGCCCAGTTTAAAAGGCGTTAGAATAAGGCCAATAATGTCGACTATACGGTTTTTTTTCCAAATTAATGCCCCAGTTAGGGCACAAAAAAAGGCACTGAACAGAGCAAAGGAAAAGCCAGAAAACATAAGGCTAATGCCCCCAAAGGCAACAGTAACACACCGAGGGATAACACCAAAAGGGCCAATAAGGGCCAACATAAGCAGTGTCAGCAAAAAAGCCACAACTTTGCCAAGGGACGCAAAGTAGGCCTGGCGGTTTCCTTCAAAATGGATCATGCCGAAAAGGCCTAAAAAAGGAACACACACGGCCGTAATCAAAAAGCCCGCGATGGCATAGGGGTAATTATTTTTGCACGCCTCCCCCACAATTAAGGGGAATACCAGGTTTCCTGAGCCAAAAAACATGGAAAACATGGCAAAGCCAGCAGTAAGTGTGTTTTTAGAAAACGTCATGGTTATGCATATTCAAAGGATATACCCTTATATAATGCACAGCGTCCAAAAAAACCAGTTTTTTCTGGCATGTGGACCATTTAACTCGCTACCTTTTCCAACAAACAGCGGAGTTCAGGAACGTACAGCTTTATTCGGACATAAATCTCATCCGCTAACTTTTCATCATAAGTATGTGATGTCATGTTCCTATCTTTTAGCATCTTAACCCACAAACTCTCATTATCAATCAAATTAACATTAAAAGCTTGCTGTATAACTTCTTTTGGATAGTTTAATTCTATTCCTCTTTCTGAAAAATAATCCTTTAGAAATTTCCAGGCTAATTCAAATGTAAATTCAAATCTTTGGATTGTTGCATCAATGTTAGAACGATCTTCTTGCATTGGTTTTAAATAAATTGTCTCAAGTGCAACAAGGGCTTTTTGAAATTTCTCGAATTTGACACTACTTTTCTTTAACATAAATAACCTTTTTTTCTTCTTCGATATTACGATACAAAACATGGTTTATTTTGTTTTTATCAAAATTAATGCAATCTATTTTGAATAAAGTATCAGCCTCTTCTATTATATTATAAATTTTCAACCAATCATTTTCAGTTGCGTTTGGGCATACAATAGCAAGGTCGATGTCAGATTTTTTACCATGATCTCCACGCGCTCGCGATCCGAAAAGCCATATCTCATCAATGAAGGTCAGAGATTTTAACTGTTCTATGAAATTATAATCTAAAGTATCGTTCATGAATAGACCCCCTTTTTTTGTGTGTAAGTTCAGGTTAGTTTGAGACTGGTGTAAGGGCTTGGCCTATTTCCCTTCTGATATTTTTTACCAATCTTCCTCTAATTCTTTTTTCAAATCTTCTTCGGGTAACCTCATAAGACTTTCCAATTTTTGTAAGTCTAATAAACAAGAGTTTTCATCTAACAAATTCATGAATTCAGGAAAAGGAAATGCTTGTTTAATATGGGGGTTTAATATAAATAATGGAGCTTTTCTTGGCATTTCTTTTAGCAAAAAAACTTTCCAAGGGGTTAAATCAAAAAACGATAAAACCCCATTGACGGAAATAGAAATAGTTTCCTTGCCTTTTCTCCATAGGCCACCATCTAAACGAGTTTCTATTACTTCTCCATTTCCATAATCATAAGTGACTTCTTTTCCAAGAAGCGCTTCAAATAAAGAAATTCTATTGAAAAAATCGGAATGCATGTTAATAGCGATGATATAAGGCTTGTCTAACTGACCGTATTTTTTTGATTTGCCAAGAATTGCCTCTCGTATTCGGCTCATGGCATCCATTCTGTTTTCAGTAACTCCTTCTTTTTTTATATCTGTTTTACGGTTTAAACATTGAACCTTGGAATCAATTGTTACAATTATCTCTTTGAAGTTTAAGGGATTGGAAACTTTTTGAGCTTTAAGAGATAAAACCCAATTTTCAAATTCAAACTTCTTTGGATTTTTTAGGGGAGTATTGTTGATCCAGCTTTTAATCTCTTTAATAATCTCTTTATTGACATCCTGCTCCTTACACACACCATAACAACCTAATTCAATGATGTAATGAGAACACGGAATATGCTTGTTTATTTTTTCAGTTACTAATTCAATAGCTTTATCTCTTTTGGAATTAATATCTCCTTCTGTGACTGTAGTCGCTTCAAGATAAAATTCTTTCCCTGTGTATGGACAGGTAGCTAGGAAATCAGGTTTAGTGGTATACCCTGGTATTGTAGGTTCAGCTACTATCTGAAAGCCCATTCTTTTTAATAAAATAAAAATATACAACTCAAAAAAAGCAGCCCTGTACTGATCATTTTTTTTACTCTGTAATCGACTTTTTAAGTCATTAATTTTGTCTGATTCCTGAATTTCTTCATTATATTCCTCAAACCAAATATTCATAATTTGACGAAGGTGTTGAGCGGATACACGCGCAGACTGATTCAGATATTCATAATCACTTTGTGAGGGTTTTCTTAGTGACGCATCCCTCCTAATAAAATCGTCAAAAATCTGCATGGTCATAAAATATTCTCACGTAACGCTTATAAATAAATGATCGGCCATATTTTTTATTTTCATCTCTTAATTCTAAAATTCCTAGTTTTCTGAAGCGGTCTATAATTTTTTGCCCCCCTTGCCGTGTACAACCCAGAACACTCTGAATTGTAGACACGTTAATGATAGGTTCTTTAAATAAATGCATAAGAACCTTAAGACCACTTTGCGCTGCTGTCTTCCCAAGGCTTTGTATTTTAATCGTATCTTCTTCACGTAATTGAGTAATGTTTCCAACCGTACGAATCGCTTCTTCCGCAGTTTGAATGATGCCTTCTATAAAAAATGTTAACCATTCCTCTACTTTTCCATTATGATAACCCTCTAGCTTTTGATAATATTTTTGTTGGTGTTGCTTGAAGTACCAAGAAAGAAAAAGAACAGGACGGTCTAATAGGCCTTCTATTTGTAAAAACAAAGAAATTAAAAGTCTACCTGTCCTACCATTACCATCTAGAAAAGGGTGAATTGTTTCAAATTGAGCGTGAATAAGACCTGCTTTTATTAGGGGGTTCAAACTATAATCAGCATGAAAAAAATTTTCTAAGTCTCCTAAAGTTCTGTTGAGATCAAAAGGAGGCGGGGGAACGAAAGATGCCTCGTTAATGGATCTGCCGCCTATCCAGTTTTGAGACGTTCTAAAATTTCCTGGATCTGAAAAATGACTTGCACGGCCACCACTCATAACTTTAGAATGAATTTCTTTAATAAGCCTCAAACTTAGGGGAAGTTCCTTTAAACGCTTTAAACCGTAATTTATTCCTTTTATATAATTTAAAATATCACTTACATCGTTACTGGGCAGAAAATCTGACGTCCTTGCTGTCGCTTCAATAGCATCAAGCATGGTTGCTTGAGTTCCCTCAATTTGACTGGAAGACTCAGCATCTTTACATATATACATGTACACAAAGCACTCGACATCTGGAAGAAGTTGTGTAATTCCGTCTAGCTTTCCGATGAGCCTGATGGCCTCCGTTGCTTGCTGAACAAGCTTTGATGGAAAACGCCATCCCTTTTTAGGTGGAAAAGCACTGGGAATAAAAGCCTTATACCCTCCAGGTTGTTGAATAAATTCACCAATTTTCATTTTTTTATAAATCTTATCCCGCCTTCTAATGTAAACAATATATAGCATATTGTTTACATCTTTGAAAAGATGTAAACAGTTTTTCAGCGATTCCTGAAGATCAGATTTTTGCCCAATCACGTTCATTAATCCAGTATTATCACTCAAGGCGCCAGGTTGTACCTTTTGGGCCGTCTTCTAAAATAATCCCAAGGGCTTTTAAATCGTTTCGAATCTGGTCGCTTTTTTTAAAGTCCTTTTCTTGTTTGGCTTTGGAACGTTCCTCAATCATGGCTTCAATCTGGCATGGGGTTAAGGTTGACTTTCCCTGGAACCACTGGGTTGGCTCTTGCTGCAAAAGCCCTAAAAGCCTTGCACTGGAAAGAAGGGTTCCTGCTAACTTACTTTTTTCAGCTCCTGTTGCCTTAAAAACCCCATTGGCAATTTGATGAAGGGCAGAAATAGCAAGGGGCGTATTCAAATCATCCAATAGGGCCTGCCATACGGATTCGTCAGGCTTTTGTTCTGTGACCCCTTCCCCACCCTCACTGAGGGCTGTATAAAATCGATCCAATGTTTGTTTTGCTTGCTGCAACAGCATTAGGCTCCAATCCATAGGCTGGCGATACTGTGTCATCAAAAGAGCCAAACGGATCGTTTCCCCTTGGTGATCTTGCAACAGGTCGTGAACTGTGAAAAAATTTTTCTTTGATTTTGACATTTTTTCCTTATCCACCGTTAGGTGGCCATTGTGCATCCAAACTGTTGCCAGTGTGCTAACACCATGGGCTGCGCAACTTTGGGCCAACTCATTTTCATGGTGGGGAAAAATCAAATCAATTCCTCCGCCATGAATATCAAAAGTATGGCCTAAATAGGTAGCGCTCATGGCAGAACATTCAATGTGCCACCCAGGACGCCCATACCCCCAGGGGCTTTGCCAACCAGGCGTATTTCCATGGGACGGTTTCCACAAAACAAAATCACCTGGGTTTTTCTTATAAGGGGCCACCTCCACACGGGCACCAGCTAATAATTCATCCCGATCTCGTTTAGATAAACATCCATAGGCTTCAAAAGTGCTGACCTGAAATAAAACATGCCCATTTGCCACATAGGCGTGCCCCTGGTCAATAAGGGTTTCAATCATGGCAATCATATGGGGAATATGATCTGTTGCCCGTGGCTCCACAGTAGGGGGCAAAGCGTTCAAAGACGCCATATCTGCGTGGTATGCCGCTATGGTTTTTTGCGTCAGATCACCTATGGAAATGCCTAAGGCTTCACAGGCATCATTAATTTTATCATCCACATCCGTAATATTGCGCACATAGGTAACCTGCTTACACAAAATTTTAAGCAAACGAAATAATACATCAAAAACCACAACAGGACGTGCATTTCCCAAATGGGCACGGTCATAGACTGTTGGCCCACAGACGTACATGCGCACATGATCACGGGACTTAAAAAGTTCTTTGGCACGCGTTAGGCTGTTGTAAAGATATAGGCTCATAACTTTTTATAAAAAAACATGTATTTCAAACACATTAGCTTTTTTTTAAAAAAATATACAAGCCATATAGCGAGACTCCTATAATTTGGGCCGTTCATATCTTCTACAACTATTGGCCTTACTTTGTATAATTACATTAAATTAAGCTTCTGACTGTGTGAATACACCTGTAGAGCCAAACCCTCCAGCGCCACGCGTTGTGTCATCCAGGCTTTCTACAAGATTCCACTGAATGGTTTCATAAGCGTGAATCACCATCTGGGCAATTTTCATACCACGCGTAATAACAAAATTTTCCTGGCCATGGTTAATAATAATGACCTTAATTTCCCCACGATAATCTGCATCAATAGTGCCTGGGGTGTTTAGAACCGTAATACCGTTTTTCAAGGCAAGGCCAGAACGTGGCCGAATTTGAGCCTCAAATCCCTTAGGTAAGGCAATAGCAATTCCAGTAGGAATGAGGGTTCTCTCATAAGGTTTTAAAACCACCTGATCATCCACAGCTGCCAATAAATCCAAACCCGAGCTAAGCGGTGTGCCATAAGTTGGTAGAGGCAAATCTTCACAACCCTCTATTTTTTTTACTGAAACACAATTCATAAGCGTGCACCCAATTATTATGGAAAAAAAATTTAAAAGTGAAGGAACTGTAACACATGAAAAAAAAGATTAAAAGACACTGACCAGACAATCAACATGAACGGCTGTGAAATTTCCTTGACGGCCCAATAGCCCCCCCTTTAAATAGAGTGTGTTTTTATAAAGGGGAACAACACGTGAAAAAAATAATATTTGTATTCTTTTTGGTTTTATCTGTTCTTTTTTTCAAACTGAATGATACAGCAAGTGCTTGGATAAAGCATGTTTTTGTCTACAAAATACATAAGGAAAAAATTGTTAAAAACTTCAGTTCCGCCTACAAGTCAGAAAAGGCCCTTGTGGAACCCTATTTTGATGCAGTATTTTACGCAAATAAATATAAAAAACAGCTAGAAGAAACTGGTCTATGCCCCATTGACCATTTTATGATTTACGGGTGGACAGGTGGAGATAACTGGAAAAGCCATTGCGACCCCAACGACTGGTTCAACATAACCCTGTACAAATACCGCATATGGCCCTGCAAGGGCAATCCTTTTATTGATTTCTTGAAGCAGCCCGTTAATATGCCACCCCTTGATGCCCAAACGGTTCACATTTATGCCAAAAAAGACGAGCTGCAGCGTGCCTGGTACGCTGTTGAGGCCCTGTTACGTAAGCAAAAATTTCACGTAACGCTTCATCTTCATAAAAATAGTTTTGACACAACACCCTTAGCTTTTAAGCCGCATGAAAAACGGGGCCTTCAGGTTATTTTTTATGAAGGCGCAGAAAAAAGCTTTTATGAATGTGATTTTTTAAAACAAAAACCAGAATTCGTGGAGCCTGAAGGTGTGAAGGATTTGCCCTACAAACCCCTTTACCTAAGGAATGGCCCTGCAGGGAATTTTTATATACAGCATCTTCTTTATTGTTTTACAGGATGGTGGACCTTTGGTCTTGTGGACCCCTGTGCTATTAACATAGGGGCTTTTCATACGGAACCTGTGTCATCTTTTTATCATGTGGTGACGGAGGAAAATTTTAAAGAATTTATGGCCCGTATAGCCCCTGCCTTTGACTTGCTGTTGGTTGGCATACCTGTTGATGTAAAACATAGTAAAGTTATTCCTGGCTATATGGCCACATGGGTTGAAGACGCAGACATACCTGGCACAAAAGATTTTTCTGTTAGTTTTCTGCTAAGCATTGGGGGCAAGGATTTAAGCAGAGCAGATGAATTAACCGCAGAAGGCATGCTATATAAAGATCGTCTCAATTTATGGGACCGACGGCATGAAATAACAATGCTTAAGAAATTCTACGTTTCAAGGCGGGACATCAAAGTTTTCCCAGAAAAATATAAAGATTTTGCCATGCCAACACAGTCAAAGGCCTGTCTGTTTGGTTCCCAGTTTTCCATTGCTATTGAAAATACTCGCCAGCACAATTATTTCACAGAAAAACTATTGGGGTGTTTTTACACATTGACCGTTCCTATTTATATAGGGTGCCCAAATATTACAGATTATTTTAACCCAAAAGGCATGTTGATTGCGAAAAACATTGATGAGGCCATTGCCATTTGTAATTCCCTAACCCCTGAAACATACGCTGAAATGCTGCCTTATTTGCAGGAAAATCGCCAGAAAACCCTTGAGCTTTTAAAGTTAGAAGAACAGCGTATCCAAGATTTTTTTAAGGAAAAATTTGGCAGCGAACCTTTCCAAGTCACAACCTTTTTCTCCTAAGGTCTTTATAGAAAAAAACAATTGAGGTGGATAGGGTGGAATGCAACAAAAACCTTCTTGTTGTACTAAACATTATTTTGGTACAATATAAAAAAAATAAGATGCACAAAGAACCTCCATCATGCCACAAAAACTTGGGTACTATGTGCCTGCCTTAAGAGGGGGACGGGCTTTTGTTCCCAATGCGCCTGAAAAGATTAATGGTCTTGAGTCTTTAATGCCTGACATTGAAAAATGCTCTGCGGCTTTAGGGCGCTTAGATACGCTTATTGTGCGCCTTCCTGATCCGTACCTATTAACGGAAAACCTTATTTTTATGGAGGCGGTTACTTCCTCCCGTATTGAGGGAACTAAAGCCAGCTTTGAAGACCTTTTTGTCCATCCCTCTGCTTTAAACTCCAAAGATATTTTAGAGGTAAAGAATTGTGCAGATGCTTTTCGTCAGGGGGAAGATATTCTAAAGCAGGCCACGTCTGTGACAGGTGTTGCCCAAAACCTCCATAAAATTCTTATGGCAAATCACCCAACCATTACGGGTGGGGAGTTAAAAAAATCTCAGAACTACACCTTAAAACGAGATGGTTCAATTTTTGCCTATACGCCTCCCAACTATTTAGATCAAGCTTTGGCTATGTTTGAAAATTTCACCATGCGGCAAGATGACATGCCTGAGCTGATTCGCCAGGCTGTTTCTCACTGGATCTTTGAACAAATCCACCCATTTCCAGATGGAAATGGCCGTGTGGGGCGGCTACTTATTCCCTTAATTTTAGCGTACAAAGGTTATATGGATAGGCCTTTTGCACTGATTTCAGAAGCTATTGAACAACAAAAAAGCCAGTACATTCAGCAGTTTGAACAAATACACGAAACAGGGGATTGGCTTCCTTGGTGTCGTTTTTTCTTGTCTGTCATGCTGCTGAACGCAGACAAAAATATGACACGTATTTCAAACTTAGAAGCTTTGCGGCTTGATTATGAACAGCGTGTGTCCTATAAGGCACGAGATAGCCACATGCATAAAATTGTACAAGACCTATTTGCAAAACCCCGATTCACGCGCAAGGAATTAAGTGACATTTACGGCCTCAGCTCACGGGGGGCTTCTTTGGTAACAGAAGGGCTTATTCGTTTAGGAATAGTCAAACCTGTAGACCCGTCTATTCAACGAAATTCCGTTTTTGAAGCCCATGAAATTTTAAAAACTGTAATAGGCTAAACATATAGCGAGACTCCTGCAATTTGAGCCTGCTAATCCCCTCTCAAAGCCATCGGTTTTGCCAGGCTTTACCTTTTTCTCCTAAGGTCTTTATAGAAAAAAACAATTGAGCATTTTTGAATAGTTGAGTATAAAAAAGATCATAAGATCACCATAAAACAACCTATTCAAAAATATTATGACTTTTTTTAAAATTATATTGTTGTGCAGCCTTTTATTTACAAAAAATCTACACAGCGCAGAAGTTGCTACTGATAATAATGATGAAAAGAAACGTCGTTTTGAAATTGCTGAAAAACTAGCAGCCGATGAGGCGTTTAAAGGATTTTTAGAAAGATTAAATGTTATAGAAACAGTTATACTACCAAAAATTAAAGAAAATATGCAAGGGGATAATTTTTTTGAACAGCAAGAGAAAGCACTTGAGGCATACAATGAACTCTTTGGTTCTTTTGCTGAATTGTTTGGTATAAAAAAAACATTAACTCCAGCCCCTTACCCTTACATCAAACTGGAGAAGTATAGGGAAGGACAATATGGCTGCACACGATTTTTGTCAGGTCAATCCACTATAATAAGAACACGTGATGATTTTTTACATTCAGCCGCTCATGCTTCTTTCGTTGCTAGTTTTTATATTTTTTGCAAATCTTTCTTAGATGAATTGGAAAAAAAAGGCCATGCTTTTACTGAAGCATATAAACTTCGTGATTACAAATCAACCTTTACAGCATCTGATTTTTCAGAAATCACAGAAGAAAATGTAAGAGACAGTGAAGTATTCAAAGCTGTAATGACAATTACCAATAATTATTTTAATCACAATAGACTGGGAAAGAACGCCTTTATTCCTTTCCTTTTTGATTCAAAAAGGTTATTTACTCAATGTCCAAATCCTACTCAATGCTCAAGTCCTATTTATCTTCCCTGCGAAAGTCACCCTTTTGTAGAAGATGACGGATTAACTGGCGAAATAAACGAAGAATCATTAGCTGAAAGAATACTTAGCTGTAGGTCCCCAGAGGCGATTGAAGCTCTTAACGAGGACCTCCGTACAGCAGGACAAATGCGTTCTATCGCAAAAATAAGGAATCATGTTATAGGTCTCCTTGCTCCACGTATAGCTGGGATTGTTAAAGAAGAAAAAGGTTTTATTGATGGTTATGCAAGAGCGGAGGCAGAAGCAAAGGCAGAAGCAATAGCGAAACTGCTGGTAGAGGCAGAGGAAAAGGAAAAGGAAAAGGAAGGGGAAAAGAAAAAGGGACAGAAAAAAAATACTACAAAAGGCAAACCAGTAGGAGGTTCTGTTCCTAAAGATGATCCAGAAGATGATCCAGCTGAAAACCGCTCAGGTAAGAACAGCAAAAAGAAGCCCGCCTCAAAAAACAAAAAATCAGCAGTCGTTGCAGTTGCAGTTGCAGTTGCAGATACAGTTGCAGCAATGGGAAGAGTAGGCACAGGTGTAGACGATGATTCTTGTCCCTATAAACTCATCATTACTAACCCCGTTATTAGAGTTCCTGCAGGTGCTGGAACTGGTGCCGCAGCTGGAGCAGGTGGTGCCGCAGCTGCTGTTAACGTAACAGCAGAGAGCGCCGCCTTTCCTTTTGTTACCCCTGTTGCGCCTGAACCTCCAGCGCCCGCGTCTGAACCTCCAGCGCCCGCGTCTGAACCTACGCCTGAACCTGCACCTGCCTCTGAAGCGCCTACTACTCCAGTAGCTCTTGCACCTGAAGCGTCTGCGTCTGAACCTGAACCTAAAGCTCCAGCACCCTCAATGTCAGAATACGAAGGGCAGGCCCAATACTATTATTGGATGAATCATATTTACCATGAAAATCTAATAGAACAGGTCAAATACTACTTAAATAATCAAGACTATTTCTTTAACTATTTTGTACCCAATCCCCACATAAGCAATTACGCCAAAGAGTTCGTTTTCTATCACATGATTACTCATTTAAACAGAATTTATGATGAGTATTGTTATGAATCATATCATTACAGACTATTCACGCGTGCTGATGGAGAACAAAAATCAGATAGCGCAGAAAGGGGGCCTTATTCTTTTTTACATCGATATAAAACTCTTTATTATCAAACTCTTCATGGAGATATTCCTGCATACATAGTGCGTGAATACGCAGCATATGCCAATGGAGCATACGAATTCGCCCAAAGAGTTTCTGAAATTGCTTCAAATTTGTACTACTACAACTATGTTCAAGGAATCACTTACTAATTTCAGAACTTTTTTTATTAAGGTTGGTAAGGGGTGTAGATTAACATTTTCAGGAAGAATCCATACCCCCTCTTCCGTAGGGCGTGCTTTTGCCTTTCCCACATACACACGTATTCGCAAATGAAAGTGGGTGAAGGTATGATGCACCTGTGTTGAAAGCTCCACAAAGGTCACGTCTTTTGGAATAAGGGGAGAATCCCAACTTTCCCATCCCTGCCCTGGCAACCCCAACATTCCTGCAAATAAGCCTTTTTGGGGACGTTTTTCAAACAAAATTTGACCTTCTTCGTCAAATACAACGTACATTTTTCCATGTCGTGTTGGTTTTTCTTTGCGGGGAGGTTTTCTTGGAAACTGAATGGCATCTTCGTGTTTGTAGGCCTCACAAAAGGAAGAAATGGGGCATAAATGACACAAAGGAATGGGCTTACAAATTTGAGCCCCCAAATCCATTAGGCTTTGGGCAAAATCACCCGAATGGCTTTCTTCCTCAAAGGGCTTAAGGTAGGGAGCCAGCGTTGTTTTAAGCTTATCTTTCTCCTGATTTATGCGAAAAAGTCGGCTAACTATACGAATAATATTACCATCCACAGGAACCACGGGGTAACTAAATGCCATAGAGGCAATGGCCGCTGCCGTGTAGGGACCAACGCCTGGTAAGGCCTCCAGCTCTTTCGGTGTTCGCTTAAACCCTTCTTGGGCCAAAATATGGGCTGCTTTTAATAAGTTGCGTCCGCGACTGTAATACCCCAAGCCCTGCCATAGGGTTAAAACCTCCGATTCTTGGGCTCTGGCTAAGGCGTTAATGGTTGGATACTGTTGGATAAACCGATTAAAGTAAGGAATAACCGTAGCTACAGTGGTTTGCTGCAGCATCATTTCACTCAGCCACACATGGTAGGGGTTGCTGTGGTGACTTGGGTACGTACGCCAGGGCAAATCTCTACGTTCCTTTTCATACCAAACCAAAAGGGATGTACGTATAAGGTTTGCCCCTAGACCCATTTAAAAATGTCTTTTACCAAATGCATAATAACCTCACTAACAATCAGCAAAATAATGACCATCTCCAAACGTGACGAATGGGCGTGCTTGAGTTCGTTAGACAAAATATCATACAGTTCATGAATTACATCTAAACGTTTATTTAAAATATCTAAACGAGTTGCAATATCCATATACTCCGACGCCATGCGATAATAATGTTCATATTTAGGGCGGCGCCAGAAAAATTCGGGCGTATCTAGAATGTCACTGTGCAGATTGATGGAATTACGTTGGGCAAATAAAGCCCCAATTTTTTGGGATAATTTCTTGCGCGATAAGGACGTTTTCCCCCGAGCCGCCAGCTCAGCAGGTAAATGACGGGTTCTGGCGATGGTTTCACCAATGGAGGCTTCAAAGGCTCCCAACTTCACAGATTGAGACAACCCATGGGACAGGGATAATTTTATAAGGGCGTCGTCTGATTCTAAAATAATTTCGTCATCTTCTTCTTTAACAGCCGTTTCCTCCCCCATAACGTAAAAACACGTATCCCGCACAGGGGTTTCTAAGGGGTCTAGGGAATAGGTTTTTAGGGTCTCAAGATAGGAAGCTTCCTCTTCCTCAGAAAAACCCCAAAAAATAATACACCCATAAGGAAAGTAGAAAATTTCACCCACCCCATCCTCTGTTTCCTTGCTAATGTTGATCACATCATCATAAAACTTAGGGTCCAGCCCTTCACTCCGCATCAGCCGAGACAAGTCATCAACACAATAACTGTCAGCCGTACAATAAGAAACACAACGCACGCATCACCACGGTATAAAATAAATCAATCTACAAAAGGACTATGGCGTATTTAAGGCAGAAAAACAAGTAAGCTGCAATTCTTGAGCGCTTACCTGGTTTTATCTTCCATTTTTTTTATTTTTATGCAATGATCCGTGCATTAAAAATACGTATCAAAATCCATCCAAAATGAATTTAAACATCCTGTTTTCCAAGCTTATGAAAATAGACTGGATTTTACTTGGCACATTGCCAATTGTGTTGTGGCTTATTAGTGACCGATGGATGTTTCTTCCCGTACAATACTGGTTTGACCCGTGGGGATTTCTCGGCATATACCTGAACTATGAATACCTGTCATGTTTGAATCAGTCCTATGCTATTTCACGGTTACCGTCGATTATCCCTCATTTTTTTGCTTATAAATTCTTGGACTCTTATTGGGCGGTTGTAACAACGACGTTATTAAAATTTTACCTATGTATTATGCCCCTTTATTGGGTTTTATACGAGATAACCAAAAACAAGCTAGCATCTATTATCCCAATTTTTTTGTTATCTTTTTTCCCTTATTTTTTGTCTTCCTTAGGTTGGAATTATGTAGATGGTTTTGGCATTGCCTATATTTCCCTTGCTACTGCTTTTTTAGTAGGTGCCTGCACAAAACAAAACTGGAAGTTTTGCCTATTCTTGGCTGGGTTTTTTCAAGCCTTTATGGTTTTCAACTATATATTTGTTGTTGTGTTTGCTTTGGTTCAGGTTCTTATTTTTGCAACTTACAATAAGGTACATGGGAAAAAACCCTTAATTGATTACTTCTTGTTTTTGGGTATGGGCGCACTTTTCGCCACAGTATGTTTAAGCAGTTTTAGTTATTACTTCAACGGAACCATCTTGTTTTTTTGGCCTCAAATAGAGGCAGCTTTTCATCTTGCCTCCTTAGCTCACGTTGTAAGCGGCACAGACTCTATTTGGTACCTGCCTTTTAAACAGTGGGTAACTAAGTCCACGTGCTTATTTCTAACGGGCCTTTCTTTATTTTTAAGCTTATTGTATTTTCTTGAGCGCTTGAAAGGGTTTAAACAAAACCCCACGTCCATTGTCAACCTTGGGCCTTTAATGATTGTGCAGCTTGTTATAACCTGCCTTATTTATGTCATTCAAGACTGTTTAGGGATGCATATGCTGCAAAATTTCTTTGTAACCAACTATTTGTTGCCCTTTTCTGTTTTAGCCTTAGGTGTTGCTTTGTCAGAAAAAATACAATTTTCAAAGTATGAAAATTGGATTATTGTCGGAATTATATGCATCTTTTATGTGGTTTTTTCCTTTAAAGGCAATGCCGCTGTTGTTGGCCGATCATGGGGATGTATTATTGTCCATTTCATTGCGTGCCTGATTTTAAGCTCACTCTTTTTCAAAGCATCTAAGTATGCCCATAAAATGGCATATTTGTTTCTTGTTGGCTTGTGCACGCTTTTGGCTTTTAATCGCTTAACATTAAATAAAGACAATTATCCTTATAAGGACCATGGTGACCACGAACTTCTCATCAATATTCACAAAAGTATAAAAAACAATATTCCATCAAAAGGATTGTACCTATTTTGGTATGACCTCAAAACTGATAAGCTGAGTAGTTTTTTTCAGCCCCTAGCTTGTACCTATTTAGGGAGCCTTTTCTCAAATAGCTTTACAGAAATCCCTGAGAGCTCCTTAGAAGCTAAATCAACGGTTATATTGCTTTCCTCTGAACCAGATGCCGCACAAAGAGCAGAAAAAGCTTTAGACAAAAAAGGCTACACCTGGCACATATTAAGGGAAGAAAAGCACTATTTAGGTGAAAAAGAGTTTTTGTTATTGGCTTTTGTTCTAGAGAATAAACAGGAACCCCTCTTAAAATGAAATGCTCGCTTTCCATAAAGTTGTAGGGTTGGTATGATACTTTATTGAATACCAATTAGGGTTTAGAGTGATGAAACAAAGCCAAACCTACCTTAAATCCCTTCCTGGGCGATACGCGAAGGCTTTGTTTGATGTTTGCCAAAAAGACACCGCATCTATTTTAAAAAATTTTTCCACTCTAACGCTTTTTTTAGAAGAAGCCCCCATGATAGAACGGCTTTTAGGTTCCCATGTCCTTAAAAAAGAAGATGTTCTCATTTTTTGGAAAACCATGGGGGAAAATCTAGGCTTTTCAGATTTTTTCGTTTCATTTTTAGTTCTTCTATCCCTATCAAAGCGCCTAAACGTTATTCATGAAATTTATAAAATTTTCCAACGTCTGGATAACGTGCAACAAAATAGAATACAAGCCGTTGTCACATCATCTGATGCCCTAACAGACGTTACAAGATCTGACCTTGAAGGCATCTTAAAACTTATGTTTGAAAAAAATGTCTTAATGACACAGCGCTTAGACCAAAATCTTTTAGGGGGTTTTACCATTGAGGTTGACCAATTTATGATTGACGCCAGTTACAAAAACTTTCTTCACCAACTTTCAACCACACTTCGGGGATAAACATGCAAATTCGTGCCGCTGAAATATCAAGCATTTTAAAGGACAAAATTGCCAATTTTGGCGCAAAGATTGAATCTTTCGAAACGGGGTATGTTCTAACTGTGGGTGATGGCATTGCCCGCGTATACGGTTTAGACCATGTGAAAGCAGGCGAATGGGTAGATATTCACTGTGCTGCGAATGGCCAGGTGGTGCGTGCCATTGCATCTAACCTTGAGGTGGATAATGTGGGGGTTGTGATTGTGGGAAACGACCAATACGTACAAGAAGGTGACCTTGTAAAGCGGTCTGACAAAATTGTGGACGTAAATGTGGGGCTAGGGCTTTTGGGCCGTGTGGTAGATGCACTTGGCATGCCTATTGATGGCAAGGGCCCTCTTACCAACGTTTCTTTAGCTGAGGTGGAACGCAAAGCGCCAGGCATCATTCAACGCCGTTCTGTCCACGAACCCCTACAAACAGGTATGAAAGCTATTGATGCCTTGGTTCCCATTGGTCGAGGTCAGCGCGAGCTGATTATTGGGGACCGCCAAACAGGAAAAACAACCATTGCCTTGGACACAATTATTAACCAGCAAAAAACGAATGCACAGGCAGATACAAAAAACAAAGTTTATTGCATTTACGTGGCCATTGGCCAAAAACGGTCCTCTATTGCAAAAATAGTTAAAATGCTAGAGGACCATGGCGCCATGGAATACACCATTGTGGTGGCAGCTTCCGCATCAGAGGCGGCCCCCCTGCAGTATTTGGCCCCCTACACAGCCTGTGCCATGGGGGAATTCTTCCGCGATAACGGCATGCATGCCCTTATTATTTACGATGACCTGTCAAAGCATGCTGTGGCGTACCGTCAAATGTCACTGTTACTGCGCAGGCCCCCTGGTCGTGAAGCCTACCCAGGGGATGTGTTTTATCTCCATTCCCGCCTATTAGAACGGGCTGCAAAAATGAGCGATGAGTGTGGTGGCGGCTCCCTAACGGCCCTACCCATTATTGAAACCCAAGCAGGAGACGTATCTGCCTATATTCCCACTAACGTTATTTCCATAACTGATGGGCAAATTTTTCTAGAATCTGAGCTGTTTTATAAAGGCATTCGGCCTGCCATTAATGTGGGGTTATCCGTAAGCCGCGTGGGGTCAGCAGCACAGACAAAAGCCATGAAAACTGTAGCTGGGCGCATTAAGTTAGAACTGGCCCAATACCGTGAAATGGCAGCGTTTTCACAGTTTTCTAGTGATTTAGATTCATCTACCCAAAAGCTGTTAGAACGGGGGCGTCGCTTGACGGAGCTTTTAAAACAGCCCCAACAATCCCCCATGAGTGTTATTGACCAGGTTTTTTTCTTGTTTGCTGGGGTTCGTGGGTTTTTAGATACTATCCCCGTAGAACACATTAACCAATTTGAGAAAGACTATTTACGTACCCTAAAACTGCAACAGCCAGACCTTGTAGCTGATGTGACAAAGAGCCATGCCTTAAGTGAGGATAATCAGAATATTTTATCCAACTTTTTAAAGGATTTTACAGATCAGTGGATGCAAAACCGCACAACGACTAAGTCTGCATAGGAAAAAATATGGGCAATTTAAAAGAACTGCGCAGCCGTATTAAAACTGTAAAATCCACGCAAAAAATTACAGCAGCTATGAAAATGGTAGCAGCGTCTAAGTTTCGCCGCTTTCAGCATCAGTTAGTTCATGTGCGTCATGGGGCCAGAGTTTATGAAAAAATGTTAAACCATTTGATGGCCCAACCCTTTGACACCCCCCTTCCCTACACCACTGCAGGAACAGGCCCGTTACATGTTCTTGTCGTGGTTGGCGGTGATCGGGGCTTGTGCGGCGCCTACAACACAAACATTGTGCGTGAAGCACGGCTGTGTGCCCAAAACCTAACAGAACAAGGTCTCACCTTTCGTTTGTTAACTGTTGGCAAAAAAATGTACGAAGGACTTAAAACTACAACTTCCCCTGAAAATCTTCTGTTAATAGAGGAAGAAACGCCCTTTGACTATGCCAAAACCTTGGCGGATATGCTCATTTCTTGGCATAAACAAGGGCATATTAGCACCATTCGGGTTGTTTCCCCCCGTTTTCGCAACGTGTTGATGCAACAGGTAAAAATAACACAGCTGTTACCATTTGAGGCCGAGCCCTACTATACGCAAGATTGCCCCCCCCATATTATAACCGAACCTGTGGGCGTAGATTTTGTCCGTAATATATTTGAAAAAAACTTAGAAGCGTCCCTGTATCGCCTTATTTTTGAGGCTTTAACCTGTGAATACGCAGCCCGTATGACAGCCATGGACAGTGCCACCCAAAATGCAAATGACATGATTGGCAAACTTCAGTTGGTGTATAATCAAACACGCCAGGCCCAAATTACCAGTGAATTAATTGAAATTATTTCAGGCGCCCAGGCTATGATGTAAGGGACTTACATATAGCGCAGAACTTTTAATTTAGGCTTAGGAATGAGGAGACGAAGTGTGCATACGCATACCCAATTTATAAAGGGCGCGCTACAACTGACCGAATCAACCTTAACACTTGGTAAACATGTTCAATAGGCGTGTGGGGCAAAATCCCATGACCTAAATTGAAAACGAAGGGGCGTTCGCGCATATGCGTTAAAATACTTTGCACAGTTGCCTCAAACCCTCCTTCAGCCAGCTTCTTAGGGCACAAATTCCCCTGAATAGCCGCATAAGGGGTAATGGTTGACAAATCTGCCGTTTCATCTACACCAAAACACAGGTTGGGTATTTTTTTATGCACCCCATCATACGCCTTTGAAATACCGCGACCATAGTAAATAATAGGCACATGGGGGTTGTAAGCATTCAGGTGCGCACAAATACGCTCCAAGGGTTCAAAAAGCCATTGATTTCTATGTTCCTCAGGAACAGCGCTGGCCCAGGAGTCAAAAATCTGAACCACTTGACACCCCGCCTGAATTTGGGCCTTCAAACTGTCGCCTATGTGACGTTCTAGGGTCGCCAAAAGACGGTGAAAAATGTCCTTACGTTCTTGGGTAAAAGATAATGTGGCATGGAAGGTTGTGTTTTTACCCCCATTAATCATGTAGGTAGCCACAGTCCAGGGAGAACCACAAAACCCAATCAGAGCTTTATGAGAGGCAAGAGCCTGACGGGTTTGGGAAATTCCTTGAAGAACAGGGGTTAAGCCATCCAACAAACAGGTTTTTTCAGCCCTATCTAAAAAGGAATCCCAAGAAACAGGCTCCAAAACAGGGCCTATACCTTCGTGAAAGGAAACATTCTGCCCCAACAGATGGGGAATTGTTAGAATGTCACTAAAAATAATAGCAGCATCAAAGTCAAAACGCTCTATAGGCTGTAGGGTAACTTTTGTAACAGCGTCAGGTGTAAAACAAAAATTCATAAAATCAGGGTGTTTTTGCCTTTCTGCGCGGTATTCTGGCAAATAACGCCCAGCTTGACGCATAAACCAAACAGGCGGTGGGCTTTTTACATTCTTGTTTGAAAGCACATCTAGCAGTGCCATATTTTGACAGATCATAAAAGCTCCTTTTAGTTAAGTCCATTTAAAAGGGGATAAGCTAGACAGTCAAGAAATGTCATGAATTCCCGCAGATCAGATTTTTGTTTAATTACGTTATTTGTTTTTTTGAATGGGGCGCTGGAAAATTAACCTTTTGTTAACCTTTTAAGCTACACCTCCCACCTCCGGCCCCCGGCCGCCCTGGGGATATATAGTTATTTTTACAAAAAATTAGTTAAAAAATAATTAATTGCGATTTAAAAAATTCAAAAAACAAAATTTATTTTCAAATATGGTGCAAAAATACCACATTCACTCAAAAAACTCTAGGAAAAATAAGCGATTCCCGGAGGGGTTTCATAAGGAAAGAACAGAGCTATGGCCATACTCCTGTAGTTTGGACCCTCCACACCCCTCTCAAAACCATTGATTTTGCTAGGCTTTTTTGAAAACGCCTAGCATGAAGAGATAGTATCACTACGCACCACAAATTATGCGCTTAACTTAGCACCCCTATGCTGCGTAAATACGCCAAGCTTGGTGGTGCACCAGTAGTGCAGTCGAAAGTAATGGTTTCACCTTCAAAATATTGTAGGAAACTCTGAAGTTGATCGTAGATGCTTCCAGTAGAACCCAAAAGTGATTTAATTGCGTTAATATCATCCTCAAGAGTTGGTCTGACAGGGTCAGGAGGAGCCAAAAGTGATTTAATTGCGTTAATATCATCCTCAAGAGTTGAGCCAGGGGAAGATACCAAAAGCCCACGGGCTGTTGCAAGGTCTGTTCTCACAAAACCAGTTGGAGCATTTAACAGAGAACGATCAATATCAGCTATTTTTGCCCTAACACTACTTCCGGTGCCACCCAACATTGTTGTTATTGATGCTATTTTATCACTCACATTATTAGAAATTTTAGAGCCAACCGGGTACATACTGTTTAAATAAACAGAAAGGCTATCAGAACTATCGATATTGGTACCACTTCTGTTAAAGATGGTTATTGTATCTGTATCGGTGAGATCTTCTACCAAGGTAATATCATCATTAGCAACAATTGATCCAAAAGTACTGTTAGAATATTCATAAGTGCCGCTAGATAATCCCATTGTAACAACATTAGAACCTGAGGTAGCTATTGAGGTCACGGTTACATAGGTGGAACCGGCAGGTAATGAAGATAAGCTGTCATCTAGGCCTGAACCTATGTTGTTAATACGAGTGGTTGTTGCCACACCTGAACCACCACCTAGGGTTGTATTAACTACGCCAATATCACCCTCAAGGGTTGAGCCAGGGGGAGATGCCAAAAGCCCACGGACTGTTGCAAGGTCTGCGCTTACAGCACTCTTAGTAGTTAACAGAGAATCATGAATAGCGCCCACACGGGCTTTGGTGGTTCCGCTCCCCCCCAGAAGGGTATTTAAACTAACAATAGCATCATCAATAGAGGTGCCTGTTGTGCCTAAAGTGCTTATTATGGCAGCAGAGTCTACGCTAGCCACTGGGGCAGGAGGCGCTTTTTCTTCTAAAAACTCCTCCATTCCTGAAACGGTAGATGGATACACATTCAAAAAAACACCCACCCCTGATGCTAATACGAAAAGGTACTTACTAAAATTAGCCATTTTTATTTTCCCATAAAATTTTTCTATTTTTATAGTAAAATCTAATTGTTAATTTTTTATGAACACAGCCTTTATAAGAAAGAGAATGATGCCCCAACTATTGTTTCCCTGAATCCCTATTGTCATGCCTTCATTTCAACGTGGCTGAGGCTCAATAGATTCTTTCATTCAACAAAAACATAAGTTAATATAATTTTAATAAAAATTTAAATTTGGTGAATTGTGCACTCTGATTCAGATCGGTTTTTAAGCTATTACACCAAGGAATTAGACTACTTACGTACAGCAGGCGGTGTTTTCGCCAAGCAATACCCAAAAATTGCCCGTCGGCTAGAACTAGACCATAAAGAATCAAACGACCCACACACTGAACGATTGTTAGAATCTTTTGCCTTTTTAACAGCCAAACTCAGCCAGCAAATTGATGATCGTTTCCCTGAAATGGCATCCGCGCTTTTAAATGTTTTGCACCCCCACCTCATCAACCCAACACCATCTATGGCTATTGCCCATTTCAAGGTAGACCCAGGCAAGGGCAAACTAACAACAGGCTATTTCATTAAAAAAAATACCAGTTTATACACCTATGCTGACGAGGGGTCTAGCTGCCGATTTCAAACCATATACCCCCTAACCTTATGGCCCATAACGGTACAGTCCGTAGACATGGTGAACGCTGATGGATACACATTTTCAGGCCTTCAGCCAAAAAACACGTGGTTTTTAAAACTAAAATTAACAAGCCAGTCTGTGGATTTTGAGGACCTTAACCTTGACCATCTTCAGTTTCACATTCGAGGTGATAAACTAACCAGTTTAAAAATTTTAGAATGCCTATTTACAAAACCCGATGAACCAGTTTTTGTTTCCACAGATGGTAAAAAAGCCGCTTATCTTTCTAATGATTCTTTAAAAATGGTTGGATTTGAACGCCATGAAACAGGCATACCTGTGCCAGACCACGCCACCCATGCCTTTGCCCTGCTTCAGGAGTATTTCCATTTTCCTGATAAATTTATGTTTTTCCAAATTCGTCACCTTCAGAAACTGAAAGACCTTGTGGACCTTGGAACAAAAAGCATAGATATTCTGTTACCAATAGAAAAAGTTCAAGATATTTGGCATAAAAATATTGGCCCTGACACTTTTTTACTGGGGTGCACTCCCATCATTAACTTATTTCCAAAAACAACAGACCCCCAGCGCCTTCACAAGCGAAAATCATCCTATCGTATTATTCCAGACCAACGTCGGGACAGAACAACAGAAATTTACAGCATTCAAAAAGTTTTATCTGCGCCTGAGGGGATGGATGAAGCCCAGGTGTTTAGCCCCTATTTTTCTTTTGACCATGGGGCAATCAGTGACGAAAATTCTATTTACTGGGTGGCCCGTCGTCAAACTGCAGCTTTTCGTGACATACCAGGCAGTGATATTTACCTATCCTTTGTAGATTTGAAATTTAACCCCACACTGCCCCCAAAACAAATCTTTTACGCCCAAACCTTGTGCACAAACCGCTTTTTAGCCCAACAGCTTCCTGTGGGGGCTGACCTTCAAATTGAAGAAAGCCCACCCATTACATCTATTCGTTGCTTAGACAAACCTGTTCAGCCCTTGTACGCCCCTACAGACGGTGAAACTTTATGGCGGCTTATCTCTCAGTTATCTGTCAATCACCTGTCTTTAACGGGTACAGATGCCCCGAAAATACTAAAAGAAACCTTAAAATTATACGCAGGCCCCACCCGGTTCCAGGCAGAACAAGAAATTGAAACCATTTTATCTGTTGCGTGCACCCCTGTGGTTCGACGTGTGGGGGCCGAAGCTTGGCGTGGTTTTGTAAAAGGGCTTCAGGTGTCTTTAATGATAGGGGAAAATGGGTCCATTACCAGCGCACCATTTTTGTTGGGAAGTGTTTTACACCGCTATTTTGCACTCAATGTTTCCATAAACTCCTTCATAGAACTTATTATTCATAAATCACAAAACCCAGAAGAAAGCATTCAATGGCAACCATTACCTGGCGAAAAAACCCTTCTGTAAAAGAAGCTTTAGAAAAAAATGTTCATGAGTTTGAATTTGACCAAGTCATTCACACCCTAGAACGCCTAACCCCCAATGCTACCCCATTGGGTGAGGGTACGAACCCAGAAACAGAAGCCGTAGCCATTAAATCAAACGTAAGCTTAGCGGCCCCTGCCAGCGAATTGTATAAACTTGATTTTACATCAAAAAAGCCCACACTGTGGGTTAATTTTCTTAGCATTGCAGGCGTGCAAGGCCCGCTGCCCACACCATATACGGAAACCCTTATTGAACGCATTCGGTCAAAAGACACAGCCTTTCGGGACTTTTTAGATATTTTTAACCACCGACTAGCGTCCTTGTGGCATCGATTGCGCAAAAAAATGACCCCTGGTTTTAGCCAGGTAGAGCCAGAGGCATCAGCCATCGGCAAAACAATTTTGCAGTTGGCGGGGGTGCAGTCTTTAGAAAAAAAACCTGAAACCCTTGACCCAAAAATTTTACTGGGGTACTACCATCTGCTGTGGTCTAAACCTCATAGCGCAGAAGGCCTTTTATGTTTTATAAAAAGTTTCTTTCAAATTCCTGCAATAATACATCACTTTCAAGGATCCTGGAACGAAGCTAAGGAACAAGACATCAGCCGCATAGGGTTCCATTACAACCATAACACGTTAGGTCGCAGTATGATTTTAGGGCGCCGCTTTTGGAATCAAACAGCCAGTATATGCCTTGAATTGGGCCCCTTAAAATGGCAGGAATTTTTAGGGTTTTTGCCACAAACCTGCCCTACCTCACCTTATGTTTTAATCAGCCAAATTACCCAACTTTATTGCGCAGAAGATACAACCATAACCCTAAAACTTAAAACAGAAGAAGCAGAACCCACTTTTTTAAACAGAACCTGCGCCCTTGGCCACACTACGTGGATACCAAGCCGCCAGAAAAAGGAAGCGTGCCTTATGGTAAGGCTTCCCACCTCTTTTTCCACACAGGCCATAGACCCTTTGGAAAACGCATCATCACCAACAAAATAATGAAACCATAAAACAAATGCTTAACACCTACAATGTGTTCACCTAGAAAATAATTCAGCGTTTCCCCCAAAGGGACCAAGAGAAAAGACCCTATAATGGGTCCTGCTAGGGTTCCTATTCCCCCGAAAATAGGTCCCATCATCAATTCAACAGAACGCAAACTTGAAAACGCCTGGTCAGGAAATAAATTATTTTGGTAAAAAGCATAAAACGCACCACAAATGGCAGTAAGGCCTGCAGACAGGGCCATTATATACATCTTTACCCAATGGGTTGGAACCCCAAGGGCCTGGGCTGATATTTCATTGTCCCGCACAGCCTTAGCAAAATAACCTAATTTTGTATGGCGTATTAACCCCCATAGGCTTATGAAAATAAAGGCACACAGAAATAAAAATAGATAATAAAAATGGGCCATATCCATACGCAAATTCCAAATATTCCTGCTGTCACATAAGGGGACAAACAACCCACCGTTGGCGCCAAAAAAAGGCCAATGTTCAAAAATAACTTGGCAGCAGTGGGCAAAAGCAATGGTTAGTAGGGTAAATTGTACGTTCTTAATGCCAAACCGAAAGCTTAACAAAACAATACTGGCACCCAAACAGGCACACAGCAAAAAACATGCAGGAATGGCTAAAAAAGGCGACACACCTAAATGCATAAAAAAAGCAACGGCACAATATCCGCCTAAACCACTATACAAAGCATGGCCCAGTGACAGCTGCCCCGAATACCCCAACAACAAGTTCCAACTTTGTCCCACACATGCCATATAAAGGGCAAACACAAGCACAGATAAGGTATAACGGTCAAACACCAGGGGTGCAGCCAAAAACACAAGAAGCAAAATAAAAATAAGAAACTTTTTCATTTTTTGTAAGCATTCATACAATTTATAACATAGTCTAAACACGCCTGGTGACCCTGCGTAAAGCTATTTTCACACCACCATTCTTCACATTCCTTAAGAAGCTGCCCCACCTTTGAACCTGGCTTTACGCCTAAGGCCAAAAGGTCATGACCTGTGAGTGGAAACAGGGGCTTTTCATAACTGTGTATATACTGATCCAACTGCCACACCTGTTCTTTTGAAAGGTTTTGTAGAAAAAGCCATTCTTTCGCCATTTCAGAACCATAATCATAAAGAACGCGCCCTAAGGAAAGGGCCATACTGTGATCCAGCTTTTTTAAAAAACCCGCCTGCTGACGACTCAGCTTAAACCTAGCACACACAACTGGAATCTGCCCTTGGAATAGGGCGTACAAGCGTGTTAATACGTGAGCTTGTTGGTTTAACAGGGTTTCATGGTCCAAAACCCTGTTCAAAAGTTGAAGGTGGCAAGGAATGGGAAATAAAATATCCCAAACACCATCTGAATCCATAGCTTGAAGTGCAGACAAAGGGTTAGAAGCTGCCAAAGTTTTCAGAACTTCTTTTTGAATACGTTCTGTGGATAAAATCCCCAATCCACCCTTTAAACTATCAATATGAGGAAGGGGAGCTAAGGAGCCCTGTATGTGGGCACCAAAGCGGTAGTAGCGTAAAATACGCAAATAATCCTCACGAATTCTTTGACCTGCATCACCAATAAAAATGACTTGCCTTTGACGTAAATGCTGTTGGCCTTGGAAGGGGTCAAATAAATTTCCCATATAATCTACATACATGGCATTGATGGTAAAATCACGACGCATGGCATCTTCTTGCCAACACTTGGGTGTGGCCTCAAAAAACACAACTTTTGCCGCACGTCCGTAGGTTTTCACGTCTTTGCGCAAGGTTGTAATTTCTATGGTAAAGGGCGAAATAAAAGCACTTACCGTGCCATAAGCCACCCCTAAAAGCCCCGTCTTTATATGGTGTTTTCGAAGAATTTTAAGCGTTTGTTCAAAAGGTGCACATACGGCAAAATCTATGTCTGTGGTTTCTACGCCCTGCAAAGCATCACGCACGCAGCCACCCACCAGCCGAATGTCTACACCAGCGTCTAAAAAAATACGAAAGATGCGCTGAATACTTTCTGTCTCCACAAGTTTTTTCAAGGCAGAGAGTTCTATGGGAACTAAAAAGCTGCTCATCTAGGGCCACTTCATTAAAAACTTACTGATTTTATCTAAAATAACATTAAAAAGTAACACCTTTTTATTCAACTTCAGGTAAAATAAAGAAATTTTTCATGAGGAGTTCCCACATGATTGCCCTAATACGTTTTGCTTTTTCCCACACCCGTACGGTTTTGGTGGTTTTGTGCCTGGCTATTCTAGCTGGAATCAGCACCTACATAACTATTCCAAAAGAATCGACTCCTGACATAAAAATTCCCATTATTTATGTGAACGTCATTTTTGAGGGCATATCGCCGCAAGACGGGCAGCGTTTATTAATTAAACCAATCGAACAAGAAATACGTTCCCTAGAAGGCATTAAGGAGATTAAGGCAATATCCTTTGAAGGGGGCGCCAGCGTTATTGTGGAATTCCAAGCAGGTTATAACACTGAAAAAGCCCGTAATGATGTGCGTGATAAGGTGGACATAGCCAAAGCTAACTTTCCAAATGGTACCCACGAACCAACACTAACAGAATTGAACCTGAGCCAGTTTCCAATCCTTATTATCAAGCTGTCTGGTGAATCTACAGACCGAACCTTGTTTCGGTTGGCCCGTAATTTACGGGACCAAATTCAAGCCAACGTTTCTTCTGTTTTAAAGGCAGACCTTGTGGGCGACAGGCAAGACGCGGTGGAAATTATCGTAACCCCTGCGCAGTTAGAGCAGTATCCCCTTGTGTTGAACCAACTGTCCCAGCATTTTGCAAGCTACAACCAAATTGTCCCTGCTGGTCTTTTAGAACAAAAAGAAGGCGCCTTTAGCATAAAACTGTCTGGCTTATTTGAAACAGCAGACGATGTTGCCAATACGCCTATTTTGAGTTATCAAGAGTCGGTTGTGCGCCTAAAAGACTTGGCAGAGGTTCGACGTACCTTTAAAGACCCCATCAGTCTTGCCCATAACCGAATAGAATTGGGCAAAAGTACGTCTACCGTCGTTCTGGAAATTAGCAAACGCGCAGGAGAAAACCTAATTCAAACCGTTGCTAACGTTAAAAAAATTGTTGAAAAAGAACAGGCCAGTTGGCCAAAACATATTTCTGTAACCTATGCCCAAGATGAATCTGGACACATTCACGAAATGTTGAATGACCTGCAAAATAACATTATTGCTGCCATCATTTTGGTTATGCTGGTCATTGTGGGGGCCCTTGGGTGGCGTTCGGCCCTACTGGTTGGCATTGCTGTTCCTGGGGCCTTTTTAATGGGCATATTAGCCATTCAGTTTTTGGGATATACGGTGAATATTGTGGTTTTGTTCAGCCTCATTTTTTCCGTAGGCATGCTGGTAGACGGTGCCATTATTGTGGTGGAATATGCAGACCAGCGCATGGAACAGGGGGTCAATACTTATGATGCTTACCTAGAGGCTGCTACCCGCATGATGTGGCCTGTTATCACATCAACTCTTACTATTTTAGTGGTCTTTTTGCCCTTACTATTCTGGCCTGGAGTGGTGGGCCAATTTATGAAATTTATGCCCATTACCTTAATCGCTGTTTTAACAGCATCCATCCTTATGGCCCTTGTTTTTATCCCTGCCATTGCCAGTATTATGAACATTGGCCAAAATGCCAACACCACGACCTTTCACAGTTTTTTTGTTCCCCTGACCAACTGGTATATTCAAAAATTAAATTGGGCCCTAGACCGCCCGAAAAAAGTCATAACAGGGGCCCTAACCCTACTAATTGTTGTAAAGCTTATTCACAGTATTTTCGGCCGTGGCGTGGAATTTTTTCCCGATGTGGAGCCCGACTTTGTATCGGTTCACGTCCATGGACGGGGTAACCTATCCATACATGAAAAGGAAAAATTAGTGTCCCAAGTGGAACACACCGTTTTGGATATGAAAGAATTTCGTTCCATTTACACACGCATAGGTGCACAGTCCAAAAACTCAAAAGAACAGTATGCACAAGATGTGATTGGCAGCATTATTTTAGAATTCGAAGACTGGCAAAACCGCCCCAAAGCCCCTGAAATTTTAAAGGAGGTTCAACGCCGCATTGACAGCGTTCCAGGCGTTTATGCTGAAATTATTAAGCAAAAGAAGGGGCCCGCCGATGGCAAGCCTTTAAAAATACAAATCAGTGGCATTAACCGATCGAAGATCGAAGAAACCCTTAAAAAACTGCGCACATTCATTGAAACGCTAGATGGGCTCACTGCTATAGAAGACACACTTCCCATTCCAGGCATTGAATGGAAGGTGCAAATAGACCGCCTACAGGCAGCTAAGTTTGGGGCCAATGTGGCGTCTATTGGCTCAACCATCAAACTTGTAACAACAGGCCTGAAGGTGGGGGCTTATAGGCCAGATGACGTGAGGGAGGAAGTAGATATTTTGGTGCGCCTCCCTGAATCTTTAAGAAGCCTGTCCCAACTTCAACATATGCGTATGCAAACATCTCAAGGCCTTGTGCCTTTCAGTCTGTTTACAACTTTAACTCCCCAACAAAAGGTACCCATCATTGAACGAGTCAACGGGTATGAGGTTCTGTCCCTTATGGCGGACCTAAAACCTAATGTATTATTGGCAGACAAAATTTCAGTTATTAACGCCTGGATTCAGGAACAAAATTTTGATAAAAATGTGCGCATTCGGTTTAAGGGGCAAGATGAAGACCGCAAAGAATCAGGTCTATTTTTAGCCAAAGCTTTTGGTTTGGCCATATTTTTAGTGGCAATTATTTTAATTACCCAGTTTAACAGTTTCTTTAGTATGGGGTTGGTTTTAAGTGCTGTTATCATGTCTACCATTGGTGTATTTATTGGCCTTTTGGTGCACAATTTGGCCTTTGGCGTTGTGATGGGGGGCATTGGTGTTATTGCTTTAGCAGGGATTATTGTATCCAATAATATTATTTTGATTGATACGTTTGATGCCCTA
This sequence comes from Patescibacteria group bacterium, assembly GCA_044359765.1. Classification (GTDB taxonomy): domain Bacteria; phylum Pseudomonadota; class Alphaproteobacteria; order Paracaedibacterales; family CAIULA01; genus CAZDVK01. The sequence goes on along the minus strand of JBIKLN010000002.1, from coordinate 34,839 downwards.
CTTGCAGAAATGAAAGAACGCATTGCCACACCATCCCTATCTCACATTCGTCACGTTATTGTGGAAACATGTGCTCAGCGCCTTCGACCTGTTATTTTAACCAAGCTCACAACCATTTTGGGCCTGTTGCCCATCATGTTTGGTGTTAATATTGACTTTATGAACCTGTCCGTAACCTATGGGGCCCCCTCTACCCAATGGTGGATATTGTTATCCACATGTATTGTGTATGGTGTTCTGTTCGCATCGTGCCTAACCCTTATTGTAACCCCGTGTGCCCTTATGTGGCGTGCCCAGCGAAATCATAATAAAACCCCTCCTGTCTTGCCAAAACCCTGAGCTGTTATTGACAGGGCTGGGCAAGTTGATATTGTGCCATTCAATATTCAATCTCAAGAAGCCAAAAACATCATTTTGAGCATTTATTGTTTACCTCATATCATGCTCAAGATATGATATAGAGTATCTTAAGCACTATAGGGGTTGTCATGTCTAACACCATATTTATTGGCCGCAAGGCAGAATTAGAGCGCCTAAAGGCTCTGCATAAAAAGAAGATGCCGGCTCTTTGCGTTGTTAAAGGACGAAGAAGAATTGGAAAAAGCAGGCTTATAGGAGAATTTGCTAAAATATCTAGCGCTCAAACATTTTGGAGTTTCGCAGGTCTTGCGCCAGAAGACGGAATTTCTGCGCAACAACAAAGAGATAATTTTGCGCGTCAGTTGGCATTAATGCTAAAAATTCCCCCTATGACTTTCCAGGATTGGAGTGACGCCTTTGAGCATTTAAGCCTTCATATTAATCCTGGGGATATCATCCTACTTGATGAGATTTCTTGGATGGGATCAAGAGATCCAAGCTTTATTCCTAAGCTTAAAGCTTGGTGGGATAAGCAAACGACGCATGTGTTGCTTGTCTTTTGTGGCTCGGTGTCAACCTGGATTGAAGAAAATATCCTCAAGAGCACAGCATTCTTTGGGCGTGTTAATTTAACGATCAGCTTAGAACCTTTATCCATTCCCGAAAGTGCTGAATTTTTACGAACGCTCGGTATGCAGCTTTCTCATTATGATATATATAAGCTGCTCAGCATTGTTGGCGGTGTCCCATGGTATTTGGAGCAATTCAATTCTAATGTGACGGCTGATGATAACATAAAACAGATCGCCTTTGAGAAGAATGGATTGCTCGTAACGGAATTCGATCGTATTTTTCACGACCTATTTAATGGCAAGGGTGCCACATATAAGAAAATCCTAGATAGTCTTAAAGATGGCGCTAGAACTTTATCGGAAATTAGAGAAAACATAGAATTTGCTCACAGCGGCACTCTAAGCCAAATGATGGACCATCTCATTGTGGCAGGTTTCATTATCAAGCAATCATTATGGTCATTTAAAACGGCTGCACCCCTAAAGCAAAGCCTTTATAGAATATTAGACCCTTATATGAGGTTTTATCTGAAAGTGATTGAGCCAAATCTAGGCGCTATTGCAGATGGTGGATTCGATCAAGTACCGCTATCTACCATGCCGGTCTTTGAGACGCATATGGGGTTGCAACTTGAGGCATTGCTTTTACAAAACCGTCCGCTGTTGCTTGAAAAATTAGGCATTTCACCAGTTGATATTGTGCGTAGCGGGCCTTACAGACAAACAAAAACGACCACTCAACAAGGGTGTCAAATTGATTATCTAGTGCAGACCAAAACGAATAGCTTATTCATTTGTGAATTCAAATTCAAAAAACGTGAAATTAACAGCGATATTATTACTGATTGCCGCGAAAAGATATCAAAACTCAAGGCACCTAAGGGATTTGCAAAAGTAGCAGTGCTGTTCCATTTAGGCGGTGTTGCATCTTCTGTCGCCACAAATCCTTACTTTTACCGCATCGTCCATATTGCAGATTTTTTAGAAGACAATTAGGTCTTTACTTATGAAATCAACTTGGCTCACTGATGTTCGTAAATGAGTTAAAAACCTTTTACGACTCACTTCCTAAACAGGGCCTTCAAAAAATATTGACAAGTGTAGGGAAATGGACATACTATTTTAATGATTATTATATATAGGTTGAATCATGAAAGTTGCCAATTCTTTAAAAACATTAAAAAGCCGCCACAAAGCCTGCAAAATTGTACGTCGCAAGGGCCGCTTGTACGTTATAAACAAGCAAAATCCACGCTTTAAGGCACGTCAGGGCTAGGCTTTTCTTATTTTTTTGCCTTATTTATTTGGAGGGCCCTTATGATTTCCGCAAATAAAAAATTGTTGGAAATTTTAGTGTGCCCCTTAACCAAAACAAATTTGCGTCACGATGCTGATAATAACGAATTGATAAGTGATGCTGCCCGTCTAGCCTACCCCATACGTCATGGCATACCGATTATGCTGGTGGAAGAAGCCCGCCCCGTGTCGGCCGAACCTTCACCACCCAAGGCCCCTTCATGACATTGCCTAAGGTTGTAAATTTGGAGCTGAAGCCCTGCTCTCAAATGAAACGCAACACTGTCTTATTTATTGAATTTGATTCTGGCTTTTCTTGTGATTTGCCAGCTCATTACCTGCGCATTCACAGCCCATCTGCTGAAAATAAAAAGCGTTCCTCTGCCCCTGCCCCCTCAGGTCAGGTAATTGTCAAAATAGAAGCCGTGGGCCGTTACGGTTTGCGTTTATGGTTTGATGATCTTCACAATACAGGCATTTATTCCTGGGCCTATTTACACGAATTAGCTTTAAAGCATGTACAGGTCTAGGGTTTTTGCAACCATATGACGAAGGGAAAAATTTTGTTCAATATGCTGACGTGCCTGTTCTCCCATTTCAATTTTCCTATCTTCAGACAATGAAAAGGCCTTTGACAAGGTGTGCATCAACTGCTGAGAGTTAGATGGCGAACTTAAAAAACCAGTTTGTCCTTCTATGCACATTTCGGGGGTAGCCCCATGGTTAACACCTATATAAATACGTTTCATAGCCATAGATTCTGCCGTCACGCGACCAAAAGCTTCAGGGTCAGTAGAGCAGTTAACAACGTAATCTGCAGCTGCGTAAGCTTCTGCCATACAGTTGGTTGGGGGTGCGAAGTGCACAGGCAAATTGGCAGCAAGACTATTTAGTTCAAACCTGTATGCTTGGCGCCCCTGATCATCGCCCATAAGAACCACCTGTGTGTTTGAATGTATACCTTTTAAGGCTTCCAGCAAAACAGCTTGGCCTTTCCACCGGGTGAGGCGACCTGGTAATAAAACAACCCGCCGCCCGCACGTGTTCCATTCCGTTTTAAATTGCTTAACCCGTTCAAGGTCAACATTTTGTGGATTAAACTTTTCCGTATCTACCCCTTCTGGAATTGTAACCACAAAAGGGTTTAAATATGCGTATTCCTTTTCTATGTGTTGGGCTACGAATTTGGATATGGCAATAACTTTCTGCCCACGAACCATAACAGAATTATAATATTTCTTAAAACCATTGTTACAATTATAAACACCGTGAAACGTAGTAATAAGGGGAATACGACACCATTTTGCAGCCAATAAACAGCTCCACCCTGGTGCACGTGAATGCACATGAATAAGCTGAATTCCATGTTTTTTAACAATTTTTTCTAGGGCCCTTGCATTAGAATACATGGTTGCGATATTTTTGGAAAACAAAGGCAGGGTTTCATGAATAAAACCATTTTGTTCAAAAAAAGGCTGCAAAAAGCCCCCCCCTGATGCCACATAAACGGGCCACCCAGCTTTTTTCATACCTAAGCACAGGTCCATTAAGGCTTGTTCAACACCACCGCTGTTTAGGGCTGGCAAAACGTGGAGAACATTTTTCATAAGGTCCTGTTCTTTTTTTTCTTGCGCAGCATAACAGCACCTGCCACCGTCACCCCCAAACTGACAATAGCCACAATCATGGCTGCAAGGGCATTAACTTCAGGCGTAATACCTAAACGAATACTGGAAAACAGTAAAATTGGCAAGGTGGTGGCACCAGGGCCTGACAAGAAACTTGCAATGACCACGTCATCTAAAGACAAGGCAAATGACAAAAGCCACCCCGCCAATAAAGCTGGGGCAATCAGGGGTAAGGTAATTGTAAAAAACACCTGAATAGGCTTTGCCCCTAAATCCAAAGCTGCCTCTTCCACTGCGCGGTCAAAATCCATTAATCGCGACTGAACAATTAAATACACATAGGCCATAGAAAGGGTGGTGTGACCAAAAATAACTGTCATCATGCCTCGTTCGGCAGGAAAACCAATAAGACGTTCAAAGGTAACAAATGTTAGCAAAAGAGCCAACCCCGTAATAACCTCTGGCATTACTAAGGGGGCGGAAATAAGACCACTGAATAAGGTACGTCCTGAAAACCCCCCAAAACGCACCATGCAAATAGCTGCTGCTGTGCCCAATATAACAGCCAGTGTGGCTGTTAAAGCGGCTATTTGAAAGCTTGTTAAAACGGCCATCATCAAGGCGCTGTTTTCAAACAAAAGCTTGTACCACTTAAGGGAAAAACCTGTCCATATGCCAGGCAACCGTGATTCGTTAAAGGAAAAAATTATTAGAAAAATAATGGGAAGATACAAAAATAGATACCCAACCAATAAGGCTGCAGACCCTGTGCGTGAATAGGGGCGCATTAGTTTGTCTCCCCTTTTGCTTGGGTTCGTAAGTGGCGTCGTTGAAATAACATAATAGGAACAACAAACAATAAAACCATGGAAACGGCAAGGGCACAGGCCAAAGGCCAGTCTCTATTATTAAAAAATTCCCACCATAAGGCTCGTCCAATCATTAAGGTATCTGGCCCCCCCAAAATTTCAGGAATAACAAATTCACCAATGGACGGAATAAATACCAAACTGCACCCTGCCACAATGCCACCAGAGCTTAAAGGTACGGTTATACGCCAAAAAGCCCGCCATGGGGTACTGCCCAAATCGAACGCTGCTTCAATATAAGAGGGGTCAATTTTTTCCAAGGCAGCGTAAATAGGTAAAATCATAAAAGGTAAATAACAATACACAATGCCAAGGCAAACTGTAAGGGGCGTGTCTAATAATTGAAGGGGAGATTGAATCAGGCCAATGTTCATGAGGAAGGTGTTGATAAGGCCTCGTGTGCTCAGCAAACTCATCCATGCATAAACACGCACAAGGAAAGATGTCCAAAAAGGTAAAATAACCAACAGCAATAAAATGGTACGCCAACGGTGCGAAGCACGAGCAATGCCATAGGCCATCAGATACCCCAACACCAATGAACACAAGGTGGAAGAACACGCAATAAGAATGGATGACAAAAAGGCCCATACGTAAAAAGAATCTTGAAACAAAGAAATATAGTTGCCCATATTTAAAACAATGGACAAAACGTTTTGGGCGCTCCACCCTGAAATAGATGAATAGGGCGGTGACCCCACACCTGCAGAACTAAAGCTAATTTTGAAAATTAAAATAAAAGGCAAAAAGAAAAATAAAATCAGCCAAAAATAAGGGATGGCAATGACAAGAAGGTACTGCCACTGCTTGGCCGTATTGTATAGACCTTCCAGTTTCTTTTGGCTTTTTTGCCAAGAATGAAGAAAAAAATTGTAAACCATTAGGTTGCCAATACCACGCCGTTTTCAGCGCGCCAGTATAAGTAAACTTCATCGTCCCATTTTACATCACGTTCCGACAAACGCAGCAAGTTTGGCAATGCTGATTGCACAATTTTCCCTGATTCCAACTGAACGTGGTAAATAGATATGTCACCCAAATAGGCAATTTCCCGCACAATGCCCTTAGTACAATTACGGTTACCAGAGGGTGGGACTTTTGAAATCATAACCTTTTCAGGACGCACAGCCACAACCACCTGAGCACCCAAAGGCATGGCCGCTGCATGGGTTACATACAGCAAACACCCGCCTTCTTTTGATTCTACAAGAATATGGTCAGGTTCGTCTTCTGTCACAATACCTTCAAAAATATTGTTAGTGCCAATAAAGTCTGCCACAAACCGGGATGTGGGAAATTCGTATACATCATGAGGAACGCCAATTTGACGGATACGCCCCTCATCCATAATAGCCATACGGGACGACATGGTCATAGCCTCTTCCTGATCATGTGTAACAACAATAAATGTAATTCCCACCCGTTCTTGAATGTTCACCAATTCGAATTGGGTTTGTTCACGTAATTTTTTATCTAAGGCGGCCAGAGGTTCATCTAACAACAAAAGCTTTGGTTGTTTTACAAGACTGCGGGCAAGGGCTACCCGTTGGCGTTGCCCCCCAGAAAGGTGTTCGGGCTTTCTGTCTGCGTAAGCCAGCATTTGTACAAGTTCCAAACCTTCTTGAACCCGTTCATGAATTTGGTTTTTTGCAAGGTTTTCCTGTTTTAAACCAAACGCAATATTTTGATAAACAGTCATATGGGGAAATAAAGCGTATGACTGAAACATCATGTTCACAGGCCGCTGATAGGGTGGCTTATGGGTCACATCCAGTCCATCAATCAAAATACGACCTGACGTGGGTGTTTCAAAGCCCGCCAACATACGTAACAGGGTTGTTTTTCCACAGCCTGACCCACCCAACAAAGAAAACAACTCCCCTTTGTAAATGGATAAACTCACGCGCCGAACAGCCTGTACAGGGCCAAATTTTTTACTGATGTTTTCAATTTGAATATAGGGTTTTGCGTCTGGATCTTGCCAAGGCTCCAAATTTTTTTGTGGTTTTTGTGTACGTGGAGATGCCATTTATGAACCCTTTTTGTTCAATCGCACGTGGGCCCAGGCCCGTGTGCGTAATCTGTCAAATGCTATACCTGCTTCGTCAAACTGGGGTTGATCAAGCTGTAATTGCACCATAACAGATTTTGGTGGATAAATAATGGGATTATGTCGAATTTTTTCATCTACCATAGGCAAAGCTTTCAACATAACCGTAGGCAGTTTTGTTTCGTTGGTCAGGCGTGCGCTTATATCTGGCCTTAAAATGAAATTGATGAAGATATGGGCATTTTTGGGGTGGGGCGCCCCTTTAGGAATGGCAATACAGTCAATCCACAAGGTCGTGCCTTCTTTTGGAATGACGTAACGAATACTGCGATTAAGCTCTTTTGCCTCCTCTTCTGCTTTTTGCACCTCACCAGACCATGTTTGCGCCAAACATACGTCTCCCATCACAAGGTCATTCATCATGCGCGCTGAACTAAACCGACGAATATAAGGGCGAAGTTTTAAAAGATGATCGGTTGCAAGGGTTAGGTCATTCACATTTTGACTGTTGGGATTTTTCCCCAAAAACCGCAAAACCACAGGAAAAACATCAATAGATTCCTCTAAAAAGCTAACACCGAAAGGGGCTAGTTTTTTTAGATTTTCAGGATCAAGCAGGACAGCATAGCTGTTTAAATCCACATGACTTAGGGAACTTTTTACCTTTTCCTCATCATAAGCAAACCCTAATGTACCCCAATAGTAGGGGATGGCATAAACCATGTGTGGGTCAACTTTATCCATATGCTTTACAATCATGGGGTCTAGATGCGTCAGGTTCGAAAGTGCAGCTTTATTCAAAGGTTGGTAAACACCCGCATGAATTTGGCGCGCCACGTAAGGGCTGGCTGAGGGAAAAACCACATCATAACCAGAGTTGCTGGCTAAAAGCTTGGCCTCCAAAACCTCGTTATTATCGTACACATCGTACTGAACGCGCACACCTGTTTCCCGTTCAAATTCCAACAAAACTTCCACAGGAATCATGCCGTACCAGTCGTACACATTGACAACAGATTCTTCTTCCCGAATCGTATTTTTTTTGTGAAAAACAGCAAAGGTCAAAGCGCAGGCAATAACCAATAAAACTTTCTTTATAGATACCATTTTTTTATCGCCTTGATTTAGACGGGCTAATAAAACGGCTGACCAGCTGTTCTATGGCACAGGCAATAATGATAACGCACAAAATACCAAAAACCGCATGCATAAGGGTAAACGTATAAGCAAAATAAGTATAAAAACTGGAAAAGGTTCCTTCTGCATGGGGCAAAAGTAAAGATTCCCTTACCGTGTTCACGTTAGGTGTTGATGCTTTAAGGCCCATCTTTATTAAATCAAAAATAAACTTTGAGCTAATCAATAATACAACCACGCCAGCAAGTAAACCTAAATAAGGTCGCGGCAAAATATAGCCAAACCGCACCCCCATCTGAGAACCCAGCGTACTACCCACCAAAAGAAACAAAACCATGTACATGTCGAAGGGGTCTTGGTGTAACCCGTGCACAATAGACACAGCTAATGTAATGGCAAAAGCCGCCAGAAGGGTTGTGCCCGAAACAACAGGTGTGGCACGACCAATAAGATACGAAACAATAGGCATCATGAACAAATTATTGCCCCCACCTAGGGTAGATGTTAAAAGCCCTGTCAGAAAGCCCACAATAAGGGGAATAAGAACGCTCATCTCCGTACGGGAGCGTTTGAAAATGCGGTGAAAGGGCACATAAATCATCCAGTGCCGCATGGTGATGGCTTTTTTATGTTTTTTATCTTCCGTAGTTAAAATGTGCTTGATGTTTTGAAACAGCATAACCGTACCCAAAATGGTTAAAACAGTTACGTAGGCAATGGTCATTTTTGCATACCCCTGCCCCTGCTTACTGTGAATGAAATCAAGAAGGTAAATTTCTGCCACAGCCCCAAATATACCCCCTATAAATAGGTAAGCAGCCAGACCAAAATCTACGTCGCGTTGGCGCCAGTAGCCTATAAAACCAATGAGATTGGTGCCAATAGAGTTCGTAAGCTGAGAAGCCACAGCCACCAAAGGAGGAACGCCAAAAAAAATAAGGCCAGGCGTAATAATAACCCCACCGCTAATGCCCAGCATGCCAGATGCAAATCCCCCCATGACCCCTAGGCCAAGCAATATGAAGGGGTTGAAGGTAATACCTGCTACTGGAAAGAAAATGTCTGAAATCATAGATCCATTATGAAAGATTATTTGGAAAAAGTCACGAACATGTGGAAGTTTTCAGCGATACCCACCAATGCTTTCTGTAAGTTTACTTAATGTGAAGTCATTAGCTGTGTTTTTTCCAAAACCGACTCCATTCTTGCCTCACGAAAACCAACCAGGAATCATTAATTCCAAAACTTTTGAGTTGAATCCTGCGCGAGCATAGGGCATTACTAATAACAGATTTATTCTTTACTATAGGGTTGTTGCATGACAGGAAAGTTGATGGAAGGTAAGCGAGGCCTCATTATGGGGTTAGCCAATGATTATTCTTTGGCATGGGGCATCAGTAAAGCATTGGCTGAACATGGGGCAGAACTGGCTTTTACCTATCAAACGGATGGCCTCAAAAAACGCATTGTCCCCTTAGCCGAAAGCCTAGGGTCAAATTTTTTATTGCCATGTGATGTAAGCGAACCGAACGCTGTTTCCACAACCTTTCAAGACCTGGCTAAAAAGTGGCCCACTATCGACTTTGTTGTTCACTCTCTCGCTTTTTCTGACAAGGAAGAACTGAAGGGTAAATATGTCAATACATCCCGCGCTAATTTCTTAAATTCCCTAGACATTTCTTGTTATTCTTTTACAGAGGTTTGCCGTGAAGCTTCTGCCCTTATGCCCCATGGTGGGTCTTTATTGACCCTTACCTATTATGGCGCTGAAAAGGTTATGCCCCATTACAATGTCATGGGTGTGGCAAAAGCGGCGCTAGAGGCTAGCGTGCGCTATTTAGCCGTCGACCTTGGTGATTGCAACATTCGCGTCAATGCTATTTCTGCGGGCCCTGTAAAAACCTTAGCAGCCTCTGGAATTGGTGATTTTCGTTATATCTTAAAGTGGAACCAATACAACTCTCCCCTCAAACGCAACATTACTATTGAAGACGTGGGGGGCTCAGCCCTCTATCTTCTCAGCAATTTGGCCAGTGGTGTAACGGGGGAAGTGCATCATGTGGATTGTGGCTATCATGTGGTGGGCATGAAGTCCGTGGATGCACCTGACATAACGGTAGAAAAATCAGCCTAAGGAGAAACGCCTATGTTTCTTTATTTGGTGGCAACTTTTCTGTTTCTGTTTCAGGTTTTGTCCAGTCAGGTTTTAGGCCAACATGGGCATGCCACTTTTGGAACCTTAAAGTATGGTGCTCAGGCAAAACACTATGATTATGCGAACCCTCACGCCCCCAAAGGGGGGCGGATGCGCTTTGCAGCCCTTGGAACTTTTGACAGTTTTAACCCCTTCATTATTAAGGGCGTAGCTGCTGCTGAAACCCGCAAATGTTTTGCCACCCTTCTTTCCCATAGTTTAGATGAACCTGCCAGTTCGTACGCATATGTTTCTGAATCAGTAGAGGTAGCCCCTGATTTTTCCTGGGTTATTTTTCATGTGAACCCAAACGCTGTTTTTGCCGATGGTACGCCTATTTCGGCTGATGATGTGATTTTTTCTTTTAACGCCTTACGGGAAAAAGGCAGCCCCCTTTATAAAACCTATTACAAGGATGTAACGCAGGTGGAAAAACTGTCAGATCGCAGTGTTAAATTCCATTGTGCAGGAACCAAGAATAGGGAAATGGCGGTTATTTTAGGTCAGATCCCCGTTTTATCAAAAAAGTTTTATGAAACGGTTCCTTTTGAAGAAAGCAGCTTAAAATTCCCCCTATGCAGCGGCCCCTACACAATTTCAGAAGCAGAACCAGGACGTTTTGTCGTTTACGAACGGGTAAAAAATTGGTGGGGTGAAAACTTGTTCAGTCAAAAAGGGCTGAATAACTTTGATACAGTTCGATATGATTATTATCGCGACAGCACAGCCATGTTTGAAGCCTTTAAAACAGGACAGGTCGATTACCGCTATGAAAACATATCTCGCCAATGGGCCACAGCCTATGATTTCAAAGCCGTAAAAGATGGGGCTGTTATTAAGCGAAAATTTCCAGTTCGTAAATATGGTTTTACCTATGGTATATTCTTTAATACACGCCACAATTTGTTTTCGGACCGTCGCGTACGCAAAGCCATTATTTCTTTGTTTGATTTTGAATGGGCTAATAAAAACCTGTTCAACGGTTTGTATCATCGTTGTTATAGCTATTTTGCCGACAGCGAATTTGATGCCCTAGGCAAATTGGAAGATGATGTAAAAAAAGTTTTGCAGCAATATGAAGGACGCATTCCCCAAGAGGCATTAAGTGATGATTTTTCCCTGCCCACATTTCCAACGGAACAAGATGGGCGTGCTGTTTACAATTCTGTTCTTGGCCTTTTAAAAGAAGCAGGATGGGTTATTCGTAATCAGAAACTAGTGAATGCAACAACAGGAAAACCGTTTCAATTTGAAATATTAATTTATGAGGCTGGCCTTCAAAAGTTGGCGCTGCACTATAAAAACTGCCTTGAAAAGGTTGGCATTTCCCTGTCCGTTCGTTTGATTGATGTGTCTAGTTATATAGAGCGAGTGGAAAAACAAGAGTTTGACAGCGTGGTTCATGCCCTTTCCCAAAGCCCAACTCCTGGCAACGAACAGCGCGATATGTGGAGCAGCCAAGCCGCACAAACCCCAAATTCCCGCAATGTGGCAGGCATTCAAGACCCCGTAGTGGATGATTTAATTGAAAAAATCATTCAAGCGCCTGATTATGACACTTTAAAGACTTACGTAAAGGCCCTGGACCGTGTTCTTTTGTTTGGCTATTACATGGTACCTGGTTGGAAGATTGGCATGAGCCCTGTGGCTTATTGGGACCGTTTTTCCATGCCAGAAACACTGCCATCTTTTGAACCCTTCAACCCTGAACCCTGGTGGATTGACGCCGACAAAAATGCCAAGATTCAAAATTACCTGGGGCATTCCAGCCAAACACCACCATCCCCATCAAAAGGTGGTTTTTTGTCCAAAATTTTTTCTTTATTTAAAGCCCCATGAAACAATATATTATCAAGCGCTTACTTCTTATGGTGCCAACACTTTTTGGCATTATGCTGGTGAATTTTGCCATTGTACAAGTGGCGCCAGGGGGCCCCATTCAGCAGATTATTTCTAAAATTCGTGGCAGTGGATCAGACCTTGATAACCGCCTTTCTGGCGGAGGCAGTGATTTTGGGGCCTTAGATCAAACGATTCAAGAACACCATGAGTCGTCCTATCGGGGGGCTCAAGGCATTGACCCTGCATTTATTAAGGAACTGGAAAAACAGTTTGGGTTTGACAAGCCAGCCCATGAACGTTTTTTCAAAATGATAGGCAATTATTTAACCTTTGATTTTGGAAAAAGTTATTTTCGTGACCAAACGGTTTTGTCTTTGGTGGCGTCAAAGTTACCTGTTTCTTTGTCACTGGGCCTTTGGACAACCCTTTTAATTTATCTGATTTCCATTCCCCTTGGCATTCGAAAGGCTGTGCAAGACGGCTCAGTGTTTGACGTTTGGACCAGTGGTGTTGTTATTATTGCCTATGCAGTGCCAAGTTTCTTGTTTGCCTTGTTTTTGATAGTTCTATTTGCAGGTGGTAGTTTCTTCAACTTATTTCCTTTGCGGGGATTATTTTCTGACCACTGGGCCCACCTCAGTTGGTTTGGAAAAATAACAGATTACATGTGGCACTTGGCCCTTCCTGTTACAGCTATGGTTATGAGCGGTTTTGCAAAACTCACTCTATTAACAAAAAATTCTTTTCTGGAAGAAATTAATAAGCAGTACGTTATAACAGCTCGAGCAAAAGGGCTTAGTCACAATCAGGTTCTGTATGGTCATGTGTTTAGAAATGCCATGCTGGTTGTTATTGCTGGGTTTCCTGCGGCGTTCATCCATATTTTTTTCACCTCATCTTTATTAATAGAGGTTTTATTTTCCTTAGATGGATTGGGGCTTTTGGGTTTTGAATCTGCCATGAGCCGAGATTACCCCGTCATGTTTGGTACCCTGTATATGTTTACCCTACTGGGCATGTTTATGCATTTGATTGGTGATTTAATGTATATGCTTATTGACCGTCGTATTGATTTAACGTCTTCACGGGAGTAGACGCCATGACCTTATCACCTATTACGCGTCGTCGTTTTGAGCAGTTTAAGGCTAATAAACGTGGTTTTTGGTCTTTTTGGATTTTTTCACTTTTATTGTTTGTAACGCTGTTTTCTGAATTTATTGCCAATGATAAACCTTTGGTGGTTTTCTTTGATGGCAGTTTGTATTTTCCAGTTATAAAAAATTACCCTGAAACCACATTTGGGGGTGTTTTTGAAACCACAACAAATTACCGAGATCCCGTTGTCAAAGAACTCATTAATAAAAAAGGGTGGTATCTTTTCCCCCCCATTCCTTTTGGTATTCAAACTGTAAACTATGACTTGCCCGTACCTGCCCCTGCTCCCCCCTCTTTGGAAAATTGGTTTGGAACAGACGATCAGGGCCGTGATGTGTTAGCCCGTCTTTTGTATGGGTTTCGCATTTCTATTTTATTTGGTTTAGCCCTAACCATATTTTCAGCTGTGGTTGGGGTTTTTGCAGGTGCTGTTCAAGGGTATTTTGGGGGGCGTGTAGACCTTATTGCCCAGCGAATTATTGAAATATGGGGGGGGTTGCCTATTTTATATTTGCTCATCATTTTATGCAGCATGATTGAACCTAATTTCTGGTGGCTGTTGGCCATTACCCTTCTTTTCAGTTGGATGACCTTGGTTAGCGTTGTCCGTGCGGAATTTTTTCGTGCCAGAGCCCTAGATTACGTACGTGCGGCTGAGGCTTTGGGTGTGCCCACATTTCGTATTATTTGGCGACACATGTTACCAAACGCCATGGTGGCCACCATTACCTATTTACCATTTATTTTAAATGGATCCATTAGCACCCTCACATCCCTTGATTTTTTAGGTTTTGGCTTGCCCCCTGGTTCTGCGTCTTTAGGGGAACTGTTGACACAAGGAAAAAATAACATTCAGTGCCCATGGTTGGGCCTGGCTGGATTTTTTTCCATTGCATTTTTATTAAGTTTACTTATTTTTATAGGCGAAGCCGTTCGTGATGCTTTTGATCCAAGAAAAATAAGGGGCTAAAATATTGAATATGGTTAAACCTTTGCTTGTGGTTCAGGAGGTTACCAAACAGTTTAAAGGACTCATGGCTTTAGACGCCCTTTCTTTTTGTGTGCCTCAGGGAAAAATTTTTGGGGTTATTGGCCCCAATGGTTCGGGAAAAACGACCTTATTTCAGGTGATTTCAGGGTTTTATCAAATTGATGGTGGCGACATTTTTTTTGATGGTTTTTCCATTAAGAATTTGCAACCGCACAAAATAGCCCAACAGGGCATAGGACGCACGTTCCAAATCACCAAACCATTTCATGATATGACAGTTCTTGAAAATGTTATGACGGGGGCTTTGGTTCACCAATCTTCCTTGAAAAAAGCACAAAAGGTTTCTTTTGATATTTTAAAAATTCTGGGATTAGAACATAAGGCCCATTTTTTAGGTAGCCATCTTACCTTGCCTGACCGTAAGCTATTAGAGCTTGCGCGGGCTATTAGCACCAAACCAAAACTATTATTATTAGACGAAGTTATGGCGGGCTTACGCCCTTCTGAAACACTTGATATTATTCAGGCTGTTCAATTTGTGCATAAAACCATGGGGTTAACAATTTTAATTATTGAACATTCAATGCCAACCATTCATGCCTTATGCGAAGAGGTGGTGGCTATTAACAATGGCCAAAAAATTGCCCAAGGAACGCCCAGTGACGTTATAAAAAATCCAAAAGTTATGGAATGTTATTTGGGGCGTACGTATGCTGCTGGTTGAAAATTTAAGTTGCTATCATGGTGATTTTCAGATTGTTAATTCTATTACGCTTCAGGTGAAAGCTGGACAATGGGTTTCTATTGTGGGGGGGAATGGTGCAGGGAAAACCACTTTGATCCAATCTATTGCGGGTATTCACACTGAAAAAAAAGGAAATATTCGTTTTTATGGCACGCGCATTGATTCTCTCACTTCCTTAGAAATTTGTAATTTAGGGGTTGCCCACGTACCTGAGGGACGGCAAATTTTCCCCTCCCTTTCTGTTTTTCATAATCTGGACTTGGCAGGTTTTGCCCGTAAGCAAACTGTAGATTATACAAAAAATAAAATTGATGAAGTGTTTGAGCTTTTTCCCAATCTAAAAAAACAGGCAAAAGAACCCGCAGGGGTTTTATCTGGAGGCGAACAACAAATGCTGGCCATTGGCCGATGTTTAATTGCAGAACCAAAACTGATTTTGTTTGATGAGCCTTCTCTCGGCTTATCGCCTGCCTTGGTAGAGGACCTGTTTTCCATACTGCAAAATCTACGAAAAAATGGCATCAGTATTTTATTAGCCGAACAACATGTTGAAACATCGCTCCACTATGCCGACATGGCTTATGTGATAGAGCAGGGAGAAATTGTTTTAGAAGGTACGGGCGCAGATCTTCTCAACAATCCCCAAGTGAAAGATTTTTTTTTGTAGCAACTCTGCTTAAGTTCGATCGACATGCATGGTGCTAATGGTGCGAATGGCGGCAATAATGGTTTCCAAATGTTCCTTGTCGCGCACCTCCACATCCACAAAAATGTCCCAAAAATCTGTAGTTCTATTGATAATTTTTAGATTCATAATATTGCCCCCTTGTTTGCTAATGCGGGTAGTAAGGGCTGCTAAGCTTCCTGGGTTGTTGACAAAAGTAACCTTAAGACGGCCCACGTGCATTTTTGTATCGTCTCGTTCATCGTTCCAGTCCAAATCTAACAAACGGTCGGGGTCTTTGTGGCTTAACATTGTTTCACAGTCGTGGGTATGAATAGTAATTCCCTTACCCGTTGTAATAACGCCCACAATTTTATCACCAGGCAATGGGTGGCAGCAGCCTGCAAAATGAATAGCCATACCAGGGATAAGGCCCTGAATGCTCATATGGCTTGTTTTCTTGTTCTGATTTGCCTGGGTTTTTTGGGCTTTTTTCTGGGCAATTTCTTCTTCATTCAAAAGCTTATTCTGTTCACGACGAAAATGTTCGTGGTAAACAATATGCAAAACCTCTTTGGCACTGTGTAATCCCTCGCCAACAGCTGCAAACAGTTCACTTAGGGTTGTGTATGGAAATTTAGGAAGGGCTTGGGTGAATACTTTTTCTGAAAATCCAACCCCTTCTTTTGTGCATGTTTTTTGCAACAAGGCACGGCCCAACTCAGAAAATTGTTCCAACTGCTGGCTGCGCACAAATTTTCGAATACTGGCACGGGCCTTCCCTGTCACAACAAAGCGTTCCCACGTAGGGGAAGGCAGCTGATTTTTTGCTGTGGTAATTTCCACCTGGTCACCGTTAGAAAGGGCTGTGCGTAAGGGAACTTGTTTACCGTTTACTTTGGCCCCAACGGTTTTGTCGCCTACCTGGGAATGGATAGCATAGGCAAAGTCAATGGGTGTGGCACCTTTAGGTAGGCAAATAAGTTCACCTTTGGGGGTAAAACAAAAAACCTGGTCTTGGAACATTTCAAGGCGTGTGTGTTCCATAAACTCTTCAGGACCCGATGCATGTTCTAAAATTTCCAAAAGGCTACGTAACCACGCGTACTGTTTACCATCATGCTGGTGGGCTCCCCGTTTATATTCCCAATGGGCAGCCACCCCCAATTCTGCTACTTGATGCATTTCTTTGGTTCGAATTTGAACCTCAATACGGTGATTTAATGGCCCAATAATACCTGTATGAATAGATTGATAATTATTGGCCTTGGGCGTACTAATGTAGTCCTTAAACCGACCAGGAACCATAAGATAATGGCTGTGAACAACGCCTAAAGCCTGATAACAGTCAGGAACTGTGGACACCACTAATCGAAAAGCCATAATGTCGGAAAGCTGTTCAAACATAATGTTTTTACGTTGCATTTTCCCCCAGATAGAATAGGGCGTTTTCAAACGCCCACTCACCTGACAGGTGAGGTTTGATTCTTCCATGTTCTTCTTCAAATCCTCCAAAATGCTATGAATGGATGCTTCTGAAGAATCGTGCAAAAATTTAAGACGGGCTGTAATTGAGGTATGCATTTCCGGATTGAGTTCGGCAAAGGCCAAATCTTCCAGTTCATCTTTTATTTTTTGCATTCCCATACGTTCGGCAAGGGGAGCATAAATATCCATGGTTTCACGGGCAATACGCCTACGTTTTTCAGGTTCTTGGATAAAATGAAGGGTGCGCATGTTGTGCAAACGGTCTGCCAGTTTTACCAACAAAACCCGAATGTCGCTAGACATGGCAACCACAAGTTTACGAAAGTTTTCAGCCTGCCGCGTTGCCTCTGACTGCAGTTCTAACCGCGATAGTTTTGTGACGCCATCCACAAGACGGGCAATTTCGGGGCCAAAGTAGTCTTGGATTTCCTCTAAAGTTGCAACTGTGTCTTCCACAGTGTCGTGTAACAGGCCAGTCACAATAGACTGGGTATCCAGCCTTAATTCTGCCAGAATGCCTGCTACCTCAATAGGATGGGAAAAATAGGGAGCTCCTGATGCGCGCAACTGACTGCCGTGGGTTTTAATGGTGAAAACGTAGGCTCGATTGACTAGGTCCTCGTCAGCACCAGGGTCATAAGATTTCAACCGTTCAACAAGTTCAAATTGACGAAGCACATAAACCAAAAATTGACACACATCTTGGATTTATTATATCAGCTTATGGAAAATCTTAGGTGTATTTTTTTTCTAAGACAGCCAAAACCAAGTTACTAACAAGGGTTAGGGTTTTTTGGTCTGGGTCATCTTTTAAGGCATTAAATTCAGCAATTTCCAAAGCCAGACAGTTGGGGTCATAAAGCAGCCCTTGTAAATGGGGCAAGACATGGTTTGGGTTTAGGCCTTTTGGTTCACGGGTACCTGTTCCTGGTGCAAAGACAGGGTCAAATGCATCAATATCAATACTAATACCAAAATAAGGCGTGTTTCTGGTTATATGTTCTTTGGCTTCTGCATAAACATGGTCAAATCCGTGATGTACGACCTGATTTTCATAATAAATACGAACGTTATTTTCTTTTAGCATATGGGCTTCGCCCACTTCAAAACTACGAATGGCAATCTGGGCTAAATTTTCAGGGTATATTTTTGGCACAAGGTTCCCTAAAGAAACCCAGGGCTTATAACCATGCCCCATTAAGGCCCCCACAGGCATACCGTGTGGTGCGCCTGTAGATGTACTTTCAAAGGTATGGGCATCCATATGGGCATCTAACCACATAAGGCCAAAAAGTCGCTGGGGGTTGCTTAACCGCACACCGCTCCAGGTTCCAATGGCTATGGAATGGTCCCCTCCAATAACAATAGGAAAAAAACCTTCTTTCATAACCTGAACAATTAAATCACATAGATTTTCAACCGTTTGGGTAACTTTATGGCGGTGAAGGTCTAGCTGAGTTTTGGGAATTTTCTTGTAAATAGCATAGGGTTCATTTTTATGAAAATTAAGGCAGTAATAGGGGATTTTTTCACTATCTAGAAAAGGTTGGAGTTTTTCAGCCAAAACAAGAGGGCCGTGACCTGCCCGAGTATCGGGGGCGCCCCATCCTGACCCTACAAAAATCAATACTGGGCGTTTGCTCATAACTTATAAATCCTGCTTATTTTTATCATAAATAAATACACGTCCACAGTAAGGGCACTGAGCCGACTCATCCCCCACGGGTAAATAAACGGCAGGATGGCCAGCTGTTACATCTTTCCCATTTGCGCCATCACAACGAACAGTTTGTGTTGTAACCAAACAAGGGGGGGCTGAAGAATGTGTCATGTTAGGTCCGGTCAAAATGCTGGCGTGTTTGAATTTTGTTTTTTAACAACATAATGCCATATAAAAGGGCCTCTGCTGTGGGGGGGCATCCAGGTACGTACACGTCCACAGGTACAATGCGGTCGCACCCACGAACAACAGAATATGAATAGTGGTAATACCCTCCCCCATTAGCACAGCTGCCCATAGAAATGACCCAACGGGGTTCAGCCATTTGGTCATAAACTTTTCGTAAGGCTGGGGCCATTTTATTGGTAAGGGTACCTGCCACAATCATAACATCTGACTGCCTTGGGCTTGGACGAAATACAACACCATACCTGTCAAGGTCATAGCGGCTGGCGGCTGTATGCATCATTTCCACAGCACAACAGGCCAAACCAAAAGTCATAGGCCATAAGGAACCACTTTGAGCCCAAGCCGCCACCTTATCAAGCTGAGTAATAAGAAACCCCTGATTATTAATTTCATCGTTAACCAAAGAAAATAGATGATTTTGGTCCTGCATATCTTTTGGAAGGTACGGTTTTATTTTTGCAAGGTCAGTCATTTTTATTCCCAGTCAAGGGCCCCCTTTTTCCATTCATAAATAAACCCAAGGGTCAAAACTAGCAAAAACAACATCATAGACCAAAAACCAAATAAACCAATTGTTTTTAGGCTAATGGCCCAAGGAAATAAAAAGGCAATTTCAACATCAAAAATAATAAATAAGATAGCAATCAGGTAAAACTGAACACTAAATTTTCCCCGCGCATTGCGTTCAGGCGCATCAAAAGCATCAAACCCACACTCGTATGGTGATAGTTTTTCCTTGTCGGGTTTTTTTTGACTCCTCAACCACGAAACGGTCATAAGAACCAGGGATAAACCAAAGCCTAACCCTAAAAAAACCAGAATGGGAACGTATTCAAGTGCCATAAAATCTCTCCTTCATTTATCATGTCTGAAAAAAATGGGTGGGTCAATTGTGTGGCGAAAAATAACAATAATTCCCAGGGGTATTTTTTGCATCAATACCAAAACAGGCTAATGGAATAGCTAAAAATTTGCTAAGGCGATGGTGAAATGTGTTAATGGGTGGAATATAGCAAGACTCCTGCAATTTGGACCTCCCCACCCCTCTCAAAGCCATTGGGTTTGCTGGGCTTTTTTGAATACTCTATAGCAAGACTCCTGCAATTTGGACCTCCATACCTCTCTCAAAGCCATTGGTTTTGCTGGGCTTTTTTGAATACTCTATATTCAAAAAAGAGTCGTGTTGCTATAGATTCAAAAAAGAGTCGTCTTGCTATAGATTCAAAAAAGAGTCGTGTTGCTATAGATTCAAAAAAGAGTCGTGTTGCCATATTCCCGTATTGCGATAATTTGTTTATGATTTCTACCAGATAAAGCCGCCCCTTCGGGATGGGGCCTCCGTTCGACCCAACCCAGTGCCTTGGCCTCCGCCTCCACCACCACGAAACGCATATCTCTACCGCCTCTGTAGAAAACCTTTAAAAAAAGTTAACATCCAGAGTTCTGCCCGAGAGGGGGCAGCGAACCGTTCCTTCACACATGTCTAGAACATGCACCAAAAAAACGTAACGACAGTTCCTAAGGACCCCAGGAAAAAGACTCTCATCTTCATAACGAAGAAAAAGCCCAGATATACGTCCACAGACCGCACTCAGTCCATGACCACCACTTGGTCCTTAATATAGCGAGACGACTCTTTTTTGAATATAGAGTATTCAAAAAAGCCTAACAAAATCAATGGCTCCAGAAGGTATGGAAGGCCAAGATTATAGGAGTCTCGCTATATCTTTTTACCATAGAAACCCTTAACAAAGGGTTAACAGAAGAAAGTTTTTTTCAAAAAAAATTAGTTTGTTGAAGTGGCCAACACATTGCCTGCTGCCTTAAATTGGTCTAAGTTTGTTTTGTAATTTACAAGGTAAAAATGATGTCCCTTCTTCAAATTAAAAACTTGGGTGTGGCGTTTCGCCAGGCGCAAGGAACGGAAACAACAGCTGTTAAAAATGTAAGTTTTTCCCTAAACGCATCAGAAACTCTCGCACTTGTTGGGGAAAGCGGTTCTGGAAAGTCTGTCACAGCTTTGTCTATTTTGGGCCTTCTGCCCTACCCTCAGGCCTACCACCCAACGGGTTCTATTGTGTTTCAAGGCCAGGAAATGCTGAACCAGTCCGAATCTTTTCTACGCACGGTTCGCGGATCCCATATTGGCGTTATTTTTCAAGAACCCATGACAGCCCTTAACCCCTTACATACTATTGAAAAACAAATAGGTGAATCTTTACGTGTACACCTTGGCTTCACCAAAGCTCAGGCCCAAGACAGGGTTAAGGACCTTTTGAATTTGGTTGGATTTCCAGATGGAATTCATCGCCTAGACGCCTTTCCTCACCAGTTATCAGGGGGTCAACGTCAACGGGTAATGATTGCCATGGCTTTGGCCTGTGAACCAAAATTGCTCATTGCGGACGAACCCACCACAGCTTTAGACGTAACCCTTCAAGCGGGCATTCTTGATTTAATAAAGTCTCTTCAGCGCCAATTTAACATGGCCCTTCTACTCATCAGTCACGACCTGGGGGTGGTACGTCGCATGGCAGAAAATGTAGCTGTTATGCAACAGGGTGAAATTGTGGAACAGGGTGAAACTCAGTCTGTTTTGAAAAATCCAACCCATGCCTATACACGCCACTTAGTTGAGGCCGAACCGCGGGGAAAGCCCACCCCCCTTACATCCATTACCCCTATTTTAGAAGCCCAAAACCTATGCGTTACGTTTTCAAAAGAAAAAGGTATTTTTTTTAAGAAAAAGGGACATGAGGTCAAAGCTTTGGATCACGTTTCCGTTGTTCTCAATGAGGGGGAGACCCTTGGCATTGTGGGCGAAAGTGGTTCTGGGAAAAGCACGCTGGCCTATGCCCTATTGAGGCTGCAAAACATAGATAAGGGTACCATTGATTTTAATGGCCAACATATTCATCCCCTATCTTTGCGCCAAATGCGCCCCTTACGCCAACGTTTGCAAATTATTTTTCAAGACCCCTTTGGCTCCCTAAACCCCCGTTTTTCCATCTTTCAAATTATTGAAGAGGGGTTGGCCGTACATCAAAAAAATATGTCCATACAACAGCGGGAAGAGGCTGTTGCCAAAATACTAGAAGAAGTGGGCCTAGATACCGCCGCCCGTCACCGCTACCCCCATGAATTTTCTGGGGGCCAACGCCAGCGCATTGCCATTGCCCGCGCCCTAATTTTGCAGCCCCAAGTCATGGTTCTAGACGAACCAACATCAGCTTTGGACCGCTCTATCCAAGCAGAAATCATGGATCTGCTGCGTTCAGTGCAAACAAAATATAAACTTTCTTATTTATTTATTAGCCACGATTTAAAGGTTGTGCAAGCCATGAGTCATCGCATTATTGTTATGAAAGATGGTAAAATTATGGAACAGGGACTTGCGGATGAAATTTTTGCCAACCCTCAAACAGCTTACACACAAAGCTTAATTAACGCCTCGTTTCAGATGTAGAAAAACCATAATGACAAGTGACCTTCAAAAAGAATATTTAAAAACTTGGTTTGAAAGCTTACAAAAAAAGATTTGTTCAGCTTTTGAAGCCCTAGAAGATGATTTTTGCAGCACAACAGCCTCCAGTTCTTTTACCTTTAAACCCTGGAAACGAGAAGAACCCACCTGCCCCAATAAGGATGGCGGAGGCGGCCTGCAGGGCCTCATGAAGGGGCAGGTTTTTGAAAAAGTCGGAGTGAATGTTTCAACCGTATACGGACAATTTTCAGAAACCTTTGCCAAGGAAATTCCTGGGGCCAGTCAGTGCCCCTATTTTTGGGCATCAGGCATATCAGTTGTGGCCCACCCCTTGAACCCCTTTGTTCCTGCTGTGCACATGAACACACGTCACGTAGTTACAACCAAAAATTGGTTTGGAGGCGGAGCTGACCTAACCCCAACCTTTGAATTTTCTGAAGACACCCAAGCCTTTCACAAAAGCTTTGAAAAAGCATGTGCACGCCACCCAAAACATAGTTATGCAGACTATAAAGAATGGTGTGACCGCTACTTTTACTTACCCCACCGCAAGGAACCACGTGGAATTGGGGGAATTTTTTACGATTATATAAATCATAATGATTTTGATGGCGATTTTGCCTTCACAAAAGATGTGGGCGAAACATTTTTGTCAACCTATGTGGAACTTGTGAAAAAACGCATGCATACGCCCTGGACCCCCGAAGACAAACAAAAACAACTGCTAAAACGGGGCCGATACGTGGAGTTTAACCTGCTGTATGACCGTGGCACAGCCTTTGGCCTCAAAACAGGGGGAAATGTGGAGGGGATTTTAATGTCCATGCCCCCCGAAGCCCACTGGCCATAACCCAAAATATAGCGCTGAACTTTTAATTTGGGTACAGGAATGAGGAGACGAAGTGTACATACCCGTACATGAGCGACGAATGACGCATACCCAATTTATAAAGGGCGCGCTATATCAGAGACTTCAGGGGGAAGATGGCCTTGGCTTACTTATGCCCCCCTGCTCCTGCACCTGCGCCTACAGCTGGTGGGTGAGCTTCTCTTCCTGGCATTCTGAGGGATTGAAGATATGTAATCTCTCTATCGATTAAGTTGCGTTTTTTATTTTTAAGAACCTGAACTAAAAAACCACGTGAATCAAAAATACAAAGCATTGATCCAAGATCATGGGAATCTTCTGCATAATCATCTATAAATTCATCACCTGGAAATCTATCAAAATATTTACTATGAAAAAAATCTTTTCCCAATTTATAATTTACTTCTTCTTTTTCATGCGGCTCTAATTCATTTCTCTCTCTAATGTAATAATACAATTCTTTTATTTTTTCTTCTATGTTATCTACTATTTCCCTCTCTCCATCAGATGCAGCAGCATTAAGATCCACATTAAGGATATCTTGCATACACCCTGGTAACAGTTTTCTGTAAAAACGATCATTACGGAAGCGGTGTAATTCTATACCCATGGACCTCATTATTTTACCTGTGGAATTAAAAATATCCTTAAAAGATAAATTACCTAATAATTCATGAAGGGTATAAAAGGCAACAAATGATCTTAATGCTTTTTCGTCTTCCTCAGCTTCCTTAACCCATTCTTTGGTTAACCTATCCTGTTCATTTAAAGCCTTTTTGTATACACGAATAAGTTCAGCCCAATATTCACGCCCTGATTTGGGACCATCTGTTTTGCCGGAATGATGTAAAAGAACTGATTCATCTTTTGTGACAAGAGAAATTACGAAGTAATGAGTTTTTAGCATATATACTATTAGATGAAATAAATCATGCAAAAAAAACTGTAAGGGTGTCATTAAGGAACCGTCTGCCTCAACCTCACTCAGGGCAAGGCCTACGAACCATAAACGATTAGTTTCATTTGGTAAATTATTAAAAATATCCTCTGCAGTTAGACTAATGGGAATAACTAAGGGCACATAATCAGGAAACAGACGGGCCATTCCTTCAACAGGTGATAACACATGCCGATAATAAGGCGTTCCGTAAGTGGACAAACAATGGATGATATAACTAATAGGATCTATATACAACGGCAGATCCTCCGAGAAACGATCAATTGTAAAGGACGCACGATTACGATCTCCTGGATTCGTTAATAACCAAGACAAATAAAACTGGCATGCCATAAAAGTTTTGAAATTGGATTCAAGCGTATAGTCCTTCAGATAACAGGAATCAGAGGCAGAAGGTTCTGAAAAATAATGCTTAAGTTTGTCAAGGAAGTCCTGATGCTCGTACCTCACCTCATCTAACTCTCTAAACACAGCGGATGCAGTTATGTACAGGTAACGGAACAGGTCACGGCACTCTGCATTTGGGTCTGTATCTTTGTAACTATTGGCTATGGTGTGAAGGGCTTGTATGAAAATGGCCTTACTATCTCCAAAATCAAGGCATTTATTGATTTCTTCATCATCACAAACATCAGACGTAACCCGTGCGTTCTTGTACGCATCAATAATTACCTGAAAATGCCGAGCAAGGTCAGGGTTTGCTAGCGTTCCAATATTTCCCTTCAGTTGGGCCCAAAAGTCTAACGGATGGGCAGGAGATGAAGGCCCACTTCGATCATCTTCTGCAGTACCTAGGTAGTCAGTACACCACACGGCTGTTTGCAAAACAAACACAGAAAGGCAAAAATATAAAATTTTAACAATCATTTTTAATTTTTCTTGAAATATTGTATGAATTATATGTAATAAATCTGATCTTGATTTTCAATAAACAAACAAAAAAAACATTTTTATGGACCTCGGTCACGCTACCCCTCACTTTTAAGAAGTGCGTTTGCAAGTGAAGAAAATAAAGTTATTTTTCTATAAAATAACCTAAAATATTTAGAGCTCTGCCTCAATCAAATCAAAAGTGAGGGGTAGTGTGGCGCTTCTTATAAAAGGAAAAATTATTTACGTTTTATGAGAATAGATGCTCCCATGATTCCTAAAATAACAGTGAGTGAAACACCAGGTGTAACGCTAAGAATTCCCAACATTTTACAGCCTACAAAACACAAAATAAGGGCAAGGCCTTTTTTAAGATAGGGAAAAGCGCCCAAAGCATGGGCCAAAAGGAAGTACAAAGACCTGAGACCCAAAATAGCAAAAACGTTAGATGTATAAACCAAAAATGGGTCAGTTGTAATGGCAAACACAGCAGGAATGGAATCAACTGCAAAAATAATATCAGAAATTTCCACTAAAATAAGGGCGGCCATTAAAGGTGTTGCCAACCTTTTGCCAGATTGTTGGCATCGTATCCAAAATTTTTGCCCGTGAAGTGTCTCTGAAAGGGGAAGGTGCTTTTTTAAGAAAAGCCAGGTCGGATTTGTTTGGAAAGATTCCCCTTCCTGCTTAATCCACAAAAGCTTAATCCCTGTTATAATGAGGAAGCCCCCAAAAACATATAAAACCCAGTGAAATTTTTGAATCAAAAGGGCGCCTAAGAAAATCATGATGGCGCGAAAAATGAGGGCGGTGAAAATCCCCCAAAACAAAACACGATGTTGATACATGACAGGAATAGCAAGCCCTTGGAAAATAATAGCAAATACCATAACGTTATCAACACTTAGGGATTTTTCAACCGTATAGGCCGTTAAAAACAACAAGGCATCATGGGAGCCCTTAGTAAACCAAATCCACACAGCGAACAGCAGAGACAAACCGAGCCAAATAAGGCTCCATACCAAAGATTCGGTCCGCGATGGCGCCGTTGGTTTTTTATGTAATACACCTAAGTCTAAGGCCAGTAAAGCTAAAATAGCCATATTAAATAAAATAAATGCAGTCACGTCGGTAAATCCATTAAACGCTTGTTATTTAAATTTACGTGAACATTGTTAATTTTTAATTAATTCCGAATTCCATAAAAACGTTTTTTTCACACTACCCCGCCTCTTCTAAAACGAAGTGCAACACCTGAGAGTGTTTATTGATAAAGCAGACACAGAAAGGTATGGAAGTTTTTCTTCTGAATTTTGCCACACTATAGCGAGACGACTCTTTTTTGAATCTATAGCAAGACGACTCTTTTTTGAATATAAAGTATTCAAAAAAGCCCAGCAAAACCAATGGTTTTGATAGGGGCGTGGAAGGTTCAAATTGCAGGAGTCTTGCTATAGAGTATTCAAAAAAGCCTAGCAAAATCAATGGCTTTGAGAGGGGTGTGGAGGCCTAAATTACAGGAGTCTCGCTATAAGTGGCAGAAGTCACAGGCATGCAGAATCTATGTGCTGCATGTATGAAGCTCTTTCCTCATATTCTCTTTCTTTCTTTTTCCTATCATAATCAGGATCTCTCATTCTTTGTTTAGCTTCATACAGTTCATATTCCCTTTGACTACGAGCTCGTTCAGCATACTCTGCTGCCATTCTTTCTTCATCTCTTTCATCCATTTCATCCCTTTCTTTAGCTCTTCTTGCTCTTCTCTCATCTCCAATTCTCCCAAGTTCCTCCGCCAAGTCCGCTGCAGACCTGTAAGACGCACCAGACACACCTTTTCTTTCTGCTGTTTCTCTTATGCGTCTTCCCCACTCTTCCTCCTTTTTAAAGCCAATTTGTGTCTTCAATTCCTCCAATACTCTGTCCTTATCGAACGAGTACTTCTCAATAAGGTCCGTATCAATGCCTAATCTTCTGGCCTCCCTTATATAACTCTCTATCTTGGCCGCGGCTTTTCTTTCTTTACGAGCCTGAATAGCTTTTTTATTAGCCTGAATAGCTTCCTTATGAGCCTGAATAGCTTCTTGAATTTGTTCTTCTGATTCATCTCCATCAAGGTCACACCCTATCTTAAAAGCATAGTTCAAAGATTTTTGGCGTCTTTCTTCCGCGCGGGCAGCACGTCCTTCGTGCCCGAATGCTACGAAACGCCCTCCACCTCTTCCTTTTCTAGCCTCAGTGCGTATGCCATGAAAGGGGCCACGAGCATGCTCTATTGAAGGTCGTCCAGCTCTCCATGTAGACCCTTCTTCTGTTGAAGCTTCTTCTGTTGAACCTTCTATCGATCTGAAGTCTCTAATACGGTTCTTAAGGGCTCCTATCCCTCCTTCTGTAGAAAGCCCTAAGGCCATGGCTTCACTCTTTAACTGCTCATAAACTAGGTTTTTTGCTGCTCTTTCTTCTGGAGTTAGAGGAGAAAATACTGGCTTTCCTGCCCTGCTTTCCCTTCCGGAGTTCCAAGAATCTTCCATGGCCAGAGATACAGTGTTAAAGCCCAGCCACATCACGGGGGTTAAAAAAATAAAGAGAATTAAATTTTTTATCATTTATATAACCTTGATTTTTAGCAAAATAAAAAAAATACAAAATAAACAGTATTCTTATATCAGAGAGCTTTTCGTGTGTAAAGTTTATTTTTGTTGTTTTTCTCGCTTTATGAGAGTTAGGTTCAGAGCTACTGGAACTTGTGATTTTACCAATAAGGTTTTTATAACTTTCTTGGGGTTTTTGGATCTGCAGCTTTGAGTAGATCTGTCGCCCAGCCACACTTAAGAAAGTTACACATTGGCACATGGACGAATGGACCACACCCGATTTATAAAGCGCCCTATCAGACAAAAAACCAGTGGATTTTTCTATCCATATTTGCTAATCCAGAAACCAGTTGAACTTAAAAAAAAACATTATGACCTTTTTGCGTTCCCTTTATTTCCTGGTCTTTCTGGCCACGCCCTGTTTTTCACACCTAATCAAGACAGATGTTCTTTTTGTTTTATACGACATGGGAGAGGCCAAAGGTCTTCAACCCCTCATGTCCCTTCTTAGCAAAAACGGTAAAAGCTATAAAATTCTTGCCCTGGGCCAGGCAAGTGAAGCCTTTCCTGTTGATTCAAACATCATTCCACTTCCTTTAAAAAAGGACCATGTTCTTGACTGGAATCGTTCTCAGACCTTGGAAACGGGGTTGCTGGCTTTTTTAGACACAATAGAGTGCAAGGTTGTCATATCAGGCATGGCGTGCCTAGCCCAGGCCCAAATATTGGAACAATTTGGCAATAAAAACACATGGACTGTGGCCTTTTACGATAATTTTGACGGGCCTGAAACCAAAACCTATATTCTTCCTTTCTTAAAATACGGCACAACTGTGCACGAACTTTGGGTCCCTTCAAAACAAACGTATGATGGATTTGATAAGAATTTCCAACCTTTTTGGGGACAAATGTGTATTATGGGCCAGCCTGCCCTAGAATCGTGGCAGCACACATTTTTAACCACAGATAGAATGTCCATTCGCCAAGAACTTGATATAGGCCCAGAAACGCCTTGCGTACTTTTTGTGGGTGGATATGACGATACATACGAAGAGGCCCTTAAGGTTTTTCTAGAGGCCACAAATTTGCTTCAAACAGACGATGTGCAATTTCTGATTTCACCTCACCCTAAAACCTATGGCGTATTGGAAAGAAAATTGGTGGATGAGCAGGTGGATGACGTGAATGTTCTCATTCCCCATGGATACTCCACAAGCGAATTAGCCACCATATCTCACCTGGTTATTTGCCATAAATCCACTGTTGGTGTTTTGGCCTTATACCAAGGAATTCCCGTTGTTTATGTGGCCAAAAAAGACAACTATTCCAATTTCGTCATTCAAGAAGGGCAGGCTGGTCAGGTAGAGACACCCTCCGCCCTTGTTGATGCTATTTTAGCTGCCTTAAGCGCCCCCCATAGCGGAAAGCGTTCTTTCAATGCCTTAGGCATTCCAGGTAATGCGTCTCGGGTTATGTTTGAACGTCTTCTACAAAAAATGGAAAACGTTCCAGGCAGAAAAAGCTTTTAATTAAGGATAGCGCCAATTATCTTATTGGGAATTTAATTCTTTATTTACCTAATTTTGCTATATTAAAAAAAGAAATTAATACGCAAAGAACTTCATCACATGTTTTTTTTAAAGGCTTTTTTTATTCTTTTAGCCCTTAAAATTTCGCCTGTTTTTTCCCAAGAACATGGCGTTTCTGATGCTGTAAGAGAGCTTGGCGCCATAACCCAACAGTATAAAAAAAATACCTCTGGTTTACTAAGGCGCAACATTAGCACTTTCGTGCAAACGGGAAACTTTAAAAGGTATAGGGGAATTAACTACAAACGCCTTGCTACGCCAGCAGAGCGCCTTATCATGATGGATGCTATTATAACCGCTGCCCTTAGGCCAACGTATGACCCTTCTATTTTAGAGGAGTTTGAAACTTCCTTGAGAACCTGCAGGGAACCCTTAGCATATGGTCATCACCTGACCATTTATTCTGTGGCTCAGCTGGCTAAATATGATGCTGAGGGAAAAGATAGAAACCTACTTGTCGAAGAAATGAAACCCCATATCAACCCAGCTTTCACCCCTAACTTGGCAGAATACCTGGACACTTTGTATAGAAGTAATTCTTTTCAACAGGCATTTGCCCAAAATTTTATGGTTGAATACCATCCTGATTTAAAACCCTTTATGGCAGAAGAAGAACAAAGGCGTATAGGAGAAGGTGGAATAATCAAACGCGTTCTTAATGAGGGAGGAACAAGATTAACGGGGCCAAGTACTGAACTAAATTTCAACATTACCCGTACAAATTTAGACACAGAAAATAGGCACGGAGAAAACACACCTATCTATTACGACGTGATTCTACCTAACGTCCAACCCAAGGGTGTCATCATTGATGTGTACGGAGCTGATGGAGTCGATGTTGGGGGTCCATTATCACATAGTTCCGAAGTAAATAGTGCGAATGAATATAATTTTTTAGCCACAGAAGGGTATATTTATTACAGGCTATATCCCCGTGGTTCAAGGTGGTCAGGATATCATGCATCAGGTGCTGCTGCAAACGAGGCATTTAATCAGTCCGGAACAGATGGCATTTTTACCTTAGTACGTGATGTGGCGTATTTTGCCGCTCAACTTCAGTATGATGATGCCTGGATTAGGAAAAAATCCCCTCCCACAGGCTATATTAAGGCAAGTGGATTTATAAAAGGTAAGAAAATCCCCATTATTTTGACGGGCAGCAGCTTTGGTGGATACCTGACCTTAATGACAGCCACAAGCAATGAAAACATTACGGTTGTAAAAAATGGCCAAGAAAAAACAAAAACAATTGCAGAAATATTTGACGCGTATATTCCAAAGGCACCCTTGGTTGATCTATGGGAAGATGTGAATTTTAGCCCAACAGCTATATCTGACAAGCGGAGAGAGTTAGGTTTTTCAGGATGGTTTCCTAGTGCCTATCCAGAATTAAAATTAAAAGACGGCACCAAGCTAACACATATGACAAAGGAATCTGCGGACAAATATTCGGTTTATGATCGCCTTATTCACTTAAAACGACCTGTTTTACTAATACATGGCCTGAATGATAACAACACAAGCCCTCAATCTGTCTTGAATTTAGTTAAAAAAGCTGAGGAACATGGCGTTGAGAAATATGTATCCTTAAGCTTGGAAGGGGAAGTGGGTCATTTTGTTGGTATGCGTGAATCAAGCGATAAAGACCAGGGAGCCTTCAGAAGAAGACCTAGGGAATATGCAAAATACCTTGAAAGAGTTTTTAAATTTCTTGATTTGGTACGATTTTATACAAAACAAGACAGCGTATTTACCCTGTCAGTGAATGATGTAAATAAAACCAAAAGTTTATCAGAGACTGCCCCCATGCTTATGGCTGCCTATAGCACGGATGAGGGAGTCCACAGCCCTTTTGAACGGCTCATGATGGGTATTGTAAAGTCAGTTTGGGACGGCACGCCAGAATCAGCTTTGAAAGGAGTGGCAGCACTAGAAAGTATTGCAACCCATGATGGTAACCCTTCTTTCAGAGGTCTTGGCACCCTTCTCATTGCAGCCCTAGTGGACCTAAAGTTCCGGTATGCTCTTAGAAACGATTGCCAAGGCATAAGTGAGCCAAACTTTAATGTTGGTTATGGTGTGAATGATCAACGCAAATTAAAGTCAGAACCACTTTTTTCTAGTATTTTCTCAGTTGACTCCACGCCTATAACAGGGGCAGGGGCTGGTGCAGGAGCAGGTAGCTCGGAGCCCTCCCATGTTCTGGAGCGATATAGTGCCTGGAGCAATACTTGCCTAAAAGACCCAGACAAACCTGGGTGTGACATTGACCCAAGGCCTTATTTAGAGGCCTTAAAAGAAGAGAGAACACCAGAAGGTACACCCTCAAAAATTTTTACGTTTTCTTACAATATGAAGAAGAGTCATACCTTTAATTCATACACAATAAACCCTGCTGATCCATTAAAAATGGTAAGGGAAATATTGGAAAAACGCCTTACACACGAAAGATACGCCACGTATCGAGAGCTTGTTCGCGGGGGGCAAGATATTTTTTCAACGCCCATTTTAAATGGTCGATTGCAGTAGGTCTGCGCTTTTTAAATATAGCGAGACGAAGTCTACAAATACAGGCCCTTTAAGTAATCATCAGCCTTTAAAATTTCAATGCCATGTGCTTGGTAGGAATGCTTTAGATTTTTAACAATCTGAACAGAGGGAATGGCATATTTATCATGAAACATTTTTAAATGTTTACTTAGGGTTGAGTCTGATTGTTTAACTTCAACGGCTTTTTCTAACACACCATTTTGAGATATGACAAAATCCACCTCTTGCCCATCTTTCGTTCGCAAATAATGTAATTCACCATTTTCACCCAGCTGGTCATTTTTTGCATAAACACTTTTTAACAAGCTAACGGCCACAAGGTTTTCAAGTTTTGCCCCCTCATCACCAGTTACAAGGGGGGTGTCAAAGAAATAGATTTTGGGTTCTTTTAACAAACTGCGGGCAATATTTTTTGAATACGGTGTGATAGAAAATATGACATAAACAGCCTCTAGAATTTGAATATATTTTTTAACAGTGGACGGTGCAACCCCCACATCTTCCGCAATGGATTTATACGAAACAGGCGATCCCACCCGAGCACGTAATAGATCAAAAACAAGACGGATAGCTTTTAAATTGTGAATTGTATCAAATTCAAATATATCTGTGCTCAGCAAACTATTAACGTACTGCAATCTCCAACGATTCGCATCCATATCTTGATCCGTTAAAAAAGGCTCAGGAAATCCGCCACGATCTAATATTTTGTCTATATGATCATGGTTTTCTGATTGTTTCAGTTCAGCCAAAGATAATGGCAAAAGACGGTGTCCATAATAACGCCCCGCTAAGGAATCACCTATTTTGTCAAAAATATCAAGTCGCGCACTTCCTGTGACCAGAACGGATTGATGACTCGGCTTTGTGTCAAACACACCCTTAATATAGTTCTTCCACTGAGGCATCTTGTGAAGTTCGTCAAAAATCAGCAAATCAGTTTTATTAAGCCAAGACTGGTCTGTTATGATGTGACGATCTTTTAAATTATCATAGTTAAGGTACAAACTTTGGTTGTAAGATTTTGCTATTTCTTTTGCCAGGTACGTTTTGCCTGATTGACGGGGGCCAACCAGCAGAACAATTTTCTTTTTCAAATCTTTTTGAATCTGTGTCATTTGCGGCCGCAACATATTTTCTTACCTCCAAATCACGACTATTTTAACACCAAACTCAAAAAAGTCATGACTTTTTTGAATTACAACTGCAAAAAGTCAGGATTTGTGAGATTACCCACTTATGGCACAGGACTTTTTGAATTAAAGCAAAAAGGTCACAACAAAAACCAAGATATGACCATAAAAATAGGCAATAAAATAATTACAGACCACAGCATGTATCCCAAAAATCCTGGCATTACAACACCGTGTTCCTTAGCCAAAGTGCGCACCATAAAATTAGGCGCATTGCCAATGTAAGTCATGGCCCCCATAAATACGGAACCCAAAGAAATGGCAATTAAAATAGGGGCATGGGTGGTCATTAACGTGGTGGCATCACCCCCTGCGAGTTTGAAAAAAATAAGGTAGGTTGGCGCATTATCCAAAAATGCAGAAAAAGCGCCTGTAAGCCAAAAATATAAAAAAGGTGGATTTTGTGCCGTTTGAATCCAGTTGAATAAACCTGAAAAAGGCCCCTGCCCGCCTGCTTCTAACATTTTGTTTACAGGAATCATGGTAATAAAAATCACAATAAACACGTAGGCCACTTCCTTCACTGGCCCAAAAGATATGTGACGAAGCGCACGAGTTTGCCCGTAAGAAATGTAAGTTAAGATAGCCAAACCCAATTGTAAAACCACATATCCAACCGTAATATTATGGCCCCACAAATCACATACAGAAGAACGACCAAACTTACCAGCAACAATAACAAGAAGCACAAGCAGAAAAATATACAAACCATGCCGCTTTCCTTCTAGCAAAAAACCGTCAGCATGGGGTTGAAAAAACTTTTTTTCTTTACGAAAAAACACATAATCCAAAACGCAATATAAACACAAAAGGCACAATAAGGTTATTAGATAAGGCTTCCACAAGGCCTGCAACGGCCAAAAAAAGTCCACCCCCTTTAAATAGCCTAGAAATAAGGGAGGGTCCCCCATGGGGGTCAGGCACCCACCCACATTAGAAATTAAAAAAATAAAAAATACCACACTATGCACTTTGTAGGTACGATGTTCATTCATATGAAGGAAGGGGCGAATTAATAAAATGGAGGCTCCTGTGGTGCCAATTAGGCTTGAAAACAGGGCCCCTGCCCCTAAGAAAAATGTATTACGCACAGGCGTTGGAGCCCAGTGTAAGCGAATCTTAAGACCACAACTTAAGGTGTACAAGGCCAACAACAAGGTTATAAAAGGCACATAGTCATGCACTAAAACAGCACCTATCTGTTTTGTCCCCTCATATATATTTGTAGTAACCATGAGTGTTAAAACACCCCAAGCACCTAAGCCCGCCAAAATATATTTTTCATAAATATGCCATATGCGCGGCGCTAAAAGAGGCATAAAAGCCAAACACAAAAGTGTGGCACAAAAAGGCATGGCCATAAAAAAAGACATAAACTCCCCTTCTGGTATTACAACTCTTCAATAACAGAAATGCTTAGGCCTGTGGATAGGGCAATAACGGACGGTTCCAAACCCTGTTGTTTTAAAATACGTGCCACACCTAGGGCAGCTTCTTTGCGCCCTTCTTCTCGGCCCTTTTCCATACCAATCTTTTCGCCTTCCTCTCGGCCTTCCTTTCGACCCTTCTCCATACCTATTTTTTCGCCTTCCTCTCGGCCTTTTTTCATGCCAATCTTTTCGCCTTTTTTCATACCTTTTTTAAGGCCCTTTTCCATTTGTTTTTTCAGCGCACTGGCTTCAATGCGCAGCCAGTGGAGGCGGTCTTCGTAAGACATGCGTTCTTCTTCTGTGAAATTCATCACATTCAAAACATCCATGGCCTTCTTTAACCGTGGGTCGTCAAGGTTTTTCGGCATTTTGTCCCCACGCAGTAAATCATGGCGGGTTAAAAAGG
>JBIKLN010000014.1:0-36529 GCA_044359765.1 Patescibacteria group bacterium | reverse complement strand
TTTTGTAAAAAGGTCTGAGACGGGGACGGTAGAGGTATGCGTCTCGTGGCGGAGGAGGGGTGGACCAAAGCACAGTCAAGGCCGGGAGGTGGACCCCTTGACGCAGTCAACGGCCTATGCCCATTATGAAGGGAAAAAACATCAAAATTCGCGCAATACGGTAATTCCCAAAAAGTCCCAAATAGAATCAAGCATCCCGAATAAACGTATTTTGAGGTTCCTGGCCGTAAGCATTCAACGCCTCATCAAGTGTGTTCAAAGCCTGGGTAAATGGTGAAAGGTCAAGAACCATAACTTTTCCTTAATTAGAATGTACGTGCACACCTTGTTTTGCTCTATTTTTCTAAATCCCTCGTATCTCAACTGAATTTATACACTGCTAAAATCCCATCTTGTTTTTTTTGAAAATCATGTGCATGATACAAGATGTTGCTACTTTTAGCGCAAAAAAACACTACATATAGTTTATTTTAATTTTTAACTTTTCTAAAAAAGGAAGGCTCTATCATGAAAATCCAACGTCGTTGCACTGTTGCGGGTCAATCTCCTTACGCAGGTATTGAATTTCGCGCCACAAGTAGTGAAATTCGGAATCCTGATGGTTCTGTTGTCTTTAAGCAAGACAATATACAGGTTCCAGCCCATTGGTCTCAGGTGGCGTGTGACGTGTTGGCACAAAAATATTTTCGCAAAGCCGGTGTGCCAGAAGAATTAAAACCTGTTGATGAGGATGGGGTTCCTGCCTGGTTACGCCGTTCTGTGGCAAAGAAAGGTGCAAAACTTTGTTCTGAAAAAACAGCCACACAAGTTTTTGACCGTTTGGCTGGAGCGTGGACCTATTGGGGATGGAAAAATAGATATTTTGACACAGAAGAAGATGCCAGCGCTTTTTATGATGAACTACGCTATATGCTGTGTATGCAAATGTGTGCGCCCAATTCTCCCCAGTGGTTTAACACAGGGCTTCACTGGGCTTATGGTATTGATGGTCCTGGACAGGGGCATTTTTATGTAGATGAAAAAACAGGAGTTTTGACGGCTTCCCAGTCTTCCTATGAACGGCCCCAGCCCCACGCATGCTTTATTCAAAGTGTGGGTGACGACCTTGTGAATGATGGTGGAATTATGGATTTGTGGGTGCGGGAAGCCCGTTTGTTTAAGTATGGTTCAGGCACAGGAACAAACTTTTCCAACATTCGTGGGGCAGGTGAAGCCCTATCTGGTGGTGGCCGTTCTTCTGGTTTAATGAGCTTTTTGCGCATCGGTGACCGTTCCGCTGGCGCTATCAAATCAGGTGGCACCACACGACGTGCTGCTAAAATGGTTGTGTTAGATATTGACCACCCCGATGTGGAAGAATTCATTCAATGGAAAGTGATTGAAGAACAGAAAGTGGCGGCCTTAGTTACAGGGTCAAAACTAAATAGTAAGCATTTGAATACCATTGTTCAGGCCTGTGCCTTCAGCGATTTAGAGGATGATAAAAAATACGACCCCAAAACGAATCATGACTTGAAAGAGGCTATTTTAAAAGCCCGCCACGTTCTTGTGCCTGAAAGTTATATTCAGCGGGCCATTCATTTGGCGCGGTTAGGGCATGACCATATTGACTTTCCCATTTATGACGTAGATTGGGATTCAGAAGCCTATCAAACAGTTTCAGGGCAAAATTCCAACAACACAGTTCGTTTAAGCAATGAATTTTTAGAAGCTGTGGAAAAAGACAGGGACTGGAACCTTACAGCGCGCAGCAACGGCAAGACTTTAAAAACCCTTAAGGCCCGTCATTTGTGGGAAACTATTGGGTACGCAGCATGGGCGTGCGCAGACCCTGGGGTTCAATTCGACAGCACCATCAATGAATGGCACACCTGTGCCAACAGTGGGCGCATTAATGCCTCCAACCCCTGTTCTGAATATATGTTTTTGAATGATACGGCTTGTAATTTGGCTTCCTTAAATTTGGCCACTTTTTATAAGGACGGACATTTCAATGTTGGGCTATACGAACACGCCATTACACTTTGGACACTTGTTCTTGAAATTTCTGTTTTGATGGCCCAATTTCCTTCCCGTGAAATTGCCCAAAGGTCTTATGACTTTAGAACGCTTGGGTTGGGGTATGCTAACCTTGGCGGTCTTTTAATGTGCATGGGCATTCCTTACGACAGTCCGCAAGGCCGCTCCATGGCAGGGGCTTTGGCGTCTGTGTTAACGGGTGTTTCTTATGCCACATCAGCTTGTATGGCTCAGGAACTGGGGGCTTTTTCTCAATATGAATCCAACAAAGATGTGATGTTGAAAGTTATGCGCAATCACCGTCGCGCTGCTTATGGTGAAACGCAAGGCTATGAACAGTTAACAATTTTGCCTGTGCCCTTAAAAAAAGAGGACTGCCCGCAGGAAGATTTGGCTATAGCTGCCCGTGCATGCTGGGATAGGGCCCTTGAATTGGGTGAACAATATGGGTATCGCAACGCACAATCTACGGTGATTGCCCCAACGGGTACCATTGGCTTAGTGATGGACTGTGACACAACAGGTATTGAACCCGACTTTGCCTTGGTGAAATTCAAAAAATTGGCAGGAGGAGGGTACTTTAAAATTGTTAACCAAATGGTTCCAAAGGCCCTGACAAAGCTTGGATATTCAGAGGATGAAATCGACGCTATTTCTCGTTACGCAGTGGGATACGGCACATTAAAAAATTCTCCAGCTATCGACTTTGAAACCTTAAAGGCTAAAGGCTTTACGGATGAGGTTTTGTCCAAGCTTGAAGGGGCCTTAAGTTCAGCCTTTGATATCAAATACGCCTTTAACAAGTGGGTTCTGGGGGAAGAATTCTGCCAGACTCTGGGCTTTACAGCTGATAAGCTTGCGGACCCTACATTTGATATTTTGAAGGCCCTAGGCTTTTCCAAAACAGACGTGGATGCTGCTAACAATTATTGCTGTGGTACCATGACCTTAGAAGGGGCACCCTATCTTAAAGAAGAACATTTACCTGTGTTTGACTGTGCAAACCCCTGTGGACGTACGGGTACACGGTACCTGTCTATCGATAGCCACATTGACATGATGGCAGCCGTTCAGCCCTTTATTTCAGGTGCTATTTCTAAAACCATTAATATGCCAAACCAGGCAACGGTAGATGATTGTAAAAACAGCTATATGCGGTCGTGGCGTTTGGGGTTGAAGGCTAATGCCTTATACCGCGATGGATCCAAACTCTCCCAAGCTATGAGCACATCTGTGTTAAGTGATGAGGATGTGGCTGACATTTCGTCTCTTGCCCCAACAGAAAAGGCAAAAGTTGTTGCAGAACGTATTGTTGAACGAATTATTTATCAGTCTCAGCGACGTAAGTTGCCCAGTCGTCGCGGCGGCTATACGCAAAAAGCAGCCGTGGGAGGCCACAAAATTTACCTGCGCACAGGTAACTATGAAGACGGTCGTTTAGGTGAAATTTTCATTGATATGCACAAAGAAGGGGCATCCTTCCGTTCTTTGATGCATAACTTTGCCATGGCTATTTCCATAGGTCTTCAGTATGGAGTTCCCTTAGAAGAATATGTGGAGGCGTTTACATTCACACGCTTTGAACCATCAGGCATGGTAGAAGGTAACAGCGCTATTAAAATGGCCACATCCATTTTGGATTATATTTTCCGAGATTTGGCCATTTCTTACCTAGGTCGTCATGATTTGGCCCATGTTCAGCCCCAAGATTTGGCGCCCGATACCATCGGAGAGCTAAGTGATTACCCCGTTTTGTTGCAAGAACAGAATCAAGTGTCAAAAGTGGTTCAGTTAAAATCTGTTGGCAACACGGCTACTTTAGGCTATAAATCTGCACAGGCAAAACTTCAGGGATACCAGGGGGATGCCTGTTCTGATTGTGGAAACTTTACCATGGTACGTAACGGTACGTGCCTAAAATGCAATACATGTGGTGCTACGAGTGGCTGTTCCTAATATACTTAATGCTTACGATGTTCTTTTTGTTGACCTGTGGGGGGTAACCCATAATGGAAAAGTACCCTTTCCAGGCACATTAGCTGTTTTCCAGTCTTTTAAAGAACAAGGAAAGCATGTGTACCTGTTGTCTAACGCCCCACGCATGCCGCAACCAGCTAAGGCCCGTCTGCAGGAGCTGGGGGTTGACCGTGGTCTGTATAAGGATTTATTAACGTCAGGTTATGAATGTCACAAACATTTAAAAAATAGGCCTGACGATTTTTATAAAAATCTAGGAAAGAAAGTGTTTCACCTAGGGCCAGAACGGGATAAAAATCTATTCACTGACCTTGACTATGAAGAGGTCACAGCTGTTTCTGAAGCAGATTTTGTATTGATTACAGGCACGGAAAAGTGGGATTGCCAGTTGTCAGATTATGCGGCCATTTTGGAAGAAGCGTTGGCTTGTCATTTACCAACCGTGTGTGCCAACCCAGACTTGCAAGTATTTCATGGCAGTGATTTGGTTATTTGTTCAGGGGCTATTGCCAAAGAATATGAACGAATGGGTGGGTATGTGCGGTATCATGGTAAGCCAGACCCATCAGTTTATGAAGTTCTTCATAAAATGGTTTGTGAACAAACGGGGCAAGATATTCCTAAGGAAAAAATCCTTATGATAGGCGATTCCCTGCGTACAGATATTTTAGGAGCAAACCGTTATGGTATAGACAGCCTATTAGTTCTGACGGGGATTCATGGTGGCATGAACCCTGATCAGTTAAGGCTTTTGTGTGAAGAATACGGGGCTTTCCCAACTCATATAGCAGACGCGCTGTAGGTGTATAGATTAAAAACAGGTTTTTTTATAAGTGCCCTCAATTATCTTGGCATTGGATCATAAATTGAGTAAAAAGAGAGTCAGACTTATTAAACTTATGTGAATAAAAACGCTGTGTCGAAAAAAATTCTTGTCCTTGGTGTTAATGGCTTTATTGGTAGTGCCTTAACCGAATACATTTTAAATAACCGTGATTGGCATGTTTTCGGTATGGACATGGGGAGTGACAAGCTTGAAAACTGCTTGGGCAACTCACGTTTCCATTTTGTAGAGGGTGATATTACCATTAACAAAGAATGGATTGCGTATCATGTAAAAAAATGTGATGTGGTTCTGCCCTTGGTCGCCATTGCAACCCCCAGCTTGTACGTAACAGACCCCTTACGTGTATTTGAGTTAGACTTTGAAGCCAACCTGGCCATTGTACGCCAGTGTGTGGACTATAAAAAACGGGTTATCTTTCCCTCCACTTCTGAAGTATACGGCATGTGCGAAGATGATGCCTTTGACGAAGAAGCATCCCATTTTGTATTGGGCCCCATCCATAAGCAACGGTGGATTTATTCCTGTAGCAAACAGTTGATGGACCGTATTATTTACGCCTACGGCATCCACCATAATTTGGACTACACCCTATTTCGCCCCTTCAACTGGTTGGGTCCAAAACTGGACAATATTTTTTCGGCTAAAGAAGGGTCGTCCCGTGTGGTAACGCAATTTATTGCTGACATCCTGCATAAAAAGCATATTAAGCTGGTAGATGGTGGCGAACAAAGGCGTTCATTTACCTATATTGATGACGGTATTGAGGCCTTAGCGCGCATTATTGACAATAAAGACAATTGCGCCTCTGGCCGTATTTTTAATATTGGCAATCCCAACAATGATGTATCTATTCGCGAACTTGCCCTGTTGATTCTAAACCTTATTGGCACCTACCCGGGCTATGAATCCTTAAGCAAGCAGGTTTCTGTAGAAGATGTGGCTTCCGCCAATCACTATGGCGCCCATTATCAAGATATTGGTCGTCGTGTGCCGTCCATTTTGAATGCGGAAAAATTTTTGGGGTGGTCACCGCAGGTAACCCTAGAAACAGCGTTGCGCAAAACCTTAGATTATCACCTAAAACGATCCACCCAAGAACTGGTGGACACAATAAACACCCAATAAAGGAAAAAACATGGGATTTAATTGCGGAATTGTTGGCCTGCCTAACGTTGGGAAGTCTACCCTATTCAACGCCCTAACGGCTACAGCAGCAGCGGAAGCGGCCAACTATCCCTTTTGCACCATTGACCCCAATGTGGGTCGCGTTGGCGTTCCTGACGAACGCCTAGATAAGGTGGCTGCCATTGCGAAATCAGCTAAAATTATTCCCACACAACTGGAATTCGTAGATATTGCAGGTCTGGTGCGTGGGGCCAGCAAAGGCGAAGGGTTGGGTAACCAATTTTTGGGCCATATTCGTTCAACGGATGCCATTATTCACGTACTGCGGTGCTTTGATAATGATGATATTACCCATGTGGATGGTACTGTAGACCCCTTACGTGACCTAACCACCATTGAAACAGAGCTGTTGTTAGCAGACATGGAAAACCTAGAAAAACGCATAACAGGTTTGGAAAAGCGGGCCCGTGGAAACGACGCAGAAGCCAAGGAAACACTGGCTTTAGTTCAAAAACTTTTGCCCCTATTGCAAGAAGGAACTCCAGCTAAGGCCGCCCCCATTTCAAGCTTAGAAATGCCCTTTTTTAAGCAGCTGCAATTGTTGACAAGCAAACCAATTTTATATGTGTGTAATGTGAATGAAGAAGAAGCCAAAATAGGCAATGCTTACACACAAAAAGTTATGGACTATGCTAAAAAGAATGGGGCGCCAGCAGTTGTTATTTCAGCGGGCATAGAGGCAGAGGTGTCTACCCTAGCTTTTGAGGACCAGATAGAATTTTTACAGTCATTGGGCTTAGCTGAAACGGGTTTGAATCAGATTATCCGTGAAGGGTATGGCCTATTGAACTTGTTAACATTCTTTACCGTAGGGCCGAAAGAAGCCCGTGCATGGACTGTAGAACAGGGGGCAAAGGCCCCTCAGGCGGCAGGGGCTATTCATACCGACTTTGAACGTGGGTTTATTTGCGCTGAAACCATAGCTTATGCTGATTTTGTGGAGCACCAAGGGGAAGCAGGCGCCAAAGTAGCTGGCAAATTACGGCAAGAAGGGCGGGATTATGTGGTAAAGGATGGGGATATTTTTCATTTCCGCTTTAACGTTTAGGGTTAATCTTGATTTTACTAACGCGGCCGAAGGACAGCGCTGTTCATACAAAATACGTGTTTGAGGAGCGCGGGTTTGAGGTTTTTTGCGAACCCGTTTTGACTATTTCATACGTAAATAGGCCATTTAAAGAACATGAAAAAGCGCACCACATAACCACATCAGCCGCTGGTATACGGGCCTTGGCACGGTTAACCCCAAACCGTCACATGCCTTTGTGGTGTGTGGGGAAACAATCAAAAGCTGTAGCCCAAGACCTTGGGTTTCAATCGGTTTTTTGTCCACAAGAGGGGGAAAATGCCCTAAGCCTTTTTGAGGCTATTACGGAAACAGTGCCTCAACAAACACCCTTGGTTTATGTGCACGGTAGTCACCTTTCCGTAGATTTGAAAAGTCTATTTATGGAAAAAGGCTATGCAATTTTTACCTATGAAGCCTACAAAACAAAACCTAGCGTAGAGTTGTCAGAAGAATGCCTTCATTTATTTCACCAAAAACGCATCCAAGCTGTCACTTTATATTCTGAAGAAACAGCACGTATTTTTATTAGATTAGTAGAATTTTATGGCTTAGAAAGCCTTTTGGAACACTGCGTTGCTTTATGTCTAAGTCCAAAAATAAAAGATATGGTTGTGCAGAAGGGCTGGAAATTGCAAATACTTGTAGCACAATCAACGGAAGATTTGGCGGCCAACTACAGCAGATTTATTGCAAAATAATGATGCCCACACTACCATTTGACAAAAAACATGTGTGGCCATAAAAATATCATATTAACACGCACTATGCAGGAGGGGGAATGGGCTTTAAAAGCACAATTTCCAAAGAAGAAGTAGAACGGTTTGATGCCCTTTCCTCTTTATGGTGGGATGAAAAAGGCCCTCATGCAATTTTACACGCCATGAATATATGTCGTTTGGCCTACATAAAAGAACAGGTGGAAAATCATTTCAACAGGTCCCTTTCTTCTTTACCTTTTCAGGGCCTATCAGTTTTAGACGTGGGATGTGGGGGTGGCATTGTATGCGAACCCATGGCCCGTTTGGGCGCACAGGTTACAGGGTGTGATGCCAGCCCAAAGGCTGTGGATGTGGCTGTAAAGCATGCAGCTGCCACGAACCTGTCCATTGATTACAGAAATACAAGCATTGAACACATGGCGTTTGAAACCTATGACGTTATTTTGGCTCTTGAAATTATAGAACATGTGGAAAATCCAAAGGTTTTCTTAGAACACTGCAAACGTTTATTAAAACCTGGGGGCGTATTTATTGCGTCTACGTTGAATCGAACGTGGAAATCTTACCTGGGTGCTATTGTGGGGGCTGAATATGTGTTGCGTATGGTCCCCCCCCACACACACCAATGGCATAAATTTGTGACCCCAAGTGAAATGAACAACCATCTACAAACTTGCGGT
The DNA here is from genome assembly GCA_044359765.1 of Patescibacteria group bacterium. Classification (GTDB taxonomy): domain Bacteria; phylum Pseudomonadota; class Alphaproteobacteria; order Paracaedibacterales; family CAIULA01; genus CAZDVK01. The sequence continues at coordinate 28,033 of JBIKLN010000014.1, read as the reverse complement.
TTAGACTTAACAGATATAAAGGGTATGGAATATTCCCTCATAAACAAAACCTGGCGCTTAAGTTCAAATGTATCTATGAATTACATTCTTATGGCCACTGCGCCTAACATTCCAGGAGTTGGACCCTTCCCATAAAGTTGGCCCCTTGGGTAGATTCCAAAAGAACAGGAACCACCTGACCAAAGGCAACCTCCTGAGTTGGCACATGAACAGACTGCATATAGGGGGTTTTACCCAGCATATGTTGTTCAAAACGCGATGGTTTATCGAATAAAACGGGCTGAATGGTCCCAACCTTACTTTCATTAAAGGCCAACTGGTAGGAGGTAAGCAAATCTTGCAATTCCTTCAACCGCCAAGCCTTGTCTTCTTCGCGAACCTGTAATTCCATAGCACCTGCAGGGGTCCCTGGTCGAATGCTGTATTTGAAGGAATAAGCCTGGGCAAACTTCACCTGCCTTACCAAATTCAATGTGTCTTGAAAATCAGCCTCCGTTTCACCAGGAAACCCAACAATAAAGTCTGATGATAGCGCCATATCAGGCCGCGCAGCCATTAATTTTTCGATGATTGTCAAGTAATGCTTGGCTGTGTGCCGTCGGTTCATGGCCTCTAAAATACGGTCGCTGCCTGACTGAACAGGCAAATGCAAATAGGGCATAAGTTTTGGCACATGTTTATGGGCTTGGATCAATTCATCATCCATATCACGAGGGTGGGATGTGGTGTAACGAATGCGCTCTAGCCCATCAATGGCAGCCACCTCTTGAATCAGGCGGCCTAAGCTCCAGGGGGTTTTAGATGCCATCCCTTCTCCGTGGTAAGCATTCACATTTTGCCCTAACAGAGTTATTTCCTTAGCCCCCATAGCAACCAAATGTTTTGCTTCTTTCAAAATATCCGCAGCAGGACGTGATGTTTCAGCCCCCCGCGTATAAGGAACCACGCAAAAAGTACAAAACTTGTCACACCCCTCTTGAATAGATAAAAAAGCAGAAACAGAAGAGGTGGTCATTTGTGGCAATAGGTCAAACTTACTTTCTAGGGGGAAATCCGTATCTACTAAACCTTTAAAAGGCTTATTTTCCTTAGCTGCCCGTGCACGGTGCACATTAGCAATCATTTCAGGCAGACGATGGTAGGTTTGGGGGCCAAAAACCATGTCCACATAAGGGGCATTGCGAATAATTTCATCTCCCTCTGCTTGGGCCACACAGCCCCCCACACCAATCAGCAAATCTTCGCCCCGTTCTTCCTGAATACGTTTGCGGATTTGGTTCAGGCGCCCCAGGTCAGAATATACTTTTTGTTCAGCTTTTTCCCGAATATGGCATGTGTTTAAAATAGCCATGTGGGCATCTTCGGGTGTGTCTGTCACTGTGTACCCTAAGGGAGCTAACAAATTCACCATTTGGTCAGAATCATAAACATTCATCTGACACCCGTAGGTTTTAATGTATAATTTTTTGACCATGGGTACTTCTCTATTATAAATAATAAGGACTATACCCAATGAATGTGAAAAAAACCAGCAGAAGTTCAGGGTGAATTGGTACATAGCGAGACTCCTATAATTTGGACCCTCCATACTCTCTACAACCATTGGTTTTGTTAGGCTTTTTTTGATATTACGTATAAAGACACAAATTGATGCCATCAACTATATTTTTTTGATTTTCTGGACCCCCGCCTGCGCGTGGGCCACATCATCTTATGTAATTATGCAAAAAAAAAACCAGCTGGAATGGCTGTTGTTTCCTCGTTTCTGTACCCAAATTAAAAATTCTGCGCTATACTAAACCATTCATAATGTGTATTTAGAATTTCACCCCATGCTGAAAAAAATTAAATATTTTGTAGTGGCTTTTTGTGCTTCGTTTCCCTTAAGGTCTGAAGATATTTCCCCCATTGAATATTACGTCACCCAACATATATTAGCGGGGCAACCAGCTGCTGCGGAAAAATTTCTAAAAACCCTTGAAGGCATGAACAGCGCCGAAGGAATTTTTTGGCTGGGCCAATATTATCTAGACGGCTTAGGTTGTGAAAAAGACAGCAAAAAGGCCACACAGTATTTTCAAAAAGCAGCCCTTATGGGGTTTGCAAGCGCTTTAAATGCCCTGGCGGACAGTTATCTTTTGGGTGACGGAATTGAAAAAGATGCCCAAAAAGCCCTGGCCTATTATGAACAAGCTGCCCTGAAAGGGCATGGGCCCGCCCAGTTTAACGCAGGTGTTTTGTGTAAAAACGGTGTTGATGTGCCGCAAAACCTTAAAAAGGCAAAGAAATACCTGCAAATGGCAGCACGGAATGAATCTTTAGGGCCCCTCAGGCAAGATGCGGAAAATATAGCGAGACTCCTATAATTTGGGCCTTTAAAATCTTCTAAAACCATTGGTTTTGCTAGGCTTTTTTGACTATTTTATACTCAAAAAAGAGTCATCTCGCTATATCCTACGTGGATTGGAACTGTATAAGTTCACATAGTTTGAGACTGCTGTAAGGCCTCAAGATTGTTTATATTTGAGTACTTTATACTCAAAAAAGAGTCGTCTTGCTATATTATTGTTGGGATCCAAGGTTCCACAAATCCCACCGAGGGCGAGCAGGTGTGTCCAAGGGGCTTATCTGACCTTTTTGAAATTTTTCCAGCCCTGCCCAGGCAATCATGGCGCCATTGTCTGTGCACAAGGAAAGGGGCGGTGCAACAAAATCAAGCCCCCGTTTTTCTGCAACCGTCCGAAGGCTTCCGCCCACTGTTTTGTTAGAAGCAACCCCGCCTGCCAAAACAACGGTTTGAACGGGTGTGGACAGAAGGTTGATGGCTTTTTCTAACCGTTCTGCCAAGAAAATGGAAACCGTATGCTGAAAGCTTGCGGCAATATGTGCCTTCATTTGGTGGGTGAGGGGGGCATGTTTTTCAATTAACAGGCGGGTGGCCGTTTTAAGGCCTGAAAAAGACATATGGCACCCATAATCACCTTCCTTCCGTCCTTTCAAGGGGATGGGCAATTTGAAGGCTAGAGGGTCCCCTTCCAAAGCCAGTGCTTCAATGGCGGGCCCCCCAGGGTAGTCAAGGCCTAAACATGATGCCACCTTGTCAAAAGCTTCACCTGCGGCATCATCAATGGTAGCGCCTAAAAGTTTGTAAGAACCAACACCATGTACTTCTAAAAACTGGCAATGTCCACCAGAGGCTAGCAATAATAAGTAAGGAAAGGAAACTCCATGACTCAGGCGTGGGGTAAGGGCGTGCCCCTCCAAATGGTTTACGGCAATAAATGGTTTGTCTAAAGAAAGGGCCAGGGCTTTAGCTGTCATAAGCCCCACCAGAACGCCCCCTATTAAGCCAGGGCCTGCTGTAACTGCAACAGCATCTATACCCTCTAAAGACGTGTGCGCTTGCAGCAAAGCCTGTTCAATAACGGGACGTATACTTTGGATATGGGACCGTGCTGCCAGTTCAGGAACCACACCACCATAGGGCTGATGCTGTTTTATTTGAGACAAAACCACATTTGACAAAATACGGTCTTCCATACGGTCAGATGCCTGAACCACAGCAGCCGACGTTTCATCACAGCTTGTTTCAATACCAAGTATTTTCAATGTTTTTTGCTTGTTGTTAAGACCAGAATGTGACAACTCCACACACAATACAGTAGGGCAAAATACTTAACAACCCCTTAAATTTGGAAAAATATTTCAGAAGAAAGTTATTCATACAGACAAGGGGTTTGCCCATACTGGGCTATGAATGTGTGACGTGTTGCCCAACGTACGGTGTCATCAAAATAAGACTCTGCCTTTTGGCAAAGGGGTTGGTCTGTGAAGTTGCCTGAATTATCTGCATTTTTGGCTTTTTCTTTTGAAAACGTAGGGGTGCGGTTTCCTGAATCGGTAAATGCACCATATCCTTTAGGGCCATGGCTTACCAGGACTAATGCCAAAAATTCCTGTTCATGTGTTGGGCTAATGACAGAAACTCCGTGTTCGTCCACAACAGATAGGCTGGGAAATTCAGGGGTTACGTGACAGAAAAAATCACAATCTTTCTGGCTGTCAAAGGCGCTGTCCCTTGCCTTATTTATGGCCTTAATGCTTGTGTATGTAAGGCAGGGGCTAACCCCATAGGTAAGCCAACGGCCATAGGCGTCTTTTGCCTTTTTTTCAGGTATGCCTAGGGTTTTAAAAGGTAAAATGCCTACGAAAGTTCCAGCCAACCTGCAGTCTAATGCAGCCACACCTTTTTGAGAAAGGTTTGAAGGGCAGGGCAGACGTTTGTGAAGAAGGACAAAAGCACCTAAACTTTGAAATGCTTCCTCCATATTTTTTTCTGTGGCCCTTTTTTTATAAGATTCGGCATAGCCAACCATAAGGGGCATTAAAGTTGCGGCTATGATGCCAAAAATACACAAGGCAATGGCTGCTTCTATTAATGAAAATGCAGTCCATTTTTTGTTTTTTAACAGTGTGAATATTTGAAAAATAGGTTTCATTTCGCTATATTATGTGTGAGCTTTTTAACTATTTTAGGCCTTTGTTTTGTTCAATTATATTTTAACACACACCAGTTTACAGCAGAAACATGCGGTTATTCCCCTTCTTTTTTTGCTGCAAATTTTAGCCAGCATGGCCATGGATATTCACCTGCCCGTAGCCCCCCGCATTGTAAGCGACCTTGGCACCACAGAGTTCATGGTTCAGCTTTTAGTGATTATGAGCGTTGTTTTAACAACCATGACCCCCTTGTTTTGGGGCTATTTGTCTGACTGTTACGGACGTCGTCAGGTTTTTTTCCCCGCCTGTTTATTTCTCGTGACGGGGCAATTTTTGTGTGCAGTGGCTCCCACCATTGAATTTCTGCTTATGTCCCGTTTTATCCAATATTTGGGTGCAGGGGCCATGTTTTCCGTGAATATGGCCATTATTTGTGACCAATACGCAGGTCGTGAACGGGCCCAAATGTTGGCGCTTTTGGAAATGACCATTCCCATTGCTTTAATTATTGCACCAATTTTTGGGTCATTCTTTGCCTCAGCCGTACATTGGCGTTTTAGTTTTTTGTTTTTGGCTGTGTGTCAGTTGTTTACCCTACTTTCCTTGGTTAAACGGTTGCCAGAAACCCTTGTTGAAAAAAAACAATTCCATTTCAAGCAAATTTATACTGTAAGTTTCCGCCTGTTACAAAACCGAAAGTTTACGCATTATGCTGTTTTTTTGGCCTTTGTAAATGCGCCTTACATGATATTTATTACTCATTCATCCTTTTTTTATATCAACCACTTTAGATACAGCGCCTCTTCCTATGCTTTTATTCACAGCATGCTTGTTTTCATTTATTTGTTGGGCATTGTAATATACCGAAAACTTATGACAAACCAAACCCTTACAGGAGCCTTGAACCAAAACATGTGGGGCCTTGTCTTGTTTTTCATGTTAAATGCAGCCATAACTTTGGGAATTTTACCATTCAACGTGGGATGGGTTACGGTGTCTATGGCCATAAGTTGTCTAGTTTCTGGGCCTATTATAGCCAGCTGCAACAGTTTGGCCATTTCTGAACATAACGACTATTTGGGTACCTGTTCAGCCCTTGTTGAGCTTTTTGTGGGTGCTGTTGCGGGTGTTTCTATGTTCTTATCCTCTTGTTTCGTTCAAACCTACGGCAACAAATCTGTTTATGGATTTATGAGTCTTACTGCCCTTATTTCCGTTTTGTTGTGGATTCGCACACCCTCTGATTTTAGAAAAATAGAAGGCTCTCAAAATCGCTGAAGCTTATAAAATGCGTTTGGACGTTTCCATTATTTTTTGAGTTTCCTTTAAAATTTCCTTGGCAAGGGGGGCTGCTGTTTTTGCCCCCCCTCCGCCGTGTTCTACCAATACAATGGCAGCATATTGGGGGGCCGCTAAAGGGGCATAGCCTGCAAATAAGGCGTGCTCTTTGAACTGGCGGGGAATGGTGTTTACCTCATCCAGCAATCTGGCTTGCATGGAAATACGTTGAACCTGGGTGCTTCCTGTTTTTCCGCCCATTTCCAACCCTTCTTGTTGAATACGAGAGTTGTAAGCCGTTCCCCATGGTTTGTTTACTGCATCGTTCATACCATCTAAAATCAGCTGCATGTGCTGGGAAGAAAGGTCTAAAGGGGGGTGGTCTTTTACATGATCTTTCTTAATAAAATGGGGGGTAATGGGTTTTAAACCATTCACCAACATAGAAATCATACGTAATAACTGCAAGGGCGTTGTAATGAGGGCCCCTTGACCTATGGACACGTTAATGGTTTCCCCAGGTGTCCAAGGTTGTTTGCGAACGCGTTTTTTCCATTCTTTGGTAGGCACAAGGCCTGATTTTTCTCCAGAAATTTCAATACCTGTTAATTCACCTAAGCCGAATCGTCTGGCCATGGCTGCAATGGCGTCAACACCAACTAAGGACGCTATATTATAAAAAAATACGTCACAAGATTGGGCGATGGCTGATTGTACGTTGGCAGAACCATGGCCCCCGTGGCGCCAATTCCAACAATGAAATCGGTGTGAACCCAAATCGTAATGCCCTGGACAATGGTAACTGGTATGCTTATCAATAACGCCCGCCTCTAGGGCAGCTAGGGCTACTACCATTTTAAAAACTGAACCTGGGGCGTACCCCCCTGCAATCATTTTATTCAGCAAGGGGCGGTTTTCATCTTGCGCCAAGGTTTTCCAGGCATTTTTCGAAATATTTTTTGTGAACAGATTTGCATCAAACCCAGGATGAGACACGCATGCCAACAACTCTCCCGTATGCACATCCATAACGGCAGCGCAAGCGCTTTCGTGTTGTTGCAGGGTATGATACACATGCTGATGAAGGTCAACATCCAGGGTTAGGGTTATATCTGACCCCTTAATACTGTCTACCGTACTTAGGGTTCGCACTGCGCGACGGGCTGCGTTTACCTCTACCTGCTTAAAGCCTGGTTTGCCTCGTAATATGCTGTCGTAGGTTTTTTCAAGGCCACTGCGGCCAATTTTAAACCCTGGAATATCAAGAATATGCTCTAGGTCTTTATCGTTTTCTGTTATGGCTGATAGATACCCTAAAACGTGACACATCTCTAGGGGCTGAACGTACAAACGGCTAAAGCCCTTTTCAATTTCTAACCCCATAAGATCATTGTTATTCAATTCAAGACGGGCAAGCTCCTCCCACGATAAGTCTTCCTTTACAACGAAGGACTTATTTTTTTTCTTTTTGATTTGATCCAGCAAATAAGAACCAGCCCCATGGTCTAAACTTAATAAGGGGGTTAGGTGATCAACAAGCCTTTCCCCATTTTCCACGTGTTCTGTGTGGATAATACCTTTATAAGAAGTTTTATTGGTGGCTAAGGGACGTCCAAGGCGGTCCAAAATATTACCCCGTTCGGGGGCTAGAAGGACTGTTTGAATACGGTTTTTGTCAGACAACAACTTGTAATGCTGGCCATTTACAACTTGTAAGAAATACAACCGACCCACAAGGCTTAAAGCTAAACAGCCTTGTACGCCCCCTAAAACAAGAGACCGACGTGTAAATAAGTGGGTGTCTTCCTTATCAATCAACTGTTAGCCTATTTTCTTTGAAAATTTACGAAGGAATGCAAATCCAAGTGGGTAGAATAATACAATAAAAATATGGCTGAGAATAAGACGTGTGGGAAGCAAAAACACACCAGTTACCAAAAAATTGAGCGTTTCAGTTATGGCAAAGTCTAATACACAAAATATGGAAAAACCAAGCCAACCAAAAATAATGCCACTTTGTTGAAAGTAATGGGCTTGGGTTTGCAAAAGGGCATATAAAAATAGATAATTTAGGCTTGTGAAGCCCACAGGCGCCTGCCACAAACTGTCGGCAAAAACGCCCAAAAGAACAAGGCCTCCGTAAGTTAATGCACCATCGTAGTAAACGGAACAGAAAAAAAGAATAAGGGGGAAAAACCGTAAAGAAAACCCAAGGTTTCTCCAAATGGGCAGGGCCTCCAGTGTAATAGAAAAAAGGCTAAGGGCGAAAAAGCATCCTATGCGCCACCAGGTACGGGCAGACTCAGAAAATGGCGTGGAATTATTGAAGATCATCATTAAAAGTATGGGTTAAAATCATAACATATTCCAAGTTACCTGTTTCATAAGGCAGTTTGGCAAAAATTCGTTCATTCTCCACACGGCTTACGATGGCAACAAGTAAATTGGGGGGGTAAATTCCCCCAAAGCCTGAGGTTACCAATACGTCACCCACCTGAATTGTGGGAAGGGAATCTTTATGGTTCAGCATGTTCTGATGGCGATGCGTTACAATAAGTTCATTGGTATTTTGACCTGCCAAAATGGCCTGTTCACCCGATTCAAAACGCACAGGAATACGAGACGCCGCGTCTGTTGTTAGCATAACCCGTGCAGTGGATAAACCCGTTTCCACAATGCGCCCCACAACCCCCTTAGGGCACACAACAGGAAAATTCTTTTTCAAAAGCGTGTCTTTAGGTGCGGAAATAATAAGGGTAGAACGGTGGTAGTCATTAGGCGTTCCAAGAACCTTTGCTGTTTTAAAGTCTACCGTAACTTCAGGAATGACGTGCAACATGTCGTACAAATGTTTGTTTTCCCTCTCCTTTTTAAGGGCTGTGTTTTTCCATTCTAAAAGCTGTTGATTTTCTTGTTCTAAATATTGAATACGCAACCGTAGGGATGTGTTGGTTTTTAGGTAGTCATCTAGGGCCCGAAAAGGACTGTTCAGAAGGTTGAGTGTGGGCCCTGAAATGTCTGTAAGGGTTGCTTTTATGGTGTTCAAGACAGAAGACTCCCGCGATGAACCAAGAAGCCAATAGGTGCACAAGGATGCAAAAAAGAAAAAAGAAAAAAAACGCCGCAGTTTATCTTTAGACGGTGTAAAAAAACGCTTGAGAAGCACAAAAAACGCATGGCTTCTTTTAAGGCCGCTAGCTTTAAGTCCAAAAAAGGAAAGTAACACGGGGTACCCTCATTAAAAATGCGTTGGTTTTTTTGTATACCCATCATCCACGTGGGGGAAAGATGGAACCAGACCAGTATTACCATTTTTTTAAAAAGCTGTGTATGAAAAAACAGAAGTGTATAAGTTCATATAGCGAGACTCCTATAATTTGGGCCTTCCATATTCTCTATATCCATTGGTTTTGCTGGGCTTTTTTGAATACTTTATATTCAAAAAAAGAGTCGTCTTGCTATATCATCTAATTAAAATTAGCTGCTGAGTGTTATTGACAGGCAGTGTGCACACTTCGTGCCCTCATTCCTGTCCCCATAAGCGCTATAAACCTTCTGACAGTGCCCGTATGGGAGCAAAACTACGACGGTGGTGGCACGTTATACCCCAACGCTGAAGGGCTTCTGCGTGCCTTTGAGTTCCATATCCCTTATTTGAATCCCAACCATAGTTAGGAAATTCCTGATGCAGACGGTCCATCACGTCGTCTCGTGTTACTTTTGCCACAATAGATGCGGCTGCAATGGAAAAACTTAGGGCATCACCCTTCTTAATTAGGGTTGCAGGCACAGAAAGTTTAGGCTTGCGAATACCATCAATCAGGGCATGCTGGGGCTTGTACGGTAAGGCCTCAAAAGCCCGCATCATGGCTAACTTTGTGGCCTCTGCAATATTGAGGGTGTCAATTTCCTCAACACTTGCCATACCAATGCCATAAGAAATAGCGCGAGTACTTGTTAACAAATCAAAAGCACGCACCCGTTTTTCATGAGACATTTTTTTAGAATCATTAATTAGCTGGCTTAAGTCTTCCCCTAAGTGCCAAGGGTCAATGACCACTGCCGCAGCCACCACAGGTCCAGCCCAAGGGCCGCAACCAGCCTCATCAATACCAGCAACTTTTTGACACCCTGTTTCTTTTTCGAAATGAAAACTGGGGCTATTTTTGGGTATCATCGGGTTTGTTCAAGAGTTTACGGTGGGTAAAGCCCCGAAAAGGGTTTTTTCTAAAGAGGGTAAAAAACTTCCTCAAGCTAGACCTTTCAGAAGTGCATAAAAATTTTAAAATTCCCCCCAAAGGAGCGCTGTTCACATTCGTCATGTCTTTTAGACGCTTGGCTGTTGTGTTCCAAATGGGGCTGAAAGCAAGAGACAAAACCGTCAAGGCAATAATAAGGTTTTCACCAAACTGGTTAATAATGCGACTTTCTGTAGAAACAGATGCCATTAGAAAAGCAAATTCCCCCAGCTGCGCCACAAGGGTTCCAACCAAAAAAGCCTGAGACCATGGTAGTTGCAACACCCTTAAAATGCCAACGTTTAAGGCTGTCTTTCCAACGGTTACAATAAATAAAAGAACAAGGACTGTCCAAAGATGCTGCCAAATAAATTGAATGTCTAGCAACAAGCCGATAGATAAGAAAAAGGCCATAAGCAAAATATTTTGAATTGGCTTTGTTGTATCTAAATACAAAACACGTTCGTGGGTATTTCCAAGAACAAGGCCAGCCAAAAAAGCACCATAGGGTGCGGATAGACCAATAAGACCCGAAATAGCTGCAGCCGCAAAGCACAGAGTAAGGCCAGCCAAAGGAATCAGATCTTTTTCTCCCGCAAAGAAGGAACTTAAGGGAAACCGCACACGCTGTTTACGACTGAGGTAGGTAATTAAAGCCATAGTCAGGCCAATAGCCACCACCAACTTGATTAAAAGAGACGGATTTAACCAAGACTGTCCATAGTTTCTTAAAATAAGAATCATGGGGATAATAGCCAAGTCCTGAGCAATCAAGATACCAACAACCAGCTGCCCTGCTTCTGTTTTCATTTCGCCAATGCTTTCAATCATTTTGAATACAACGGCTGTAGATGAAATGGAGGCAACAAAACCTAAAAGTAGGGCAAGCCCTAAGGACCACCCAAAAAATTGACCCAAAACCAAAGTAATGGCCACACTACACACTATTTGCAAAAGGGTACATAGGGTGGCAACAACCCAAACCTTTTTAAAAACCTTCAGGTTAAGTTCCATTCCCACAACGAACAAAAGCAGTAAAACGCCCAGCTCTGCCAAAGAACTGACCTGGTCACGAGACTGAATAAGGGCAAAACCAGAGGGCCCTAAAATAACACCCGCCAAAATATACCCCAAAATAGAGGGTTGCTTTAGACGTGCAAGGGCAATGCCACCCATAAGGGCTGCAACAACAACAATGGCAATTTCTGTTAATTTTACTTCACTATGCATAACGTACATAGTAGCATACCTTTTAATATAGTGTCACATACCAATTTTGAAATGCAGCTTTGCCAAAAACGCCGACTCTACAAAAGCGCCCATCGTGGCACAAAAGAAATGGACATTATTTTGGGAAATTTTGCGAAACATAGACTACTTGCCCTTAACCAACACACCCAAGAACTTTACGATTTATTGCTTGAGGAACCAGACCCTCAGTTGTTTAATTGGATTGTTTTAAAGGAAAACAATTTCCCAACCCAATATGAGGAATTAATTCAAGAAATCAGAAGCGATTCCATAAATTTTTGACAGTCAATCAAAACCATTAGTTCTTTTTCCAAGGCGTGAACCCCTATGGAAAACTTTTGCCAGGTTTCATCTAGGGTATGGGAATCTGAAATAGGTGGGGAAAGGGTCATAACCTCTCCCACCGTGTCCACCACCAGGGCATATAAATCATGTTCGTGTTCAATAATAACGCACATGGAGTTTTTCTTCATATCCATGGTTGTTAACCCCAAACAAATTCCCATATCAATGGCTGTAACAATGCGCCCCCTTAAATTGATTAACCCCAATATGGATGGTGGAGCCAATGGAATGGGGGTTGATGCGGGCGTAAGAAGCACATCTTGTACAAATTCCACAGGAACACCAAACAAAAATTCGTCGATACGAAGACCTAAAAATTGAAGAGAGTTGTTTTTCATGAAATTACCTTCTCGATTTACCTTAAAAAAATGCGTCTTCTTCCGTAAACAAGGCTGGATGGGCTGTTTTTAGAAAAAACTCTGGGTCTAGAATGCTTGTCATTTGTTCATTAATAAAATTTGTTCCCATAATGCCGTTTTGCCTATTTTCCACATCAATATGGACAGGTCCCTCAATCACGTTCGTAATTTCATGTACAGCAAAGCCTACGGTGTGGCCAAGTTGGCTAAATATAAGCAATGGAAAACTATCTTGGGCTAAAATTGAATTAATTTCTTCCCTATCGTCAGATGGAAAAAACACCCGTATGGCATGGCCTTGGTAGGGGCATAAGTAAATTCCGTCTCGCAACTCTAATGCCTGAGGAACCAAATCAATAATATGCTCCACAGACCCCAAAGGCACAGCGTAAGAATCATTTTTGGAAAAAAAAGTAATGTGTAAAACCGTGTCTGAATCCTTATCTTGCTTGGTATGGGAAAAGGGCATAGAAAAATCTAAGGTGTTAGATTCAGCTAGGTTGGCAGCTATGGTATTGGGGTCAAGAATCATAATAACATGTCCATTGCCCAAAATTGTGCTGCCTGAAAAATAAGGCGCAACCTCTAAAATAGCAGACAAAGGCTTAACAACAATTTCTTGCATATCAAAAACAGAATCTACCACCATACCGAAATGAATATTTCCAATTTTAATAATGATAATGCAGTGGTTTTTTTCCATAGTACGCTGGGATTTTTGAGGTACTAACTGAAGCAGCTCATCTAGATAAATAAGGGGCAGCAGGGCTTCGCGTAGGCGCAACATGGGAACCCTGTTAATGTGTTCCACTGAATGAATGGACAAAAGGCCCATGCGCACTAACTCAATAACATTCACCTGGGGAACCGCAAAATGGTGACCAGCCACAGATACAATAATGGAAGGAATAATGGTAAGCGTTAGTGGAATTTTAATAACAAATAAACTGCCCTTACCAAAGGTAGAGCGCACATCTATCGTTCCACCCAACTGTTCAATATTGGTTTTTACCACATCCATTCCAATGCCTCGACCAGAAATATGGGAAACAACATCAGCCGTTGAAAACCCTGGTTTAAAAATATAATTCAGAATCTGCCAGGGGCTTAGGGTGGAAAGCTCCTCTACCGTTGCAAGCTCTCTGTCCAATATTTTCTGCTTTATCTTTTCTGTATTAAGGCCACGACCATCATCTTTAATTTCAATAACAACTTGGCCCCCTCCATGGTAGGCCTTTAACAAAACTGTTCCTGTTTCTGGCTTTCCTTCTTTTTGACGCACATCTGGAGTTTCAATTCCGTGGTCTACAGCATTACGTACCATGTGGGTAATGGGGTCCTTCATCAGCTCTAACACTTGGCGGTCCAGCTCTGTTTTTCCCCCTTCCATAACCAAATTAACTTTTTTATTCAACTCTACGGCCAAATCCCGCACAACACGGGGAAATTTTGAAAATAGGGTTTCTACGGGCTGCATGCGGGTTTTCATAACCTCCTCTTGCAGCGTACTGGTTAAACTGCTCAGTCGAGATAGGGCATTTTTTAAGGAGGGTCCGTTGTCATCACTGGAACTTTGCAGCAGCTGATTGCGGACCAAAACCAGCTCTCCGATAGAATTGATAAGATTATCAATGGTTTGAACGCTAGTGCGAATGCTGCCACTATTTTTCGCTTTTGTTTTTTTAGAAACAAGGGGGAGCTGGGTGTCTTCTGTTTTTTTTGCAGGGTTTTCTTGGTCAGCTAAATGCTGTTGTGGGTCTATTTCTTCATGATTCTGGGCTTCTTCGGCTGTGCCTCCTTGAACATCTTCCTCGTTCTCTGGCTGGGGTTCTGGCTCAGGTTCTGGAATGTCTACCCACTCGCCATGAATAAATCGCTCTAGGGCTTTAATTTGCCGTAAGTCTAAGTCTAGGGTTGTTGGGTTTGCTATTTCCTCTGGTTGCAAAATACTTTTTAGATGATCAAACGTTTTAAGAAATTCAGTAGCAATTTCCCCCGTTAAGTTAAGCTTACCATCACGAATCTGGGCCAAAACAGTTTCAGCTGTGTGGGTAATGTTTTGAAGACGGTCTAGCCCTAAAAAACCTGATGTTCCCTTAATGGTGTGCAAAATACGAAATGCTTCGCGTACAGCTGGTATATCTTTTGGATTATCTTCCAAAATAGTAATTAACGATTCCAGTTTGGCTAAACTGTCGTTTGTTTCTGTTAAAAATTCGTCTAGAATGTCGTCCATCTTATTCGACTTAAAAATATAGCCTTTCAAAGGTTATTATGTGGAAAATAAATTAAGAAGCCGTAAACATGCGTGAGAAAATTAAAAATACTTTGTCTGTTACACCTGAACTTATTCAGTATTGTGAGGACCACTTCGCAACCCTAACCCCAGCAATGCAACAGTTGCGTCAGCAAACGGGGTGCATGCCAGAAGGACATATGCAAATTACAGTTCTTCAAGGGCAATTGCTTGCTTTTTTGATAAAATTAACCAACGCCAAACGTATTTTAGAAATTGGAACCTACACAGGCTATAGCGCGCTGGTTATGGCCCTTGCCACAGCAGAAGATGGGCACATAACAACCTGCGATCGCAACGCGGAATGGACAAAAATTGCAAGGAAGTTCTGGGCGCTTGCTCAGGTAGACAAAAAAATAACCCTGCTGTTGGGGGATGCCTTAGAAACTCTAGAAAAGCTTAAAGGGCAAAATCCCCCCTTATTTGATATGATTTTTATTGATGGCAGTAAAAGAAGTTATAAAACCTATTTTGAAGAAACCTTCCCTCTTTTAAAGGTTGGTGGGCTTGTGGTTGTGGATAATACCTTATGGTATGGACATGTGGCAAATCCTCACACAGAAAATGAAAATGCCCAGAAAATGCAAGAATTTAATACTTTTATTAAAAATCATGCTCGTGTGGAAAAAACTCTGTGTGGCAGCCCTACAGACACCTTTGTTGTTTTAATGAAAAAAGAATAAAGCACATGAAGAATTCAGCGCTTCAGACCCTTGCCCTACGGTTTTCAACAAATGTGGCAACTTTTTTCCGCTGTTCTGCAGACAAGGAAAATCCCACAACGACCCGCATGGTGTCTTTGTTGAAATTTTTTGGTAGGGTATAGGACTGTTTATGGGTTTGCACATCCACAGGTCCAAACCCCTTATAGGTAAGAACAAAGGATGCGTGGTCATAAACTTCGTCCTTGTCTCCCACAACAGCTACGAAATAAGGTATTTCAAGAGTTAAGGAACTTGGCGCCCCTGGCCATAGGTTTAACTGCGTTCGGAAGGCAATCTGCATGCTAGCCTCATAACACGTAGATTGCAGTTGAATGATTTCCAACAGGCCTTTTTGCGTATCACCGTGGTCAATAACAAAACGAGTTAAGTCTCCCGCTAAGGCGTAGTTAAGAGAGCAGGCCTTTTCAGGTGTTTTTGTCAAAGAACACCCAACCAGTAGGGCAGCGGCTAAAAAATGTAGACGTTTATTCATGGTTTACTTTATGGGACCCATCGCAAAAAGGTGGATTTTTCGTGTTTTTGCAGGTGCAAAGAAATGCCTTTTTTGTTTCATCGGCTTCAAAGCATAGGGACTTTTTCCCCGTTCCTTTATGGGATCCGTCACAAAAGGGTTGATTATTCGTAAGACCGCAGGTGCACCAATAATATTTTTCACCCCTTACCAGGTCAATGCACATAGGAGATTGAGACATGTCTCACCGTTAAAAAAGTATTTTCAAAATTATAAAGTGACCGTTATGGAATGGCAATCCACGAAATAAACTGTGCGCATATAACTTGTTATTAACAGTGAAAAAAGGAAAGAAAGGGTTGTTTTCAAATTGCAATTGGACGAAAAAAACATTAAAGTAACATAAAATTTTAACAATAATAATTCTTTCATACAAGGAGACAGTGCAGTGGCGTCCGATAAACCCGTGAACGTTCAAGATGTTTTTCTAAATCATGTTCGTAAAAACAAAACATCTCTTACCGTTTTTTTAATCAATGGTGTTAAGTTACAGGGCGTTGTGACGTGGTTTGACAGCTGCACAGTTCTTTTGAAACGTGAAGGACATTCCCAGCTTATTTACAAGCATGCTATTTCTACGCTTATGCCCCTTGGTCCTATTCAGCTATTTGAAAACCAATCCCATGGCTCTGACGGTGATTACGTGGAATAAGAACCATAGATCAATTCATTCAAGTGACGCATAATCAGATTGAATGGGTCATATCATCGTTGTTCCTGTGAAATACGTATATACCCACCCCTTACTTTTTTAAGAACACAGCCACCTGCTGTAGCACCAGAAAAGTAAGGTTCTTTTAGTTTTTCGTATAACCCAACAATGGATTTTTGAGGCAAAGGGTAGCCTGCCCCACCCACATGCTGGAGACTTTTTTGCAATAAGCGCTGTGCAATTTCTAAGGGCAGAGCCAGAAACACTTCTAAATCTATATGGTTTTCAATCACACACTGAACGTAGGCCTTTTGGGTTTCTTCCTGCAAATAATTTTCTGCTTGCTGTAAACGTCCAAGGGTTTCAAGAATGGAATGTATGCCTAAACCTTCCTGGGCCAAATCATCATACATACGGCGAAAACGCACGCGTGTAAAAGCGTTGTTGTGGTTGCTGGGGTCATTTAAAAATGGCTGGTTATAATGCTGCAAGGTTTGCAAAATTTGTTCAGGGGAAACACTCAGTAGGGGACGAACCAACACACCAAAGGGTTTACTAACCACAGAACGTATGCCGCACAAACCTGTAAGTCCAGAACCTTTGGCCAAACGCATCATAACTGTTTCCCATTGATCCAAGGCATGATGGGCTGTTAACAGTGCGGAAATAGAGTTTTCCACGCACCAACCATCCAGTAATTCATATCGCGCCTGCCGTGCTTTTTTCTGAATACCTGTGGTGATAAGGCCATGAGACCACGTTAAAATATGGTGTTCTATACCTCGTAAGCTAAGCCAATTGTGTACTGTTTGGGCTTCAGATTTTGATTCAGGGCGAAGGTCATGGTCTACTGTTAGGGCAACCATGGAAAGGCCTGGCGTGTGGGCGCACCAATCTGCCAACAACAGACACAGGGCCATACTGTCCGCACCCCCTGAAACTGCAACGGCCACCCTTCCCCTTAAAGGAACAGGCAAAAGACGTGAAAATTCTTGCCAAGAAAGTGGGGGTGTCATTTCTTGTCCTTTATTCTAACCAAAATTTCTGGAATTAACCGTTGAATTTCATTTAATGGACGGAAATCTGTTGGTGATTCAAGGGCCTGTTGTGTAAAAGGAACTGCGTTTTTATTGTCAAATACAGTGGTTAAAAACTGTTGCAACCTTTTGCTTTTCATGGGCACCTGAAAAATGTAGGTGGGTTTTCCAAATAAACAGGCTTCCGTTATCATGTTCACAGAATCGGATGTGACCACAAAAGCATGGGCTGCTGCCAGGTATTTTTTATAAGGGTTAGGGTCTGAACCATTCCACAGTTCGTACGAAAGACCTGAAAGGGTTTCTTTTAAATACTCCACAAGCTCAGGTCGTGTGCGTCGAGATGGCGTGATCAAAAGCCTCCCATTCCTATAGGCCTGCAAACTGAGCATATGACGCAGCTGCTCACTTAGGGTCAAAAAATCACCATGGGTGTAGGTGTGATGGCGACTGTCCCCCCCCAATAAAACGGTAATGTATTTTATGTCAGTAGACGCACATAAAGGCGCATAGACGGGGGCCAATTCTTCTGTAGTTATATTATGAAAGGAACCCACCGTTGATAAAACATTTTTCCCCTGAAGGTTGTCATGCTGGGGGGCAACAACCAAATCAAAATACGTGGGGTTTATTTTGGGGTCTTGTAAAACAATGGTATAACAACCCTGTCTTAAGGACAGCGCTGCCAAAACTGCCTGACGACCTGATGCTAAAAGAATTTTAGGGGCATCTATATTCAAACAACCCAAAACGTAAGGCTTTGACAGCATAAGTCCCATTTGAGGGGGGAACCACCGCACAATCTTTGAAAACTCAACAGGTACCTCTTGCCAGCTTATGTTTATGTGATCTTTCAAAGCATTTGCCAAGCCACGGCACTGGTTGAGGCTGCCAATTTTCCCCTTATCATAAAGAATGATTCCTTGCAATTTTGCCTCTTTGTTCAGCGTCCACGCTCCACAAGGTCTAGATTTGAAAGCCCCCAGTTTTCTGGGGCATAAGTTATATAAACCCCTTTTTTACACAGAGTTTTCTGGTTTTCAATTTCTTTTTGCAAAGCTCGGTCATCCATATAAGGAATCCCCTTTTCCTGCAACCCACTAAACAAACGTTTTTCCCCCTCTGGTGTCCACCCTGAACCATGTTCTATATGGTAAATGGCATAAGATGGAGGCAGATTATGCATTTTTATGCGGTTGTAATAGCACTGATACAAAAGGACAGAATCAATTTTCCAAGAATACTGTGGCCATTCAGGGTAACCACGCAACTTAAACCAATCTTTTTTTGAAAGAAGGGTGAAATCACCACAAGCATTCGTATGAAGCCCTTTGCCCATGGCTATTTTTAACAAATAACCAACATAGTTCAGTATTTTTTTGACCAAATCTTTTATAGAAAGCTGCTGTTCCACCATTAATTTTTTTATTTCACCTGTCCAAAGCATACGGGGGAAACGAATACTATTTTTTATAAATAATTGAACAGATCCAAATAAATTCACCAAAGGGCCCTTCAGGTTTTTTTCACAAGATGTTCCAACAACAGGGCTTGTACGAATCACATGGTTTTTTGCATATTCTAAAACCTGCTCAAAACTCCACCCATCTTGAATATCCGCCTCTATATCGTACCGGTCTACGCGATACAGGGTGTTTTCCTTAAGGTGTCCTTTCATGAATTCCATAATTTCATCAGAAAACAAAATATCAATGTTGGTTGATAAAATAAAATTGCCCTTTGCACGGCGAATGCCAACATTTTTGGCAATATATTGGAACAGGGGAAGCTTGTCACCATGGGAAAAGGTTTGATGGACATGGGCTGGCACCTCCACCACGCGGTAGGTAAAATAGTCTGACTTTTCAGGCCAGGTCAAAGCTTCGTGCAAGTTTGGTCTGCCTTCAGGTGGGTTCCAATCTACCAGAACAAGTTCTATGGGAAATTGAAACTTTTCCGCCTGGGCCACTAAACCACTTACAAAGTGCTGGGTACGCCAAAGCGCATTTCCACCGTGATCATCATTTCGTGACGTGGCCACAACAGAAAGAACTGGTTTTTTTGTCATATTTTTCCTTCATTGTAGATGAAAAACCATAAATAATTTTGCAAAAATACACAAGGCTAATTTTTGTTGATTTGATGATCATCATTGTTTGTCATCAACCAGCGATTCCCGGGGATAAGATTTTTGTATTATTAGGTGATTTATTTTTTTTGATTATAAAGTATTCAAAAAAGCCTAACAAAACCAATGGCTTTGAGAGGAGTATGGACGGCCCAAATTACAGGAGTCTCGCTACATCTCTGTTCTTGCTTCACGAAAACCATCCGGGAATCGCTGCTATAAATACAGAAGTTCCTACCTTTGTAATATATCAGAAGAAACAATTGTGGCGCTGTGAGGACGAGGCAAACCAAGAGCCACAAACTGATTGTCAATACTATCTTTTATGGATAAATAAGGGGGAAATCCTGCAATAGCTGGGTTTTGAAGGGAATTAATAGATAACTCTCTCACATTTTTGCTAACACGTATAGGAAGATGAAAATGCATGACAACACCATTAGCCACACCACCTCCATCTATTGCTGCAACATTAGGGAATGGAACGAGTCTGCGCAACCTGTAAATAGCTGCAGCAAGAGGAGTTAAATACCCACCCCTTCTTAAAGCCCTCTGAACTTGAGCCACTTCTCCTGGCCCAAGGGGGGCACCAGCAGCAATCATAACAAGAAGGTGAGGAGCATTAAATTCAATTGGAATCCCAATTCTTGGCCTTTCCAAGGCCATGGTAGCGGCCTCAACAATGGTAAGTGGCCCTGGAGCCAAGGCTTGTATGTTATGATTCCAAGCAACAGGAAAATTTCCTCCCCTACTTACGCCAATCCGCAGAGGATTAGGTCCCGCTCCAATAGCTCCAATATGAGGAGGAGGAAAATCAAGAGCCGGAATAGCTGCGTTTCGAGCAGAAATAGTATTGTAATCATAGTTAACCAACGCCTGATTTAAAGCTGGGAGTAAAGCTGGATGATCAAAAACCTCGTAACTAAAACACGGGGCGGGCAGTGGTACTAGCCCTCCAGCAGCTACACAAATTTTTTGAAAAATCAAAAACAAACCAAGAGCATAAACCAGCATAAAAACCCCTTCCAAAAAAACATAGGTGGCACAAACAGAAAAAATTCTGAACTTTATAACTAACGTTCTTCTATTTCAAATTCATAATTTTGCACATCTTCAAGAATTCCAGATATTCCATCTGCCAACCTATTTAGTTCAGCAAAGGAAAATCCAAGAAGGTGCCCTGCTAGATCTTTTGAAATGTCACGAATTGTTTGGGCCAGTCCTTTTGACGCTATAATAGCCAGTGCCTTTTTAGTTATTAAATCTTCACCTTCCATTACAGGGCTAGTTCCATTAAAAATAGAGACATAATTTTCCGCATCAGTGATTATTAATTGTGGAGTCCCAACGTAACAAGCCAGATTTGAAGCAGCTTCAAAATCAGTATGTTTAAGCCCTGTAATACGTGTTTTCAAAGCTGCTTTTAACGCTATAGCCTGGTCTTTCACTGCAGATACAAGAGGGAGAAGAAGCTCTGCACGTTTTTCAATCTTTCTAATATTATCCCCTTCAGGGACTTCATCATGTCCATTAGGCTTCACTCGTTTTAGAGGTCGCTTGCCTGGTGCAGCGGCAGCGGCAGCAGGGGCAGCATCAGCACACCAAACATTCTGGCACAATGTTAAAGAAAAAAGGAAACATAGAAAAAATTTCATAATAAAACCTGGTTTTTGTATAGACATAGGTGAAGTATAAGCCTTTTTCTTACAAACACAAAATTCTTTCTAATGCTTAGTCCTAGAAATGGCTATAACTTAACTACTGTAAGTGTGGCTTATACCCCTGACAGAAAAAGGCGATTTCTTCCTGCAGGATTTCAATACCTATTTTTTTTTCAGAACTTGTAGACAAAACATTAGGGTGGGCAGCGGGATGCTTTGTTAAATCCTTCGTAATTGTTTTTTCAAGACTTTCTAAGGCTGTCTTTGAAATTTTGTCAATTTTTGTCAGGACAATTTGGTAAGACGACGCTGTTTTATCCAACATATCCATCATTTCCAGGTCATTACGTTTTAGGCCATGACGGCTGTCAATCAGTAAGTAGGTTCGCTGAAGGGTGGGGCGTGCTTTCAGGTAATGACGAATTAAAACCTGCCATTGGGCCACCAATGTCTTAGGGGCCTCTGCGTACCCATATCCAGGCATATCAACCAAAATAAGCTGATCTTTTAGCTGAAAAAAGTTTAAAAATTGGGTTCGCCCTGGCGTGTTAGACGTACGAGCCAGCTTTCCCTGGTGCATTAAAGCATTCAATAGACTTGACTTTCCAACATTAGATCTGCCTGCAAAAGCAACCTCTGGCAAAGAAAATTCTGGCAAATCCTCAATACGGGGAACGCTTTTTAGAAAAACACATTCTTGGGAAAATAAACGGTGTACCCAATTTTTATCTTCCGTCATTTTGGGTTGCTACTTTGACGCGTAATAAACCACTGTTGGGCAATGGTTAACAGGTTGCTCCATGCCCAATACAACACTAATCCCGCAGGGAAAGACGCAAACAAAAATGTAAACATAATGGGCATCAACATCATAACCTTTGCCTGGGCAGGATCTGTGGGCTGTGGATTCATACGCTGCTGCAAAATCATGGTGGCCCCCATGAACAAGGGCAAGGCCCCAATCATCAGGAAAGAGGGCGGCGTAAATGGCAGTAAACCAAACATATTGAAAATACTGGTAGGATCAGGGGCCGACAAGTCCCGAATCCACCAAAAGAAAGGCGCATGGCGCATTTCAATGGTAACAAAGAAAACCTTGTACAAACAAAAGAAAATGGGAGCCTGAATCAACATAGGTAAACACCCAGAAGCAGGGTTAATTTTCTGTTTTTGATAAAAAGCCATAAGCTCTTGGTTCATTTTTATTTTGTCATGGCCGTAACGCTGTTTAATACGTTCCATTTCTGGCTGCAATGTTTTCATGCGTGCCATAGATTTGAACGATTTGTTCGCAAAAGGGTACAGCAATAATTTGACAAAAACCGTCAGCACAAGAATGGCCACACCCAAATTGCCAAGCATGTGAAGTAAAAATTCTAAAATGTAAAACAAAGGTTTTGTTACAAAATAAAACCAACCAAAATCCACAGCCAAATCAAACTTGGAAAATCCAAGTTTTTCTTCATAAGCATCCAGCATGCGTAAAATTTTTGCCCCCGCAAACATATGCTGCGTGTAAGTGGCGGAACCTTGAGGTTTTAAAATAACCTCGTTCCCCAAAGTTTCACAAAAATAGGCAGATTTTTGCTTGTCACCTGTAAACCGAGTTGTGGTTGGAACAGTTTGATCAGGAATGAAAGCTGCCAGCCAATATTTGTCTGTAAAACCAAGCCATCCCCCCATAGATTTCTGTTCCACAACTTTTTCATCTTCAAGATTGTCATAAGAAAATTCTTTCAAACGACCATCCACAATTCCCACAGCCCCTTCATGAAGCACATAAAAACCACCTGTTTTTGGTTTTTCCAAACGGGTTACACGACCATAAGGACGAAATGTTTGGGAAGTTTGTGTTTTGTTTGTAATAAGGTCTTGGACTGTGAATAGGTAATTTTCATCTACAGAAAAGGTGCGTTCAACCCGCACAGCCTCATTCTCAAATAAGAAGGTGATGGGGGTTTGGGGTGTTAGGACCTTTTCCTTATTGACCACAGTCCAAACAGCATTTTCAGTAAAAGGACCAGCGCCACCTACCCATCCAGCATCCATGAAATAAGCACCTTTTGAACCTTGTGGACTTAAAAGAACCACATTGGGGCTATTATCTTCTGTTGTTTCTTTATAGTTCAACAAAGTTAGGTCGTCTAAACGGGCCCCTGTTAAATTAATGCTGCCCTTAAGTTTTGGTGTTTCAATGGAAACCCGACCTGATGTGGCCACAGCCTCTGTCCGCGTTAGAACGGGGGTTAAGTCCACATTTAAGCTGTTAGGAGTTTCTTGGGCAACTTTTATTTCCTTTTGAATTTGGGCAAGTTTGGGCCGTTCGTAAAAATGATTAAAGCCAAATAAAACGGCAATGGACAAAACAACAGCAAGGATAAGATTTTTTTGTTCTAACATGGGGACCTAAAATTAATGTTGATGGGAACGATGGGGGGCAGAAGGGGCATTGGCAACCTTTGGTTTTTGTCGTGCCTTGTAATTCCAAGCACTGGCAATTTTTTTGGACAGGTTTTCATATGGATGACATTTAAATAACCGCTTCATTGCTAACCATAAACCTCTGCCCAGTCCATGAATTTCTATACAGTTTATGGCATAACGGGAACAGGTAGGGTTAAAACGACAACTGGGAGGCGTAAAAGGTGAAATAAGCCAACGATATAAATGAATCAAAAAGATAACAATCTGTTTCATTTAGGGGGCGTCTCCTTCCAATGGTTGCGACAATTTAGCCTCTAAAAGGCGAGAACACTTTCTAATGCCTGTTAATATATGGTCCTTCAACAGGGAAAATTCAACATCTGGCGTGGCAGGGGTGGCAATAAAGACAAAATCAACTGCAGACGGGGTCAACAAATTAGAACGAGACAACTCCACAACGGCAGCCTTTAAACGACGCTTAGCACGATTACGACGCACAGCAGACCCCACACGACGACTGGCCGTATACCCCAAACAGGGCAAACAACCTGCAGAAAGATGGTCAGAAGAGTCACCCTGCACGATAACGGAGGACAGGCGCGCATAAACCTGACTTTTGGCGATGCGCACATATCCAGACCGTTTTTTGAGCTTTTGAAATGCCATCAGACGGCAAAAACCCTAGGCAGAAAGACGCTTCCGTCCCTTTGCGCGGCGCGCGGCAATAACCTTGCGTCCGCCGACTGTAGCCATTCTAGCGCGGAACCCATGACGACGCTTTCTAACGATGGTGCTGGGCTGATACGTTCTTTTCATGGTGTAACCCTTGATTGTAAGAAGTTATAAAAGTTAAACAGACTCTAACAAATTTAGGTCCACTTGGGAATAAAAAAGTTCAATCTCAACATTTTCATTGGAAATTTTCTTAGAATTTGTTAGTGTATGCTCATTGTTCCTGCACTGTTGGGGTATAGCCAAGTGGTAAGGCAGCGGTTTTTGGTACCGCCATCCCTAGGTTCGAATCCTAGTACCCCAGCCATACAAAATATAGCGAGACTCCTATAATTTGGGCCTTCCATACCTTCTGCAACCATTGATTTTACTGGGCTTTTTTGACTACTTTATACTCAAAAAAGAGTCATCTCGCTATATCTTGGAAAATCTTCTTAATCCCTGAATTTAATTACGGGAAGGCTGTTTATCTGTATGCCTTTTTACAAAAAAGAAAAAACCCTACCTTTTTCTTGTGAGGAACTTTACGGACTTGTTTTGGATGTGGGCCAATACCCCCAGTTTTTGCCAGGCGTCTTAAAAGCCCATGTCTATAATGTAGGCGTTGCGGCATTTGATGCAGATTTGACGGTAGGATCCCCTCTTTTTTCCATTACCTATACGTCTTGTGTTACCCCAACCCACCCTATTTCTATTGAAAGTATATGCACAAAAGGCCCCTTAAACTTAAAAAGCCTATGGACTTTTGCCAAAATCCCCAATTCTTCCACTACAGAGGTTTGTTTTCAGGTGGATTTTTCTTTTCACAACCCCATTTTACAAAAAATGATTGAAAAAACCTTTTCCTCATTAGTTGAAAATATGATGAACGCCTTTGAGAAAAGGGCCTACGCACTGTATAAGTTTACATAGTTTGAGACTGTATTTTTCAAGACTAGAGCGACTCTCTGGAGTCATCTTGCTGAACCCTAGCAGGGGCTTTGGTTTCTTCTGCATCATCGTCGCCTACAATTTTCACATCTCCAGAATCAACAATAACTTGAATGGGCTGTCGTCTACGTTCAGGCTTGTGACTTTTGATAACAGCCTCCAAAAATGCATTATTTTTTTTCATGTTTTTTTCAGCAAAATTTTCAATTTGCCTGAAGGCAATGCGTGAAGGAATGCAAAGCCCTGTCACCATATCAAGGGCTTTTTTCGTGTTGTCTGGCAAATCCACGCTGTTGCGTGTGGTAAAGCATACAACACCACAAGCTTCTGATAGAAAGGCACCAGTTTGGGCAAAACGCTTAAGAATATACCACCCGTAAATAGAACATAAAGCCCATTGTTTCATAGATTCTGTTTGAAGAGCCAAGGGTGGATTTATGTCCGTAGAGTCCAAAGTTTGTTCAGATTCTTGATGTTGAATAGTATGGGGAGTTTTGTGGGAAGCCAGATCACCATCCTCTTTTGACTTTCCTGAGCAATACCCTTTTGCTGAAAATAACATAAATAGTGTGAAGACACATAAAAGTTTGGTCACTTTTTTTCCCCTTAAGATAACGGCTGTTGGAAAAATAAATAGGACCTAAATATTAAAAAAAAGTTGATTTTGTCAAAAAAAAGAGATTATTCTTCATACAAGTTGGGGTCGTAGCTCAGTTGGGAGAGCGCTACAATGGCATTGTAGAGGTCAGGGGTTCGATTCCCCTCGGCTCCACCACTTTTTAGGAATTTTCCTTCTGTTTTGCGTCCATGCTTTGGACAAATTCGACAAAATCTTGCACATTATTGAATTCTTTATAAATGCTGGCAAACCGCACGTAAGCTACAGGGTCCAGGTTAAAAAGGGCCGTCATAACCATTTCACCAATATTTTGCGTGGAAATTTCCTGTTCACCCGATGTTTCTAGTTGTCGCACAATGCTGCTGACTACGCGCTCTACCCGTTCAGGGTCTAGGGCATGTTTGTTCATAGATGTCATAACAGATCGGGCTAATTTGTCCCGGTCAAAGGGAACGCGGGTACCGTTTTTCTTCACCACCCAAAAATCGCGCAGCTGAATACGTTCAAAGGTTGTAAACCGTGATCCACAAGCTTCACAACTGCGACGGCGTCGAATGGCCGCTTGATCATCGGTGGTGCGAGAATCTTTTACAGATGTATCGTGGTGTCCGCAAAAAGGGCAGCGCATGGTTGTTTTTATTCCTTATAAATGGGAAATGCCTGGCAAAGGGCAAGGGCTTGCTCTCTTACCTTGGGTAATGTGCTGTCAAAATTCCCTGTTTTTAAAGAACGCAAAATTTCACCAATCATATGACCCACTTGTTGAAATTCAGAAACACCGAAACCACGTGTGGTAGCAGCTGGCGTACCAAGGCGAATGCCAGAGGTTACCTGAGGAGGCAAAGGGTCAAAAGGAATACCATTTTTATTGCATGTTATATGGGCACGTTCTAAGGCTTCAGATGCCTGGACTCCAGTAAGGCCAAAAGATGTGACATCTACTAACAAAAGGTGGGAATCTGTCCCTCCTGAAATTAAAACCAACCCCATGCTTGTCAGAACGTCTCCCAAAACCTTGGCATTTTCTACTACTTGGTGGGCATAGGCTTTAAAACTGGGGGTTAGGGCTTCTGCAAAAGCAACGGCCTTGGCCGCAATTACATGCATTAGGGGGCCCCCTTGAACCCCTGGAAAAACAGCGGAGTTTATTTTTTTAGCCAAAGCCTCATCGTTTGTTAAAATAATACCCCCCCGCGGTCCCCGCAGAGTTTTGTGGGTAGTAGATGTTACAACATGGGCATGAGGAAGGGGGCTTGGGTACACGCCTCCCGCTACAAGCCCTGCCACATGGGCCATGTCTACCATTAGGTAGGCGCCCACACTGTCAGCAATAGAACGGAAACGGGCAAAGTCGATGGTTCGTGGATAAGCAGAACCGCCTGTAATAATAAGTCTTGGTTTGTGTTTCTGGGCCATGGCCTCAATAGCGTCGTAATCAAATACATGGGTTTTTTCATCAACGTTATAGTGTACAGCGTTAAACCATTTTCCAGACAGAGTCACAGACGCACCATGGGTTAAGTGCCCGCCAGAGGCAAGAGAGGACCCCATGAATGTATCTCCAGGACTAAGCAATGCCAACATAACTGCCTGGTTAGCCTGGGAGCCCGAATGGGGCTGCACGTTAGCGTAGGCACAAGAAAACAATTCTTTTAAACGTTCTATGGCCAGATTTTCTGCCACATCTACCCATTCGCAGCCACCATAGTAACGGCGCCCCGAATACCCTTCCGCATATTTGTTGGTAAGGACAGAACCCTGGGCTTCCAAAACTGCTTTTGATACAATATTTTCAGAGGCGATAAGCTCTATTTGTGTTTGCTGACGGTTCAACTCGTCTTTAATAGCTTGGAAAATAGCGGGATCAGAGGTTTGCAAAAAAGATGATAACATGGGGGACTCCCGAAAGAATGGTGCCGCAGGAGGGAATCGAACCCTCGACCTCACCCTTACCAAGGGTGTGCTCTACCACTGAGCCACTGCGGCGAATAAGGGAAACTTGAACAAATATTCCATAATTACCACCATTCTTGCAAGCTGAAATTACAATGCATCTGGGACTTACGCATGTAAAAACAGAAACGAGTGACGGTTGATTTTGCTATCATTTCAGAAAATATAGCAAGACTCCTACAATTTGGGCCTTCCATACCCTCTGCAACCATTGGTTTTGTTAGGCTTTTTTGAATACTTTATACTCAAAAAAGAGTCGTCTCGCTATATAGCAAGACTCCTACAATTTGGGCCTTCCATACCCTCTCAAACCACTATTCTATAGTTAAAAAATATTAAAAGGAAACCAGAGGCAGGAATTCGCATTGAAAATCAATGAATTTTTTTTCAAAAA
>JBIKLN010000013.1:0-37958 GCA_044359765.1 Patescibacteria group bacterium | reverse complement strand
CTAATGGAAACATCCAGGTTCCACAGGATATCTTTCATTTTGGTTAAAGGTTTATCCATAGGATGAAAAGGAAAAAACCAGCGAAATAAATCATTTCTTAAGCTGGGTTTCATATGGCCCATGGTTGTTAAAAATTCTTGAATTTCACTACTCTTAAGAAAATTATTTCGGGCGTTTAAAAAACCCTTAATGCCGCCCCATATGACTGGGGCAACCATTAAATACTTTAGGTAAGATAAAATTTCGTTTTGGTTTCCTAATAGGTCATGAAAAAAGCCTAATAAAACCCGGTCTTTGGAACCTTGCCAAAAATTCATAATGTCTGAAATTCCTTGAGGATTTTCGAATGAATGACATACCAAAGGACTTTGTTGGTTTAGGTAGTTGTATAACTGGTACAAGGCCAAAGCCATAATGCCCGTGTGGATGGTACGAAAAACAACAAACTCCGCACCTTGGCGAAACCCATCAATAAACAATACCCGTTTAAAGAATTCCTCAGAATGCAAAGGAAACGACCCACCCCTTAACCAAACAGGAGAACAGCATTTGTTTCCAAGCGCCAGTGAATACCCTAGGCTTTGCAAAAACGTATCCAAGCTGGCCCAGCGCAGGGCAGAACGCCAAGGGGACAGTTCAATTTTTTTTAATTCTTCCCCCAAATTTACCTCATGAGGGTCTTGAGAAAATGTTTGGTAAGAAGGGCTTTGTTTTTCAGTTTCCTGAGGCTGATGAGCCAACAAGCGAAGCTCTACCTGGTCATTATGATCCAAAAAATGGCCTGGGGCTACAGAATCCATGGCCCAAGTAAGCTGTTGAAAACAAAACACAAAAATCAAAAATCCACGAAGTAATTTATGAAGATCTCTTAACAACATTTTAATTCCATAGAAATATAAAGAGTATCAATACTGCATGCTGTTCTAATTTGACAACCAAAACAACTTAATAAAAATTGAAAATATCTCCATATTTCGCATTTTTAGATCAAGATATAGCAAGACTCATATAATTTGGGTCTTCCATACCTTCTGAAACCATTGATTTTGTTAGGCTTTTTTGAATACTCTACAGCAAGACTCCTGCAATTTTGGCCTCCACAGCCCCCTCAAATCCATTGGTTTTGTTAGGCTTTTTTGAATACTCTACAGCAAGACTCCTGCAATTTTGACCTTCACAGCCCCCTCAAATCCATTGGTTTTGTTAGGCTTTTTTGAATACTCTACAGCAAGACTCCTGCAATTTTGACCTTCACAGCCCCCTCAAATCCATTAGTTTTGTTAGGCTTTTTTGAATACTTTATACTCAAAAAAGAGTCGTCTTGCTATAGACTCAAAAAAGAGTCGTCTTGCTATAGACTCAAAAAAGAGTCGTCTCGCTATAATATTGCAAACGTTCTTAGAACGGTATTGGCTATTACGTCTCGGTATAAATCAGAAAAAGTAGGGTTTTTTAGCCATAGCGCGCCCTTTATAAATTGGGTATGCGTCATTCGTCGCTCATGTACTAGAATGTACACTTCGTCTCCTCATTCCTAAGCCTAAATTAAAAGTTCAGCGCTATATTCTCGGGGTGGTTTGAATACCAAGGCTACCTTTAGGAATAAGACCATCCCTTTTTTGACGCATTTTTTCAAAATCGTCTCCGGCATGGTAAGATGAACGGGTAAGGGGTGATGCTGCCACCATTAAAAACCCCTTGCCACGGGCCATGGTGGCGTAATCCTCAAATTCTTGAGGGGTGACGTAATTCATGACAGGATGGTGTTTGGGGGTGGGTTGAAGGTATTGGCCAATTGTTAGAAAATCTACATTGGCAGACCGCAAGTCGTCCATAACTTGATAAAGTTCTTCCCGTGTTTCCCCCAGGCCAACCATAAGACCAGATTTTGTAAAAATGCTAGGGTCTATTTGTTTGACGCGGTCCAGTAGTTTTAGGGAGTGAAAATAGCGGGCCCCAGGGCGCACCGTGGCATAATTTCGAGGCACTGTTTCCAGGTTATGATTGTACACATCAGGTTTTGCCGCTACTACTGTTTCAATGGCCCCTTCTTTGCGTAGAAAATCAGGGGTTAGAACCTCAATGGTTGTGGAGGGGCTTGTTTGACGGATGGCCTGAATAACTTGGGCAAAGTGTTGGGATCCTCCATCATCCAAATCATCGCGGTCAACAGATGTAACAACCACGTGCGCCAAGCCCATGGCTGCAACGGCTTTGGCAACTCGTTCGGGTTCATGTGGGTCAAGCAATTGGGGTTTTCCCGTTTTTACATTGCAAAAAGCACAGGCTCGCGTGCAGGTATCCCCCAAAATCATAACAGTTGCATGCTTTTTTGCCCAGCACTCCCCTATGTTGGGGCAGGCGGCTTCTTCACATACTGTGTTCAGTTTTAAGCTCCGCATAAGGTTTGCCGTTTCTTCATACTCCCTTGAAACGGGGGCTTTCACGCGAATCCAGTCTGGCTTTTTTGATATGTTTGTTTGGGGCATTAATAAAGATTCTTGAACAAAAGTTAAGCCATTTTAAGAACTATGCCATAAGAAGGTTCATATGAAAATAGCCAATTGAACGATATTAGTAAGGAGTACGACTTCTGTTAAAATGTTTAAGCTGCCTTTATTATCGCTTCAGAAAGACCATCTGTAATGAATGCATCAAAAATATTTAAATTCAATTATTTCTAAACTAGGCTACCATGTTCATATATGGGCGAGGCTCCTGTAATTTGGACCTCCACACCCTCTAAAACCATTGGTTTTGCTAGGCTTTTTTGAATACTCTATAGCGAGACTCCTGTAATTTGGACCTTCATACCCTCTAAAACCATTGGTTTTTCTAGGCTTTTTTGAATACTCTATATTCAAAAAAGAGTCGTCTCGCTATAGATTCAAAAAGGAGTCGTCTCGCTATATTATGTTAAAAAGGTCAATTTGAGGTTTTGTCCGTATCATGAAAATTATTTCTTAAAGTAGCCCTATCAGAGGCCATAAGACCAAGGATTCTCAACCTATGTCTTAATTTGTTACAGCCCTAAATACTTTAAAGAGATGCGTATGATACATAAACCGATTCAGATCAAAAATCTTCAGCTGTCCTTCCCACATAAAACCTGTTTTGATGATTTTAGTGTGCACATCCCCCATGGGAGCCGCATTGCTATTATTGGTCGTAATGGAAGCGGAAAATCTAGCTTACTAAAAATGATAGAAGTAATCTGCGATGAAGACGTCGTTGTGGGGTACGTCCCGCAAGTAGTTGCTGATCATACCGACTTAAGCGGCGGTCAGCGCTTGAACAAAGTTGTGACAGAGGCTTTAAGCCTTGATCCTAATGTTTTACTGCTTGATGAGCCAACCAATCACCTTGATACCCAAAATCGTAAGAGCTTGATGCGTATGCTGCAAAATTACTCTGGCACTCTCATAGTTGTTTCCCATGATAAGGAGTTGCTGCGTCAGTACGCCGATACTTTATGGCATATCGACCACGGTAAAGTTCACATTTTTTCGGGTAATTATGATGATTATATGCGAGAGATCAAACTGAAACGTGCATCAATTGAAAGGGAATTAGAGCTTTTAAGCCGAAAGTCAAAAGATATGCACCATAAGCTGATGCAAGAACAACAGCGCAGTTCTAAAAGCAAAGCTAAGGGGCAAAAGAGCATTGATCAGCGTAAATGGCCTACTGTGGTTAGTAATGCAAAAGCTGGCAGAGCTGAAGAAACTTCAGGTCGCAAAAAATCTGCCATCGATAAACGTAAATCTGATTTAACTGAAAACCTGCAAGATCTTCGCCTTCCTGAAATTATCGTGCCTAAATTTTCTATAGAAGGCTCTGATGCAGGTAAAGGTATGATCGTACAAATATCTAACGGCTCTGTTGGTTATGTTGAGGGTAAACCCTTATTATCAGGGATAGCCTTAAGCCTTTCATGCGGTGAGCGTATTGCCATTACAGGCGATAACGGCAGCGGCAAATCCACTCTTGTAAAAGCCATCTTAAACAAAGCGGGCTTGCCTGACGAAGCCTTGGCGCAGTCAGGAGATTGGCATGTGAGAAAACGGGAAGATATTGGCTATCTCGACCAGCATTATGGGACCTTGTCTCCTGAAAAGACAGTATTAGAGACCATTGCTGAATTGGTGCCAACTTGGTCACATATTGAAGTACGTTGTCACTTGAATGACTTTTTATTTCGCAAAAATGAAGAGGTCAATAGTCTGGTTGCTCACCTATCAGGCGGTGAAAAGGCAAGGCTCAGTCTGGCACAAATTGCAGCCAAAACACCTAAACTTCTGATTCTCGATGAAATCACTAACAATCTCGATTTAGAGACAAAAGAACATGTCATACAGGTTTTAAAAACTTATCCAGGAGCTATGATCGTTATTTCCCATGAAGCGGATTTTTTAGGAGAGATTGGGATTAGTGAAGTGGTGAATGTTGGGAAGTTTAGATTTTCGATAGAATAAATGAACATCGTTCCTGAGCTGATTCTCTGGATAGCATAAATTTTTTACACAAATCCAAATGAATTTGCTCATTATAATAATATTTCTTGTTCTTTTTTAACTATAGTGCGCCCTTTATAAATTGTACATGTGTCACTCATGCCTCATGTACAATTCGTCTCTCCATTCCTGTACCCAAATTAAAAGTTCTGCGCTATAGTTCAAATAGAAATGCAGACAGAAAATTTCCAATGTGAAATTCTGGCAATAGTGGTTTTGGAACAAACAGAAAGAAACATCAAAATGCTAGATAAAAAAACTCTTAAAGAAAAAATACCCCATGTTTCACGTGAAACAATCGAAAAAATAGAAAGCTTCAAATGTCTTTATGAAAAGTGGGGAAAAAGTATCAACTTATCCTCCTCATATGATATGACAAATTTTCTCGATAGACATATCTTAGACTCAATTCAACTTTCAAATCTTATCTCGATGGAGGAAGACTGTTTGGACATAGGCAGTGGTGGTGGATTTCCTGGGATTGTTTTGTCAATTTTGGGTCAAAAAATGACATTATGTGAAATAAACTCAAAGAAAATATCTTTTTTAGAGGAAAGCAGGCGAAGATTAGGGTTGAATTTTAAGATAATAAATGAAAGCGCTTATAAGATTTCAACCCCATACAGCTTTGTTGTGTCCCGTGCATTTTCTTCACTCACCAACCTTCTCGAAATTCAGAAAAATGTTTCACGTGAAACAACAGTAGGGGTTTTTCCAAAAGGAAAAAGCTATGAAATTGAGATAGAGGAAGCCAAAAAAAAATGGAATTTTGACATTAAGCTTCTTGACAGCGCAGTGCATGAAATGTCTAAAATAATAATAGTGAGTAATGTGAGGTTAAAGGAGGTTGAGCGAGAAAATTGTGATTATGGCGCTTAGCTTCATCATTCCTCATTGAAACTGAAAATTTGGTGATTTTGCGATTTGTGACAGAATTCTAAAACCTAATCATCGTCTCAAAATCCTTATATGGCCAGTACTAAATAAGGATTTCTGTAGCAGGTTTAGAAAACTAAACGAAAAAACATCTCTTCAGATTAAATCTGCATATTATTTTAGCTGAAGAATTTTAAGTTTCAGACAGAAATTCGAAGGTTGAGGAGCGCAGTAATATAACAAGAGAACTCTTTTTTGAATCTATAGCGAGACGACTCTTTTTTGAATATAGAGTATTCAAAAAAGCCCAGCAAAACCAATGGTTTTAGGGGGTATGAAGGTCCAAATTACAGGAGTCTCGCTATAGAGTATTCAAAAAAGCCTATCAAGAGCAATGGTTTTAGGGGGCAGATGGAAGGCCAAAATTGTAGGGGAGGGTTTGCTATATGAACAGAAAATTCTAAAAAAGCAACCAGAGTTGAAGGGCGGTGGGACGCTATAGAGTTTTTAGTTTGAGCATAAGAATGAAGAAATGAAGTGTTCTGCTGAGAGTGAATGCCCAAATTAGAAAGGGCTATCATAACTGAGTGACGCATAATTGGATTATAAGGAGTTTGCTGTGTGTATAAATGTGGCTTTTTTGAGAGCAAATTATTCAAAGAATTAATATTTATCCAATATTTTTTGATTATTTGTTAATTAATTTAAAGCACTATGGTTGTAAAGATTATTTTTTTGAATGACTCGTTTTTATATGAATTAGAGGTAGTTAAAAAACCCTCTAAACAAGGATAGGAAAAATGGCAAATATTATTGTTGTTGCAAACCAAAAGGGTGGAGTTGGAAAAACAACCACGGCGGTTAATATAGCCACAGCCTTGGCTGCTGTAAACCGCAAAGTTTTGCTTGTGGATTTTGACCCTCAAGCAAACGCCTCTACGGGGGTTGGGGTTCTTCAAAAAAACACTACAAACAACACCTACGCGCTGCTTCTTAAAGAGTGTACAGTGGGCGAAGCGTTGATGAAAACAAATGTTCCAGGCCTCAGCCTGATTCCTGCAAGTATCCAGCTGGTAGGTGCTGAAATTGAACTTGTTAGCGTTCCAAAAAGAGAATCTTTGTTCAAAGAAATGATAACCCCCTATCGCCCCATGTTCGACTACATTATTATTGACTGCCCCCCGTCTATGGGCTTACTGACCCTTAACGCCATGACAGCTGCCGACTCAGTCCTTGTGCCTCTTCAATGTGAATATTACGCCCTTGAAGGCCTCAGCTACCTTCTTAATTCTATCCAAAAAATAAAAAAGGCCTTCAACCCAAACCTAAATTTATTCGGCGTTGTTCTAACCATGTACGACAAAAGAAGCACCCTTTGCGCTCAAGTAGCTGAAGATGTGCGGCTCCATCTTAAAAACAAAGTTTTTAAAACAATAATTCCCAGAAACATTAAGGTTTCTGAGGCTCCCTCCCACGGAAAACCTGTTCTTTTGTATGATGTTGGGTGTGTGGGATCTCAGGCTTACATGGGGCTGGCTAAAGAAATTTTAGAAAAGGAAATATAGAAAATGTCTAACCAAAAAAACTTGGGCAGGGGACTATCTGCTTTATTTGGCGATCTTGGCTTTGAACAAGACGACCAAATTCCTAAGGAAACAAATCAAATTTCCATAGATGCCATAAAGGCGGGGCGCATGCAACCACGCCAAGAATTTGACTCTCAAAAAATGGAGGATCTTACAGCCTCCATTCGATCTAAGGGAATTTTACAGCCCCTTCTTTTGCGACCTATAGCAGAAAATACCTACGAAATTATTGCAGGTGAGCGGCGCTGGCGTGCTGCAAAAGATGCTGGGCTTCTTTCTGTGCCTGCCGTTATTATGCCCTGCACGGATGAAGAGGCCCTTCAAATGGGACTTATCGAAAACCTTCAACGCGATGACCTTGGTCCTATGGAAGAAGCTGAATCCCTCAAAAAACTTATAGAAACCTATGGAAAAACTCAGGAACAGGTGGCCCAAGCTCTTGGCAAAAGTCGCAGTTATGTGGCCAATATTTTGCGTTTAAATCAGCTTCCCGAATCAGTAAAAACTATGTTGCGTCAGGGCGAACTCAGCGCAGGACATGCCAGAGCCCTCATCAACGCCCATAACGTTGAGGAAATGGCGCAAAAAATTGCCTCAGAAAAACTATCTGTTCGTGAAGCCGAAAATCTGGCCAGATCTACCAAGCCAACACAAAACGGCGTAGGACAATCTTACCAAAGCTCCGCAAACTACGGAGAGGCTCCCTCTGCCTGGAAACAGGACGACCCCATCCTGGCCGATGCCCAAATGATTGCAAGTAAAATAGGTAAGTCTCTTGGCGTTCACGCAAAGCTCGTTATCAAAAACAACACGGGTATTTTGTCTCTTCACTTTCATCACTTGGAACAACTGGATGATTTAGTCAATATTCTTGCTCGTTCTGGATTTGATTAAGAAAGACCCATAACTAACCCTTAAAGGATTTTTATGCAAACACACACTCACCATCAACAAGCCTATATATGGGTTGAAAACCTATCCAAGCATTATGTTTCTAAGGGCCAGTCTCAGTGCTCCTTAGACACCATATCCTTAAAAATTCGCAATAAACAAATTGTTGGAATTATTGGCCCCAGCGGTGCAGGTAAAAGTACCCTACTGCGATGCCTAAACACTCTTGAACGCCCTGATTCTGGACATATTTTTATCAACGAACAGGACGTGACTCAACTTAACAAACGCTCACTGCAAGATCTTAGAAAAAAAATAGGCGTTGTTTTTCAAAGCGTCAATCTGCTTCAAAATAGAACCGTTTATGAAAACGTTTGCCTTCCCCTAGAGCTTTCAAAAATGCCGCAAGAAGAACAAAAAGACCGGGCAGAGCGTATTTTACATCTTGTGGGTATCCTTAACAAACGGGACGCATATCCCAGCCAGCTCAGTGGTGGACAAAAACAACGAGTTGCTATCGCTCGTGCCCTTGTGGGAAATTGCAAAATTTTACTATGCGACGAATTCACATCAGCCTTAGACCCCCAAACAGCACAAGACATGCTAACCCTTTTGAAAAGTCTTCAGGAAAAATTAGGTCTTACTATCGTTTTTGTAACACATGACATGGCCGTTCTTAAAAATCTTGCAGACTATGTTTTTGTCCTCGACCAAGGCCGGCTGGTGGAGCACAACCATCTAGAATCCCTAATCAGTAATCCCACTCATGAAACAACCCAACGCCTACTCAGCGATTTATTTCATGATCAACTCCCTGATTTCTTAGAAAAAAAAATACAAAAAGACCCTATAGAAAATTGCGAAAATCAAGACGTTGTATTGAAGCTTGTTTTTGATTACAAAACCGCCACAAAGCCTCTTATGGCTATGCTTACGCAGAAGTGGGGTATTTTGCCCAATATTATTACAGGCAGCCTCAGCAACGTTTCCACGCACACCTATGGCCATTTGGTTATCTCTTTTGCCTTAACAGATGGGGTTATGCAAAAAGTCATTCCCTTTCTTGAAGAAAATTATGTAGAAGTCTTTCCTTTGGGGTATATATCATGGAACTCGTAACTATTTTGGCTCAGGCCACATTTGAAACCCTTATTATGGTTCTAGGCAGTGTATGCCTAGGCGGGGCTGTCGGCATTCCTTTGGGAATTATTTTGTTTATTTTATCATCGCAAGGCTTGTCTCCCTGTCAAAAACTTTATGAACCCTTAAGCTTCTTGGTAAACACTCTAAGGTCCACACCGTTTGTTATTGTAAGTGTCCTTCTTATTCCTCTAACACGCCTCATTATGGGAACATCCATAGGCCCTCAGGCCATGATCATCCCTTTAGGAATATGTGCTATTTTGCTAATAGCTCGGGCTACAGAGGAATCCTTGGCTCAACAACCCCGTACACTGCATGACCTTGGCCTATCTTTGGGTATTAACAACAAGCAAATTATCTTCCGAATTTTAATGCCAGAAGCCTTCCCCAGTCTTGTGGCATCCATCACAACAATCATTATTAATATTATAGGGTTTTCCGCCATGGCGGGTACCCTTGGCGGTGGTGGGCTGGGCGACTTGGCCATTCGCTATGGCTACCAACGTTATGACATGGTCTTTATGGTAATGATTGTTCTTATCCTTGTGGTTCTTGTCCAAATCGTTCAGATGATTGGAAAACGTCTTTCCGAAAAACTCAGGCATTAAAAATGTCAAAGCTGTTAAAAACTCTCGATAAACTTTTGCGTTTTAAAAAGCAAACCATGGATGCTTTGCGCCTTCAGTTAGCTCACAAGCAGCGGGAAATAGAAAAAGTTGCAACAGCCATAAAGGCACAAGAAAACACCATGCACAACGAACAAACCCAAATACCTTCTCTTTTGATGGCTGACATAAGCTACACATCTTTTTTTCTGCAAACCCAAGCTAATATCCAACATCACAAAAAAACTCTGGAGGAGTTAGAAACAGAGGCCGCAGAAATTTTATCCCATATTCAACAGGAATTTTCCGAATCAAAAGCTTATGAAACAGCAAAAGATAGTATTTTGGAAAAAAAGAAGGAGGAAGAAAGACGGAAAGAAAACGAAAGTCTTGATGATATTGCAGCCAAACGTCGTTAGTTTTTTTGTAAACCTTCTGACTTTTCAGCGATTCCCGCAGTGGTGTAAAAATGGCTTTTTAGGTCACACTTTGTAAATATTTTTCGCACAAGTTGACGGAATTTAGGTGATTATGAAGGGGTTTAATTGGAAAACTTCTTGAAGTTGTGGGCTTGATTTGAAAGCCTTAGATTTGTATAGTGGCACAATAGTAAGCGTATGCTTCACCAAAATTTTGGGGGATAGTTTAGTGGTAGAACTCTCGGCTCTGGACCGGGCAGCTCTGGTTCGAATCCAGGTCCCCCAGCCATAGGGACTTATGATTCCACACATATTAGAAACCTATTTTTTTTGTTTACCCATTTTGGTTGTGGCGCTTTCTGTTTTAATCACAAAGGCCATGATTCGTTTTTCTATAACAGCGCACCCTGTGCATCGTTCGTCCCATTCCGTGCCAACTCCCTCTGCGGGTGGGGTTGGGTTTATTGTGGCCTTTTTGCTGGGCTTTTTATGCCTTGTGGTTTTTTCCTTTACGGACCCAACGCTGCGTCTATTCTATAAACCCATTGCTATTTATGGCTTTACTGTTGTTTTGTTGGGAACAGTCAGTTTTTTTGACGACTGGAAAACCCTAAGCCATCGCTTTCGTTTGGCTATTCATGCCGTGTGCGCCTTCCTTATTGTTTGGTCTGGATTTACCATTCAGTTCCCTGGCCTTCCTGTGCCCCATTGGGTTGCCAACATAGTTAGTTTCGTTGCCATTATTTCCCTAATTAATGCTGCAAATTTTATTGACGGCCTTAATGGATTGCTGGCAGGGTCTGTCATGCTGTGCTTGGCTTTTAATAGTTTTCTTCTGGTTTCTGCCAGTCTGAATATTGTGTACGTAAACACCTTGCTGTGCTCAGCCCTTTTAGGTTTTCTAATTTACAACTTTCCAAAGGCAAAAATTTTTATGGGGGATGTGGGCAGCACATTTTTAGGGCTTACCTGTGCCTTTTTGGCCTTATTATCTCAAAATTATTATCCTGTTTACTATGCCCAACACGCATGGGTTCATAAGGCATTCATATTCACCCTAACCCCCTTGTCTTTTTTGTGGTTTGATGTGGCCTTTACCCTACTGCGTCGGGCCATGAGGGGTAAAAATTTGGCCCAAGCTCACCGAGAGCATCTTATCCATATTTTAAATGACTGTGGATATTCTCACCCACTGGTAAGTGGTTTGTATTTTTTCAGCGCCTTTCTTATGGGGGTGTTGACCCACCTATGTCACCAAGGTGTTTTGTCTTTCTTGCAGTTTTTGTGGATTTACGCCCTGTTACAAAGCGCATTCGTTTTTTGGGTCTTTTATACTAAGCAACGGCGTATTCCCTCATGAAATGGCAAGATAAGGGCATTGTTGTTAGTGTGCGTGTTTTAGGGGAAAAAAATCATGTTGTTCATGTCTTAACCCATAAAAATGGTTTATGGGCGGGCGTTGTTTCGCCTACACGAAAAGAAGGGCCCGTACAGCCAGGAACGTTTGTAGATGCCCAATGGAATGCCCGATTGGAAGATCATCTTGGGCGTTTTCACCTGGAGACAGAATTTGTTCCAAGTGCTTATTTGTTAAGTGATTTTCAAAGGTTGACGGCCTTAAGCTCTGCCTGTGCCTTAATCGATCATTGCGCCCCTCCACGGGAATCATGCGAAGAATTATACGAATTATTTCATTATTTTTTAAAAAACCTAAATGGCAACAAAGCATGGGAAAGAGACTATATTTTGTTTGAGCTGTGCTTGCTGAAACTATTAGGTTTCGGCCTGACCTTAACCTGTTGTGCCGTTACAAAGCAAACCAGCGGCCTAACACACATTTCCCCCAAAAGTGGTCACGCTGTGTGCCAAAAAGTAGCCCAACCCTATCTCAGCAAACTTCTGGTTTTTCCCCATTTGCTTAAAAATTTCCACATGTCTTACTCCAGCAAGCATGTCACAGAAGCGCTCAGGGTTTCAGGGTATTTTTTGCAACGCCATTTGTTTGGGGAAAAAAAATTACCTAGTGCTCGGCAAAGGTTAGAGGATTTGTTTGAGAAACGTACCCTCACAGCTGTCGCTATATAGCGAAATGACTCTCTTTTAAGCCTAACAAAATCAATGGCTTTGGGAGGGTATGAAGTAGTCAAAAAAGCTTAGCAAAATCAATGGTTGCAGAAGGTATGGAGGGTCCAAATTATAGGAGTCTCGCTATATCCTAGACTTTAGAATCAATGATTGTTAAAGTGGAGTCTGGTTTATTTATAGCTTTTAGGAGATGTCACATAGCTCGATTGTCATCCGATTCACAACAACAGCGCGAACAAGCGCGCCAAGATGGCCCAAGAGTGAATCACGATATTACTAGCCCAAAAGTTCGCCTTGTGGATCAAGATGGTGAAATGATTGGCGTGGTAACACGTCAAGAGGCTTTGGCCCTGGCCTTTGAAAAAGGTCTAGACCTTGTGGAAATTTCACCTAACGCTGATCCACCTGTTTGCAAAACCTTGGACTATGGAAAGTTCAAATATGAACAGCAAAAGAAAAAGAACGAGGCCAAGAAAAAGCAAAAAGTCATCGAAATAAAGGAAGTGCAAATGCGCCCCATGATTGATGATAATGACCTAGATGTGAAGTGTCGTGCCATTAAGCGTTTTTTAGAGGATGGCAACAAGGTGAAAATTAGCATGCGGTTTCGTGGGCGCGAAGTTTCTCACCATGAATTGGGTATGGATGTTCTTGTAAAAGTTAAAGACTCTTTTGAAGAAATGGCAAAAGTGGAAACGTTGCCAAAACTAGAAGGCCGTCAGATGGTCATGATTTTGGCCCCAAAATAAGGATAGAAAAATGAATATATTACTGACTCTACATATTTTTATTACATTAGCCCTGGTGGGTGTTATTTTAATTCAAAAAACAGATTCCAGTGGCGGCCTTTTAGGCGGTGGTGGCGGCAGCAGCATGTTTACAGCCAGAGGGGCTGCTAACCTGTTAACGCGCATCACGGCTGTTTTGGCTGCTTTGTTTATCGGTAACTGTATTTTGATGACCGTTGTTACAAAATCCAAAATTCGCAGTGCTGCTGCTTTCTTAGATACGCCTGCGTCCCAACAACCTCAAGAATCAACACCTGCCACACCTACAGCGCCTAAATAATGATGTCACGCTTTATTTTTATTACAGGTGGGGTTACCTCTTCCCTTGGTAAGGGTTTGGCATCTGCTGCCTTGGGTGCGTTGCTTCAGGCACGTGG
The DNA here is from genome assembly GCA_044359765.1 of Patescibacteria group bacterium. Lineage (GTDB taxonomy): Bacteria > Pseudomonadota > Alphaproteobacteria > Paracaedibacterales > CAIULA01 > CAZDVK01. The sequence goes on along the minus strand of JBIKLN010000013.1, from coordinate 24,674 downwards.
GTTTTCTGTTGTCTTGAGAAAACTTGACCCCTATTTGAACATAGACCCAGGTACCATGAGCCCCTACCAACACGGAGAGGTTTACGTAACTGACGACGGAACAGAAGCCGACTTAGACCTGGGTCATTATGAGCGTTTTACAGGCGTTTCTGCCAAAAGTTCAGATTACGTAACAACGGGCAAAATTTATTCGTCTGTTTTGTCAAAAGAACGACGGGGTGAATATTTAGGTGCCACAGTTCAGGTTATTCCCCACATCACAGATGAAATTAAACAGTTCATTACCAATAAAACGGAAGGCATAGACCTTGTTCTGTGTGAAATTGGCGGTACGGTAGGTGACATTGAAGGGCTTCCTTATTTAGAGGCTATTCGTCAGCTGCGTAATGACCTAGGGCGCGAGAACACTATGTTCATTCACCTGACGCTGCTGCCCTATATTCCAACTGCTGGAGAGCTAAAAACAAAACCAACCCAGCATTCTGTAAAAGAATTATTGAGTGTTGGAATTCAGCCAGATTTGTTGCTGTGTCGCAGTGACCGCCCCATACCTGAAGATGCTAAGCGTAAACTTGCGCAGTTTTGCAACGTGCAAAGTGATCGAGTGATTGCAGCCTTAGACGCCCAAACTATTTATCAAGTTCCCCTACAATATCATGAAGAAGGGTTTGACGAACAGGTTTGCGCCTTTTTTGGCCTAAACCACCACACACCGAAAACATTAGACCGCTGGCGTTCTGTGGTCGAAAGCCTAGAAAATGCAAAAGAAACCGTGCGTATTGGCATTGTGGGTAAATATGTTCAGTTGTTAGATGCCTACAAATCTATTCATCAGGCCATTGTGCACGGGGGTATTGAAAACAACGTCATACCCCAGTTGGTTTGGATTGATTCAGAAAACACTGAAAACCTGCAGGAAACGCTAAAAACAGTTCATGCCATTTTAGTTCCTGGGGGGTTTGGTGAACGTGGAATTCAAGGAAAGTTAGAGGCCATTCGTTATGCCAGAGAACATAAAGTTCCCTATCTTGGAATTTGTTTTGGCATGCAGCTGGCCGTTATAGAAGCCTGTCGCAATCAATTGGGTTTGAAGGACGCTTCCAGTACGGAATTTGGCCCTACCCCTCAGGCCGTTGTTGGTCTTATGACCGAATGGCAAAAGGATGGAACCGTGGAAACACGTTCAGAAAGCAGTGATTTGGGGGGGACCATGCGCCTTGGCGCTTATCCATGCGTTTTAGCAGAAGGTTCTCTTGCTTCCTCCATATACGGAAAAGCCACACAAATTTCCGAACGCCATCGCCATCGGTATGAAGTGAATAAAAAGTATTGCGCACAGCTTGCCTCAGTTGGGCTTGTGGCGTCTGGTTTTTCTCCGGATGGTGAATTGCCAGAAATTATGGAGCGCACAGATCACCCCTGGTTTATAGGTGTGCAGTTTCACCCTGAATTAAAGTCCCGTTTATTTGAACCTCACCCCCTGTTTACAGGCTTTGTGGAGGCCGCTTTACATAAGAAAAAAGGTTTATAATGCGTACAGTCACTGTCAGTAATTTACCCATTTCCAACGCCCTTCCCTTAACCCTTATGGCAGGACCATGTGTTATGGAAAGTTCTGACCATGCCATGATGATGGCAGGCAGCTTGTCTGAACTTGCTAAAAGCTATGGAATAAAATTTATTTATAAGTCTTCTTTTGATAAGGCCAATCGAACCAGTGTTGATGGCGCCCGTGGTATGGGGCTTGAAAAAAGTTTAGCCGTTTTTAATGAAATCAAACGAACCTACCACTGCCCTGTGGTGACCGATGTTCATTCACCAGAACAGTGCGATGCTGTGGCAAGTGTGGTTGATGTTCTGCAAATCCCTGCCTTTTTATGCCGTCAAACAGACTTGCTGAAGGCAGCAGCCCAAACGGGCAGGTGTGTTAACATAAAAAAAGGACAGTTTTTGGCCCCTTGGGATATGAACAATGTGGTGGCAAAAATGGAAAGTTTTGGCAACACCAATATTTTATTGTGCGAACGGGGCGTTAGTTTTGGGTATAATACCTTGGTTTCTGATATGCGGGCCTTAAGTATTATGGCCCAAACCACCTATCCTGTTATTTTTGATGCCACCCATTCCGTGCAGCAACCAGGGGGGGCTGGAACATCTACAGGTGGAAAACGTGAATTTGCGCCCATCTTAGCCCGAGCAGCCGTAGCGGTTGGGGTTGCGGGTGTGTTTTTGGAAACTCACCAAGACCCTGACAAGGCACCAAGTGACGGACCTAACATGATTCGCCTGTGTGATCTTCCCCAAATTTTGGAAGAATTACTTGCGTTTGATGAGTTGTCTAAAAAACACCCCAGATTTTTGTAGTTATAGCAGTTCCCGCTGGGGTTTTGTGGAGCAAATATAGCGCTAGTTTCGGAAAATATTTTTCGTAGAGTCTTTTGATGTTACGTACAAAAACGCAACTCGATGTCATCCCCGCGAAGGCGGGGATCTATAAAAAAACATTGATACTGATTAATTTTTCGTACTTTTCTGGACCCCCGCCTGCGCGGGGGCCACATCATTTTAAGTAATTATACAATACCCCAATTGAAAAACTATTTTTCGTAGAGTTTTTTGAATGAGTGTGATATTTGCGCATTATTCTTGAAAATAATATTTATTTTCTGGATTTTTTTAAACTCAATTAATCATTTTTTAACCAATTTTTTGTAAAAATAATGATATAGCAAGACGACTCTTTTTTGAGTATAAAGTACTCAAAAAAGCCTAACAAAACCAATGGTTACAGAGGATATGGAAGGCCCAAATTATAGGAGTCTCGCTATATATCCCCTGGGCGGCCGGGGGCCGGAGGTGGGAGGTATGGGCTAAAAAGTTAACAAAAAGTTAATTTTTTCAGCTCCAAATTCAAAAAAAGTAAATAGTATCATTTTTGTTTTTAGAAATCGCCTGAGAAGCGGATTAAGAATTTGATTTTTCCCAATCTTTTTGATTATAGTGTGTGTGAGTATGGGAACCAATCCCTGCTCCTTGCCCAAGAATGGTGTTTGGGCTGTAACTTTTTACGTAAAGTTATCAACCATAAGGAGATTATTTTTGACATTACGTTTTTATGAAACTGTTTTCATTGCCCGGCAAGATGTGACATCTGCCCAGGTGGAAACCCTTGCCCAGCATTACACATCCGTTGTGAAAGAACACGGCGGTGAAGTAACAAAGACTGAATTTTGTGGTTTGCGTCAATTAGCTTACCCCATTAAGAAAAATAAAAAAGGTCACTACGTTCTTTTGAACATTGCTGTAAAACCTGATGGCATGAAGGAAGTAGAGCGCCAAATGAAAATCAACGAAGATGTTATTCGTCACCTCAGTGTGCGGGTGGAAGCTTTGGATAACAATCCATCGGCCCTCATGCAGCAGCGTCATTATCGCGAAGATTACCGCGATTACGACGATGATTTTGATTTAAATGACGAACCTGCAACAGCGTAAGGGAGATTTCCATGACTGAAGAAACAAACACACAAGACCAAGGCAGACCCATGGGGCGCCGCCAGTTTTTCCGCCGCCGCAAAAGCTGCCCTTTTTCGGGCGCTAACGCCATGACTATTGACTACAAAGATGTACGCATTTTGTTCAAGTTCGTATCTGAACGGGGCAAAATCATGCCCAGCCGCATCAGCGCCGTTTCCCTAAAAAAACAGCGTGAACTTTCCTTGGCCATTAAGCGTGCACGCTTTTTAGCCCTTATGCCGTATGTAAATGGCTAGTTTTTTTAAGCCCCACCTAAGGGTGGGGCCTTTTTATTTATGACTATTTTTACACTTCCCTTTTTACCAGCCCTTTTAGGGGGGCTTTCCTCTTTTTTGCTAACGGTTTTGGGGGCTTATATTCCTGGCTTTGGCGTGTTGTTGAATTATTTAGCCCCTTTTCCCTTATTTTTGGTGGGTATGCACCAAGGTGTACCATCTGGAATTCAGGCGGCCTTTGTTTTTGGCGTATTATTTCTTTTGGCCTTTGGTCCATGGGCTATGGGTGTGTTTTGGTTCAGCACCATTATCCCTGTTTTCATTGTGTTGTTAAGTACCCTAAAAAAAGATGCTTCTGGAAATTTCCCCACTCCCTTTTTTATTATTGAACGCATGTGTGGATGGGGCATTCTTATAACCATTGGAAGCCTTCTGTTTTTGGAGGTTTATGGCATAAATGTGTCAAAAACCATTACGGATAGTTTAACCCTTTTGTTTGAAAATACCGCCTTTCTTCAAAACCAGCCTTTAGATTTTTTAGCCCAGCTATTACCAGCGGCATTAACTTCTTCGTGGCTTATGCATAGTGTTTTTATGGCTTTCCTTGCCCAAAAAATATTAGTTTCCCAAGGGAAAAATATGCGCCATATTCCACCTTTTAGGGCACCCAAACGACATGTGTGGGACATAAACTTAGCGGGTGGCATGATCATAAGCTTGATGGGGGGTTTTCTAAATAGCCCCCTTATTGCCATGTGCGGCAAATGTATTGTTATTTACGCCCTGTTCCCCTTGGGGGCACTAGGTCTATATACCCTAAACTTGATGCAAAAATATTATAACGTAGGTGTATTTTTGTTTTATGGGGGGTTGACCTTGGCCTTTTTGCTTGTATGGCCCCTGGCAATTATAGTATTGTTAGGCTTCGTTGAACCATGGTATGGTTTAAACAAGCGTTTTTTAAAAACGACTACAGAATAATTTTGTCAGTTGACTCAACCACTTAAGGAGCTTGAAAAAGATGCAGGTCATCTTGCTTGAAAGAATCGAAAAACTTGGCCAAATGGGGCAAACAGTTACTGTAAAACCTGGCTATGCGCGCAACTATTTATTACCAAAGAAAAAGGCTATTCGCGCCACAAAAGATAACCTTGCTTACTTTGATTCAAAGCGGGCTCAGTTAGAAGCGGAAAACTTAAAACGCAAGGAAGAGGCTTCTTACGTGGCTAAAAAGATGGAAGGATGTTCCGTAACCCTTATCCGTCAAGCTAGCGAAGTGGGTCAGTTGTATGGGTCTGTACGCAGCCGTGATATTGCCGAAGCTTTGGTTGCAGGTGGTTACACTGTGGGCCGTAGCCAAGTCCAGTTGGGGGCCCCTATTAAAACCTTAGGTATTCATGTGGCAAGCCTTATGTTGCATCCTGAAGTTTTCGTAGATGTAAGCGTTAACATAGCCCAGTCAGAAGACGAGGCAGCTGTTCAAGCAGAAAAAGCAAAGAAAGAAACCCTGTAGGTATTTCTGTCTTGTGAGTGTATTAAAGGGGGGACTTGCCCCCTTTTAGCAAAAAGGAACACGTATGTTTTCAAAAGATAAAGTTATGAAGGAAGTTCGCGGTTTTGGATCGGCCTTTGTTATTGCCATGATTATCCGCACCTTTTTGTACCAGCCTTTCAATATTCCATCAGGTTCCATGTATCCAACCCTAATGGTGGGCGACTTTCTTTTTGTCAACAAATTCGTTTATGGTTTTTCACGCCATTCCTTTCCTTTTGGGCCTAATCTTTTTCAGGGGCGTAAAATGGATGCTCCGCCCAAATTGGGAGATGTGGTTGTTTTCTTTAACCCAAAAGACCGTAACCTTGACTATATTAAGCGCCTTGTGGGCTTACCAGGGGACCGTATACAGGTCAAACAAGGGGTTCTTCACATTAATGGCCAACCTGTGAAGTTGGAACGTGTGGAAGACTACACCTGGGTTGATGAAACCCGTGTACGTGTGGTGCCACAATACATGGAAACCTTACCCAATGGTGTACGTCACCCCATTTTAAAAACCGCAGATTTTGGTAAGGGCAGTTTGGACAATACGCCTGAATTTGTGGTTCCAGAAGGTCATTATTTCATGATGGGTGACAATCGGGACCATTCAAAAGACAGTCGGGTTATGGAATCTGTAGGGTTTATTCCTTCTGAAAACCTTATTGGTCGGGCTGATATTTTATTTTATTCCACAGAAGCAAAATGGTGGGAGCCCTGGAACTGGATTTTTGGTGCCCGTTACAGCCGCATTTTGAACTTTATTCGCTAATTTTTTTAATTGATGCAGTGGTTTTTGTGAAGGTAGTCGCCCATGTTTTTCGCTGAACTTTCTATTCTTGAACAGCGTTTAGGGTATACTTTTAAAAAAAAGACTTACGCCATAAAGGCATTAACACACACCAGTGTTCAACGCAGAGATGGAGAATTCCAACGTCTTGAGTTTTTAGGAGACCGGGTTTTGGGCCTTACCATTGCCCACACTCTCTACACAGCTTTCCCAAAAAAAACAGAAGGGGATTTAGCTAAGGTTTTGGGCTATTTGGTAAGTAAAGAAGCTTGTGACCACGTTGCTATGGAATTGGGTTTGGAAGATTTTTTGATTCAAAGCAAAGAACGGGCTTCTGCCAACTCTGCCATTTTAGCCGATGGGGTAGAAGCTCTTTTGGGGGCTATTTATTTAGATTCTAATTTTGAGACCTGCCAAAAAGTCGTAAAACATCTGTGGCAAAACCTTTTGTCAAATGGTACAACAACTTTACCCCGAGATGCCAAAAGCACCCTGCAAGAGTGGGTTCAAAAACAAGGGTTACCTGTGCCCACATACGCCATTATAGAACGTACAGGGCCAGATCATTCCCCCTTTTTTGCCATACAGGTTTCCCTGTCCACAGGTGAAGAAGCCTTAGGTTATGGCCATTCAAAGCGTCAGGGTGAACAAAAAGCAGCGGAAACCTTGTTAGCCACCCTTGGTTTATAATTTTACACAGAAAGGATGTCACATGTTTCAACTTAATACCTATTCGGCCCTTGTGACAGGTGCCAGCGGCGGTATTGGCCGCGCCATTGCCACAACTCTTGCCCATATGGGCGCCCAGGTTGTTTTATCAGGAACCCGTAAAAGTGCATTGGAGGAGGTGGCAGAAAGCCTAAAAAACGCCAGTCACCAACCTGTGATTTTGCCCTGTTCCTTAACAGATGGGGGCGCCATTGAAGCCCTATTGCCACAAGCAGAAGAACATGTGGGAAAAATAGATATTTTGGTAAACAACGCAGGAATTACAAAAGATAGCCTTATAATTCGCATGAAAGATGAGGACTGGGATGCCGTTTTAAATGTAAACCTAACGGCTACCTTTCGCCTGTGTCGTGCAGCTGCAAAAAGCATGATGAAAAGACGTTATGGACGCATTATCAACATTAGTTCTGTTGTGGCAACCATGGGTAACGCAGGGCAAACAAACTATTGCGCATCTAAAGCAGGTATGATTGGCCTTTCTAAGGCGTTGGCCCACGAAGTGGCGGGCCGTGGAATTACGGTAAACTGCATTGCCCCTGGGTTTATTCAGTCAGCCATGACGCATGATTTGCCAGAAGCTGTGCAGTCTAAGATTCTATCATCTATCCCCATGGCGCGTATGGGAACACCAGAAGAAATTGCTTCTATGGTGGCATTTTTGGCCGCAGCTGAGGCGTCCTACATAACGGGCCAAACGCTTCATGTAAACGGCGGTATGGATATGATTTGATGCCCTCTTTAAAAAAGAAGGCCTGAAAAAGGGGGACTATGCTTTTTATTGTTGCGACCCCTATCGGAAACTTGGAAGATATAACCCTTCGGGCCTTACGCATTTTAAAGGAATGTGACGAGATTTTTTGCGAAGACACGCGCGTTAGTCAGAAGCTATTATCGCACTATGGTATTCATAAACCTTTGTTCACCTATCATGAACACAATGCTGCCACAGTGCGTCCTAAAATTTTAGAAAAACTAGTGTGTGGTAAGAAAATAGCCCTTATTTCTGACGCGGGAACCCCTCTTATTTCAGATCCTGGGTTTAAGCTTGTGCGGAGTTGCCAGCAGCAGGGGCTTGGTTATACATTCATTCCAGGACCATCTTCTGTCATTGGGGGCCTTGTTTTATCGGCCATGCCAACGGACCAGTTTACTTTTTGTGGTTTTGCAGATCCCAAAAAGTTTGAAACCCTTCAGGCGATTCCAACCACCCTTATTTTTTTCGAATCAGCCCAGCGTTTGGAAAAAACCCTGATGCTGATGAGGGATTTTTTTAAGGGCAGAACTGTTTCTGTGGTCCGTGAAATTACAAAAACCTTTGAACAAGTAGTTTCAGGAACATTCGACGAAACCATTCAGTATTTTCAAAATACCACACCACGGGGAGAAATTGTGTTGGTTTTAAGCCCTTCAAGCCAACAGGCGGACAAGGAACAAGTTCGAAAGGCTTTGACGCAGGCTTTGAAAACCATGTCTATTAAGGATGCCAGTTATTTGGTGGCAAAAACTTATGGCCTCAACAAAAAACAGGTTTATGAAATGGCGCTTAAAGAAAAGGAGACCCTGCCATGACGGCTATCTTACCCTTGTTATACAACGCACCCGAACAGTCTCCTCCCTTTTCCTTAGTGTCCCACTTTACCCCTCAAGGTGACCAGCCACAAGCCATTGAAACCTTAGTGTCTGGCATTCATAATGGGGAGAAAAACCAAGTTTTGCTGGGGGTTACAGGGTCGGGCAAAACCTTTACCATGGCCCATGTCATTCAGCATGTGCAAAAACCCACACTGATTTTAGCACCCAATAAAACACTAGCAGCACAGTTATACGGAGAAATGAAAGAATTTTTTCCCAACAATGCGGTTGAATTTTTTGTGTCATATTACGATTATTATCAGCCCGAAGCCTATGTGCCCCGCACCGATACTTTTATTGAAAAAACGGCATCTATTAATGAACAAATTGACCGTATGCGCCATGCGGCCACCCGTGCCTTGTTAGAACGACGGGATGTTGTTGTGGTTGCCAGCGTTTCTTGTATTTACGGTATTGGGGCTGTTACCACCTATAGCGAAATGATTATTCCCATTAAAAAAGGGGATAGCATGGAGTTGCACGATCTTATGCGTCGTTTGGTTCAGTTGCAATATAAGCGAAATGATATAGATTTTAGCCGAGGTAGCTTTCGTGTGCGGGGGGACTGCTTGGAAATTTTTCCTGCCCACTATGAAGACCGTGCCTGGCGCCTTAGTTTTTTTGGCGATGAACTGGAAAACATTTGGGAAGTGGACTCTCTAACGGGTGAAAAATTTTCAGACCTTGAACACATTACAGTTTTTGCCAACAGTCATTATGTAACGCCAGGGCCCACATTGCAGCAGGCCATTAAGGAAATTCACAAGGATCTAGGCCTGCGGTTAGCGGAATTTAAGGAACAAGGGCGCCATCTGGAATACCAACGGTTAGAACAGCGCACAAAGTTTGACCTTGAAATGATTGCCGCCACGGGTATGTGTGCGGGTATTGAAAACTATTCTCGTTACTTAACAGGCCGCGCAACTGGGGAACCTCCACCAACTTTGTTTGAATACATCCCCAAAGATGCCTTGTTAATTGTGGATGAAAGTCACGTATCTGTTCCCCAGCTGGGGGGAATGTATCGGGGAGACCAGGCCCGAAAAACCGTTTTGTCAGAGCATGGGTTTCGTCTGCCATCGTGCCGTGATAACCGCCCTTTAAAGTTTGAGGAATGGGACGCCATGCGCCCACAAACCCTATTTGTGTCAGCCACGCCAGGTCCGTTTGAATTGGCGCAAACGCACGGCACTTTTGTGGAGCAGGTTATTCGCCCCACAGGTCTTTTAGACCCTGTGTGTTTTGTTCATCCCTGCCAAAATCAAGTGGATGACTTAATTTATGAAGCCAAACAAACGGTTTCCAAGGGGTTTCGTGTTTTAGTAACGACGCTTACCAAAAAAATGGCGGAGGCCCTAACAGAGTATTTAAACGAAGCCGGCATGAAGGTGCGTTATATGCATTCTGACATTGAAACCCTGGAGCGCATTGAAATTATTCGTAACCTGCGGTCAGGTATATTTGATGTGTTGGTGGGAATTAACCTATTGCGGGAAGGTTTAGATATTCCCGAATGCGGCCTGGTGGCCATTTTAGATGCAGATAAGGAAGGATTTTTACGGTCAAAAACTTCCCTGACCCAAACAATTGGGCGGGCCGCCCGCAATAGTGAGGGGCGGGTAATTTTATACGCAGATAAAATTACCGAATCTATGAAATACGCCATGGATGAAACAAACCGTAGACGCCTTAAGCAGCAGGCCCACAATGCGCTACATGGTATTACGCCTACCACTGTGCATCGGTCTATTGGTGAGTCTTTGTTTGGACCGTCAGAGGAAAAAAAGGCAGAGAAAGCCTTTGAAAAATCCCTAGACATACAAAATATACGCAAACAGTTAGTGAGTTTGCAAAAACAAATGAAAGAAGCTGCCAGTAATTTGGAATTTGAAGAAGCTGCCCGTTTGCGTGACGAAATTCGCACCCTAGAGCAGCTGGAATTAGAGATGGCCTAGTCTACAGGATGGCCTTACTTTCCCTTTTACTACATCACTTGTCCAGTCCCGACAACCTGATAATAGGTAAAAATTATTGATACGGTTGGGAACGTTTGAAATTTTACTATAAGAAAACGAATCAAAAAGACCCGCTATATAATAAAAACCATTTATTTCTACAAGAAAAAGAGAGCCAGAGCAGCCTTTGGAAAGACCAGCTTCAAGTTCGTCATCTGTGGCAGTGAAAGACACAGGTTTTAATTTAAAATTTTTCCTGTCTATTTCCTCGCCATCCCTTTGAATAGGCCTAGGAATTCTGATATTGCTGTCTTGAATGTGGTCCGCTTTAAATCCTTGAATACTCAGGGCTCTAGAGCAGTCAGACAGTTTCCTGATGCTGCCCTCATCTACATAGCTTACTTCTGTGTAGCTGACCACGCACCCCTTATTAATAGACGATGGAATAGGTCCTTCCAAAATTGGTACAAAGCTTAACCCCTCGCTGAAGCTTTCTTTGTCGAACTTTCCTCTTAAAATAGCCACATCATAACAATTTGGACCCCATGTTACATCAGGATTATATAGAGGATGTATGTACACTTCCTCAAGCCTTATATGTTTTCCACCTGGAAAAATAAGGGTTATGGATGAAATGGGATCGCCATCTTCTCGTGGAAGAACACAGTGGGCATTTGTTATAACCAGAACTTCTTCGTCACCTTTCAAAAAAACGGCGGCAGTCCCGGAAAAGATTTTATTTTCTTTGGTTACTGTTTTTAAACAACCTGTGCCTTGGGCAATCGGTTCTTTTGTTCCTCTAATTATAGATTTTTGGGCAGCACGCATGTCGCGATAGAGAGCACCTGCCCAAGGTTTTGTGGGGTCATAAGGCGTCAAATGCAGCTTTGTATTGTCTTTAATTGCATTTAACGCTCTTATTAAAAAATCAATTTGATTATTTAATTCATATTCAGTAATTTTTAATTTTTTCAGATCTTCTAAGGAATTTTCATTTACACTATAAGAATCACATCCTACATCATGATCAAACAAGGCATTCTTTGCAAAATCGTTCAGCATAGGGAAAAAACAACCGAATATACATAGTGTGTCTGGACAGTTTTTTAGAAAATTATAAAATTCCAACCTTTCCGACTCTCTAATTTTTCTAACGCCTTCAATAACTTCTGCAGCAGCTTTTGTATTTATTAATTTTTCCCGAAGCGCAAGAGCCCATTCTCGCCTTTTTCCTTCATCCCATATAAGGCAAGAAAATAAATAACTATCTTTAATTTTTTTTAAAGTATTAATGTCCCATTTCTCATCCTGTATTTTGTTAATTTTTTCAAGAAAATCATTTTCTTTGAATGCTAAATCTTTAATTCTTCTGCACTCAGCCATATGATTTTGATAAGTTGTGTCAAGGATTTTATTATTAGAAAGGTCAGTTGTTACCATAGCTGGCGGTAAATTAATTCCAACAGCCAATAGGGCTAGGTAAGCGGAGCGTCGTTCACCATCATTGGCAACTTTTGTAGTACTAATGCCGCCAAATCCAATTCCATGAAGGGCAGACATAATGACCTTTCCGTAATATAACCTATTCTCTCCTTCTATTCTTAAATCTTCCCCAAATTCTTTACTCACCATTCGCTGTTTTGCAAACTCTACTACTGCGTAGCCCATATGATAATTATTTTTTTTGGCAAATTCTTGCAGCAACTCCCTATGTGTTCCTATAAAGGTAGTCATGTCAGTTTCTGTTAACAGGTCAGCATGACTGACCCCACCAAAGAAACACACAAGAAGTGCAATTGAAAAAAATTGTTTCACACAAGTTATCCATTAATAAAATTGTTTTTTTTATGAGGTAGCTTCTAATTTCTAAATAGATATAACAATCTATTTTTGAATTTTCAACCATACCCTAAGCCCTGGTGCATTTTTTTTGTGTAAAAATATAAAAAAGTGGTAGTACTTTTAACTATGAATTAAGACATCACCGTCAAAAAGGGGTTAGGAACATTTTTAAAAGTTTTCTATTTTTCATGACCTTATGGCAGGGAATTTGTATTTTTGCCCAGGTACCCCCTTATATTTTGCCAACAGCCATGACCACAGTCTACAGCTTGTACGAACATGGGGGGGTAATAGCCTATCATGCCCTTATAAGCCTTGGCGCGTTGCTGGTTGGCCTTTTTGTGGCTGTTGGTTCGGGAACTATAAGCGCTGTTTGGCTTTATCACGCCCCAGGTGCTGCGCGGCTTTTGAAGCCCTTCCTATTAGTCATGCAATCCACCCCAAGCTTTGTATTGTTTCCCCTGCTTATGGTCTGGTTTGGGTATGGTTTTATTCCAAAAATTCTCATCATTGCTTTGTCATGTTATTTTCCCATTTGCCTATGTTTTTGGGATGCCCTAAACTGCCCCCCAAAAGAATTGGTGCACTTGGGCCAGACTTTAGGCGCTAACCCTATGCGCTTGTTTTTATACGTGCGTTTACCAGCCAGCATGCCTGGCTTATTGTCGGGCCTGCAGCTTGCAGCCATTCATGCCCCCATTACGACCCTTGCCAGTGAATGGATGGGGGCCCAAAGTGGTTTGGGGTACCTGATTATGTTGGCCCATGGCCGTTTGGAAATGGATTTTTTGTTTGCCACATTATTAGTTCTGATTACCGTCACTGCCCTTTTTGCCAAGGTTATGGAAAAAATTCAAAGAAAGGTCTTGTTTTGGACATGGTAAAATGTGTGATTACTTTATTTTTATGGGGTCTGTTGTCTTGTGCGTTGGCGGCGCAAAAAATTACCATTGGGCTAGACTGGTTTATTAACCCCCATCACGCCCTTCTTATAGTGGCTCAAGAAAAGGGTTTTTTTGCAGAAGAGGGGTTAGATGTAACCTTAGTTCCTGCAGGCGGCAGTTTGGAAGCATGCAAACAGGTAGGCGCAAAAACCTTAGATTTTGCTGTGACTTTAGAGCCCCAGCTCTATCTCCAGCAAAGCAAAGGCCTGCCCATTAGGCTAGCGACGGTTTTGATTCATGAACCTCTTGAGGTAATGGTGAGCCGTGTCCCAATACAAGAACTTAGTGATAAAACCATAGGGCATTGCAGTAGTGGCATAGGGTTTTCAATTATGGCAGCCAAGCGCATATTCCAACACAACGGCCTTAGGGAACCTGAAAATTTTTTATACATAAAAAATGGCCTTTTAACGGCCCTACTGGCAGGCCAAGTAGACGCGGTTATTAATATCTATAAAACATACAATCTTTTAGATATTGAAAAATATAAAGGCACGAAAAATTTCTATGTGTATCCTTATGGGGATAATGGGGTTCCTTCCTTTGCTTCGCTTATTTTAGTTGCCAACACCCACACACCCATACCCCATATAGACGCACTAAACCGTGCCTTGAAACGGGCCTGCGTTTACTTCCAGAACAACTTAGATGAAACGTGGCAACTGTTCATCCGCAAGTACCCAGAAAATAACACCGAACTTAACCGAAGGGTTTGGTGGTTATTGGCGCCTCTTTTCCATGTAACCCCTTTTCAAGATCACGTGGAAAATAAGCCCCTAAAAGACTTTCTTGAAAGCGAGCATGCCGCATAAGCAAACTAAACACGAACAATTCCTAGGGACCGAACCCCAGTTAAAGAGGTCATAATTAATAATTTGTTAACTATTTTTTGCTAAAAACAAACTAGAAATTCCTTCCTGACAAACACTATTTTTTAATGGGAATCTAGCAATGTTTTTAAAGGTACTCCTTTTATCATATTTCTTTGCCTTTTCTGATTATGCATGTGCTGCAGATGATATGGTCGGACTGCCTGTTACTGTCAGGTTTTACCAAAAATATGTGCCAAAATATCTTAAACCTGATGAAATAGCTAAATTACGCACAAAAGGCAGTTATAGAGAACAAGACCTGCGTCTACCAGGGAATTCAACACTAAAAACTCTTCATGACAGCATTCAAGAAATGTTTAAAGATCCCGAAAAAACCGTACGTATGCGAGACCATTACAGAATGTATGACCCCACAAAGAAAAGCCTAAAAGATGTTCCTCTTGAAAAAATGATATCTGAGGTTCTGGTAAATTATGGCTCAAAATATTCCGTTAATATATTGCTTGAACCAACATCTAAGCAAAAGACAGAAGAAGAAACAACTGCAAGAATTCTTGAATTATTGCGTAATGCCAAAGAGGGAGGAGCAAACGTAGGAAAAATAATTAAGAAAATAAGTAAGACCGCCGCCCATGATTTCACTGATTGACATACACCAAAATTAGAATTGCTGGCTAGACCCACTTGGCCTAATATGTGGGGTATTGCAAACCTAAAATACATATAATCATGAGTGCGGCATACCCCTTTCGTCATATAGAAGAAAAATGGCAAAGCTATTTTGAAACGCAAAAGCCCTATGCGGTTAAAAAAGATTCCGCGAAACCGAAATATTATGTATTGGAAATGCTTCCCTATCCTTCGGGCCGCCTGCATATGGGGCATGTGCGCAATTATTCCATAGGGGATGCCATTGCACGGTTTAAAAGCTTAAATGGCTACAATGTTTTGCACCCCATGGGGTGGGATTCCTTTGGTTTACCCGCTGAAAATGCGGCTATGAAAAATAAAAGTAACCCTGAGGCGTGGACCATAGCCAACATGGCAGAAATGCGCCAACAACTTGTTCGCCTTGGCTTTTCCTACGATTGGGACCGTGAAATTTCAACCTGTTTCCCCAACTATTACGGTCAGGAACAAAAGCTTTTTTTGGATTTTTATAAAAAGGGGTTAATTTATCGTAAGGAATCTTGGGTCAACTGGGACCCCATAGAAAATACGGTTTTAGCCAACGAACAAGTGGTAAATGGTCGTGGGTGGCGTTCGGGTGCCTTAGTAGAGCGGCGCAAACTGAACCAATGGTCCATCAAAATTACAGATTATGCCCAAGAATTATTAGATGACCTTAAAACCCTGGAGGGGGGGTGGCCTGACAAGGTTATTAAAATGCAGGAAAATTGGATTGGCCGCTCCGAAGGGGCCTTAATTTCCTTTACCATTTCTGGAACCCAAGACATTTTGGAGGTTTACACAACCCGCCCTGACACCTTATTTGGGGCATCTTTTTGTGCCATAGCCCCCACCCACCCTCTGGTTGAAAGCCTAGCTGAAAAAGACACACATTTACGTGCCTTTGTGGAAGAATGCCAGAAAACCCCAACCACGGAAGAAGCCATAAGTACGTGTGAAAAGAAAGGGTACGCAACCCCCCTACGGGTGGATCACCCCTTTATTAAGGGCCACAGCTTGCCTGTTTATGTGGCCAATTTTGTTTTGATGGAATATGGCACAGGGGCTATTTTTGGCTGTCCTGCCCATGACGAACGTGATCACGAATTTGCAACAAAATACAACCTTCCTATTTTGCCCGTGGTGTCTGAAGCGGGTATATTGGAAAAATCAGAATTTCTAAACGGCTTAACGGTAGAGGCCGCTAAAAAAGCAGCAATTGAAAAGCTTATGGAACAAGGTCAAGGAGAGGGCCGCGTCAGTTTCCGTCTTCGGGATTGGTCCGTTTCTCGTCAGCGATACTGGGGATGCCCCATCCCCATGATTCATTGCAACACGTGTGGCGAGGTGCCCGTTCCCAAGGAAGACTTGCCCGTTATTTTACCAAAAGATGTAACCTTTGATAGGCCTGGTAACCCGCTAGATCATCACCCCACCTGGAAACATGTGAACTGCCCATCTTGTGGTGAAAAGGCTGTGCGTGAAACAGACACCTTAGATACATTTTTTGAATCCTCCTGGTATTTTTTACGTTACTGCTGTCCTCAGGCTTCTGACCCCATAGACCAAAAATCTTGCGAGCATTGGATGCCTGTAGACTGGTATATTGGTGGTATTGAACATGCTGTTTTGCACTTGCTATATGCCCGTTTTTTTGTGAAGGCCATGGCAGATTGTGGATACCTATCCATTCGGGAGCCTTTTCGAAACTTGCTGACCCAAGGCATGGTTTGTCACGAAACCTATAAAGACCCAAAGGGTGATTGGCTTTCCCCACAGGAGGTTGTGCGTCAAGGAAATTCCCATGTCCATATTCAAACAGGCGAACCTGTTCATGTGGGACGTTCTGAAAAAATGAGCAAGTCTAAGTATAATGTTGTAGACCCAAATCATATCATGGAGACATATGGGGCTGATGTGGCCAGACTTTTTATTTTGTCTGACACACCAGCAGACCGTGATTTTGACTGGAATACGGAGGCGTTAGATGGCGCTTGGCGTTACCTCAACCGTTTGTGGCGCTTAGGCCAAGATGTTTTGGCCCAAAAAGAAACAAAGGCAACATGTTTGGATTTGCGGAAAAAAAGTCACCAATATCTTGAAAAAATAACGCAAGCTTATGAACAAAATGCTTTTAACAAAGCCATTGCGTTTATGCGGGAATTAACACGGTGTATAGAGGAATCTTTAGAAACCTCAGCTTTTTCTGCTATTGAAGAAGCTATGGTATTTCTTGTTAAGGCCTTGTATCCCGTAACGCCTCACCTAGCCCATGAATTATTTGAACGTTTATCTTTGGGGGCTTCTTTACACACAGAATCTTGGCCCAGTGTTGATAAAGCATTAGCCCAGGTTGATGAAATTACCATAGGTGTTCAAGTTAACGGAAAACTGCGGGGAACACTGACCGTTGGCCCAAATACAGACCGCCAGATTTTAGAAAAACAAGCCTTAACAATTCCAGCTGTTGTGGCTGCGTTGGACGGGGCGGTGCCTAAAAAAATAATTATTGTACCGAATAGGATTGTAAACATTGTTGCGTAACTTTTTCTATACATTGCCCTTTGTTTTTCTTGCAGCCTGCGGGTTTCAGCCTATTTATGAAAAAACAGAAAGGGGGCCTATATTAGGGCCCCTAACACTCAAGGTAACGGGGGCAAACCAAGATGGTTACACAGTTTATAAGTTAAGGTCAGAAATTGAACCTCAGCTTGCGTCTTTGGCAGCCTTATGCAGCAAACCCTATAGTATTCAGGTTCGTGTTCAAGAAGAATTCGGTGATATAGGGTATGCCAATGACGGCACAGCCATTCGTGCCCAAGGCCGTATGGTTGCCTACGTTTCTGTGTTAGGTAAAACATTAACACCTGTGTACGAAGATCAACTAGATTCTGTCAGTTCCTACACAATGAATCACGGAGATGAATTTTCCAACCTTAACGCTAAGGATGCCGTACGGGAACGGCTTATTATTGACCTTAGTCGTGAGATTGTTCAAAGCGTTTCTGGCTTTCTTTCGCAAGGTGAAACCTGGGCTTCAGATTCAAAATTGAAGGAAGCCTATCTACCGTCTTAAGCATAAGGTAGCCCAGCTATCGTAAACAGTTTTAGCATACAGGGAAAACCCCTGATGTTTATAAGCTCCCAGAACAAAGGGAATTTGCTTTACCAAAAGCCCTGACACCACAACAAACGCCTGGGGGGTTGTAAATTTTGCCACATGGGGCGCTATGGAAACCAATGGACGCGCTAAAATGTTAGCCAGAACTAAATCAAATGGCTGATTAGACCAAGTTTGGGCATTTTGAAATCCACAACTTTCAAATGTTTCTAAGGCGCACTGGTTCAACCTGGCGTTGCGCTGAGTCACAATAACGGATTCACCATCATAATCAGCTGCACACACTCGTGCATGGGGCCAGGTTTTTTTTGAGGCAATTGCTAAAATTCCTGACCCACACCCCATGTCCATAATGCTTGAAAACGTATACTGACGGGCCAAAGAGTCTAAGGTTTTCAAACATCCCTTGGTGGTGGGGTGGTCACCACTGCCAAAAGCTGTAGCAGCATCAATAACAAGGGTGGTTGTGTTAGGTTTGCGGCCTTCCATTAAATGGGTTCCACATACCTGGTAACGTCCCACAGTCATGGCAGGCATGGCCTTGTAACAGGTGGCCAACCAGTCTTCGTTTGTATTGACACGCATGACCTTGCAAATAGGAATAAAGGGTAAGTCATGAAGCAACTGCACATGCAGCATTTTAGCGTTCAGCCACTCCGTATCTGGTTTTTGGTGGGTATACCCCTCTACCAAAAATTCATCGGCTATGGAAAAACCTAAGGAATCTTTTATAGAAGACGGTTTAGCGTCCTCACATTCCAGCCAACTTATGGCTTCAGCGTGCATGCTTTCTAGCAAGTGAACCATAGAATCAACAGCTCCATGGTGAATACGTATTTGAATATGCCACAAAGCAGAAGAAGACATAAAATTGCCCTTGAATAAAAGTTACTTACCATTTTATAGTTCCCTAAAGCTTTTAGATGCAATGGTTTGTGCAAAATTTTGGTGATTTTATGTGTGCTTTTTCTGTTCCCTCTTTAAACACCACCCCTTTAAATAAGAATGGTATCCAGTTTTACGGACGTCGGTCCATTCGTGGGTTAAAAGAAACAGAAAAAGATATATTGAACCGTGTTTTGCCGCAAGTTCACCTGGGGGAAGAACGCCTTTTGGGTCTTTTGAATTCTCCCACACCCTTAGCCTTAGAAATTGGTTTTGGTGGCGGGGAACATTTGGCCAAACAGGCCATGCATCACCCCCATGGCCATTACATTGGGTGTGAACCTTTTGTAAATGGTGTTGTAAGCCTATTACGTCATATAGACCATAATCAACTAACAAACATTTCTGTGTATCCGTTAGATGCTCGGCTTTTGTTTTTAAATCTTCCTGACAACTGTTTTGAGGAGGTTTTTTTATTGTTTCCAGATCCATGGCCAAAAAAACGCCATGCAAAACGACGGTTTATTCAACAAACGACCATCAAAGAAATTTGGCGCCTGTTAAAACAAGGGGGCGTATTTAAAATAGCCACAGACCACCCCCTGTACCAAGAATGGGTTATGGAACAGTTTGCATCACTAGAAGGCCAAAATCTTTTTCACCCCATCCACTTAACCTTTGAACGGCCCTGTTACCATACCTGGCCCAAAACCCGCTATGAACAAAAAGCATTGGAAGACAACAGAAGAATTGCCTACTTTACGTGTAAAAAAATGAACTTTGACAATCACCAGTTAATAGGGTAGAAGGTTTATACAAATAAATACACACAGGAGGTGTGTGACGTGCTCTCTCATAAGCATCCCTGGTCCCTTTATATGGGCCACATGTTGGAATGTTTTGATAATACACTTTATGGGTTTTTCGCTGTCATATTGGCGCCCATATTTTTCCCTCCAAGTTCAGGGGATTTGGCTGTACTTGAGTCCTTAGGGGCTTTCGCTGTTGGTTTTCTTTCCAGGCCCTTTGGTGCTTTGTTCTTTGGGTGGTTGGGAGACCGTTATGGGCGTCGTGCCCCCTTGTACTGGAGCCTTCTGTTTGTGGGAATTCCAACAATTGGTATTGGTCTAACCCCAACTTATGACCGTATTGGCATTTTTGCCCCTATCTTTCTTGTTATATTCCGTTTTGCCCAAGGTTTTTTGTGGGGCGGAGAATTTGCAGGTGCCAATATTTACATTGCTGAAAACAAAAACAAGGAAAGCTTGGGGCTTAAAATTTCAACCCTTACGTTTATGGGGTCTTATGGTGCTGTGGCTGCTTCCTTGTTGGGTGCTGTATTCATTGGTGGGTATATGCCATCTTGGGGCTGGCGTGTGCCTTTCCTAATGGGTGGCCTATCAACGCTTGTTGTTTTTCTATGTCGTCGAGGAATCATAGAAACAGCTGATTATATGGAAAGCCAGCAACCACCCCAGACAACACCTTTTAAAGAATTGATTCGTTCCCATAAATTCCCTTTGCTTTTAACCGTTTTGCTGACGGGAATGGACATGATGCCTATGTATTTTGCCTGTGTCTATGGAAATACATTTTATGGGGAAATGGGCCTTCTGCCCTATCAAGCCATGTTATTAAATGGGGCGTCATTTGCTTTAATAGGTGTTTTAATTTTATTGGCAGGTCGTTTGGCAGACCATATTGGCCCCAAAAATCAGCTTGTTATTGGCCTTACACTTATAACTTTTTTGTCTGTCCCTTTCTTTTCGTGTATTGATGGCACAAATGTGGAACTGTCAAAAATTTTTCTTTTTGCTATGGGGTTGCCAACTTTAGGTGTGTTTTTAAACAGCGTTTATCTTTTGTATGCCGTACCCTTATTTCCCGTACATTGCCGTTATTCAGGCATTGCTTTTGGGGTTACCTTAGGACAAGCTTTATTTGCTGGAACAGTCCCTTTTATTGGTAAGATTTTAGCCCAAATATTTAATACACGATTAGCCCCTGGGTTTTGGTTGTGTGGTGTTTCGCTTATTACTCTTGTGGCGGTTCTTATTGCTAACCAGCACCAAAAACAAGGCTTAAAAAAATAAGAAGCCCAATGTATTGGTTTTTTTTAAATAGCTTTAGGCATGTTGACGTGTTTGTGGCTGAAAAATACCGAATACTTCTATAAACCCAAACGGCACACAAACAGCACGCAGTAACAAGTAAGAGATTGTTTGTGTAATAGGCAACCGATAGGCAAAAACAGCCCATAGCGCTGTAGCACAAGGCCAAGAACTTTTTGGGATTTTGATAGAACAAAACAGCTGTAGATTTAATGCCAGTTTTTAGGTCATCCTCCACATCTTGGAAGGCGTAGATGGTGTCGTAGGCCAAAGTCCAAAAAATTCCTGCACCATACATTAAGGCAAAGGGCCAGGAGGATTTATAGTCTGTTTGGCCGTAAGCCACCCACACGCCACTATTAAAAGCTAACCCTAAAATAAGCTGGGGCCAGTTGGTAAACCGTTTGGCCCATGGGTAAAGAAATAATAAGAAAAAAGCGCATATGGCAAAAACTTGCGCCAAAGGTCTTAAACATAAAAAAACGGCCATACCCCCTAGGCAAAAAGCAACAAAAAGCATAAATGCCTTTAGGGTTGAAAGGGTTTTGGCAGCTAAGGGCCTATTTTTTGTTCGATTCACTTGGGCATCTAAATCGCGGTCTATAAAGTCGTTAAAAATACAACCTGCACTGCGCAACAGGACGGAACCTACAAAAAAAAGAACCAAATTCTTGTAAAAATCCAAAGATGTGGGGGCAAAGCCTAAGGCCACCCCCCACCAACACGGCAACATAAGCAACCATATGCCGATGGGGCGATTCAAACGACATAAATGGATTAATTTTTCAAGCTCCATTCTGCCTTTTAACCTCACGCTCAAAGGCATCTTGCCTTTGAAGGAACATGGACCTTACAGTTACGTAAGGGTCTAAGGAATTACGTTCCACATCGTTCAGGGCATCAATAAGCTGAGCACGACGATTCACAATATCAAGGCCATACAAGGCATATAAAATATAACGTTGTTGTTTGTGTTTATTATGGCGTCGGTGCTTATTATTTACAAAATAAGACACGGGGTTTGCGGCCCAATCGCCCAATTTTCCGTAGGCGCCACGAAAGGTAGTTGGGCCAATAAAGGGCAGCATAAGATAGGGACCTGCTTCAACCCCCCAGGTAATGAGGGTTTCATTCATAGTGGTAGGTTTGGCATTCAGGCCCATTTCCTTTGCCACATCCACAAGACCAAAAATACCAACGGTTGTGTTAATCAAAAAACGGAAAAATGTTGTTGCGGCCTGACTTCCATTACCTTGCAACGTATAGTTCACAAAAGACAAGGGCGCAAAAGCATTATCAATAAGATTACTGATGCCAACCTTGGCTGTATCATGTACCGTGTCTTCGTATAAAATGGCTGCAGGTTTTAAAACTAACCCATCAATAACCCGATTAAAATAAAAGAAAAGGCGGTTTGCGGGTTCTAGGGGGTCTCGTTCTTCAGGAGATTGTGGATTTTTGTCCTCCTCCAGATTTCCCCACCAGGTGCTTTCCTCATCATCAGAAATTGTAATGATAATATTTTCCGCTCCAAGCTCAGGAGGCTCCCCCGCTACGCAAAACCCCATAAAAAAGAACAGGCAAAAAAATAAACTAGATATTTTCATTCAATAAAACCAAAACAACTTACGCTAGCTTTATGCTATCGCAAAAAAAACCACCAGGAAAGCCCCAACTATCACATGTGTCTGAACCTCTGCAACGGCCTTTGTGTTAGTAATTCCTGGGATTTATTAGGTTTCCTTACCTTTAACCTTTAGACGCACGTTTGCCGTAGGCGTAAGACGCATAATTACTTGCTTAGGAAGGCGCAAGTCCACAACCAAAGTTTCCGAAGAACTGATTTTTTGCTGCTGAATCAAAAGGGTCAACCGGGTTAGGGCGTCTTCCAAATGGTCCTCTGGTAATTTCACCTGTATGGTTCCTTCTAGGGTCATATCCCACCGTCGCTGGCGAATACGATTCAAGGCCGTTATTTTTTTTGAAATTTCAGGAAATTTTTCCAAAATAGATAAAATTTTTGGCGTATGAGCAGGAGCATCAGCCCCCACCACCACAGGTAGCTTTTGAAAATAGGGAAGAATGGGGGAATTAATGACCACCCCTTCCGTATCCACAAAAAACAGCTGTTTTTGATGCTGCCAAAGCGCAATAGGCTGACGTTCTGTGATGCGGATATACAAAACATTTGGCAGTCGACGCTGAACAACGGCGGTTTTGATCCAATCTATTTTTTCTAAATTCTCCCGGATTGTTTCCAGGCTATAGGCCAGGATGGGGTCTCCCCTTTTGGCCTGAATGGCCTTTAAAACAACGTCTTGAGGGGAATTCTGACGCCCCTCCAATAAAACTTCTTCTAAACGAAACCCTATGTGAGATGTGAAAATAACCAGCTTGTTCTGGGACCATGTGGCTATTTTTTGAGGGTATTCCATAAAAAAAGCAAGCCATCCCAGGCATATAATACCCACAAAGCCCCCAATCCCCATGCCCAAGCGATATTCAGGACGACGCCATTTAGAACGGGTTATACGTTGGGGTCGAGGGCGTCGCCCACCACGCCCGTCATTGTCTTTTGTAGGACGTTTATTTTTCTTTGTCCTAAAGAGATTTGTAAACCCTAATCGCATCGGGCCTCTTCAACCATCTGATGGACAAGGTCAGAAAAAGAAACCTGATGATACGCCATAATTTCTGGAACCAAAGATAGGGGAGTCATGCCAGGTTGGGTATTAAGCTCTAAAATATAAAACTTAGAGGGCATTTTTGTGTCATCAAAACGAAAGTCAACCCGTGCAACCCCACGACAATGGAGAGATTCATAGGCCTGCTCTGCCAATTGAAGGGCTTGCTTATAATCTTCCTCAACCAATGGAGCAGGCATAATATGGCTGGCCATACCGTCTGTATATTTTGCATCGTAATCATAAAAACCGTTTTTTGGGCAAATTTCGATGACCCCTGTGGCTTTGCCATTTATAACAGCCACTTGAATTTCCCGACCTGGAATATAGGCTTCCACAAGAACATGGTCGCCATAAGTCCACCCATCAAAAGCCCTGAGGCGTTCGGTGTCTGTGCGCACAATGCTAACCCCCCGGCTTGAACCTTCGCCAATGGGTTTAACCACATAAGGAAAATCCATGGGGTTTTCCTTTAAAACATCCTCTAGCAGCATAATTTTCCACCTAGGAATACACAAACCATCATGTTCAAAAATTTTACGAGACATAATTTTATTCATAGCCACAGCCGAAGCCGTAACCCCTGAATGCGTATAGGGAATTTGAAGCATGTCAAGAACCCCCTGAATAACACCATCTTCCCCCCCCGTACCATGAAGGGAATTAAAAATAACATGAGGGTTGGCTTTTTGAATATCGTCAATAAACTGAAATAGGTTTTTTTGCACATCAATAGGCGTTACGTCGTACCCACGTTCACGCAAGGCGTTTATAACACCGTTCGCTGAACTTAGGGATACATCCCTTTCACTGGACCAACCACCCATCAGAACCGCAACTTTTTTTGCCATAAAAACCACACATCATGAAAAAAATAAAAAATATACACCAATACTATCTAGTTACTAATTTTTCTTCAATGAAAACAGCAATTGCTGTAACATCAAATTGATAATGTTCTCATTTAGCAAACAGTGTCAAAGTTCTTTATAAAAAATAAAAATACTGTTAGAGTTTACGTGAATAGGGCGGAGCTTATTATAATTGATTTTAGAAGCACGCACAAATAAAATTTGAATTTCCATATGTAGATAATCTTTATGCCTATTAGCAAATTTCTTGACCCTAAAAACGATGTAGCCTTTAAGAAGATCTTTGGCACTGAAAAAAACAAAGACATTCTGATTCAT
>JBIKLN010000012.1:0-38221 GCA_044359765.1 Patescibacteria group bacterium | reverse complement strand
GTCCTCACACGTTATTATAACGCGTACGGTTATAGACGTGGCTTGTTAAGTGGGTGGAATCCATTTGGGAAGAGACACCCTCGTTTGCTCTGGGTCGGGCTTTGCCTGAATTAGGGCTTGGCGAGAGGGATAAGGAGGCGTTTTGTCGAGGTTGTGTGGCGGGGTGGGCCCCACATGATTTTCGGGGCTCAGGTGGGCCCCAAAGGGGCGGATTTTAACCATTTCTTAACTTTTTATCCACAAGAGAGCTCTTATATAGCACAACCAATTTCCGCTATAGCACAGCCAATGTTCGCTGAGCTTCTTTTTGTAATATAGCAAGACGACTCTTTCTTGACTACTTTACATTCAAATAAGGAGTCATCTCGCCTCTTCTAAAATGAAGTGCAACGCCTTAATGTGTTTGTTGAATAAGTAGACACAGAAAGGTATTGCAGATGAAAGAATACAAACAACTAAGTTATGAAGAAAGAGTAAAGTTGGCTCTGTATAAGTTCACATAATTTGATCTCCCCAGTTTTTCTTTTTTATTAGTTTGTAGGTTGGGTCTTTTTGGGAAACGGTGTGCTGTTGTTCTGCACCTGTTTCTGTGCACACAGATAGCAGAACGTGGCCTTTTTTATGTTGTGGGGGTTTTATGATTCTTTTGTAAGCCTCTTTCGGAAGGTGCCCTAAAAGTAAGTAACAAAATTTTTCATCTTCATACCCTAAGCTCCCTTTCTTTAGGGTCTTGTGTAAAGGGGTGCGCTGAAGGCGTTCTGAGAAATGACACCAATCTCCATGCTCTAAAGGGCACGGGCCCAAATGTGGGCAGGGGGCCCATAGGGCCACCCCCTTTTCAATAAATTTTCGGCGTAGGTTTAATAACAGATGAAAATCACGGGGAGTGCCTGGTAAAGTAATAAGCAAAGCCCCTTGTGTTAGGTCAAAAGCTTTTTCTGACACCGTCCATGCCGTTTCTATTGAACATTCGTTTAACACATAACTAAGTATGACCAGGTCATAAGAAGGTGAAGAGATGGGAAAATGTTCCAGCCGTCCATTTTCTAGCGTGATGTTGGGGATGTGGAATTCATCTACAACCCTTTGGGCAAGGGCTAGCAGCTCTGGATGATAATCGTAACCGTGAAGTGTGGATATTTCTGAAAAAGAATCCAGGCAGGCCCATAAAGCCGTTCCTGGACCCGTTCCTAAATCAAGAATTGTTTTTGGTGAAAAATGAGGGGGCAGCTCCATAAAGCACCGTTTTAATACGGCATAAGTTGCGGGCATGCGCGTTACAATATAGGAAGCTAGCTCATAATGTGTTTGAAGGGATCGGGTATTGGGTAGGCTTTTATACATTGCCTGCAGTTTGGCCTGGCTGGCCGCTAGGTTTTTGCAATCTAAATTTTGGCTTAAAAAACGAATAATGGAATGGAATATCATTTACAAAAATGGGGCCATTTCTTTTGCATAATAAGTGATAATGAAGTCAGCCCCTGCACGACGCAAAGCTGTTAAAACTTCGTGTGCTACTTTTTTTTCATCTAACCACCCCTTATCTGCACCGGCCTTAATCATGGCAAATTCACCACTGGTATGGTAGGCACATAGGGGAATGTGTGGATGGGCCTGTTTAATACGATAAATAACGTCTAAATATGTATGGCCTGGCTTTACCATCAGCATATCGGTGCCTTCCTGCACATCGCATTGGGCTTCGCGCAAGGCCTCGCCGCCATTGGCATAATCCATTTGGTAGGTGCTTCGGTCACCGTGCTTTGGCGAACCTTCAGCCGCCTTGCGAAAAGGGCCGTATAGATGAGAGTGGTATTTGACAGCGTAGCTTAGAATCGGAATGTGGGAAAACCCAGCCTCGTCCAGACCTGTTCGAATGGCAGAAACCATGCCATCCATCATAGCGCTTGGGGCCACCACATGAGCACCGGCTCTGGCGTGGCTGATAGCCTGTTTCGTTAGCAGTGTCAAAGATGTGTCGTTGCATACAACATTGTCCTTAACGTACCCACAGTGACCGTGATTGGTATATTGGCATAGGCACACATCAGTTATAAGCAGCAGATGAGGGGCATGTTCTTGAATCAGCTTAATTCCCTTTTGCACAATCCCATCTGGCGTGTAGGCCTGCGAACCTTCAGCGTCTTTTTTGTCTGGAATACCGAATAAAATAAGGGTCTGAATTCCCAAGCTTACGATTTCATCAATTTCAGCAAGTAGTTTATTTAAGGGGATTTGGAAATGCCCTGGCATACTGTCGATGGGATGTTTTTCACCCGTTTCGCCTTTTAAAAATAAAGGTAAAATCAAATGGCGTTTTTCCAGAATGGTTTCTTTCACAAGGGTACGCATAGACGCTCCACGTAGGCGTCGCAACCGAAGGGCTGGGTATGTAGCCATTAAAGGATTCCCTTGATCTTTCGCAAAAACTCTTGCCATATTCTGGCCACAGTTATGTGTTTAATCAAGGGAAAGTTGTAGGTTGTGTAAGTTTCCTCCCCTCTGAGATTTATAGCGCAGAACTTTTAATTTGGGTACAGGAATGAGGAGACGAAGTGTACATACGCGTACATGAGCGACGAATGACGCATACCCAATTTATAAAGTGCACGCTATATGAGGCAAGGATAGCGGGACTCCTATAATTTGGGCCTTCCATACCTTCTTCAACCATTGGTTTTGTTAGGCTTTTTTGATACACTGACCCGCAGGAACTACTGTCTGAAATTTGTCCCTCAAACAATCATCTGGAGACGTGTCGTGAAAAAAGCCATAGACTACCGTGAACCTAAACCATTTTTTGGTATGAAGCGCCCCCTGTTTGACTTGCTTGTGGATGAGGAACCTCACGAAGATTCCGAAGACTATTCTAAGAATTTTATGAATTCCCAAGAAGTGGTTGCATCTGTTGTTAATGAAATTTCCAAAATTTTAAATACACGCAGGACAGCAACACATAAAGATTACGAAGACATGAAAGATAACCCCTTGAATTTTGGTATTCCGTCCCTTTTTGGCTTAGCAGATTTTCAGTCTTTTGACGGCACAAGCCCCTCTCAGTGGGCAGAAATTGCCCGGTTGTGCGAACAATCTATTACAACTTTTGAACCACGGATTCGTCATGTTTTTGTGAAGGTTGTAGGTTTTAATTCCCAAACACAGGCTTTGGAAATAACTGTTCGTGGAAACGTTACAATTGGGAAACTTATAGAACAAGTCACTTTTCCTGTGGATCTTGTCTGGTCAGGTGCCCGCTGAAGAATAGCCCAGCCTACAATTTTTTTTTTGGCTTCTTTCTAAATGGATTTTTTTTCTATATAGGAAAAAAAAATAGGCAAATTTTTCCCTATCGTTAACCTTTTATTTAAACTTTTTCCATTAGGATGGGCTTAGAGGAAACTATTTAAAATTTATTTTAAAATTGAAAAGCATTTTAGACATACTTAAAAACCTTGGCCCAAAGCGCGTTGCCCTTCTATTTGCCGCATTTATGGGCATTATGGTTTTTTTCATTTTTTTAATGGTGCGCACATCCTCACCTGACATGAGCTTGCTGTTTTCTCAGTTAGATCCTGCAGATGGGGGGCGCATCCTTGAAAAGCTCAAATCCATGAATGTGCCAACAGACGTAAAGGGTGACGGCACACAGATTTATGTACCAACAGACCAAGTGGCACGGTTGCGTATGGAACTTGCCCAAGACGGCATGCTTACAGGTGGCAGCTTTGGCTATGAAATTTTTGACAAAAGCGACATGCTGGGCAGCACAACAGCCTTACTAGATATTAACCGTCTTAGAGCCATGGAGGGTGAACTTTCAAAATCTATTCGAACCATCCAAGGCGTTCAATCTGCACGTGTGCACCTTGTTTTGCCAAAACGGGAGCTGTTTTCACAAGAAAAACAACAGCCTGCTGCCTCTATTATTTTAAAAATGAAAGGGGCTGCGCGCCTTTCTGTTACCCAAGTTCAATCCATTCAATATTTAGTAGCATCAGCTGTTCCAAGCTTAACCTTAGATAAAATTTCCATTGTGGATGATAAGGGAAATCTACTGGCAAAAGGAAATGACAGACTTGAGGCAGGAGACAGCTTTACAAGTCAACAAGACATTCGCCAAAGCTATGAATCCAAAATTTCTAGGGCCATTGAATCTATGCTAGACAAAACCCTTGGTTTTGGAAAATCACGGGCTGAGGTAACGGCAGAAATGGATTTTGACAAAGTCACCATGACCAGCGTGGAATTTAACCCAGACGGTCAAGTTGCACGATCTTCCACCACAGCAGAAGAAGGCAGTAACGCGAATGAGGCCGCAGCCGTTGATAATGTGTCTATCCAAAATGCTTTGCCCGATGGTGGCGGACAAGGTGGCCAAGCCCAAAATAAGAACCAAGCTACAAAAACAGAGGAAAATGTCACATACGAAATCTCCAACACCACAAAAACTCACATTAAAGAAACAGGTGCCGTTAAACGCCTGTCCATCGCTGTTCTTGTGGATGGAACCTATAATAACAACCAATTTTCCCCCCGCCCCCAAGAAGAATTAGACCAAATAACAGCCCTAATTAAAAGCGCCGTAGGCTTTAAAGAAGACAGAGGAGACAACATAAAAGTTGTCAGCATGAAGTTTTCTGAAACGCCAGATACTCCTGACGTATTTGAGTGGGGAAAATGGGCCAAAACTTTAAATTACACAAAAATTATTGAAATTAGTGTTATTTCCATCGTAGGCCTTGTTTTCGCCATTCTTGTTCTAAAACCCTTCCTACTTATGGTGGCTGATAAAAATTTACAAATCAGCCGTTATTCGGCGTTTGCAAATGCTTCTGGAAGGCAATTACCACGTCAGAAAAGAATTCGTTCCGATGGCGCCCCAGATGAGGAGGAAGAAGGCAATGAAACAGGTGAAGAAGAAGACGAGGAAGATGACGAGGAGGGAGACGAGTATAATTTTAAAAAGAAAAAAAGCAAGTTAGACAGTTTTATGAACTCAGCTGCTAGTGATGTAAAGGATTCTTCGGTGAAGAAAATTCGTGAAATTATTGATAAGCACCCAGAAGAAGCCGTTTCCATTTTGCGCAGCTGGATGTATGCAGATAAGTGAGTAGGTAATTATGGCTGGTGAACGCGATAAGAAAAAAATAAAAGGCCTGGAAAAGGCAGCAATTATGTTGCTAAGCCTCCCTGAGGAGCAGGCTGCCAAGATTTTTTCCCTATTAGATATTGACGAAATTCGGGAACTTTCCCAGGCTATGAGCCGCTTAGGAACGGTAAAGCCCACAATGGTTGAAACCACCATGATTGATTTCGTGAGTCAAATGTCCTCCACAGGGTCTTTGGTTGGGTCTGTAGAAAGTACAGAACGTCTTCTTGGGAAAATTTTGGGCCGTGATAATGCCAACCAATTTTTAGAAGACCTACGGGGCCCAGCAGGTCGAACCCTATGGGACAAACTCAGCAATGTGCATGAAGAAATGCTGGCAAGTTACCTAAAGAACGAATACCCACAAACCGTTGCTGTTGTGTTGTCACGCGTTAAGGCAGAAAGTGCGTCGCGCATTATTGGTATTTTGCCCGAACCCTTGGCCATTGAGGTTATCTTACGCATGTTGCGTATGGAGCCCATCCGTAAGGAAATTTTAGACAATATTGAAGAAACCTTGCGTAACGAATTTATGAGCAACCTAGCCCGCGGCGTACGCCGTGACACCCACGAAATGGTAGCAGAAATATTCAACAACTTTGACAGAACAAACGAAGTACGTTTCTTGAAAAAATTGGATGAAGAAAATCATGAATCTGCCGCACGGGTTCGTTCCCTCATGTTTACATTTGAAGATTTGGGCAATATTGACAACAACAGCATGCAAACCCTTATTCGGACAGCAGATAAAACAAAATTGGCCCTATCCCTTAAGGGTGCATCAGAAGACGTGCAAGATGTGTTCTTTGGCAATATGTCGGAACGCGCAGCCAAATTAATGCGCGATGATATTAAGTCCATGGGCATGGTACGCCTCAGAGACGTAGAAGAAGCACAAACCTATATAGTGGGAGTCGCACGAGAGTTGGCGGCAAGTGGTTCTATCTTCTTAGCCAACAGTAAAGAGGAAGGAGACCAATTGGTAGGATAATTATGGATAAAAATCTTTTCCGCTTTACAAATTACGACGAATCTCGAGAAAACGGTGTTTTGGCAGAAGAAGCCCAGCATCACTACAGTGACGAAGATATTTCTGTAGCTCACCGATCAGGCTTTGATCAAGGCTATGCAAAAGGACACGAAGACGGTATACAAGAAGGCTATCGTAAATCAAACGAAGAAATCAACCGCTCTATACAGCTGCAGCTTAAAAGCATGTCAGAAAAATTATCACAAATTTTGGCTGAACAAACTATGCAAAGTACCTATTTGCAAAACAACAGCCTATTGGTATGCCAGGCAATTTTTCGCAAAATTCTTCCCCTGTACATGGAAAACAACATGAATAATGAAATGTTGAACAAAGTACAAATGGTTTTGTCACATTTGCGTCAAAAACAACCTGTGGTCGTCAAAATTCATCCAGAACGTGAGGTTTTTTTAAAAGAAAACCTCCACATGTTAGTTCCCACAATTTTTGACCATATTTCCATAGAAACATCTGCAGAATTACACCCCTTTGATTTTGACATTCACTGGGATCAAGGTGGTGCCCGCTGGAGCATGGAGGAAGTGGTCCAAAAAATTGAAAATATCATGTTTCCCAGCAGCAACAATTCAACAAATGAGGCAGGTCTATGAGCGAAATACCCGAAGAAAATGTTTTAACCGATCCACTTGTCAGTGAATTTTTAGACACGATGGAAAAGGAGGTTAAGTCCTCTGTTGCCCAGGCGGCTATTGGAAAAGAACTGGAGGCCGTATATGACGTTCCTGTTCAAATCTCCGCTGTTTTGGGTCGTGCAACCATGCCTGTCAATCAACTGTTAAAGCTGGGCCGTGGTGCTGTGGTTGAACTGGACAGGCGTGTTGGCGAAGCCATAGACGTATACGTAAACAACCGCCTTGTGGCACGCGGTGAGGTGGTTTTGGTAGATGACCGCCTTGGCATTACCATGACAGAAATTATTAAAACAGATCGGAGCTAACTATGCGCATTCTTATTGTTGGTGTTTTAAATGGATACGTGAGCACAGCTGCAAAAATTGCATTAGCCAAAGGCGCTAAAGTTTCTAATGTGGATACGATAGAAGAAGCTATGGAGGCTTTACGCTCTGGCAAGGGGTCTGATCTTGTTATGGTGGACTTAAAGCTTAACATCAAGGCCCTTGTAGACAGTTTAGAACAAGAACGTATTTTCATACCCGTTGTGGCTTGTGGCATTGCTGCCAACCCAAAAGAAGCAGCTGATGCCATTCGTCATGGGGCCAAGGAATACATACCCCTTCCCCCTGACCCTGAATTAATTGCAGCAGTTCTAAGCGCCGTAGCACAGGAAGAAAAACCTTTCATTTGTAATGACCCAAGAATGCTGTCACTTGTCAAACTTGTGGATAAAATTGCCCCAAGCGAAGCCAATGTTCTGATTACGGGCGAATCGGGCACGGGAAAAGAAGTTCTGGCCCATTATATTCATAAAAAATCTAAGCGTGCGAATAACCCTTTCATTTCCCTAAACTGCGCAGCCATTCCTGAAAATTTACTAGAATCAGAATTATTTGGCCATGAAAAAGGGGCCTTCACAGGGGCTGTAGCACGACGAATTGGGAAATTTGAAGAAGCTGAGGGTGGAACCCTACTTTTAGACGAAGTCACAGAAATGCACCCAAGATTACAGGCAAAGTTATTACGTGCTATTCAAGAACGGGTCATTGACCGTGTGGGGGGTAGCATGCCCGTAAAGGTAAATATCCGCATTATTGCCACATCAAACCGCCATATGTTAGATGCGGTAAAAGCTAACGAATTTCGTGAAGACCTTTATTTCCGTTTGAATGTTGTGAATGCCCATATTCCACCGTTGCGGGAAAGGGTAGAAGACATTGTTCCTCTCGCACAGCATTTTATTGAAAAATACGTGGCTTTTAATAGTTTGGATAACAAAAAATTAAGTGACTCTGCCACACAGGCTTTGCGCAGTCACCCATGGCCTGGAAACGTTCGAGAGCTTGAAAACAGCATGCACCGCGCTGTGTTACTTAGCCAAGACACCATGATAAAAGCTGATGATATTCTAGGGCTCAGCACTCAGCAAAAGGTTCAAACTGTTCATGATCAGGAAGCAAACCCCGTTCTGGTTGGTCGCAAAATGTCAGACGTAGAACAGGAACTCATTATTGGAACCTTAAACCATTGTTTTGGCAACCGAACCCATGCGGCTAATATTTTAGGTATTTCTATCAGAACCTTACGCAATAAATTACGGGAATACAGCCAAGCGGGTATTACAATTCCAGCCCATTTAGCTAAGGGATAAGGCATGGAACAAGCATTACAAAATCCATTTTCTGCCAACCTAGGGGCTATTTTAAAGCGCACAGATATTGCCTTTGCCTTAGGAATGATTATTATCATGGTCATTTTAATTATGCCCATGCCCGCCGTTTTAATGGATTTATGTCTTGCCATTTCCATTACCTTTTCTGTCATGATTTTAATGACATCTTTGTTTATTGAAAAACCATTAGAGTTTAGTTCGTTTCCAACAATTCTTTTGGTTTCCACCATGATTCGCCTATCTTTAAATGTGGCATCTACCCGGTTGATTTTATCCCATGGTCATGAGGGGTCTCATGCAGCTGGTAACGTTATTAAGGCCTTTGGGGAATTCGTCATGGGCGGAAATTATGTTATTGGGCTTATTGTATTTGCTATTTTAATTATCGTGAACTTTGTTGTTATTACCAAAGGTTCTGGCCGCATTGCAGAGGTTTCTGCCCGTTTTAGCTTAGACGCCATGCCTGGTAAACAAATGGCCATTGATGCCGATTTATCTGCCGGACTTATTAATGAATCAGAGGCTAAAAAACGCCGCAAAGAACTGGAATCAGAAAGCAATTTCTATGGTGCCATGGATGGTGCGGCTAAATTTGTGCGTGGTGATGCCGTAGCTGGATTATTGATAACATTTATCAACATTATTGGTGGTGTTATTATTGGCGTAGCACAAAATGACATGAATTTTGTGGATGCATCACGTACCTACACCATGTTAACCGTAGGTGACGGCCTTGTTTCTCAAGTTCCAGCCTTGGTGGTTTCCACAGCAGCTGGCCTTTTGGTTTCAAAAGCAGGTATTGAAGGCGCCACAGATCGCGCCTTGTTTGGCCAATTAAGTGCCTACCCCACAGCGTTGGGCATGAGTTCATTTTTGATGATTGCCATGGGGCTTTTACCGGGTATTCCCTTGTTTCCCTTTCTATTGCTTTCAGGTATTACGGGGGGGTCATCTTGGTTCTTATCGCAAAAACAAAAACATGAACGAGAAGCAGAAACCATAGCGCCTGAACAGGCTGTGGACGGCGCAGAAGAGGCCCTGTCGCCACAAAAGCATGCTGCAGATATTATGACAAGCGCCCCACAAATTGACGCCATTCGCATTGAAATGGGGTATGGTCTATTGGCCCTGTTAAATCAAGAAAAAGGGCACCGCATTACAGACCAAATTCGTAACCTTCGCCAACAAATGGCCACAGAGTTGGGGGTTATTATTCCATCCATTCGACTGCAAGATAATTTGCAACTGCAAGCTAATGAATACATTATTCGCATTAAAGAACTTGAGTCTGGAAAGGGTGATTTGCGCCCCAACCATTTTTTGGTTATGGACCCTGATGGTAAAGACATCATCCTAGATGGTGAACATACCCGTGAACCCAGTTTTGGCCTACCCGCCATGTGGATATCAGAACTGGAAAAAAGCAAGGCCCAAAATCTTGGCTACACAATTGTAGAGGCACCAACAGTTTTAACCACTCATTTGTCTGAGGTTATTAAAGATAATATGTGGGATTTATTAACCTATGGTGATGTGCAGAAACTATTAGATAATTGTTCTGATGCATACAAAAAGCTGCTAAATGATATGGTTCCTGGCCAAATTACTGTGGGGGGAATTCAGCGTATTTTGCAAAATTTGGTCAGTGAAAGGGTATCTATTCGGGACTTACCAACTATTCTAGAAGGGATTGCAGAAGCCAGCGCCTTTTCCAGAAACCTGTCGGTTATTACAGAACATGTGCGTCTACGCCTGAGCCGTCAAATCACCATGAGCCACGTAGACCATGAAAACACCTTGAATATCATTACACTGCCAGGTGAATGGGAACAAAGCTTTGCCGATTCCATAATTGGAAATGACGCCGATAGTCGCCAGCTGGCCATGGCCCCTAGTTTAATTCAAGATTTTATCAACTGCGTTCGTCAAACCTATGACCGCATGTCGCAAAAAGGTGAAACCCCTGTTTTGATATGCACAGCCCTGGTTCGGCCCTTTGTACGCTCTATCCTAGAACGGGTACGCCCTGGAACCATTCTTATGTCCCAAAACGAAGTCTACGCTAAGGTGAAAATTAAAAATCTTGGCAGTATGGAACCACCCCATACACAAGGCACAATGTAGTTTACAATG
Source organism: Patescibacteria group bacterium (assembly GCA_044359765.1). Lineage (GTDB taxonomy): Bacteria > Pseudomonadota > Alphaproteobacteria > Paracaedibacterales > CAIULA01 > CAZDVK01. Next base: position 27,602 of record JBIKLN010000012.1, on the reverse strand, counting down.
TGGCTTTTGCACACCTTGTTTAAATACCATTGAAAAACATCAAAATGTAGGTATAATGTAATTACATTTACCAAGTGGGTTTTTTCATGCGCGCTCCTATTATATCTATTGGAAATTCAAAGGGGATTCGTATCCCTAAATCGATTTTGGAACAGTGCGGATTTCAAAATACCGTCACTATTGAGGTTATTGATCACAATTTGCTTATTAAAGCAGCGGATTCTTCACGACAAGGGTGGAAGGAGATGTTTTCTTTAGAGAGTTCTCGTCCGCAGGATTTTAGTGACGTACAGGCTTTTGCAAATGAATGGGATGACGAGGAATGGCAATGGTAGGGAATTTTAAAGAGCTCAATCGTTTTGATATATATTTGGTGAATTTAGATCCAAATCAAGGCGCTGAGATTCAAAAAACAAGACCCTGTGTTATTGTATCCCCTAATGAAATGAATAATTATTTAACAACAGTTATTGTAGCCCCTATGACCACGAAAGAGAGAGCCTATCCAACACGCGTTACCTTGAGGTTTGAGGAAAAGAAAGGGCAAATTGCCCTAGACCAAATTCGCACCCTTGACCAAGGGCGACTTATTAAAAAATTGGGGCTTTTACCTAAGTCAGCTCAAAAAAAAGTTTTAACAGTTTTGCGGGAAATGTTTGCAGAATAATCGGAAAAATATTTTTACAAAAAAAAGCTCAGTGGCAATTTCTACAGATTCCTGAATGCTTCTAGACATGCCTATGAACACCCTTTATACTGCCAGTATGATTTGGTTTTTGACTGTAAGATTTTGCTTGATTTGATTTCTATTATTTCAGGTTCCTGCGCTTTTATTTTAGCTGTGACCCTTGTTATTTTGCAGAAAAAACGGAGCCGCATGGCAACCCATTTAGCCGTGTATGAAGAAAAAATGCAAAGCCTTCTGCAGGCTAAAGACACAAGCGACCAATATCTAAGCGATGCGCGGGTTCAGGTTTTAACCCTAACCCAGGAAAATACGGAACTTAAAACTTTACTGCATCACGAACGGCAGTTAATGCAGTCAAAAATAGACATGTTCCAACATCTTCAAAACCAACTATCCGAAAGTTTCCAGGCCTTATCTCAACAAGCATTGTTGGCCAACAATACGTCTTTTTTAGAACTTGCCAAAACAAGCTTTCAGAATTTTTTGGAAACTTCTAAAGTAGATTTAGAACAAAAGCAAAAACAGTTTGTTGACGTAGTGGACCCTGTTCATAAAACATTGAATTTGGTTGACCAAAAAATCACCCAATTGGAAAAAGAAAGGGTTGAGTCATTTACAGATTTGCGTCGCCAACTAATGGATCTTCTGTCATCTCAAAAAGATTTGCGTTCTGAAACAGCTAACCTAGTTAAGGCCCTTCGCACGCCCACAGGCCGTGGTCAATGGGGAGAAATGCAGTTAAAGCGCGTTGTGGAAATGGCGGGCATGATTCCCCATTGTGATTTTACAGAACAAACAACCACAGCAGATGGCCGTTTACGGCCCGATTTGGTTGTTCATATCCCAGGTGATAAGAAAATTGTTGTGGATGCCAAAACCCCCCTATCTGCCTATTTGGAAGCCCTAGAGGCCACGGATGAAGAAAAACGGGCCGCGTTGCTGGACGACCACGCACGTCAAGTGCGCACCCATGTGCGAGCCTTGTCTCAACGGGCATATTGGGAGCAGTTCCAACCATCACCTGAGTTTGTGGTTATGTTTTTACCAGGCGAGGCATTTTTCAGCGCTGCCCTAGAACGGGACCCATCCTTAATTGAATATGGGGTAAAAGAAAAGGTTATTTTGGCCACACCCACCACCTTAATTGCCCTATTACGCGCCGTTTCCTTTGGGTGGCGCCAAGAAAACATAGCTGAGCACGCAAAGACCATAAGCAACTTAGGGCGGGAACTTTACAAACGTCTGAACGATATGACTCAGCATTTTTCCAAAATGGGCCGCCATGTGCACCAAATGGTAGACAGTTACAATAGTACTGTGGCATCTTTCGAACGGCGTGTTTTGGTTAGTGCTCGTAAATTTCAAGATATTGATTCCAGTCTTGACAGTAAAGCCATAGACACTCTGGTACAGTTAGAGGCTCTTCCCCGCTCCCTTGAACAGTTAGGAGATATATATGAAAAAAATGCCAAAACGACTAATTAAGGTTCTTGCCCTTTCTTCCCTTTGCGGACATATGTCCATGAGCTCAGAGGCTCCAAAAGCGCCGACACCTAAAAAAGAATGTTCTAACTTAACAATTTATAGGGATGGGGGGTTTATAAAGCTTGAAAGAGCCCTACAGCTGGATAATTCTACTGCTTCCCATATTATTGACGGTGTGCCAGCAAGTGTTTTAAAAGAAACCTTCATTACGTCTATTGGTGACCCGAATGTTAGTATTTTGGACTATGAATTTCACCCCCAGGGCAATAAATCTCATAATATTTCCTTTTCCCTTACTGGAACCCCTGTGTTTCCCCAAACCAACCTGCGTTATCAGTATGCTTTCCAGAATATTTCGTGGAACACGTCCTATGCCTTTCATTTTTCTGCAAACTATCAAAAAGTTCATGTAAACAGCTGGCTAGAGGTGAAAAACCAGACAGATGTAGATTTTCCCCGGTTAAACCTGCAGTTTATTGATACTAATTTGCCATTTTCTTCAGTGCCAGAAAGCAAGGAGGAAGACCCTCACCCCGCAAACAAAGGTGGTCATACCTACTTTTTGAATAACGTGTCAGCTTTGGCCCGCCAATCTAGTAAGTATTTCAACTGGTCTTCAGCCCACGATGTTACTGTTAACCAGGACTACCGAATTTTTGTAGGCGCGGCCTTTTTGGAAGATATGGGGGGCAAATCGGCCACCCCACCTGTGGAAACGTGGGTTTCTTTTGCCAACGTAAAGGAACAGGGAATGGGTGTGCCCCTGCCCCTTGGAACAGCCACCTTGTCTTGCGAAGACACAAATGGGCATGTTCAGGTTCTTGGAAAAACAGAAATTCCCCACACAGATTCAGGTCAAGAGGTCAGCGTTAAAATTCCCAATTTATCCTTTGAAGGAAGTGCGTCCTTGGGTGTGAAACGACTCAGGTTTATTGAAACGGAATTAGTTCAAACGGAATACAAAAAACTAGATAAGACTATTGAGGCTAATTATCGCCTTAGCATTCGCAACAAGCTGCCTTTAGATGCTTCTGAGGCTGACAAAAAACCCATTTCCATTCGTGTGCCTTTAGATTTTCCAGAAGGGGCAGAATGGGTTGTGGTGCGCGAAAATATTGGCCACCAGCAAAATGGTTCTAACCAAATTTACTGGATTGTTCAGGTATCCCCAGGAACGGATGTGGACCTAAAATACCGCATCCGCATCACGCGTTAGGTTTTTTTATGTTAGCTTTTGTTGTTGATTTAAACCCTGTGCTTATAAGTGTGGGGCCTATAACCATTTATTGGTATGGCGTAGCCTATGTGGTAAGCCTTCTTTTAGGTGCCACGTATTGTAAGTATCTGATTCGAAATTACAGCATTGCCATTCCTGAAAAACGTATGGATGATTTTGTAGGCTGGATGGTGGTTGCCATTATTATAGGCGGGCGCTTAGGTCACGTGTTGTTTTACGACTTAGCTTATTACATTCAAAATCCTTTGCATATTTTTATGACCTGGAAGGGCGGAATGTCATTTCATGGTGGGCTTGTAGGGGCCCTCATTGCTGCTGTTGTTTTTTGCCGCGTCTTTCATGTCCCTACATGGCAATTTGGCGATTTATTAGCGGCGGCCACACCCATTGGGTTGGGCTTAGGACGCCTGGCAAATTTTGTTAACCAGGAATTATACGGTACGGTTACAAAAATGCCTTGGGCCTGCATCTTTCCAAAGGTAGATCTTCTCAATCGTCATCCCAGCCAACTGTACGAAGCCTGTTTGGAGGGCCTTCTTTTGTGGGGTATACTTTTTTTTATGTGGCGTAAAAAAATCCCGCAACGATGGCCGGGCATCAATGTGGGCGTTTTCTTTTTAGGCTATGGCGTGTGCCGTTTTTGTGTGGAGTTTGTTCGCGAACCCGAAGGATTTATAGGCCCCATCACTACGGGCCAAGCCCTTAGTTTGCCCATGATTCTTGCAGGCCTTTGGATCACGTTTCAAGTGGCAGGTTCGTGGTTTTTTAGGAATCCTCGCTGACGTGTTATTGTAAATTCATGTTACGTCGCACATGGGTATCTTGATACAGAACTTCTTCAAGACATTGGGGGGCAGGAAAGTCAAAAGTATTTAGGGCTTGCTTTACCTGGTCCACAATTGCCAAAAAAGGAATAGCGCCCGTTAAAAACCCATGCACAGCTACTTCGTTGGCGGCATTGAAAATAAGTGTTTTCCCAACTCTTAAGCTTTCCCGCGCAAGGGCTAGGGGTTCAAACCGTTTTTCATCAGCCTCAAAAAATGTAAGCATATGAAGTTTTGGCAAATCCAAAGGCGCCACATCTGTTGATAGCCGTTTTGGCCAGAATAGACCGTAAGCAATGGGAGTTTTCATATGCGGTGTTCCCATTTGAGCTAAAACAGAACCGTCGTTGTAAGCGACCATGGAATGAATAATGGACTGGGGATGAATAACTACCTCAATTTTTGATTCATCCATATGAAATAGGTGGTGAGCTTCTATAAGCTCAAGCCCCTTATTCATAAGAGTTGCTGAATCCACTGAAATTTTTGCCCCCATAGACCAATTGGGATGATTGATGGCTTGCTGAACTGTGACATCGTTGAGTTCTGTTAAAGATTTTTTGTAAAAAGGCCCACCCGAAGCCGTTAAAATGATTTTTTCAATATGACTTCTGTTTTCTTGTTCAAATACCTGAAAAATGGCGCTGTGTTCAGAATCTACAGGCACTAGGGTAGCACCGCAAGCTTGTGCTTTTTGGGTCATGATGGTACCGCTGGCAACCAACGACTCCTTATTGGCTAGAGCCACCACTGTGCCATGCTCCAAAGCCTTGTAGGTAGATTCTAGGCCTGCAATGCCTAGTATGGCTGACAAAAAGCAATCTGCCCGTACTGAAGCTATATCTACAATGGCTTTTTTACCTGCAAAAGCCTGAGTAGGTAACCCCTGGATCCCCTCTTGCAATGTACTGTAAAGAGATTCGTTGCCAATAACAGCGTACTCTGGTCGCAAAAGGTGGCACTGCTCTATAAGTTTATGCACATTGTTTTGTGCTGTGAGGGCCACTACGTGAAAAGTTCCTGGGTGTTGCAACACAACCTCTACCGCACTAACGCCAACAGAGCCTGTGGAGCCAAAAATACTAATCCGTTTGGTCATTTTAGTTAATAATTCCAACCCAGTAAAATAAACCACATAGGATAGAAATAAACAGTAAACTGTCTAACCTGTCTAATAAACCCCCATGGCCTGGCAGCAAGGTGCCCGCGTCTTTTACGCCAAAGTAGCGCTTTACCCATGATTCTAACAAGTCCCCTCCGTGGGCACCCACAGATAAGGTTGCCGTTATAAGCATAAGGGGCCAGCTGACAAGGGAATCTATAGGATAAAAATAATTAAATAGATAAGAACATAAACAGGCCAACGCCACACCCCCTAAAAAACCAGACCAGGTTTTGTTAGGGCTGATGCGCTTAGACAGTTTGGGCCCTTTTAGGCTTTTTCCAACCATATAGGCGCCAATATCTGTGGCCCAAACAGTTACCAACAACCACAGCAAAAATAGTTTGTGCATATCACTTTTATGGCTAAAGAAAATAAGGATAGCCAATGCGGACCCTATGTAAGCAACACCACCTAGAAACCCTGGGTGAAGTTTTGGTAAGGTTACCAGGCGGTTCCATTCCCGTAATAAGCCCAAACCCACAATACCTGCAAGTAGGTCAAAATAAGGAGCACCCTTGTGCACAATAAAAACAACAAGGGGAACAGCACATAAGGCCGTTATAAACCGTAAGGTAAAATCATTCATAGGTTTACGAAGTGTACAATCCATAGCGTCGGTTTCTTTGGGAGTAAATATTAATAGCATCTTGCAAATGTTCTTGTGAAAAATCTGGCCACAGGGCAGCAGAAAAAACAAATTCTGTATAGGCCAGCTGCCACAGCAAAAAATTGCTGATGCGCTGTTCGCCACTGGTGCGAATGAGTAAATCTGGGTTGGGAATATGGTGCGTGTCTAGGTGGTTTGAAAATACATCTACTGTAATATCTTCAGGCTCCATGTGGCCTTTTTGAACCTTATAAGCCAACGCCTTGCAGGCCCGAACAATCTCGTCTTGTCCACCATAGCTTAAGGCTAAAACAACCGTTATTTTTGTATTGTTTTTGGTTTCCTCTTGGACATGGTGAATCATATCTTGAATATCTTGCGCAAATAAAGACGTGTTGCCAATTACGCAAATACGTACGCCATGATTCATTAACTGTTTAAGTTCATTTTTAAGATACCACCGAAGCAAGCCCATAAAGTCGTCCAACCAGCTACGTTCACGCAGCCAATTTTCTGAGGAAAAGGTATATAACGTCAGGTATTCAACCCCAAGATCAGCGGCTGCCTTTACTATATTGCGGGCAGCCTCAGCCCCTGCACGGTGACCAGAAATGGCTGGCAACCCTCTTTCCTTGGCCCACCGCCCATTTCCATCCATAACAATGGCTATATGTCTTGGAATATGCGGCGTAATGGAGAGGCTCCTGAAATGGCAATAAAGTTAGTGATAAACTACAGAACCCATCTGGGGTTTGTCAAATGAAGCCATCTCGATCATGGTTGTGATAAGGCTGGACTGTTCCTTTGGGGTAACGGTTTCTAAAATAACCTGTTTTTCCAAAGCACCAAGGGGGCATATCATGGTGAGCGCCGCAATCAGTTTTTCATTAGGCGTTCTATTGATTTCCTTCCAATTTGGTTCAACACCTAAAGCTTTAAAGTAGGGCCCTAAGGCTTTCATAAGGCGGCCCCGATCAAAGGAAAAATCGAGTTCCTCTATACTGTCCAGCAGGTAGCGGTCGAAAGAAACGTTGGCCTCGCGGTATGTTTTGTTATTTTGGACCTCATCAATAATATCAAAACGACACAAACCTTTTACCGTTACCAGCAACTGGTTTTGATCTAGTTCATCAATGTCAATAATCATACCCGCACAACCAGATTGAAAAAGTTTTAAGGCATCATCTCGATCATCCAAAATGGGCTGAATAATGCCGAATATGTTATTAGATTTTATGCAATCGTAAATCATGTTCAGATAATCAGGGTCTGCAATGGGAATAGGCAGTTCAGTTCGGGGTAGAAGAATTGTCCCATGAACAGGAAGCAGGGGAATAGTTGTGTGTAGGTTCTCTCTAAAATTAATCATCTTTTTTTCCCAAAAGGTTACGGAAATTTATAATGACCACCTTCTAATTTTGTCTGTTTGTTAAATCAAGGTGCTTTACGAATTCAGAACACATGCAAATCTATACCCCATTTCTGAAATAAAAACAACAGACATATAGCGAGACGACTCTTTTTTGAATATAGAGTATTGAAAAAAGCCTAGCAAAACCAGTGGTTGCAGAAGGTATGGAAGGCCCAGATTACAGGAGTCTCACTATATTTCAAAGGCAGTGATTCCCGCTGGGAAATTACTTAAAAATAATGTGACCCACGCGTAGGCGGGGGCCACATTGTTTTTGGTTAATCGCCAAAGTTAACTTGGGCAATAGCTGCTTAGGAAGAAGCTTTCTCAGAAGGTGCTGCTGGAGCCTCTTCTTTCTTTTCTTCTAAAATCTTACCATCCAAATCGTATTTCACGGTTTTGAATTTTGTCCGTAGGTCTTTCAAGACGTTAAGGGCCAATTCGTTAGAAAGCATGCGGGAAATTTCACCCTTTACTTCCTCTAACTGCGGCGCTTCTACGGGGCGTTTATCCTCTACACGAATGATGCTATAGCCTACTTCGCCTAAGTTTACAGGCTCAGACAGCATAACACCCTTGGTAGCCTTAGCGAAAATATCCCGGAATTCCTTAGGTAATTCGGACAAATTCACATACCCCAAATCACCCTTGTTTTCCTTAGTTTGATCGTCAATAGACGCGCTAACGGATGCATCAAAAGCTTCAACCTTATTGGGGCTGGCGTTGATTTTGCGAATTAAATCTTCGGCTTCTTGTTTTGTTTTCACAAGAATATGACGCAACCGGATAGACATATTGTCCTTGGGCATCATTTTCACAAGTTCCCCGTACTTTTCCTTAATTTTTTCCGCAGTAATAAGCTTTTTCGTTTCAGAGTCCAAGAAAGCCTTTTGGATAATAGCCTCATGGCCCTGTTTTTGACGCTCAAGAACAGCTGGGTCCTTATCCAAGCCATCCTTACGTGCCGCCTCAGAAATCAACTTCATATCGACAACACGGTTTAATAAAGCTTCATAAATTTTGGCAACAGGTGCTGCTTTCAGCTGCTCTGGTAAGCTTTTCAGGCTTTCTAGAATTTCTGAAAACACAATTTTTTCACCAGTCTTAAACTCTGCCACTACCATTTTGGGGTCAATCTTTGAAACGTCCACATCATCGGCTTTGGCGTCTTCTTTTTCTTTTTCCTTATCCTCTGGCTTGGTTTCAACTAAAGGCTTGCCATCCAACCCAAACCTTTTAACGCCTGAATCTTTGCGCAAGGCTTCGATAACCTTCACAGCATATTCGGGGCTTACAGCTTTTTGAATTTCACCCTTAACATCTTCAAACTTTGGCATTTCAACAGGGCGCACGTCTTCCACACGCATAATGGTAAAGCCCAGCTCCCCAAGTTTAATAACCTCATTCACAAGGGCGCCTTTTGCTGTTTTGAAAACCACATCAGCATATTCTTTTGGAAAATCTGTGCGACGTAAATATCCAAGCTCTCCAGCCTTTGTTTTGCTGTTTTCTTCGGCATTTTTGGCCTTAACAAAATCATCAAATGTTTTGGCGCCAGAACGAATGTCTTTCAACGCAGCTTCAGCTTGTTCCTTAGTTTCAAAGGTAACCTGACTTACTTTTGCCTCTGTTTGTTCTTTTTGTTCCTTTGGAATGGCCTTTAGAACTTCTTCATATTTTTCCTTTAAAATGGCGTCTGTGATAAGCTTTTCAATTTCCTTATCTAGATAACTTTTTTGAAGAATGGCTTCTTGACCATCTTTAGCACGTTTCAAAACCTCAGCATCTTTTGTAATGCCCTGTTCTTCAGCTGCTTTTAAAACAAGTTTCATATCAACAAGGCGGGTTAACAAGGCTTCGTAGATTTTGGGAAAGGGTAGGCTTTTTAAGCGTTCAGGAAGGTTTTTGGCACTTTCTTGAATTTGGCCCACCGTTATTTTTTCGCCCCAAGGCAATTCAGCGGCTATTTTTAATGCGGAAGGGTCTGCAGCTTTTGAATCAGCGTCAGCCTTTTTTTCTGGCTGAATGGAAAGATCGTCCTCTTTCTGAGTGGACGCCTCTTTCTTTTCTTCAGTCAGGTTAGCTTGAACCGTTCCATTTGATTGAAAGTATTTATATCCCACATACCCGCCAACAGTACCAAGGGCGAGAACGAGAGCTAGTTTTTTTGCAATAGTAGATGACATGTTTGATCCTTATGTTATGGCTATACTGTCTTCAGTACGATAAAATGGACAAAATATCAAGTTTTGAAAAACTGACCTTCAATCATTCTATCGCGGCTTGTTAATAATTTATGGAATTTATCCATATTTTTCGCTACTCTAGACTTACATGTAGGGATAAAAAAATATTTTTCCACCTTTATTTCAGTTTTTTAGGAAATTTTTATGCTAGCGTCCACGTTGCGAAAATTATTTGGTTCGGCCAATGATCGGCTTATAAAAAAGTATACAAAGATTACCAGGCAAATTGGTGCCTTAGAGTCTGCCATGGCAGCGTTAAGTGATGCCCAACTGCAAGCAAAAACCCTAGAATTTAAAGAACGTCTGTCGAAGGGCGAAACCTTAGACAGTTTGTTGGTAGAGGCCTTTGCTGTGGTCAGAGAGGCATCTAAGCGTACCTTAGGTTTGCGTCCCCATGATGTGCAGTTAGTTGGTGGTATGGTGCTGCATAACGGCATGCTGGCAGAAATGAAAACGGGTGAGGGAAAAACCCTAGTAGCCACATTACCTGTGTACCTGAATGCCCTGACGGGTAAGGGGGTCCATGTGGTAACGGTAAATGACTATTTGGCCAAACGTGACTCTTCCTGGATGGGTCATATCTACGAATTTTTAGGCCTAAGCGTTGGGTGCATTGTGCACGGCCTTAGCGATGCTCAGCGACGTAAGGCGTATGAAGCAGATGTAACGTATGGAACCAACCATGAATTTGGTTTTGACTACCTACGCGACAATATGAAATTCCGCCTTGGTGATATGGTTATGCGTGACTTCACCTACGCCATCGTAGACGAAGTAGACAACATTCTTATTGATGAAGCCCGAACCCCCTTAATTATTTCAGGCCCTGCAGAAGATTCATCTGACCTATACGCAAAGATTAATGCCCTCATGGCCCATTTAACGTCCAGTGATTATGAAAAGGATGAAAAGCAACGCAACATAACCCTAACAGAAGCAGGGGTTGAAAAGATTGAGGCCATGTTGTTTGAACGTTCCCTTATTAAAGGCAGCGGTCTATACGACGTACAGAACATTAGTGTGGTGCATCACGTCAATGCGGCGCTAAGGGCTAACTTTATGTTCACCCGTGAAGTAGACTACATTGTGCGCGATGGTGAAGTTGTTATTATTGACGAATTCACAGGTCGCATGATGGAAGGGCGCCGTTATTCTGAGGGGTTGCATCAAGCTATTGAAGCAAAAGAAGGCGTGACTATTGAAAATGAAAATCAAACCTTGGCGTCTATCACGTATCAGAATTTCTTTCGTTTATATGGAAAACTATCAGGCATGTCTGGTTCTGCCATTACGGAAGCGTCAGAATTTGAAGAAATTTACAACCTGCGAACTGTTGAAGTTCCCCCAAATGTACCTGTTACCCGCATTGACCATGACGACGAAGTTTATTTAACAAGTGGCGAAAAATATAAGGCCGTTATTGAACAAATTAAACAGTGTCGTGCACGCATGCAGCCTGTTTTGGTTGGAACGGTCAGCATTGAAAAGTCTGAATTTTTATCAGGCCTTTTGAAAAAGGAAAAAATTCCTCATCAGGTCTTAAACGCCCGTTACCATGAACAAGAAGCCCTAATTATTGCTGATGCAGGATGCCCAGGCGCTGTAACTATTGCCACCAATATGGCAGGCCGAGGTACAGACATTAAATTAGGTGGGAACCCTGAAATCACCATTGCCCGTGAAATGCAAACACCTGAGGGTGCCGAACGGGATAAACGTATTGCCAAAATTAAGGCAGACGTGGAAGTTGAGCAAGAAAAGGCAAAGCAGGCAGGCGGACTATTTGTTATTGGAACAGAACGCCATGAAAGCCGGCGTATTGACAATCAGCTAAGAGGGCGCTCTGGTCGTCAGGGGGATTCGGGCGCTTCGCGTTTTTACGTTTCCTTAGAGGATGACTTGATGCGCATTTTTGGCTCTGAACGCTTAGACGGCATGCTACGCAAATTAGGCGTCAAAGAAGGGGAAGCTATTTCTCATACCTGGATTAGCAAGGCCCTAGAGCGGGCCCAGCAAAAGGTAGAAGCACGTAACTTTGACATTCGTAAGCACCTGTTGCGTTATGATGACGTAATGAACGACCAACGCAAGGTTATTTATGAACAGCGCCGCGAATTGATGGGGGCCGAAAGCATTCAAGACATGGTTCAAGACATTACAGACGAGGTGGTGGAAACCGTTGTGAATGGTCATTTGCCCGAAAATGTATTGCCTGATTTATGGAATGTGGAGGGTTTGCATGCCGAATGTTTACGCTTGTTTGCCCTTAACCTTCCCTTAGCTCAATGGGCTCAAGAAGACGGCATTTCTCAGGCGGATGTACTTGCACGCATAAAAAAACAGGTGGCGGACCATTTAGCAAACAAAGACCAAGTGTACGGCCCTGCCATGATGCGCACAGCGGAAAAGACCTTGTTATTACGCATGCTTGACCAATGTTGGAAAGAACATTTGTTAAGCCTTGACCACTTGCGTCAGGGCATTAACCTACGGTCTTACGCCCAAAGCAACCCTTTAAATGAATACAAGCGTGAAGCTTTTAATTTATTTCAGGGCATGATGGCCCGCCTCAAGTCAGAATTTTTGGCCGTTCTAAGCCATTTCCAGCTAGAGCTGCCTGAGGGCATTAGCCTTGACCAGCTGTTAACCCCAGATATTGATTTTGATTCTTTGGACGAGGTGGAGGAGTCTTGGAACCCAGATGAATTAAAAGAAGCCCCTAAAAAGACAAGCAAGAAAGAGGAAAAACCAGCCTTCGACAGAGCCAATCCACAAACTTGGGGCCGCGTGCTTCGAAATGCGGAATGCCCCTGTGGTTCAGGTAAAAAGTATAAGCAATGCCATGGGGCCCTATAGCCTTTGGTTCTTGTGGCCTAGTAGAGTTTTTTGATTTTCTGGGCTCCCGCCTGCGCGGGGGTGACCAAGAAGTCAGAATGACATTATTTTAAAAGTCACAAAGAAAAAACTCAGTGGAAATTCCTGCTGCGCCATATAGGGATCCTGTGGATAAAAAGTTAACAAATAGTTAAAATTCGCCCCTTTGGGGCCCACCTGAACCCCGAAAATCATGTGGGGCCCACCCCGCCACACAACCTCGACAAAACGCCTCCTTATCCCTCTCGCCAAACCCTAATTCAGGCAAAGCCCGACTCAAAGCAAACGAGGGTGTCTCTTTTCAAGTGGATTCCACCCACTTAAGAAGTCACGTCCATATAACCGTACGTGTTACACGACGTGTGAGGACTTTATTTAAATGACACTAAAACCGTGTTCATCGCCATAAAGCAAAATTTCTACATTTTCATTTCGAACCATCCTCAACGATGATTTAACTTACCTCCACCCATACAATAAGGGCAAGACAGTTAATAAATCGTTAAAAAACATAGTTTTTTCAGGTTTTTTTGAAAAAAATTGCACACTCAGTAGTTCCGCTTTCTAAGGCAAGAGCAGAGCTATAGAGAGACTCCTGTATTTTGGACCCTCCATACCATCTAGAATCATTGGTTTTGCTAGGCTTTTTTGAATACTCCATATTCAAAAAAAGTCATATCCCTATAGTTTTGGAAAATATTTTTCGTAGAGTTTTTTGAATGAGTGTGATATTTTTGCGGCATGCTTAAAAATAAATTTTGTTTTTTGAATTTTTTTAATCGCAATTAATGATTTTTTAACCAATTTTTTGTAAAAATAATGATATATCCCCTGGGCGGCCGGGGGCCGGAGGTGGGAGGTATATAGCAAGATGACTCTTTTTTGAATATAGAGTATTCAAAAAGGCCTAGCAAAATCAATGGTTGCAGAGGTTAATGGAGGGCCAAAATTATAGGAGTCTTGCTATATCTCAAAAGGTTAATTTTTGAGCTTCCCAATCAAAAAAATAAATCACGTAATTATAAAAAATTCTGATCCGCGGGACTGCTGATGAAGCTTAACTTTGGTTTTTCTTTTTATGATTTGTATGATACGCAAGGGCTTCAGCGCTTAGATGAGGCTTTTCTCGCTTTTCTTCATGATCAACAGTCAGATTTGGCCGAACGTTTAGTGGCGGGTCGCCTGGCCTTTGATGCCCACACGCATAGTGCCTTGATTTTGGAAGTTGCCCCACACCTAGAAACTTTCATAGACCAATTGTTTGGGGGCAAGCATGTTAAGGCCCTGAATGCTGAAACGCTGGCCTATAGCCCCCTTGTGCAGGCTAAGCGTACCTTTGTGCAACGGTATGCATTAAAAAAATACCCAACGGCTGATGGAATAGATGGCCAAACCTTAGCCACAAAGCTGCCCCTATGTGATGAACTAACATTTGCCAAGGCCATTTGCCAATGGTTACAAAATGAAGAACACCATGCCACACAGTTAGACCAAGCAGCCCGTTACGTATCTTGGGCCGTCTTGACACCTGAGGGACAAAAAAAACACGCTGGGTGGGTGTTGTTTTCCATTCCCCACAAAACAGTTCCTGAACGTCTGATCCCTGGTATAGAGAAAGAAAAAAATGCCTGGCAGCTGCCTTATGCCCAATGGCGCAGCCGTTATGGATTTGATGTAACAGATGACGGCGTTACCTTACCTGCAGCTTTTGACCAAGCTAACTATTGCATTTGGTGCCACCACCAAGGAAAAGATTCCTGTTCAAAGGGTATGAAACCTAAAGCAGACAACCCTGACCGTTTTCAAAAAAACACCTTTGGAACACCGCTTACGGGATGCCCTTTGGAAGAAAAAATTTCAGAAATGAATGAATTGCGCAGCCAAGGTTATGTATTAGGGGCCTTAGCAACAGCCATGATTGACAATCCTCTTGTGGCGGGTACGGGACACCGTATTTGTAACGACTGCATGAAGGCCTGTATTTACCAAAAACAAGACCCTGTAAATATTCCAGCTATTGAAACCCAAACTCTGCAAACAATTTTGGACCTACCTTTTGGGTTTGAAATTTACAGTCTTCTGTCCCGTTGGAATCCACTAAACCTCACATCTCCCCTGCCAAAACCCTGTACGGGTAAGGCAATTTTAGTGGTGGGTATGGGCCCTGCTGGGTATACACTTTCCCACTATCTGTTGAATGAGGGTCATGCAGTTGTGGGCATAGACGGCCTTAAAATTGAACCTTTAAACAGTCCCTTTGAACCTATTGAAAACGTCAGAACCTTGTTTGAACCCCTCAGTGAACGGGTGAATTGGGGGTTTGGTGGTGTGGCTGAATACGGCATTACGGTGCGGTGGGATAAAAATTATTTAAAAATTATCCGCCTTCTTTTAGAACGACGCCAACGCTTTACCCTTATAGGGGGGGTGCGATTAGGGGGCACACTTACTATTAACCAGGCTTTTGATCTTGGCTTTCATCATGTGGCTTTATGCTTGGGGGCGGGCAGCCCCACCCTTATCCCTATGAAAAATGCAGGAGCCAAGGGCGTACGCCAAGCCAGTGATTTTTTGATGAGCCTGCAGCTTTCAGGTGCCGCCAAGAAAGATTCCATTGCTAATTTACAGGTGCGCCTTCCCATTGTGGTTATTGGTGGGGGACTAACAGCTATTGATACGGCCACCGAAGCCCTGGCCTATTACGCCATCCAGGTGGAAAAATTTGCACAACGACATGATATTTTGGTTGAAAAAATTGGGGCAGAACGGTTACACAGTGGATGGTCTCAGGAAGACCATCATATTGCCCAAGAAATGCTAGATCACGCCTATGCCCTGCGCCAATGCGCTACGGATTTAGACAAACAAAAGCTGTTAGGTCAATGGGGTGGGGCTACCCTTGTATATCGGCGCGCCTTAACCCAAGCCCCCAGCTATACCTTAAATCATGAAGAAGTGGCCAAGGCCTTGGAAGAAGGTATTGGTTTTATAGAAAATACAACCCCTGAAGAGGTGTTAGTTGATGATTTTGGGTATGCCAATGCCCTTGTGGTTAATGAAAATGGTGTTTCAAAATCTTTGCCTGCTAAAACTATTTTGGTGGCTGCAGGAACCAAACCTAACACCAATATACGCTATGACATTCCTCAGGAAATTTCCTTAACTATGGCTGGAGGAACTTATGTGTTTCAAGCCGTAGATGAAACGGGTTCTCCCACAAAATTAGAACGTATCTGTAAACCACAGGACGCACATGTGTTAATGCAAAAAAGGCCTGATGGAAAAGCCATTAGCTTTTTTGGTGATTTGCACCCGTCTTTTTCAGGTAATGTGGTTAAGGCCATGGCCAGTGCGAAACGTGGCCATACGGTTGTTTCCCGTTCGGTAAAGGAACTTTCCCCTGTGGATACGGGTTCATTTTTGCAAAAAATAAATATGTTACTGAAGGCCCATATCCATGCGGTTCATCGCTTAACGCCAACCATTGTGGAGGTGGTGATTCACGCCCCCCTAGCTGCCCGCGCCTTTCAGCCTGGGCAATTTTACCGACTTCAAAACTTTGAAGTGTTGGCCCCTTATGTAAACAAAACCCGTTTAGCTATGGAAGGATTAGCCCTGACAGGGGCCAGTGTGGATGTGGAAAAGGGGTTATTGTCAACTATTGTTCTTGAAATGGGGGGGTCTTCTAACCTATGTGCCTACCTAAAACCAGGAGAACCTGTTGTATTAATGGGTCCCACAGGAACGCCTACCCATATTCCAACAAAAGAAACAGTTGTGTTGGTAGGGGGTGGTTTAGGAAATGCGGTTTTATTTTCCATAGGTCAAAAAATGCGGGCCCAGGGGTGCCGTGTACTTTATTTTGCGGGGTATAAAAAGCTGGAAGACCGCTATAAAATTTCTGACATCGAAAAGGCGGCTGACCATATTGTGTGGTGCTGTGATGAGGGGTTATTAGATGTGACACGTGGTTGTGATTTTTCCTATCATGGCAATATGGTGCAAGCCATGCAGGCCTATGGCGCTGCGCAGTTGGGGACGCCACCTATTTCTTTGTCTCATGTTGATCGGCTTATTGCCATTGGGTCTGACCGCATGATGGCAGCCGTTTCCAAGGCCCGTCATGGGGTGTTGAAGGATATGTTGAACCCAAAACACATAGGGTTGGGAAGTATTAATTCGCCCATGCAATGTATGATGAAAGAAATTTGTGCCCAATGCTTGCAGCGTCATGTGGACCCTATAACGGGTGAAGAAACCATAGTATATTCATGTCAAAACCAAGACCAACTGTTGGATTGGGTAGATTTTTCCCATTTAGAAATGCGTCTGGCCCAGAATTCTGTGCAAGAAAAACTTACAAAACACTGGATAAATTTGTGTTTAAAGGAAATAGCGTGACAAAAAATTTAAAAAACCCGCCACGTTTTTCTAAGGCCAGCCCCATTGGTGCCTTTGTTAAAAACATTGTGCAGCCCATTTGCCAACGTCAGGGGTTTGTATCGGCCGCTATTATTTTAGACTGGGAAAAAATTGTGGGCCCCCACTTTGCCAAATTGTGCCGACCACAAAAAATAGCCTTTCCGTATAAAATGAAAAAAGGGGGGTGTTTACATGTGGTGGCCTCTAGCGCTATGGCTTTGGCCATTGCCTACGAAAAAAACCTTATTTTGGAAAAAGTGAACCAATTTTATGGCTACATAGCCATCACAGAATTGCGCATTCATCACGAAAGTTTGGACAAAAAAGTAAGCCCCTCGCCCTCTTTAAAACCCCATGCTCCCCTTAAAAACGTGCGTGTGGATATTGACTATGAACCCCTAAAAAAAGCCTTAGAAAAACTGGGCCAAGCATTACCTGAAACCCCCCTATAATTCAGCCAATTCCAGCCAACGAATTTCCGCACAGTCTTTCTTTTCTTTTTTTTCAGCCAAATCAAGGGTTGCTTGGGTAAAGGCTGCTGGATTTTTCTGGTAAAAATCTGGACGGGCTAATTGATTTTCCAGATCTTGAATTTCTATTTCTAAAGTATTAATAAGGTCAGGAAGGGTTTCAAGGTCGCGCTTTTGTTGATAACTGAGGCGCTGTTTCTTTGGCGCTTCTGTTTTTTGAACAGGGGACTTGGGGGCTTCCTTTTTTTCATCTACCTTTTCCAACAAGGGGCGCTGTCGTATGTAGTCCTCAAAACCACCCACATATTCTTGAACGACCCCATTTCCCTCAACGGCAATAATACTGGTGGTTAATTGGTCTAGAAAATATCGGTCATGGCTTACAATAATAAGGGTGCCTTTATAATCGCTTAGCATCTCCACTAGCAAATCTAGGGTTTCCATGTCCAAATCATTTGTGGGTTCGTCTAAAACTAATACGTTTGAAGGTTGGGCAAGGGCCATTGCCAAACAGAGGCGATTTTTTTCACCACCAGATAAAATGCTAACTTGCCCCTGAATTTGCGGGTCAGTAAATAGAAAATCCTTCAGGTAACCAAATACGTGGCGCGCAGAACCCTCTATGAAAACATGATCTCCACCTTGAGGGCATAAAGTCTGCGCAAGGGTTTTCTTTGGGTCAAGGGTTTGGCGCATTTGGTCAAAATAGACCACCTGAATACTGTCACCTTGCCGCACGGACCCAGAATCTACAGACTGACGACCTAACAAAACATTTAACAATGTGGTTTTTCCTGCACCGTTAGGGCCAATAATGCCAATACGGTCGCCCTTCATAATACGGGTAGAAAAGTTTTTTAAAATAGGTTTGTTTGGAAATATAAGTGAAACTTGTTCAGCTTCTAACACCATGCTGCTGCCAAACTGGCTATTTTGGCTTTGCATTGTTAGTTTGTTGTGTTGGTTTTTTAAAATAGCTTTCTTTTCTGCCCGTAAGGCATGCAATGCCCGAAGACGGCCTTGGTTACGTTTACGCCGCGCAGTAACCCCCCTTTGAAGCCACACATTTTCCAATTTTAGCCGTGCTTCTACACGTTCCAGATGGCGGGCCTCATCATGAAGTAAAGAATCTGACCATGCCTCAAAATGTTCAAACCCTTGAGAATTTTCAAAAAATTGTCCCCGATCAAGCCACCAGGTGTGTTTTGAAACAGCTTTCAAAAATTGCCGATCATGGCTAATTAAAACCAGCCCCCCTCGAAAGGCTTTCATATAATCTTCCAGCCATTCAATCATTGAAACATCAAGGTGGTTTGTCGGTTCATCTAGCAACAGAACGTCAGGAATATGCATAAGGGTTTGTGCCAAAGCGATACGACGTGTTTCCCCCCCTGATAAAACAGCCATGGAATGATTAGGGTTCATTTTTAGTTTCGATAAAATCATGTCCATTTGGTAAGCTTCTGCTGCAAAAGGCTCTAGATAATGGCCTATGGTTTTATCCTTGGGAAGGGTTGGGTCTTGCTGCAAATAATGAACTTCTATACCGGGTTGTAAAAACCGTTCGCCATTATCCAGTTCATAAATACCAGCAAGCGCTTTTAACAAGCTTGATTTACCACAGCCATTACGTCCCACAAGGCAAATTTTTTGCCCCCTTTCAACAGACACAGATAAGTCTTCAAACAAGGGTCTGCCACCAAAGGATAAGCAGGCATTTTTAAGGGATAAAATAGGTGTGGACATAAATTACAAATAAGGGCTAAGACCATTCATATAGCGAGACTTCAACCTAAAGATTTGGACCTTTCTGTTTGACTTTTTAACCCTGACTTTCCCCCTCAAAATTCTTACGCAGTGCTTTTGTATGCAAAGGTCAACTTTCACACCCATCACTACCATTTTTTTCAACGCGTGTGTATAAAAAAAATACAAGACAGGAGTTTGAAAAGTATAAATAGATCTCGGACTATGAACACGGGGTAAGAATCTTATTCTTGCTTTAGAAGCTTCAGCGGCGGATTGCTGAGGATAGGAAGCATACACACGGGTTACATGGACGAATGACGCATACCCAATTTATAAAGGTCGCTCTGTATAGAGTTAAATTTCTTTAATTCTTGTGGGTAAAAAGTTAAGAAATGGTTAAAATCCGCCCCTTTGGGGCCCACCTGAGCCCCGAAAATCATGTGGGGCCCACCCCGCCACACAACCTCGACAAAATGCCTCCTTATCCCTCTCGCCAAGCCCTAACTCAGGCAAGGCCCGACCCAGAGCACAAACGAGGGTGTCTCTTTTCAAGTGGATTCCACCCACTTAACAAGTCACGTCCATATAACCGTACGTGCTACATGACGTGTGAGGACCGTGCTTAAATGACACTAAAACCGTGTTCATCGCCACAAGGCAAAATTTCTACATTTTCATTTCGAACCATCCTCAACGATGATTTAACTTACCTCCACCCATACAATAAGGGCAAAACAGTTAATAAATCGTTAAAAAACATAGTTTTTTCAAAAAAATTTTAGGGTAACCAAAAAATAAATAAAATCCTGGAAAAAAAGAGGAAATGGCTGTATACAATTAAATTGTATCAATAATTCACACTGGAAGCGTAAAGGGTCATCCTGTAAGGACCCCTCCGATGGCGCCGTGCGTGGTTGCATGGTGTTATGGTTTCCAGGAGGCATAATCGGAAAAGGAGTTAATTTATGTCTATGCCAACTTTTACTATGCGCCAACTTCTTGAAGCAGGCGTTCACTATGGTCACGCTACCCGTCGTTGGAACCCCAAAATGTCCCCTTATATTTTTGGTGTGCGTAACGGCATTCATATTATGGATTTGGAACAAACTGTTCCCATGCTACACAAAGCATTAGAGGCCATTCGCAACACGGTTTCCAAAGGTGGTCGTGTTTTGTTTGTGGGTACAAAATCTCAGGCTTCTGAAAGAATTAAAGAATCTGCGCAAAAATGTGGCCAATATTACATTAACCACCGCTGGTTGGGTGGCATGTTGACCAACTGGAAAACGGTTAACCAGTCTATTAAGCGCATGAAAGACATGGAAGAAACCTTGGCAAACGCTGGCCCTTTAACAAAAAAAGAAATTTTAAAAATGACCCGCGAACACGAAAAGCTAGAGCTTGCCATTGGTGGTATTCGTGAAATGGGTGGTTTGCCAGATATTTTGTTTGTAATTGACACAAATAAAGAAGCCATTGCTATTGAAGAAGCCCGTCGCTTGGGTATTCCTGTCATTGGCGTTTTGGACAGCAACTCTAACCCTGATGGTGTCACATTCCCCATTCCAGGAAATGACGACGCTATTCGTGCCATTAACCTATACTGCGATTTAATGACGGCTGCTGTTTTGGATGGGTTGCAGGCTGAAATGATGTCCTCAGGTGTGGATATGGGGGCAGCTGCCGATGTGCCTGAAGAGGCATTAGAAGAAGCTGTAGCCGTAAACGCGTAACCATTTTTTGAAACGAGGATAAAATGACAGAAATTTCAGCAAATTTAGTAAAAACTCTGCGCGAAAAAACAGGCGCGGGTATGATGGACTGCAAAAAAGCCTTAAACGAAGTGGGTGGAGACCTTGAGGCAGCCATTGATTGGTTGCGTAAAAAAGGGTTGGCTGCTGCTGCGAAAAAAGCAGGCCGTGTGGCTGCGGAAGGCCTGGTAGGTGTGGCGGGCAGTGGTACAGCTGCTGCTGCTGTGGAAATTAATGCGGAAACAGACTTTGTGGCCCGCAACCCCCATTTTCAGGCCATGGTAAGCCAGGTTGCTGAAATCGCTGCAAAAACCCAGCTAACGGAAGAAGCCTTGTTGGCAGCTCCCTTTACTGGTGAGGCACCTACAGTAGGTGATGAAATCACCCGTCTTATTTCTGTAATCGGTGAAAATATGAACTTGCGCCGTGTGGTGCGCCTGTCGGTTTCAGCGGGTGTGGTATCTACATACATGCACAGCGCCACAGCGCCTGGTTTGGGTCGCATTGGTGTGTTGGTGGCTTTGGAATCTACAGCTGACGCGTCAAAACTGCAAGAACTTGGTAAAAAACTTGCCATGCACGTGGCTGCTGCTGCCCCTCAGGCCCTGCGTATTGAGGATGTGGATTCAAGCTCTCTAGAGCGTGAAAAAGCCATTTTGGTTGATCAGGCAAAGGCGTCTGGGCGCCCTGATGACGTTATTCAGAAAATGGTCGAAGGCCGTATTCGCAAGTTCTATGAAGAAATTGTTTTACTGGAGCAGGCTTATGTTATTGATGGCAAAACCAAAATTTCTGATGTGGTGGCCCAAACTGCCAAAGAATTAGGCACACCCATTACGTTGACAGGTTTTGTACGTTATGCTTTGGGTGAAGGCATTGAAAAGCAGGAATCTGATTTCGCTGCAGAAGTTATGGCCCAGGCTAAAGTAGCAGGTTGAAACCTGCATAGGACGTTCTGTCGTGTATAAACGGGTTTTACTTAAGCTTTCTGGTGAGGCTTTGGCAAGTTTGGATCCCCCCCCAAATAAATGTCATGGCCTCCATCAGGGTATGCTTGAAAAAGTAGCCAGCGATATTAAAGCGGTTTACAAAACAGGTGTTCAGATTTCGCTGGTTGTTGGTGGCGGCAACATTTACCGTGGCCTTCAGGGTATGAACGGGGGGTTGGACCGCTCCACATCAGACCACATGGGCATGTTGGCCACAGTAATTAACGGCTTGGCAGTGCAAAATGCCATTGAACAGACTGGTGTTCCTTGTCGTCTTATGTCTTCCATCCCCATGCCAACCTTATGTGAATCTTACAGCAGGCGTCGGGCGGTGCACCATTTGGATAATAATCGTGTGGTCGTCTTTGCAGGTGGTACGGGCAACCCCTATTTTACAACAGACACAGCAGCAGCCCTGCGGGCCAGTGAAATGGATTGCGATCTGTTGTTAAAAGCCACAAAAGTGCCAGGTGTCTTTTGCAGTGACCCTGCCAAAAATGCACAGGCTCAGATTTTTAAAACCCTAACCTACAAAGAGGTTTTAGAAAAAAAGTTGAAAATTATGGACGCTACGGCTATTGCTTTAATTCAGGATAGTCATATTCCCATTGCGGTTTTTTCCATTTACAACACCAACGGCTTTGCCCAGGTTTTAAATGGTCAGGGCCAATTTACGTTGATTACATCATGATAACTTTGAAAGGTATAAAACATGTCTCGTGTTGATAGCAAATTAGTTGATTTCGAACGTCGCATGACAGGCGCCATTGATGTGTTGTTAAAAGAATTCAGTGGTATTCGTGCAGGGCGTGCGTCAGCCACACTTTTGGACCCTGTAAAGGTAGATGCCTACGGTTCTTATGTGCCCATTAGTCAGGTTGGAACCGTGAGTGCCCCTGAGCCCCGTTTGTTGGCAGTTCAAGTATGGGATAAGGGCCTTGTGAAAGCTGTGGAAAAGGCCATTCGGGAGTCAAGCTTGGGGTTGAACCCATCTGTGGACGGTCAGCTTGTGCGTGTGCCTATGCCAGCACTAACCGAAGAACGGCGGCAAGAACTTAGCAAAGTAGCCAGTAAATATACGGAAGAAGCCCGTATCAGTATTCGTAACGTGCGTCGTGATGCCATGGATATGTTGAAAAAACTTGAAAAAGATAGCCATATTTCTGAAGACGACCATCGCCGTCTATCTGACGAAACACAAAAACTGACAGATGACCACATCAAAAAGGTGGATGACATGCTGGCCCACAAGCAAAAAGACATTATGCAGGTTTAGAATAAAACGCACTTATGCAGATGAGACGACGGAATTTGCCAGATGAGGCGCCTGAATTTCAGATAAGATATCTAAAATCATGTCTAGTTGCTGGGCTTGTGCCTGCACCACAGCCAGACAAGCTTTTCCGTATGTGTCTGCCAAATTTCTGTCTTGCAAAAGCTTTTGGGTCATGTGGGCCAATTCTTCTGGTGTTTTTATTTGACACAAGGCGTTTGCGAAGGTTTGGCCAATAGCAACAGTTTTATGAATATGGGGTCCCCACACAATGGGCTTAGCAAATAAAGCGGGCTCTATAGGATTGTGGCCCCCAATAGGCACCAAACTACCCCCTAAAAAAACAACGTGGGCCAGTTTGTAAAATACACCCATTTCGCCTAAGGAATCCACCAAACAGACATCAACTTTTTTCGTGACATCAAAAGCCTTTCGCCGTTGATACATTATTCCTTTTTTATCTAATATGTGACTAACCTCATCTACCCGTTTGGGGTGTCTGGGGATAATAAAGGTTAATAAGTCGGGAATGACAGCCTTAATTTTTTCATGACAGTGTATGGCCATTTCTTCTTCCCCTGGGTGGGTACTGGCCACAACCCATACGGGCCGACGGGCACAGATAGATGAAAAAAAGGAAAAAACATCCTCGTCCACAGGCAAGGGTTCGGCCAGGAATTTAAGGTTTGTGATGGTTTTAACTGTTTCAACCCCAAGGTCTGAAAAGTTCTGAGCTGTTGTTTCGTCTTGCGCTAAACACAAGGTGATCGTGGAAAAAATATTTTTAGCAAGTTTGGGAATCTTTTTCCAGCGTTCTAAACTACGGGGTGACAACCGCCCATTTAGCAAAACAAGGGGAATTCCACGGCGCTTAAGGGCGTGCATTTGGTTTGGCCAAATTTCTGATTCAGCAAAAACTGCCAAGCATGGATTCCAGAAATCCAAAAACCGCTGTCCCCATTTGGGAATGTCAAAGGTTGTATATTGGTGCGTACATATGTGACCAAGACGTTGCTGCACCAGTTGCCCACCTGTAACTGTTGTGGTTGTTAACAGAATAAAGTGGTGAGGATGCTTTTTTTTCCACCCCTGAATAATAGGGATCAGGGACATAACTTCGCCCACGCTGGCACCATGGAACCAAACAACTTGAGTGCCTTGAGCGGGCATGGCAACCGTTGGTAAGCCATAGCGTTCCTGAAGGCGCGGGGCCTCTTCCAACCCTTTTGACAGTCTACGACGCACAAAGCCCTTTACCAATGGAGCCAAAAGGTTTAGTAAAGGGGTCAGAATCACAACCCCAAACTTTCCTTAAAATGTTTCACAATAGCTTGCGAAGCTGCCTCTACGGCATGCACGTCTGTTCCTCCTGCTTGGGCTAAGTCAGGGCGACCACCGCCCCCCTTACCGCCTATTGTTAAGGCTGCCAACTGTACACATGTGACTGCGCTTAGGGTGGGGGTTAGATCATCTGTCACACCGACTACCAAGGAAACCTTCCCTTCTGTCACAGACGTTACAATCACAACCCCTGACTGAATGTCTTTTTTAAGCTGGTCTACCAGGGCCTTCAGGTCTTGAGCTGAAACACCCGCTAAGTGACGTATGCAAACCTTGTGCGTTCCAATATTTTCTAAAGACTGACGGCCACCCCCTTCCTGAAGGGCAGCATTGCGACGTAGTTCTTGTATGTTTCTTTGAAGTTCGTGCGTGCTTTTTTTTGCTTGTTCACGTTCATTTTGAAGGGTTTCTTGCGTTTGTTCTAAAAGGTCCAAAATGGCTGTTCCTGTGATGGCCTCCACCCGACGTACACCTGCAGAAACGCTGCCTTCACTCACAATTTTAAACAGGCCAATGTCTCCCGTTCTTTGTACATGAGTACCCCCACACAGTTCAAGGGAATAGGCATTTTCACCCATGCTGACAACGCGTACCTCGTCACCATAGCGTTCCCCAAATAGGGCCATGGCGCCTGCCTCCATAGCTTGTTCTGGTGTCATGATTTGCGTGCAGGTAGGCACGTTTGCAAGGATTTGTTCATTCACAAGGCGCTCTATCTGTCTTAGCTCATCCTCTCCTACCATTTGGGTGTGCGTAAAGTCAAACCGTAACCGATGGGCCTCTACAAGGGAGCCTTTTTGGGTCACATGCCCCCCCAGAACTTGACGCAATGCAGCATGCAATAAGTGGGTTGCCGAATGGTTGGCGGCCACTTTTTTGCGCCCTGGCATGTGGACGCTTAGCTTGACAGTATGCCCAACCTCTAGGGTGCCTTTTTCCACATAACACTGGTGAACATGTAGAGACCCCAGTTTTTTTACCGTATCTTTTACGCGCAACACAGCGCCACCCTCGGTTGTTAGGGTTCCCGTGTCGCCTACCTGACCACCTGATTCAGCATAAAAAGGGGTTTGGTTTACCAAAACCAAAACCTCTGTTCCTGTTTGAACACGGGAAACAGGCACATCTTTATGGATAAGGGCTTGAACAATTCCTTCGCTGTGGTCTGTGCTGTACCCCAAAAATTCCGTAGCTCCATGAGCTTCGCGCACATCAAACCATATTTTTTCGTTCACCACATCCCCAGACCCCGACCAAGCAGCACGGGCTTTTTGTCGCTGTTCCTCCATGCAGGTGTTAAAACCGTCCACGTCCACCCATAGGCCTTGGGTGCGCAAAACATCTTGGGTTAAATCAAGGGGAAATCCATAAGTGTCGTACAGCTTAAAGGCTACAGAACCTGGCAAAGCTACTGATGCAGGTAAAGATTGAACCGATTCATTCAACAGCTTTAAACCGCGTTCCAGTGTTTCTTGGAATCGTTCCTCTTCTTGTTTAAGGGTTTGCTGGATAAGACTTTGGGCGCGCGTCAGCTCGGGGAAGGCTTCTGCCATTTCCTGAACAAGAGTTGGCACCAGGCGGTGCATGAGGGGATCTTTTGCCCCCAGCATATGGGCATGACGCATACCACGACGCATGATACGGCGCAGCACGTAGCCTCGTCCTTCATTTGATGGTAAAACACCATCTGCAATTAAAAAGCTGGCGGCTCGTAAATGATCTGCTATCACATTATAAGACTGGCGTTGGCTTGAGGCATTATTTCCTGTCAGGTCCATACATGCCTGAATAATGCGCTGGAACAAGTCTGTGTCAAAATTATTATGAACCCCCTGAAGGACGGAGCTAATGCGTTCCAACCCCATGCCCGTATCAATGGATGGATTGGGAAGGTTTGCACGTGTACCATTAGCTAACTGTTCAAATTGCATGAAGACCAGGTTCCATATTTCAATGAAACGGTCACCATCACTGTTGGGCGACCCAGGTGGTCCCCCTGGAATAGACGGGCCATGGTCATAAAAAATTTCAGAACATGGTCCACAGGGCCCCGTATCCCCCATGCTCCAGAAATTATCATCTGTTGGGATGCGAATAATTTTGCTGTCTTGAAACCCGGAAATTTTTTTCCACAAACTGGCTGCTTCTTCGTCTTCTGCGTATACGGTTACTAACAAGCGGTCTGGATTTAGGAAAAATTCTTTGGTAATAACGGTCCAGGCGTGGTAAATGGCTTCTTCCTTAAAATAGTCACCAAAAGAAAAATTTCCCAGCATTTCAAAAAAGGTGTGATGGCGTGCTGTGTAGCCCACGTTATCCAAATCGTTGTGTTTTCCACCTGCACGTAAACACTTTTGGGAAGAAACGGCTTTTTTGTAGGGGCGTATCTCTTTTCCTGTAAATACGTCTTTAAACTGGTTCATGCCTGCGTTGGCAAACATTAAGGTAGGGTCATTTTGCGGTACCAAAGGGCTGGAAGATACAGCTTCGTGATTGCAGCCTACAAAATAATTTATAAATGTCTGTCGAACGTCTTTTAAACTACGCATATTTTCCATCTTTAACAACAAGCCCTGGGGCGGAAGGTACTATAGTCAGTATACCGCTTCAGATGTTATGCTCAAAGGGTTTTATGGATATAGCGAGATGACTCTTTTTTGAGTATAAAGTAGTCAAAAAAGCCTAACAAAACCAATGGATTTGAGAGAGCTGTGGAGGCCAAAATTGCAGGAGTCTTGCTATAGAGTAGTCAAAAAAGCCTAACGAAACTAATGGTTTTGATAGGGGTGTGGAAGGCCCAAATTATAGGAGTCTCGCTATATGGCTGAGGAGTCACCTGTGGAGATAGGGGGGATTTGAAATGCATGAAGGGGGATTGTGGAAAGTGTGAGTGAGGGGAATTTCCCGTATTGCGATAATTTGTTGATGATTTCTACCAGATACAGCCGCCCCTTCGGGATGGGGCCTCCGTTCGACCCAACCCAGTGCCTTGGCCTCCGCCTCCACCACCACGAAACGCATATCTCTACCGCCTCTGCAGAAAACCTTTAAAAAAAGTTAACATCCAGAG
>JBIKLN010000034.1:0-13497 GCA_044359765.1 Patescibacteria group bacterium | reverse complement strand
AATCTAATGCGAAAAAAAAGAATCAAAAATATTAAAAAAGCAATCTACCAAAACTCTCTCGAATTCTATCAATTCTACAAAAAATTCCAAAATGAATTTTTTTGACTTCTACGCCAAGGCCCTGTTTGTGGGGTGTTATTGAAAAGAATTTTGTTGTTTTCTTTCCTTACCTTTTGGGGGTATGTACATGCCGCAGAGGAGGAGGTTTTTGAGGTTATCCTAAAACCAAAAAGTACTGTTGTTGGATATTCCTCATAACGAGAACTGATGAGAATGTGCCTTTAATCAGTATTTTTGAGGGGGAAAAAAGAAAAGAAATATCCTTCTTTTCTGTAGGGTGTGAGCCTCAGGAACTTGAAGAAAGAATACGAAAAACAGAACAAAAAATTAGGAATACATTAGATGAACTGTATGGTATGAGGGTCCTTTTTGCAAAAATAAGTGAGGAGCTAGATTGTTTAAAGTGGAAAATAATAGGAAGAGAAAACAAAAATAATCTACGTAAAGGGAAGCTGAGAATGCTTCTTAACCAGATGTCCAGGGCAAAAAAGTTAGGTGCAGTCATAAGTGATCCTGATTGGGCAAGAATCCGTCAGCTATTTCCAGAGGGTCTTTGAATTGAAAAAATTAAAAGGTGTTTGCAGAAAAAACTTTGTGGTAGCATGCCGAAATGTAGTTTTTTACCTGATTTTTTATGAAAAGCATCTTATTCCCTCATTATCGTCATAATCTATTTATTTTGGTGACTTTTTTATGCGTTTTAGAACTTTTTCTATTCTGGCCTGGAGTTTTAAGGGTAGATAGCATTGATCAGTTAAGTCAGGCTTTAAGTGGAAATTTAACAGATCATCATCCCCCTGTGATGGCATTTTACTGGGCGTTACTTAATAAAGTATATTCTGGTCCAGGTCTTATGCTTTTAACACATTTGATGCTTTATTGGGGGGCTATTTATAATTTTATAAAAGCTTTTGAGCGCCAAACATCCTCTGATAAAACCAGATATATTTATTTGTTTGTTGCCCTTATTCCGCAATTATTAATATTCCACCCTTTTATTTTGAAAGATATTGGTTTTGCCCATAGTTATTTTCTTGTTATTAGCCAATTAACCTATTATACACTTCAAGGCAAAAAACCATCTTATATGGCATTGTTTGGTACTTTTGCTGTTCTTTTTTATGGTACAGCGGTTAAGTTTCAAGCTGTATTCGTTTTGCCAGTTGTCTCTTTTTGGATAGGTTCCCTTTTTCACAAAGATATAAAAAAAGTCATTGTTTTTGGTGGGTTGATATTTACTGTATTCTACTTAGTCGTTTCTGTTTTTAATAGATACACATCATCGCCGACTCACTCATGGCAGTATGTTAAGCTTTACGATCTTGCTGGCATCAGCTTAAGTGAGAAAAAACCAATTTTCCCAACATTTGTTAAGAATGATTCTGGTTTTAGCATGGAACGTTTAAAAAAAGCTTATCATCATAAACGTGTAGACGAATTAACTTTTATTCCCAGCCCTGTTCTTGTAAAAGCAAAAACCAATGAGGAGTTAGGGGAGCTATGGTTGTGCTGGTTTTATGCTGTTTTAGAGTATCCTGTTTCTTATTTGACCCATCGTTTCCATATTTTTTGGGAACAAATAAATTGCTCTTTTATAAAATCCTCCATAGAAATTCAGAGTCAGAAAGAGCACATTAGTCCAAAATTACTTTTTGTTGCATCATTTCTGGAAAAATGGCATTTACTTCATTTGGCTAAACTTCTGACGACTTTTTCTTTTTTCTTACCTTTTCAAATTGTTTATTTTTTATGTGGTTTTTACAATCGACGCATTCCAGTTGGAAAAACAATTTTTTTTATGAATGGAGCTGGTTTACTGCTTATTTTGAGTGTTTTTTTCTTTTCTATGGCTGCTGAGGCGCGATACATTTATTTGACAATCGGTTGTTTCCATTTTTCTCATCCCATGCTTTATCTTCTTTGGAAACTGAGAAGTCAGAAGCTATAGCTGCTGAATTTATTTCCAGTAATCACAGAATTTTTTTTAGAACCAGTTCCCACTGGTGCGGGCTATATAGTGAGATTCCTATAATTTGGATCTTCTATACTCTCTGTAACCACTGGTTTTGCTAGGCTTTTTTGAATAGTTTATATTCAAAAAAGAGCCATCTCGCTATATCCGTGCTTTTTTATGCGTTATGGTATATAACCAACTCATGGATTCTCTTTCTACTTTTATAATTTTATGGCCCTTACAAAAATTAGCATTCGTGGTGCGCGCGAACATAACCTAAAAAATATTAATGTGGATTTACCTCGTGACCAGTTGGTGGTTATTACTGGGTTAAGTGGCTCGGGTAAGTCTTCTTTGGCCTTTGATACTTTGTATGCTGAGGGGCAGCGGCGCTACGTAGAAAGCCTATCGGCTTATGCACGGCAATTTTTGCAGTTAATGCAAAAACCCGACGTGGATTCCATAGAGGGTTTGAGTCCCGCCATTTCTATCGAACAGAAAACCACATCTAAAAATCCTCGCTCTACAGTTGGAACGGTAACCGAACTGTATGACTATTTGCGCTTATTGTTTGCCCGTGTTGGGGTTCCCCACTCACCAGCAACAGGCCTGCCTATTGACGCCCAAACGGTTAGTCAAATGGTGGACCGCATTCAATCCATGCCCCCAAAAACACGCCTGATGGTTTTGGCACCTATAGTGCGGGGTCGTAAGGGTGAGTATAAAAAGGAACTATTGGACCTGCGCAAAAAAGGGTTTCAGCGCGTTAAAATTGATGGGCAAATTTATGATTTGGATACAGTTCCAGAACTGAACAAAAAATTAAAGCATGATATTAGTTTGGTTGTGGACCGTTTGGTTGTACCTTCCGACCTTCAGTCTGAATGGTCTGTGCGTTTGGCTGATTCCTTGGAAACGGCTCTTGGTTTGTCCGATGGTTTGGTTCTGTTGGAAAATGTGGATACGCAAGAAATCACAACTTTTTCCGCCAAATTTGCATGTCCTGTATCGGGTTTTACCTTAACAGAAATTGAACCTCGGCTATTTTCTTTTAACAGTCCCCATGGCGCTTGTGAGACGTGCGATGGTTTGGGTATGGAAATTGTTTTTGATGAAGATTTGATTGTGCCAAACAAGGCCCTGAGTATCCGAGATGGGGCCATTGCCCCCTTTGGTGATGAACAAGGCAAGCATGCTAGCCATACCCAAACTTATTATTTGCAGTTGCTAGATGCGGTTTTGCGCCACCACAATGTTTCGTCAACAACGCCCTATGCTGACCTTGCAGATAATGTGCGTCAGGCTATTTTATACGGCACAGGGAAAGAGGCCATACCCCTTAGTTTTGATGACGGACATAAAAAATATATTACGAAAAAAGCCTTTGAAGGAGTTATCCCAAACCTTAAGCGTCGTTGGCGTGAAACGGAAAGTGAATGGGTGCGGGAAAATTTGGGCAAGTATCAAAATGAACACCCGTGCGCTGAATGTGGAGGGCAACGTTTGAACGCCCAGGCCTTATGTGTGAAGCTGCAGGGCAAAAGTATTGCTGATGTGTGTGCCCTGTCTATTGCCCAAGCTCAGGTGTGGTTTCAACAATTGACCTTAACGGAAAAACAAGGGGAAATAGCAGCCCGTATTTTGAAGGAAATTCAAAGTCGTTTGTCTTTTCTTGTGAATGTGGGGTTGAACTACTTAACCCTGTCTCGTTCTGCAGGAACCTTATCAGGTGGGGAAAGCCAGCGCATTCGCCTGGCATCTCAGGTAGGGTCAGGGTTAACGGGGGTTTTGTATGTGTTAGATGAACCATCCATAGGTCTTCATCAACGAGACAATGACCGTC
This sequence comes from Patescibacteria group bacterium, assembly GCA_044359765.1. Lineage (GTDB taxonomy): Bacteria > Pseudomonadota > Alphaproteobacteria > Paracaedibacterales > CAIULA01 > CAZDVK01. The sequence continues at coordinate 9,640 of JBIKLN010000034.1, read as the reverse complement.
TTCTAGATAGCCTAAAAAACCTACGAGATATTGGTAATACGGTTGTGGTTGTTGAACATGACGAAGATGCTATTCGTCAAGCTGATTATGTGGTTGACATGGGGCCTGCTGCAGGAGCTCACGGTGGTGAAATCATAGCCCAAGGAACCCCTGAAGAGGTTATGAATAACCCCAACAGCTTAACGGGGGCATACCTAACTGGTAGACGTTCTATCCCCGTTCCTGAAAAACGACGGCAAGGTCATACGGAACGTGTCTTGCAGCTTACGGGGGCGCGGTCCAATAATTTAAAAAAAGTTTCTGTTACCTTTCCTTTGGGAACATTCACGTGTGTTACAGGTGTTTCAGGGGGTGGAAAGTCGAGTCTTGTTATTGGAACCCTGTATAAGGCTTTGGCACGTCATTTTCACCAGGCGCGAGATATTCCAGGCATGCATGATAAAATCACAGGGTTTGAGTATATTGACAAGGTGGTTGACATTGACCAGTCCCCCATTGGGCGTACGCCACGGTCTAACCCAGTTACGTATATTGGGTGTTTTACGGCCATTCGGGAATGGTTTGCAGCCCTGCCTGAATCTAAAGCTCGTGGATATGGGCCAGGCCGTTTTTCTTTTAACGTAAAAGGGGGGCGGTGTGAGGCCTGCCAAGGCGATGGCGTTATTAAGATTGAAATGCACTTTTTGCCTGATGTGTATGTGGAATGTGACCAGTGCCATGGAAAGCGTTATAACCGTGAAACGCTGGATATTCGTTTTAAGGGCAAAAATATTGCCGACATTTTAGACATGACCGTGGAAGAGGCTGTGGTCTTTTTTGACAGTAATAATTTGGTGCGGGAAAAGCTAAAAACCCTGGCCCAGGTTGGCTTAGGCTATATTCACGTAGGTCAGCAGGCCACAACCCTTTCAGGGGGGGAAGCCCAGCGCGTAAAGCTTGCTAAAGAATTGTCCCGTCGTGCCACAGGCAAAACCCTTTATATTTTGGATGAACCCACAACAGGTTTGCATTTTGAAGATATTCGTAAATTGCTAGAGGTTCTCCATACGCTTGTTGATCAGGGCAATACGGTCATAGTTATTGAACATAACCTAGAAGTTATTAAAACCGCCGACTGGATTATTGACATGGGCCCTGAAGGGGGAGATGGTGGTGGCCAAGTTGTTGCCATAGGAACGCCCGAACAGGTTGCCCACATGCCTAAAAGCCATACGGGCAAGTACTTGAAACCTTACGTTTCTAATCAATAAAAAAAGCCCCCCAGTGAAAAGATAAAAACTGGGGGATAATTTTTACATCTTTAATTCAGCTATATGCGTAGCGAGACCTCCAAGCTCAAAAATTCTTGGGGTTCCTGCACGGACGCTGTTATAGCAAGCTCTGCCTAAAATATCGCAGGTTAGGCTATATTCAGAATCTGGAATGCTAGATAAAAATCTATCTGGTTTGTTGGTTCGCACATAACCAGCAAGGGCATAGGCAAAGCCACCCATTTTCGCGTCTACGTTATAGTCAGGAACTCCGGTATGAATTTTTGCAGATATGGTTCCTTCATTTGCCGACTCTTTGATGAAATCATGCTCTCTCAATCCACTCATTATACCCCTTAAAAAGGAGCCTCTTTGCTCTGGTGTGGAAAGATCTCCAGCTCCAGCAACTCTATCTTCAAACATCATTTTTCCTTGATCGAATAAGGCACGAACCAAAAGGGCTTTTGTACCGACCTTTATGGTTGTAATAAGATCTGCCTCCATTGAGAAAGCTTGTGTGTTAATAAGGGTGATAAGTGCAGCAGCTGACAATAATTTTTTGACCATGATAGTGACCTTTCCTCAATAGTGTTGACGTAAATGAAGATCTTTCGATCAATAAAATGATGTAGTCTTTTCCCTTAACAAAAGGTTAATTTTGCGTATTTTAATTTTTTTAAAAATTAACTATTTCTTAACGTTTAAAATTAATAATAAAAGATAGAAAAATTATATTTTTTTTAGAACGCATAAAAAATGCATAGTCAAAAAACACGTATCTTATTTATTTTTTTGTTATGGCAGGAAAGCGTATGGTCACTTGATTTCAGTAAATTAGCCAACGAACTAACAACCAGTATTCGGGGGGAGGCCCCTGGTTTGAATGATGATGCCAAAAATGAACTGTCCAATTTGAAGGCCCAAATAGAATCTTTAAAACAGCGGGTAAATTCTAGCAACGGAACAGATAGTTCTGCCTCTTCTGCAATTGAGGATTTAAAAAAAGAAATCAAAAAAAACCAAGAAGAAATTGAATCTTTAAAAAAAGAAATAAGTGATCTAAAAAACAAAAATCCTTCCTCTGAATCTACTTCGAAAAAAAATGAGGATTCTAAAGAAGAGGAAAAACCTAAGGAAAAAGAGGCTGATCAGAAGGTAGAGACACAAGATACAAATGATTTAGATGATACAACAAAGGTCAGTGATGAGAATCAGGATAGCGAAGTGAAAGAAGAGAATGAAGTGAAGGAAGAAGTAGCGGTGAAGAAAGAGATCAAGGAAACCCCTGCTTTGGAAAATCAACAACCTAAGGTTTCTAAAAAGAAGAAAAAGGGCACAAACCCATTTGGCCGTAGGTCAAAAGTAGGTTTGACACAGAATCAACCACTTCAGCAACCCATGCAGCAGCCCATGCAGCAGCCTATTATGCAGCAGCCACTTCAGCCAGCTTCTACAGGGTCCTTTGTTGTGTCAGGAAAAAGAAAAGGACAGGTCATTCAGCCCTACCCACCCCAAGGGCAGAAAAAAAAGACAGCGTCAAAGAAAAGAACAAACCCTTTCGCGCGAAATAATTCCCAACCACAAATGCGGCAATTTAGCCAATCATATGCACAGTAAGGTCTATGCGTTCGGTGCCATCAGGGCCGCAGCTTACCTGAATCAGGGGCGAACTTCCATGTGTAATAGTGCCTGGCGCTACGGGGGGGAAATGTCCGTCGCATGGGTTTGAATTCATAAACATAAATTTTTTACCATCTATAAAGCCGAAGGCAGCTGGATACTGGGGAAAGGGTAATAGGGCCCGAATAAGGTTGTGAATTTGTGTGGCTTTTTGTGTCCAGTCTACCTGTCCATCCTGTAATTTTCGGGCGCCAAAATAGGTTGCTTGGGTATGGTCTTGTGCATAACGGGGGGCATTGCCCTGCATTAAAAGAGGTAGCTGCCTATAAAGAATGCGTACGGCCCTTTTTGTCATTTCGCTCATCACATCTCCTGCACAGGCGTTTTTGGAAATGGGTATACTTTCTTGGTCTACCACGTCTCCTGCATCAGCTTCTTTCACCATGTGATGAAGGGTTACACCCGTTTCCTGTTCTCCATGAATGATGGCCCAATTTAAGGGGGCGCGGCCACGGTATTTGGGCAGTAGGGAACCATGCATGTTAAATGCCCCAAGGGGAGCCAGGTCTAAAATAAATTCAGGAATTATGGAGCGATAGTAAAAGGAAAAAATAATCTGGGGGTTAAGGGCTTTTATGTTTGCAGCCACATCTTCATCCAAAACAGAGGGGGTATAAACAGGGATATGCTTCCTGTGCGCAAGGTCACAGCAAGAATCAAACCACAGAAATTCCTTGGGCGAATCTTCGTGGGTGAAAAGGGCTAAAACATCGTGCCCAGCAGCAATTAAAAATTTCAAACATTCATAGCCAAGCTGGCTATAGGCAAAAACAACACAACTCATTTTTCAATAACTTTCCGAATGACAAAGCGTGGGCGGTTGCTAAGGGCCTGAAAAATACGCCCCACATATTCACCAACAAGGCCAATGCCCATAATGACAAAGCTGATTAGAAAAAATAAAATGGCAAATAGGGTGAAAACTCCCTCCACTTCTGGGCCTAAAATAAGACGACGGGCTACCATGTATATGACCAGTAGGCCGCTTAAGGAGGAAATAATCATACCAATAAGGGTGAAGGCTTGCAAAGGAACTAAAGAAAACCCCGTGATTAGGTCAAAATTGAGACGCACAAGCTTGTATAGGTTGTACTTTGAAACGCCTGCGGCCCGTTCTTCGTGGCGCACTTCCACCTCAGCTGGGTTAATGGAAAATTTATACGCTAAGGCAGGAATAAAGGTAGACCGTTCCTGTGAGGCCACAATAGATTCAATAATAGGCCGTTCATAAGCCCGCAGCATGCACCCTTGGTCTTTCATGTGAATATCCGTAATGCTGCCACGTACCCAGTTGACAAGTTTGGATACGTAGGTTCGAAAAAAGCTGTCTTGCCTATTTTGACGATAGCTGCCCACATAGTCGTGACCGTCTTTAATTTTCTGCAATAATTTGCCAATTTCTTCTGGGGGGTTTTGCAGGTCTGCATCCAGGGTTACCACCACATGGCCCCGACTGTGTTCAAAGCCTGCCATAATAGCCATATGCTGACCATAGTTTCCATGAAAATCAACAATCCGAACTGTGTCAGGGTGTTGTTGGTGAAGGGCAGTGAGAAGGTCTAAAGAACGGTCACTGCTGCCGTCATTGGTAAAAATAACCTCATAAGAAACGTGAAGGTCATCTAGGCTTTTCATGAGGCGCTGGCCTAAATAACTCAGATTATCTTCTTCATTATAAACGGGAATGACAACAGATAAGTAGGGAGATTGTATCATATTAATATTCCGATAATTTTTCAATTTCTTGGGAGCGTTCAAATGCGGCAGTTACAGCCTTTTGCATGAGCTTTTGAAGACTTCCAGAGCCTAGAAAGCACTTTAAGGCGGCCTCAGTTGTGCCTTTAGGGCTTGTGACTTTTGCCCGTAAGGTTTGGGGGCTTTCAAGGGTTTTTTCAAGGGTGGCTGCAGCACCAATAAGGGTTTGCCGGGCCAAACTTTGGGCCTGTTCAAAGGGTAAGCCCAAGTTTATGGCTGACTGGATTAAGGTTTCTACCATATAATAAAAATAGGCAGGACCACTTCCTGATATGGCCGTTACCTTATTGAGGTCCTCTTCTTTTTCTAAACATGTTACATACCCACCCGCTGCAAATAAGTCTTCTACATGGGAAATGGAGGGGCTGTTTGAATACAAACACGTAACCCCTTGTCCAAATTGGAAGGGAAGGTTGGGCATGGCGCGGGCAATAATTGCCTCACTTGATAAAAACTTTTGGAAAAAAGAAATGGGCAAACCTGCTGCTACGCTAACCCATGTGATGGGGTATTTTTGAAAGCGTTCTGCATAAGGGCTTAGAACCTGGCCCATAACCTGAGGTTTAATGGCCAGAACAATTATTTGGGGAACATAGGTTTGGGGAATCTCATCAATGGTGCGAAGCCCATCGTCAGAGGCTGGATCTATACACAAAAGGTTTGTTGTGTTTTTCCAAACACTTGCCATAGCCGACCCCATGGCGCCTAGACCCACAAGAAGTACTTTTTTTTTCATATTTTTTTAACTGACTCAGCAAATTCTTGCCCACATTATGCCCATAAAACAAATAAAACACAACCATGCGCCTATTCTAAAATGTCAGACAAATTCATACGATTAAATTCAAGAAATAATTTGACAGCAGTTCCCTCTGGCCTTATTTGCTTCACAAAACCCAGAGGGAGGGGATTGGAAATGTTAGGCTAAGACGGGAATTTATCGCTAATTTTAACTAAAACACCTTGAATGAAGTATAGAACAAAAAGAAGAATGATGGGCGATATGTCCATTCCCCCCACATTTGGAACAAAACGACGAATAGGGGCTAAAGCAGGGTCAATAATACGGAATAAGAAAGTATTTAAGCTGTATACAATGCGGTTGTAGCTATTTAGAATGCCAAATATTTCCAGCCAAGAAACAACTACAAATGCAAACAAAAACAGTTGGTATAAGTCGATGGCCCGAATTAAAACAGCCAATAAAGGCCCAAATAAAATATCCATAATCAAAGCGCCTAAGGTTAACCTTCCCTATTGCTAACCTATTTAGGCAATAGATGCAAGCAGATGTGTGGCCCTATGGTGCCCCAAGGCTTCCAATACTTTTGACACAATATGGGTGGCGTTCACACCCACCAATTCATATTGGTTCCATTGTGTGTCATGGTCTACCAAAATGTCAGGAAACGCCATAGTGCGCACCTTTAGGCCCTTATCCAAAATGCCATCAGATGCTAAGAAATGCAGAACGTGAGCACCAAATCCACCCAAGCTTCCTTCCTCAATAGTAATAAGAACTTCGTGATGGGCTGCTAATTGTCGAATTAGGTCATGATCTAAGGGCTTGGCAAATCTGGCATCAGCCACAGTTGTGGATAGGCCATGGGCTTCTAAAATAGACGCAGCTTTCGTAGACTCTGTCAAACGGGTGCCTAAAGAAAGAATGGCAACCTTGTGACCTTCTCGTATAACACGACCCTTACCTAGGGGTAAAATCTTTCCTTTTGACGGAAGCTCCACACCATTTCCGTCACCTCGAGGATAACGAAATGCCGATGCGCAATGGTCAATAGATGCAGCCGTTGCAACCATATGCATAAGCTCTGCCTCGTCAGAGGGGGCCATAATAACCATATTGGGCAAACACCCCAAGTAGGTGAGGTCGTAACTTCCTGCATGGGTTGCTCCGTCAGCTCCGACCAACCCTGCACGGTCAATAGCAAAGCGCACGGGCAGGTTTTGCAAAATAACATCGTGTACCACCTGGTCATATGCACGTTGCAAAAATGTTGAATAAATAGCTGCAAATGGTTTTAACCCTTCACAGGCCAAGCCTGCAGCAAAGGTAACTGCATGCTGTTCAGCAATACCCACATCAAAGAAACGGTCAGGAAATTTTTTAGAAAAAGCATCCAGGCCCGTGCCTGATGGCATGGCAGCCGTAATGGCCACAATTTTTTCGTCCTGAGCTGCCTCTTGAATAAGGCTTTTAGAAAATACCTGCGTATAAGAAGGCGCAGAAGGTTTGGGTTTTGCCTGAATGCCTGTCAATACATCAAATTTTGTTACACCATGAAATTTGTCGTCAGAGGCTTCAGCTGGTGAGTACCCCTTGCCCTTTTGAGTTACAACATGCAGCAAAACAGGGCCCATTTCTGCACGGTCACGCACGTTTTTTAAAACAGGAATCAAATGGTCCAGGTTGTGCCCATCTACGGGCCCCACATAATAAAAGCCCATTTCCTCAAATAAGGTTCCCCCTGTAAACATGCCACGGGCATATTCTTCTGCACGCTTAGCTGCCTTTTCAATACTTTTAGGCAAATGACTTGCCACACCTTTGGCAATTTGGCGCAAAGAATGGTAGGGGCCTGAAGACAAAAGGCGTGATAAATAATCACTCATAGCCCCTACAGGCGGTGCAATGGACATGTCATTATCATTTAAAATAACGACCAAACGGCTGGCCATGGCTCCTGCGTTATTCATGGCTTCGTAGGCCATACCACAGCTCATGGAACCATCGCCAATAACGGCTACCACATGATTTTCTTTTTTCTGCAAATCACGGGCTACAGCAAACCCCAAAGCCGCAGAAATAGATGTTCCAGCATGGGCGGTTCCAAAGGGGTCAAATGGGCTTTCAGAACGCCGCGTAAAGCCTGAAGGGCCTGTGGCTTGCCGCAAACGCTTCATGTCTTCGCGACGTCCTGTCAAAATTTTGTGGGGATAAGACTGGTGGCCCACATCCCAAATTAATTTATCTTGCGGTGTGTCAAAAATATGGTGTAAGGCAACCGTCAGTTCCACCACACCTAAACTTGCCCCCAGGTGCCCCCCTGTTTTTGAAACAACATTAATAATCTCCCCACGCAACTCATAGGCTAGCTCTTGAAGTTGCTGAAACGTTAGGTTCTTTAGGTCCTGCGGACTATGTACTCCATTTAAAATGGGCGTTTCATGGGACCAAAGGGGGTGAGACAAGTTTCATAACTCCTGTTAAACACACAATCAGAAATGTAATATTTGTTACCCACATGTGCAAATTATTTTTTAAACAAGTGACTCGTTATTCTTCATTGTCCTATCCCAGGAGTCGTCAGGGGCAGGTAAAGGGGCAGCTAAGGGAGCAGGAGCGGCAGGCAAGGCCGATGAATCAGTGTCAGTGTCGCTAATATCATCATCTATTTCGCTGCTAGGTGCTGCAGCTGATTTGCCTTTAGACGCATGTGTTAATAACAACTCTTTTCCTTGTTCAAAAAGTGTAATTACATATTTATATCCTTTTGGGTTTTTATCTTCATAATTTTTCCTGAATTTAGAAAATACCACAAGAATTAGCTTCCTTGCGTCACTTGCAGTTTCATTTTTTTGAGCGGTAGAGAATGCTTCTATCAGGCCTTCTTTCGTTTTTTCGCCCGTTTTACATAAATACAAAAATAAATTTCGCTTAATTTCTCCCTTCTGAAGGGTGCTGATGAATTCTATGGCATCTTCCAAATCTTCTCTCTTATCCTTGGGTAAAGCTTCTAACTCTCCTCTTAGCTCTTGTCTCAGTTTTTCTTCCAGCTCCTCTTTTATTTCCTTTCTTGATCTTTTGTATTCTGGTTTTTCTTTTGTTTTATTTTCCTTACGTTTTCTACTAAGTTTACTTATAAAAAGATCTCCATATTTCTTATTTGACATAGGTTTTTGTGGTTCACCAATCCTTGTGCCTGAAGGGGGGTTGTTAGGAGGAAATTCGTCGCCAAAGCCTCCTTCTCCAGTTAAAGTATTGAATTGCATAGAAGGTGGACGAGGTAGTGAATCATCCAAACCACCCCAACCACCCAAGTCATACAAACTATCAGTGGCCCACTTAGCGGCCCCATCAGTGGCCCAATCAGGGGCCCAATCAGCGGCAGAAATAGCTTCATGGCTTAAGGAAAATAGACACACAACCACCGCGCATACATATACCCATGGTTTTAAATGGGGGTTCGTCCCAAGCTTTTGCGTGTATTTTGAAATAATTTGGTTATAAAAAAGACGTCTTAATAAAAACATGTTAATAAAATTCCTTATATTGCAAAAATATGAAGTGTTGGTCTGATCTTTTTGAAAAATAAACAATGGATACTATTTCAAATTTAAGAACAAGATTCAATAAAATATCTTGGCATATCCACAAAAAAACAGGTCTTCTATTTGTCATTTTATGCTACACTCAGGCTTAACTATTCTCCAACACTATGCATACTGGAATTAGACTGATGGAAAGAATTAACCCCCGTGTGGACATGGCCTTTAAGAAGATTTTTGGCGTGGAAGAAAATAAGGATCTTCTCATTTCCCTCATTAATTCCATTGTGTCAAAAGAAGACCAGGTGTTGGACATAACCTTGATGAACCCTTATAACCCCCAAAATTTCAGAAATGATAAATTATCTATTTTGGATGTTAAGGCCAAGGGCCACGACGGCAAACTATTCAATATCGAAATTCAAATTTCTGACGAAGCCGATTATGACAAACGGGCCTTGTATTACTGGGCAAAATTGTACACAGAACAGCTGGAACAATCTGTGGATTACTCCACATTATCAAAAGCCATTGGCATTCATATTCTGAATTTCAAATCCATTTTCGAAAGTAACAAATACCACAATGTGTTTCGCATTACGGAAAAGGACACAGGGTATGTGTATTTTAAGGACCTTGAATTACACACCATTGAGTTGAAAAAATTCTGC
>JBIKLN010000011.1:0-41722 GCA_044359765.1 Patescibacteria group bacterium | reverse complement strand
TGTCATTTAAGCACGGTCCTCACACGTTATTATAACGCGTACGGTTATAGACGTGGCTTGTTAAGTGGGTGGAATCCATTTGGGAAGAGACACCCTCGTTTGCTCTGGGTCGGGCTTTGCCTGAATTGGGGAAGAACGAGAGGGATAAGGAGGCGTTTTGTCGAGGTTGTGTGGCGGGGTGGGCCCCACATGATTTTCGGGGCTCAGGTGGGCCCCAAAGGGGCGGATTTTAACCATTTCTTAACTTTTTATCCACAAGAGGAGCGCTTAGGGACCAGACTTTTTGTTAGGATTGCCACAAGATAAGACGCTTAGGCGGGGCTGCCCTTAGGATTGCCACAAGATGGGACGCTTGGGCGGAACTGTTCTTAAGGTTGAAATTCATCACCACCACATCCTTATGGAGCGCCCTTTATAAATTGGGTATGCGTCATTCGTCGTTCATGTACGCCTTATGTAAACTTCCTCTCCTCATTCCTACGCCTAAACTAAAAGTTCTGCGCTATAACCAAAAAGATTGTGAAAAAAATTCTAAGATAGAAAATCACTCAGCTTTAATACATAAAAAAACACATTGAAAATAAATAGTTTTTTTATTTTATGGATGCCCGCATTCACGGGATTCACATCGTTTTTTGCGTTTGTGCAAATTTTAGTCCTCATATTTACTGCAAACGGCATTAAGTTAGGTAAAATTACAAAAAAAAATCGGTGGAAATCGCTGCAAATTGGTAAAAACTATTGATATTTTCTCTATATGCAATTGTAGATTTTTTAAATGATTGTTAACGAATAAAAATTAAAATTTAATTGTATAAATTATTTTAAGGATATAAAAATGACTTTATTTAAAAAAACCATGATGACACTGATGATTTCAGGCGCTTTGTGTAGCAATACATCCTTTGCTGTAGATGATGCAGATGTTACTGGTGCTGGTGCTGCCCTTGTCAGAATGCCAACAAGTGTAATAACCCCGATAAATGTTGATTACAGTGAACCTCAAGTGTTTAACACATTGGGATTGGAAAAGCAAAGTAACGGATCCTACCGTTTTACAGTCAACGCTCAAACATTCTATGAATGGATGAGAACTATCAATACATCTAAGGATGACACAGCTACGGATATTGTGAGTTTTCTAAATTATGTGTATACAAATGCTATAAAAATACACGGAAACAAAACATACAAGTTATTGGAAACTATGCAAAATACAGAAGAGCCACTTGTTATAGAAAATTTATTTCTACATAGAAAGGATTCAGAAATATCAAAATCATCCTCAAGGGCGAAAAGCATAGTAGGAATTTCCAAACACTTTCCACTACTTTCAGAAGCTGAAAAAAACATGCAAAAATGGGCAAATTCTCCATATGGTGACGAAAAAGTTTTTGCCTTACGTGGAGGCCCTTCACATTCAGCTCGTGAAATTCTAAAAAATCCAGAGATGGCAGAAATACTAAAATATGAAGCAAATTATGACGACAAATTCAAATATGTTGGAAAAAAAAGAACTAAAGAATTATCAAAATATACACCAGATATTAAGATAGGAAGAAGACAATACCTTATTAAGCAAATGGGGCTCCATAACTTAGGTCTTGACCTTTCGGATCCTAATCTTTACAAGCTAGCAAAGCAACGCAAAATAGATAGGGATACGATTGAAAGATTGAGTGAAGAAAACCAAAGGTTACAAGCAGAACTTAATGCTTTAAGATCAGCTCCAACAACACACCCTACTTCATAACCATTTGAGTGAATGTAAAAAATGGCAAGATGGCTCTTTTTTGAGTATTAAAGAGTCATCTCGCTATACGATAAAATAATGCCATGCCATAGCAAACACCTGCCAAAAGAATAATTGTTGGGCTTGCTGGCCAATTCAAATAAAAGGAAAGCAGCAACCCTCCGTAACTTGAAAAAATCCCCAAACTTATGGCCATAAGAAAAATACTGAATAGGCGTGATGATAAAAGTTTTGCTGTTACGGCAGGAATCATCATCATCCCCAAAGCCATAAGCGTTCCAAGGCTTTGACACGCAGCCACCAGATTAATAACCACCATGCTGATAAAAGCAGCGTTATACCAAGAAACAGGAACTCGCACAGACTGCATAAACAAAGCGTCAAAACAATCATACACCAAAGGGCGGTAAAACAAGAAAAAACCAACGAGGGTTAGGCTGCATGTGCTGGCCACAAAAACAAGGCTGGCCCCATCAACAGCCAAAATATTACCAAACATAAGGTGCATAATATGGGCATTGCTGGCTTTAAGGGACAAAATAAAAAACCCCAGCGCTAGGGCCAACAGGTAAAAGCTACTAAAACTGGCGTCTTCTTTCAGGGGAGTTTTCTTAGAAACCATGTAACTAAATAAGGCAATCATCAACCCTGCAAAGGTTCCCCCAATTCCCAAAGCAGGCAGAGACATGCCAAAAAACAAATATGCCACAGCAATGCCTGGCAGAATACCATGGGAAAGGGCCTCCCCCATCAAGCTCATACGCCGTTGCACCAACATAACCCCCGCAGGGCCACTAGCCACAGCAATGGCCACAGCAGAAACCAGGGCTCGCCGCATAAAGGCATAATCGCGAAACGGTGCTATAAAAAAATCAATATCCATCAAAAGGCCGAAAAAGTGAGTTTTTCTAAGGTTTCAGGTGTTAAAACGGCATCTGTTTTTCCAAAAACTCCCTGCCCCTTTGTTAACAGAAGAGTATGAGGGAAAAACTGACGTACCAAACTTAAATGATGAACCACCACAAAAATAGTTTTGCCACCTCGAAACCAAGTTAACAGTAGATTCATTAGAATGTGAACTGTGGTTTCATCGACCGCCGAAAAAGGTTCATCTAACAATAGTAAATCAGCCTTTTGCACCATAAGGCGCGCAAATAAAACCCGCTGAAACTGGCCACCACTTAGCCCAATCAGGGGCTCATGGGAAAAAGATGTCATTCCCACTGCCTTTAATGCGTCATAAACTGCCTGGGTGTCATGAGACGAAAACCCCTTAAAAGCCCCAACACTGCTGTACAAGCCCATGCATACAGCATCAAAAACCGTAAGCGGAAAAGAACGGTCCAGTAAGGACTGTTGGGGTAGGTAAGCAAAAGAACCATAGGTTTGCTCTACCACACCACCATAGGGCAATAAGCCTGACACAGCTTTTAAAAATGTGGTTTTCCCACAACCATTTGGGCCAATTACTGCCACAAGCTGAGGCCCTTCAAGGTAAAGACTCAGGTCGTCCAAAATGGTTTTTTCACCATAAGCGCAATGTAAATGACGAATTTCAAGCATAATTGTTACTATAAGCTTATCCCCCTCGCCTTTCAAGCTGCGGGTTCGCCACAACATTTTTGCAAGCGTCCCTGACTATTGACACCAGCAAAGTTAGTAAAAATTCATAGAAACTGATATAGTTAACCATGACTGTTTTTCTAAACGCTATAAATTTTTTACACGTTCTTATTTCAAAGGTTGGGCGTCGGTTTGCCTTATGCGTAATAAGCTTATGCCTTATCCTTGCCTGCATTGTTGGGTCATTACAGTTAAATTCTGTCCAACAAGCCCTTTTACCTTACGTTTTTAGGAACTTCTTAAGCCCAAACCTCACACTTACCTGCACAAAGGTGGAGGGGTTGTTCCCTATTTCAGGAACAGTAAACAGCCTAACATTGGAAACACCTGAAGGAAAAATTCACATAGAAAAACTGCAGTGGCATTTTTCGTTCATACATATGTTTGACCACATATCCGCAGAAAATGTACATATTCATATGTCAGAAAAAAGTACCCCCCCTGACCTAAGCACAAAAATACCTTACGAAAAAATAGGTGCCCTTGCACACCAACGCCTATTTCGGGCCATTCATATAAAAAATTTTCACATAAACAAACCGCACCCCATAAATGGGTCATTACGCCTAGAACCCCACGTGAATGGGGGACAAAACCTACAAATAAAAGCGGGAATGGACGAACTGAATTGTCATATTGCTGAAAGTAAAAAGAACCTTCACATCACCTTCCAAGGAACAAGCCCCGCAGGGGGCACATTAAACCATTGCATAGCAGCTTATGCCAATCCTTCAAATACCCTAGATATGATAGGCTTTATACGGGCTGACTTTGACACGGAAAACCCCATGGTTCAAGGCAGTGTTGACCTAACATATGAAACCTTAGGAAAAATCAACATTAAGGCCTACGAACAGAACACCCATTCTTATGCCCATATTTCTGCAACCCCAAAAAACAAGGCACCTGTTGAGCTTACTTTACAGATGGACCGTGGCCAAAAGGACACGTGGCCCCTAACAGGGACCCTACACCATGAAAACACCCACCTTAACCTGCAAGCTCTGTGGGGTGACAATAAAATACACATCACCAAAATGGACGGACAGCTGCATAACACAGAACTTGTTTTAGAAACCCCCATACTTTTAGACTGTCAGCATAAAACCACAGAAGCCGCCCGCCTACGATTTGGCCAAACCACCTTAGACCTAAGCCGTTTACAGTTTCCAACACCCACAAGCCCTTGGCAGGGTGAAATTACCTTTCAAAACCCATTAAACCTTAGCTTAGAAAATACACACGCCCTTATGACAGGAAAAATAACCCTAAGCGGCACCTCCCCCATGCCACACCTTGAGGGACAGTGTGATATACAAAATTTACAAGCCAACCTTAAGCCTTTCCACCTAAGCCTCACAGGCACATACGAAAATGAAGCAGCCACCCTGACCCTAACAGCAAAACATAAGGAAACGCCGTTTTTAACCCTAAGCGGTAAGGTAACGAATCTGTTGGAAACACCCACCTTAAATCTAAAAACCACAGGAAACATAAACCTAACCTATTTAGAGGCCTTTTTGGGAAGGGGCGATAAAATTCAAGGAACCGTTCAAGCCCACTTAACCCTGTCAGGAACCATCACCGCCCCCCACTTAATAGGCACACTAACAATGGATGATGGCTATTATGAAAATGCATTTTCAGGAACCCTTTTGAACCACGTACGTTTGGTTTTAAAAGGTGAAGGGCCCGCCCTTACCATTGAACAATTACTGTTTGACGATGGGCAAAAAAACCCTGGAACAGTTTCGGGAGAAGGGGCCGTTCACCTTAAAGACCTTACCCCCACTTTCAACATAAAACTTAACCTAAATAAGTTTAAAATTGCCCATAACGATGGTATTGAGGGCTACGCCACGGGCTTTTTAGCCCTACAGGGAACTGGTGGGGATGCAAAAATCACAGGGGAAGCAATGCTAGACCCCCTTATTTTATGGCTAGAAGAACTAGCCCCCGTAGATATTCCAAAGCTTGAACAGGTAGAAGATAAGACTATGGAAGGAAAAAAGTCCCCTCCCCCCCCTTACTTGTTTATGGATGTTCTATTAAAAACCAAGGAAATTTATATTAGTGGATTTGGCATTAATAGCGTGTGGCAGGGGAACATGCAGCTTATTAACCCCGTTTTTTCACCAGATTTGTTGGGAACCATCACCCTAAAGAATGGAAAAATTGAACTTTTAGGAAAGCCTATGAACCTAAAAAAAGGAACCATAACCTATGATTTGGAAAAACTGAGTGATCCAATTTTAAAAATACGGGCAACCAAAGAACACAGCGGTGAGAAAGTAAGCTTAAAAATTGAAGGTCGTGCATCAAGCCCACAGTTTACCTTCACCTCTTCCCCCCCCTTACCCGAAGAAGAAGTTCTGTCACGCATTCTATTTGGCAAGGAAATCAGCGCCATTTCCCCAAGCCAAAGCTTGCAACTAGCTGCAGCGGCAGCCTCCATGAATGGGCAAAATGGTTTAAATATTATGGACACATTCCGTAAAACCTTTCGTTTTGATAGCTTTGAACTGAAGGACAATAAACGTATGAATGTAAGCTCTGGCGAAGAACAAACCGTACGGGCACTGAGCGTTGGCAAGGAATTTGGGGCCGTAAAGCTGTCTATCGACCAAGGGGTTAGCACAGGGTCAAAAAGCAAGGCAACCATAGAAATGGAAATTAGCAAAAATCTAAGCCTTGAAGGCGACGTAGGCGGAGATCGTTCTTCTGGTGTTGGAATTACTTGGGTAAAGCGGTACTAAACACGCTCTCCCCTCACCCAACACCCGCCTTTAACACAGATGTTAAACCATGAAGCATGCTTTGAACGGCAAAAGCGGCCAGTATGAGGCCAAATACGCGCGTTAGAATGTTAATGCCCGTTACGCCCAAAAAGCGCATGACATAATCCCCCATACGAAGGGTTATGTAGGTTAAGTAGATGACCAGAATAATCAGCAAAACCAAAAGGCCTTGGGCAGCATAGCCTATCATTTCACCTTGACGCATCAAAACAACAGTGGAGGTGATAGCCCCAGGTCCTGAAATCAGGGGAATGGCAAGGGGGTAAACGGAAATGTCGTCACGACCTGCAGCATCACTAGCGTCATCAGCATTTTGCGCCCGAAAACCTGTGTTTTTACCAACAACCATTTCCATAGCAGCTAACAACAGCAAAAAACCCCCAGCCATGCGAAAGGCAGGTTCAGAAATATGCATGGCGTCTAAAAGCTTATCCCCTAAAATGGCAAAGGATATGAGCAAAATAACACCAATCAAACATGATTTCCGTGCAATATGTTTTTTCACACTAGGGGTATCGTTTTTCGTAAGCCCCATAAAGGCAGGTGCCACGGCAAAAGGGTCAATAACAACAAAAAGTGTTACAAATGCTTGCCACAAAAACTCATTCATCACAGGCCTTCCTTATTTTTCTTTTGTGAATGTTACATCTACAGGGCCAGTACTAAAGGTAAGGGTGCCTTTTAGTGTTTCTGACTCAAATATCTTTGGCTCTAAATCAAACAGCATCAGGTGTTTACCGCCCCGCTTTAGCTCTACCTCTCCTGGTTTGTCTTTTTCCTTGGCAGGAACTTCAATTTTGCGCACAGCAACCATACGGGCAACGCCATTTCCTTCTATAACATGATCATGAATTTCAACCCGTCCTGCATATTCGCACGTAGCGCTTAAAAGCTCTATGGCCCCGTCGTTTTTATTGGTTACCTTAAAAAAAACAGCACCAGCACGAGCGCCAGGAACCACCCGAAAGGTTGCATTTTCGATGATAGGAGGCTCCTTTTTCTTTTTACAACCTAAAAAAAGAACTGGCATCAAGCATATTAAAAAAATGGAAATGTATTGTTTCATGATCTGCAACCTCTGTATTATCTTTTGTAAAGGTAACATAGGTCACTTAAAAAATCGTTATTTTTTCTAAGATGAAACACTATTTTTTTTGCCCGTATATTTTTCATGTGGACACAAGGTTATGTGCTCAGCACTTCCCTTAAGGCTGAAAGAAACCTGGGTTTCATTAACAAAATGCACACGCATGTGACTGGGAATAGTGTTGGGTGTAATGGGATGTTGATTCAGCCAAAAAGTCCAGCGGTTAGCATCAAAGAACATAATAGCGTCAAGGGTTAAGGTTTCGGCGTCATCTTCACTGTGTGCCTGTTGCTCATCGCCTGTTATTTTTTCTAAGGCACTTTGTTCTGATGGACTTAGCATAAGAGATTGAAAGGAAAGTGTTTGTGCCTTAGCCATAGGACAAAAGGCTGAAAAGCCAGCCCACAACCATGTCATGGCCCCATATATTTTTTTCTGCCATGGCCCTTGTGTCACACACTGTCCCTTTTTTTAGCTAAATTGTCTATTTCAATTTAAGCAGGAACAAAATTAAAAAAAGGTAAATTTAATGGCAGAGACTCAAATGCGTTGAATAGTACCGTGGGCTAACATCATATCTTCAATGAGCTCCATCAAAATATGCCCCCCTGTTATGTGACACTCTTGCACATGGGCTGTATGAGCCGACGGCACAACAAATGCGTAATCACACAAGGATGTGGCAGGTTCCCCCTTTTGCGCACCCCCTAAAAACCCCATGGTCACAATTTCCATGCTGCGCGCCTGGTGAAGTGCCTTCAATACATTAGGGGACTTTCCCGACGTTGTGATTCCCAACAACACATCCCCTTTTTTGCCCAGGGCAGCCAGGGGCCGTGCAAAAATTTCATCAAACCCATAGTCGTTCCCACAGGCTGTAACTGCAGAAATATCTGTGGCCAATGAAATAGCAGGCAAGGCCGTTCTGTTCACATAGGGGCGCAGACGAATTAACAGCTCAGCTGCCAAATGCTGCGCATCAGCCGCCGAACCACCATTTCCACACAACATAAGCTTTCCACCCGCTTCAAGGCTTGTAACAATTCTTTCAGCCATGCTCGCTAACATATTGGGCGCATTGGTTTGCAAAAGCATTTGTTTGGTTTCAACAGACCGTTCAATGCTTTCTCTGGCTTGTTGACTGTAGGAAAGTTCCATTAATAATCTTTCAAAAAAGAAGTATTTTTTTCATGTGTACACCTATTTTTATAGATTGTATAGGGAAAATAGGGTTTTGTTTTTTATGCGTAATTTCAAAAAAACTCACAGGGAATTTTCATTGGGATTGAGAGGATTTTTGAAATTCATAGAATTTACATAAAGCTGAAGATTTTCCCAAAAATAAAGCAACGCAGCTGCCTGAACTATGGCTTTGTTTAGATTTTCTGCTATAAAAAGGGGGTTATCAGGGTATTCGTGGGTTAGAATGTTGCGCAGTTGCCTGAGCTCTTGCCACCACTGAGCACTTGGCAAAATCTCAAGTTTTTCAAGTTTATTAAGCTTGTCTATAAAGCTTTTGTTTGTAACCGTTTCACCTAAAAGGGTTAGAATAAGGGTAAAAACTTTTTCACCCAATGTATCTTGAAGCTTTCCCAAACGGCTTATCAATAGCTCCACATAAACAAAATCATCATCTGAAATGTTCATAATTGTATGGTGCGTAAAGGGAAAAAGATGGGCTGTTTTTCTAAGTCCTAGCTTTAACCTGTCAGCATGAACAGAACATATTTTAAGGGCTTCAGACAAAAGTAGTTCAAGGTTCATATGATTTGTACGCCTTCGGATTTTGCAACCGCATAAATAGGTAAATCTATTTGGCCAGCGTTTATAACAACATCAATCTTTTGTTCGCCCATCATCATTTGAAGACACGCCAGAAAACCTAGCTTGGCGTCCGTTACAGCGGCAGCATGGCGTAGGTGTGTTTCTATGTAAATATCCAAATCACCGCCCCGTTGACTTAAGTCCACCCGGGACCCAAACACCCATAAATGGTCCTGTTCTGTAAAGTAGGCAGTAAAAGCGGAACGAATAGCACTTACTTGCACATCAGTTAAACGCAAATTTTTCATTGTTATTATCTCTAAAAGTTCGTGTAGGTATTTTAGCGACCTCCCGTGGAGGGGACAACAAAAATTCCTTTCGTTGTATAAACTCAAGGTGGTTTATCAAATAGAAAAAATGATCTTTTATTTCCTAAAATTTTATATAAATTTTATTATTCAGTATGATAATATTTTTTTATTGAAATATTCATATTTTTTTACTATTGGTTATGAAAAGTTTATAACACCAAGATTTAAAAACCATGCAGAGAAATACATATTTAACATTCATAAGCCTATCTTTTTTCCTTGCATCAAGCACAACAAACAGCTGGGGGTCAACAACACCGCTTCTCGCTCCTTCTCCCCCAAGTTCACCTGAAAGAAAATTTGGAGATGGAGCTGCTGCTGGGGCTGGATGGGTAGGACAAAGGCTGGTTTTTGAATCCAATAATGAGGAATTCAAATCAATACTTGATAATTTGGATGATGTAACCACAGATGACCTATTCAAAAAAGGAAAGAATGGGTCTGGCAAAAAAACAGTCTCAGCAACAATACGTCGGGCCATACAGCATATAAACTTAGAACTAAAAATGAGCACAACAGGCAGGAATAAAGGCTTAGAGGAAAACTCAAAAAAAGCAGTGAAATTCTTAGCCCTTCTTTATGCGTCTATTTTTGAAGTGCCAGCACTGTATAAGAAAAAAACCACACCCAACACCTTAGATTCGAAAAATAAAACTCGACTTTGGGAAGCTGAACCAAGGGAAGATCATTCTCCCCTTCCATCCTACATTTCTGACATTGTTTTACCATTAGAAAACTTGGCTTTTTTAGGAAGGAAAAATGGAATAGAAGACCTTTTAGATGTGAAGTTTATTTTTGAAGGCGTCGATGTTGCAGACTTTTTAAAAAGAAAAAATGTTATAAAAAAATATAAAAATATGGATCAACTTAAGGCTCATTTGCTTGATCACGACCAACTTCCACAAGGTTTTTTTACAAAAAAACTAGTCAATCATAGACCAGGTGCAATGACGGTGGAGGAAGTGACAGATGCTGTTTCCAGGCTTTCAGAAACCACACCAAGACGTAAGGTGGATTATGGAGAGCGCAAAGACGACGAAGATGGCGCAAGTGTTGGTGCAAGTGTTGCCGTAGGTGCTGGAACAGTATGGGACGTCATGACTTTCGCTACAAACCTCAGACCTCCACAGCTTTCTGAGGACGAAACCGTTTTTGACGGTATTTATAGTGATATTGCAGTTGGGACAAGAAACCGAAATACCCTTGCATTCTGGAAAGGGTACGAAAGGTATGCAGGCGAAATGTTTACCAAAGAAAAAATGTCTGCCTTCGTCCACATGAAAAACAGAAATAATGGCGACACCCAAACTGGCATTTCTACAATATCAACTGCCTTACAGGCTGCAAAAATTATAGCTGATGCTTTTGAACATACACCTAGAGACATGAAAAAAAGCGAAAAAGAAAAAACAACAAAAATAGCAAAAGAAAAAACCATGGAAATTCTGAGTGGTCGTTCAGGGTTCGGCCTAAGGAAAACAATGGCAAAACCTAAGGAATTCCAAGTCATTATGGATACCCTAAAAAAGACCGTGAAAGGCGTGAAGGACTCTGATATTCCAACCATGATAAACTCAAGTTTTGCCTCCAGGAGTCCTGTGCTAAAACCAACAGATCATGAAAAAAACCTGCTCATTTGTGCTTTGTTTTCTACGGAAAGAATTAATAGGATGAATTATGACGAAAAAATTACGGCCGTTGCAAAGAAAAGCAGACTAGAAGATGTGACTGCAAGATTAGAAAGCATGGAGCGTTGTTTCAGATGGAACTTTAGAACAATGAGACCACAGGATGATACCCGTGATGAAAGAAAATAAGGCAGGGGTCCAGAAAATCAAAAAAAATATTCATTATCAACATTTTTTTTATAGATCCCCGCCTGCGCGGGGATGACATCAATTTGCGTTCTTATACGTAATATCAAAAAAAACTCTACGAAAAATAGTTTCTCAACCGAGAATTTATTTGTTTAATTACCTAAATCGATGTCACCCCCGCGCAGGCGGGGGTCCAGAAAATTAAAAAAAAACTCCATAAGTTTCTGCTGAATGCTTTTTGTAAACTAACTTTTAAGATTTTTCCCTTACTATATAGCTAGACGACTCTTTTTTGAGTATAAAGTATTCAAAAAAGCCTAACAAAACCAACGATTGCAGAAGGTATGGAAGGCCCAAATTATAGGAGTCTCGCTATATTTTATAGAAAAAATGGGGAAATCTGACTTTGAAACAAAAAGAAAACCTAAAGAAATTAATGGTGGGTGCCATTGGTGTGGTGTTTGGCGACATTGGCACAAGCCCCTTGTACGCCCTAAAAAGCTGTTTTTTGATGGCCCATATCCCTGTGAACCAAGACAACGTTCTAGGCCTTGTCAGTTTATTTATTTGGTGTCTTTTTCTGGTCACATCCATTAAATACATACACTTGGTTTTGCGGGTCCAAAATCAAGGAGAGGGAGGAATTCTGGTTCTATCCTCCCTGTGTGCCCGTTTGTCAGCCCACAAAAAAGCCATACCCGTATGGTTGGGAATTGTGGGAACCGCCTTATTTTTTGGCGACGGCATTATTACCCCCTCCATATCCGTTCTTAGCGCCCTTGAGGGTATTCACCTTCTTATGCCTTTTTCCAAGCACCAGCTTATGGCAACGGCCATTATTTTACTTATTGCCTTGTTTTCCATTCAAAAACGGGGGAGTGGTAAAATTGGTGCCTACTTTGGGCCCATTATGATGATTTGGTTCCTAACCTTAGGCATTCTTGGCCTGTACCATATGTTGCAAAGTCCTGCCATTTTAAAGGCCCTACTGCCAACCCATATGGTGTATTTTTTCTGGGCTAATGGGTGGTTAAGTCTTGTGGTGTTGGGTGCATCTATTCTGGTTGTTACAGGCGCTGAGGCTTTATACGCCGACCTTGGACATTTTGGCAAGCGCTCCATTCAGTATTCGTGGAGTTTTTTTGTTTTTCCCTGCCTTGCCTTAACTTATTTAGGCCAGGGGGCCTTGCTTATAAATAACCCAGAAGCCCTTTCCAACCTCTTTTACTCCATGGCCCCTGGGTCTTTGGTTCTTCCTCTTGTCATTATATCAACACTGGCAACTATTATTGCGTCTCAGGCTATCATATCTGGAATTTTTTCCCTAACCTGGCAGGCTATTATGTTGAACTATCTTCCCAGAATGCGTGTTATTCACACATCGAACCAAAAAGGGCAAGTATATGTTCCTGTTATTAATTGGGTTTTGTGCATTTTAACCATTGGTGCTGTTTTAAAGTTCCAAAGTTCAGAAAACCTAGCAGCGGCCTATGGCCTAAGTGTGGCAGCTGTTATGCTGATTACAACCATGTTTGTGTTTTTTGTGGCCCACAGGGAATGGCAGTGGCCTATTTACAAAATGCTGCCCTTTTTCCTGCCCTTTTTATTTTTGGATATTATATTTGTAGTTACAAACAGTATGAAAATTTTGGAAGGGGCCTGGTATACGGTTTTAGTAACAGTCTGTGTTAGTTATATTATTTATGTTTGGCGAAAGGGCAACCAGGCGTTGCAAAATCAGAAGTTTCCCCATCATAAAAACATAAAAACCTATGTTGATGCTTATGAAAAAAAGTTTCCATCCCGTGTTCCGGGGTGCGCTATTTTTATGTCTCGAACACCATATGAAGTTCCAGATACGCTTATATTAAACTTGCAACACAACAAATTTTTACACGAAAAGTTAATTTTTATTTCCATCATTACGGAAGAAAGTCCAAGAGTTTCTCTTGAAAAAAAGTTTGAGGTGGAAGAAATTAGCCAGAATATATTTGTTATTAAGGCCCATTTTGGGTTTCAGGAAATTCCCAATATTCACAAAATCACAACTTGGGCCCAAGAACGTGGAGTCATTGGAGAGCAAGACACCATTTCTTGCTTTTTTAGCAAGGGTGTTCCTGTGTCCTCTCATAAACGGTCCTTAAGGGGATTTAGTGAAAAATTGTATATTTTTATGTCTAAAAATGCCCTATCTGCCCACGAGTTTTTCAAAATCCCCCATGATGAAGTGGTAGAACTTGGCATTCGCTATAAAATATAGCGATCCTGTAGCTTTGACATATAGCGAGACTCCTATAATTTGGGCCTTCCATATCCTCTATAACCATTGGTTTTGTTAGGCTTTTTTGAATACTTTATACTCAAAAAAGAGTCGTCTTGCTATATAGCGCACCCTTTATAAATTGGGTATGCGTCATTCGTCGCTCATGTACGTGTATGTGTACATTCCTAAGCCTAAATTAAAAGTTCAGCGCTATATCCTTGCCTCAGAAACCCCGACCATTGCCGCTGAGGTTTTTCCTGTTTAAATATAAATACTTTTTAATAAAATAAATAAAGAAAAAAAAGTATTTTTTTACGCAGATAATCATTGAAAAATTTCAAAGTATTGTTTATACAAAATGTAATTCAATAAACATATTTATATTGTATTTTTTATTTATATAAATTTAATTTTAGTTTTTTTTATAATAAAAAAAGAGGAAAAAATGCGTAAAATTTTTCACATCCTTAAATTAATTATTACTTTAACAATAGGAAGCTCATGTTATAATACTTATGCATGTGATGACTCTTGTGATAGAAGGCCTGAAAAAAGAGCCAGGCTTGAAGGTAATGAAGGTTATGAATCTGGTGATGAACCTGGCTCCGTAACAGCCACATCGCCACAAAGACCCGCTCCTATTAATACATCTAAGGGGTTCACAACGGCCAGAAAACTATTGGATAAACAGAATGCAGGCTCAGGAAGCTCTTCCGCAGCCGCTTCAGTAATTAGCGCTCCTGGTCGCCCAGATTCCCCTGCTGGAGTTGCGGACCTTGTTGTGGAAAAAATGAAAAAACCAAAACAAGCAACAATAACTGCCTTTTTCAAAGGAAAAGAAGAAGCACCCTCTGCTGCTGCCGTTAGTGGCTCAGGTGCAGGCAGTGGTTCAGGCAGCGGTAGCGCGAGGTCAGAACCATCACGCGGAACATTGGCAACAAAGGAAAAAAGTCAAAGTTTCTTATTTGGTTTTGGTCCAGGCGATGACCCCCAAAAGTCCAGACGCGCACAAAAGCAAAAGCTAGCTCCCTCAGCAAAAGAAAAAAGCGACCTTGAGGTTTTAATGGAACCTTTTGGATTTACCGAAAAGACAAGTAAGGGTTTGAAAAACGCCAGTGGTGTTCGTTGCAGCAAAAGTGAAAAAGGAAACTACGTATTCAGGTCTGGTGATTATCTAGTAACCATATATGGTGGAGCCAATGACGGTTTTTGGAAAATATCAAAAAGGAATAATTTGTTAGGCGAACTCGACTTCGACAACACAATACGTGGGTTTACTGAATCCGTCACCGCAGCACTAAGCGTATTTAAGCCCTAACCTGAACCACACCATCATGGAACTGAAGCGTTACGTCCACTGGATGTAACGCTTTTAGATCCTCCGCAGAGGTCAGAACCTTACCACCAACTTGGGTTAAACAAAACCCTTTCCCCAAAATTTTCTTGAAGGAACTATGTTCAAGCCGCACGGACAGCTCCCCCAAGGCTGTTTCTTGAGACCGAATTCCCTGAACCACCGCCCCATATATTTTTTCCCCAGCAGCCTCTAACTGAACTTCGCAAGCTTGCAGGCGGTTGGACGGCGCCCGCAAGGACGCTAAGCGTACACGAAGGGTCTGGTTTTTTCTGGTTAGGGCATTTGCCACAGCCATATGCAACCGTTCGGCCCAATCATCCAAACGCTGCATAGAAATTTCCAGCACATGCTGAGGGTGGGGAATGGCATGGGACAAACGACCCAGTTTCAATTCCCACGTTTCCAAAAATTTTTGCATGGCAGATAATTGGCGCACATGGAAGTTTTGAACTGTCACATTTACCTGGGCCAAAACGGGAGTGGCAAATTCAGCAGCAGCTGTAGGTGTGGGGGCCCTTTGGTCAGAGGCAAAGTCAATAAGGGTCGTATCCGTTTCATGACCCACTGCAGAAATAAGGGGGATTATGCTTTGGCTGGCTGCCCGAACCACAGACTCCTCGTTAAAAGCCCATAAATCCTCAAGGCTTCCCCCACCCCGTGCCACAATCAGCACATCAGGTTTTTCAGAATCTGGGAATTGGTTAAAGCCTTGAATTGCTGCTGCAATTTGGTCGGCCGCCCCTGGCCCCTGCACCAATACGGGCCACACAAGCACGTGACATGGGTAACGGTCTGAAATGCGGTGTAAAATATCTTGGATCACGGCGCCTGTGGGCGATGTAACCACACCAATACGTTTGGGAAAGGGGGGAATCTTTTTCTTATGATCAAACAAACCCTCTGCCTGCAGTTTGGTTTTTAAATCCAACAGCAGCTTCAACAACGCGCCCTCACCTGCAATGCGCACATCACTTACGACCATTTGGTATTTAGAACGGCCAGGGTAAGTTGTAATGCGGCCTGTGGCAACAACTTCTGCCCCCTCTAACAGGTTTGTGGAAAGGCGCGTCCCCCGCCAACATACGGCATCTAAAACAGCATCTTGGTCTTTTAGGCAAAAATAACTGTGTCCAGATGTGTGAACTTTTAGGCCAGAAATTTCCCCCCGCACCTTAATGGAAGCAAAGCCAGACTCCACATGGCGCTTTAGCTGATTGGACAGCTGGGCTACGGATAAAACACTTTCTTCTTGTATGTGAGCTGTTGGCAACAATTTTGCCTGAAGATCTAAATCGTGCTGCATAATTCTGTACTTTTACCTCTTATTTCGGGCAATATAGAAGGGATGATGAACTATACCCATTTTTTCGAAGAAAGACTACAGCATCTGAAAGCTGAAAGTCGGTACCGTGTCTTTGCCCAATTGGAACGCCTTGTGGGCCAGGCTCCCTATGCCTTATGGCATGGCAGCCATGGGCATAAGGAAAAAATCATTGTATGGTGCAGCAATGACTACCTAGGCATGAGCCACCACCCAACAGTTGTTGATGCCTTCGTGGACGGAGCCAAAGCCTATGGCGTGGGGTCAGGGGGGACGCGCAACATTTCAGGCACATGTCACCAGCATGTTTTGCTGGAACAAACCTTGGCAGACCTACACAATAAGGAAGCTGCCCTGATTTTTAATTCGGGCTACACAGCTAATGAGGCTACCCTATGTGCTTTAGGCGCCCATTTGCCTAACTGTGTATTTTTTAGCGATGAAAAAAATCATGCATCCATGATTCAAGGCATACGCCACAGTCAAGCAGAAAAATACGTGTTTAGCCATAATAACATGCTGGACCTAAAAAAACGCCTACAAGATGTTCCCTCAGACCGTCCCAAAATTATTGCCTGTGTTTCTGTGTATTCTATGGATGGCCACATAGCCCCCTTAGCAGATATTTGTGAACTGGCGCAACAAAACAATGCCCTTATTTTTTTGGACGAAGTGCATGCGGTTGGAATTTATGGCCCTAAAGGCAACGGTGTGGCGGCCCAATTGGGGCTACAAGATTCTATCCATATTATCCAGGCCAATTTCGCAAAAGCTTACGGGGTTATTGGGGGATATATTGCAGCTCAATCAGCCCTGGTGGACTTTGTGCGCAGTTATGCCTCTGGCTTTATTTTTACCACATCCATCCCTCCTGCAGTTGCAATGGCAGCCCGTGCATCTGTTGACGTTTTGAAAGAAAGCTCTATTTTACGCCAAAAATTGTGGAACAATGTTGCCTACATGAAGCAATGTTTGGAAAAAACCCCCGTATGTTTTGAAAAAAACAGCAGTCATATTATTCCCATTCTGGTACATGACGCGGAAAGTTGTCTCCATTTATCACAAGAGCTTCTAAAGAACGGTCACTACCTGCAGCCTATCAATTATCCAACCGTTCCCCGCGGGCAAGAACGCCTGCGTCTTACCGTAACCCCACAACATACCCAAGAAATGATGGATTCATTAGCCACCACTTTAGGCGCTTTGTGGGCCAAACTAGGGCTTAAAAAAGCAGCTTAGGAAAAGGGTATGTGATACACGTAAGGTATGGGGGGGTCTGGACGCACCACATGCACATTAAGGTCTCGGTTAGGGCGAGAAGAAAAACCAAAACGGTCACGCATATGTTCGTAGGATGTGCGCGATGAAACGGTTACGTATACGGGAACATCAATCCCAAAGGCTGACTTAATTTGTTCCCTTGCCAAACGTTTAAACAAATAAAGGCTGTGAGCGCAATATTTGCATGCATCGTAACGACTATGAACATGAAGAATAACAGCACGAATATTTTTTACAAAACGAAGACCTCCAAGACGCTCCATAATCATAGAGGCCATAGTTTCCCTAACCCCATTTCTTTTTAATAAATAAAATATCAATTTTTGTTCTGCGTGGTTAAAGGTTCTATTAAAACTGTTCGGTTCGTAACGAATACGCCTTAGGTCACCTTCAATTTCTAAAGGATCTGGCTCTATCTCTGGCGGCACTGATGTTAGCTTATTAGAAATAGCCCCATCTGAAACTCTAGGCTTAACTAGCGGCTTAGGTGGTGAAATAGGAGACACTCCATCTTTCTCAGCCACACTACCTCTAGGGGGGAGATGATCTAAAAGCCGTTTACGAGCCTTAGGTTCTGGGCCAGATACGCCTCTGGTTCTTTCTCTACGCTCAGTCATCACATCAGTAGAAATAAACGAATGACTATGCAACAAATGGTGGGTATTTTCTTTTTCAAAAACCTCTTTCAATGCACGAGAGGTTCCCTTCGTTTTTAAAACTTTTGAGGGCCTTTCCTCTTCATCTGGTTCATAAAATGTGAAGCCCAATTCCTGCAAATTTTCCCGTAATTCTTCATTAGATGGGTATAAATCTTCTGGGTTAAACCATCTTTCAATCAGGTCAATTTCAGAACTAGAACTAAACAGCTTCTCTCTGTTCACAAAATATTTGGCACTTTTGTTGCTAACAAACAGATAGGGCACCATAATTACAGGATTTCTTTTAAAAAAACTGCTGACAACATGGGGGGCTTCTGCCCCAGGATTTTCGCAAATAAGGGTTAAAGCACCACACAAGGTATTTGAATTAATATCTGAAATTCGGGGGGTTATGGATAACTCAAACTCAAACAACCTATCGTGAATTGGGTCCGCATTAAAAATAAAGGACCGATGGTCTAAGGGAACCTCAACCTGGGCCCTACTGCTCCAAACCCACCCATGGTTGGGAATTGTGTATGGGTCTGCCCATGCCATATGGCACAACATCCCAAAAAAATACAAGACGCAATAAAAAGCAAAACACATTCTAAAAAAATATAATTCATATTTCCTGAACTATATTTTTACATTTTAAATATGAATAAATGGTTAATGTAAAAAAATGAACAGGCCCCACCCTGGCACCATGGTGCGCAAGGATAGGAGCCTGATGGGATGTACTTTAGGTTGCAGGGGCCGTTTGAGGCATGTTTGCTGGGTGTTCAGGCACCAATTGTTGGGGTTTTTCCTGAGCCTCAGGCCTTGTAGGTTCTGGAGTCTTTTCTGGTTCCTGGGTATGGGCGGGCGCCTTCCCATCAGAAGCCCCCTCTTGCTGAGCTGAATTCTTTTCTGTTTTTTTGTCAGCGTCTTCTATGCGCAAGGAAACGTAGAAATCCACACCGCCCTTAGGGTCGCGCACAACGTGAAGTAGGACGTTTTTCCGCTGTTCCTTTTTTGCCTGTTCTACAGCATTGACCATATCCTTTGGGCTTTGAACAGCTGTAAGTTTTTCAGCAATGCTTACTTCCGTTACAATATCCCCCATGCGTACGCCAGATTCGGCCGCAGGACTGTTGGGGTCAATGCGTGTAATATACACACCAGGCGTTTCACCTTTCGGGGTAGAGGCCAGTTGCATACCTAACAAATCAACAGTTTGGCCATCTTGCGGCAAAGCCTTTGATGGACCAGATTCAATTTTTCCTTTTTGCAGGGCATCTTCAAATTCACCGACCACCACATTTTTGGTAAGCGTTTTGCCCCCCCGCCAAATTTCTACAGGGCATTCTTTTCCAATGGGCGTTTCACCCACAAGGCGCGAAATACGATTATTATCATTGATAACCTTGCCATCAAATTTAATAATAACGTCGCCTCCCTGTAGGCCAGCTTTTTCCGCAGGACCTTCAGGTGTTACACTGCCCACAATGGCACCCTTTACTTTTAAGCCTAAGCTTTCTGCCATGTCTTCCGACATATGCTGCACACGTACACCCAGCCAACCCCGTTTGGTACGCTTAAACTCAATAAGCTGTTCCACAGTTTTTTTAGCCACATCAGAAGGAATGGCAAAGCCAAT
Organism: Patescibacteria group bacterium; assembly: GCA_044359765.1. Classification (GTDB taxonomy): domain Bacteria; phylum Pseudomonadota; class Alphaproteobacteria; order Paracaedibacterales; family CAIULA01; genus CAZDVK01. The sequence goes on along the minus strand of JBIKLN010000011.1, from coordinate 22,007 downwards.
GCCCACATTACCGCCACTGGGTGAAAAAATGGCTGTATTGATACCAATAACCTTGCCGTTTACATCCAGAAGGCACCCTCCTGAGTTGCCCATATTGATTTGGGCGCTGTGCTGAATAAAATCATCCACATAGTCACTTTTTCGACCAGGGGTCATCAAATCACGGCCCTTACTGGAAACAACACCTACCGTTAATGTGCTGCCCAAACCAAAGGGGTTACCAATGGCCAAAACCCATTCGCCTACGCGTGTAACATTAGAGTCTCCCCATTCAAGTACGGGAAGTTTACGTTTTTCTGCAGGCAGGTTAGATGTGGAAACTTTTAAAACCGCAATATCCGTACGCTCATCAAAGGCGTAGATGGTGGCTTCAAGTTCTGTTTTGTCATTCAAAAACACGCTAATTTTCTTAGCATTCCCAATAACGTGATGGTTGGTTACAATGTAGGCTTCCGAATCGTTAGCACGAATGATAAAGCCTGAGCCTAAAGATTGGACTCGACGCGGTGTTGGGTCCATTTGTCCATTAAAAAATTCACGGAATAAATCCTCAAACGGGTTACCTGGCATCATACGGGGTCCATCCACACCTGGGCCATTTTTTTCTTTGCCAACAATTTGGGTTGTAGCCACATTCACAACAGCAGGCAGCGCCTTTTCAGAAATATTGGCAAATCCATACCTGAAATCTAGCTGACCAAGGGGGGCGGCAGGCACAGGGGCCTCTGCAGGTTTGGAAGGGGCTTGTGTAGAGGCCGCAGCTGTTTGAACCTTTTCCGCTGGTCTAAACGCACCTGCAAAAGATGTGCCCAAAAGCAATGGCATTAGAATAGAAGCGTAGATAACTTTATTTTTTGTAAAACGTTTGATTAGCATAAAAATACTCCCTTAGCGAAGATTATTTTGTGGTTTTCATAGGGTTTGTTAGAAACTCCATCAAAGAACTTTCTGTAGACAAAACAAGGTTTGTGTTGTCCTCAAAAGATTCCCGGTAGGTTTCCATTGTGCGGTAAAAGGTATAGAAATCAATGTCTTTACCGTAAGCTTCTGTTGCAATACGAATGGCCTCAGCATCGCCTTCACCACGAATGGTTTGGGCTTTTTTCTGGGCCTCTGCCAGCAAAACCGTGCGGTCTTTTTCAGCTTTTGACCGAATACCTTGGGCAATTTCGGCTCCCTTGGCCCTGTTTTCCTTGGCAAATCGGTCTAGCTCTGAATTCATGCGGGCAAACACGGCATCGCGGTTTTCTTTTGGCAGTTCTGTTCGAATAATACGAATGTCCACAATGTAAATACCTAAGGGTTTTGCCATGGTGCGCACTTCATCCAGAATTTGCTGCATAATTTTGGAACGTTCTACGCTTAACATGGTGCGAAGCTCCACCTTTCCAAGCACGTTGCGTACGGAGCTGCTGATCAGGGTTTCCAAACGCATTTGGGCCCCAATCTCCCCAGCTGGTTTTACGCTTCTGAAAAACACAAGAGGGTCTTCGATTCGATAACGGGTATAGGTGTCTACAACCAGACGCTTTTGATCTACGGTTGTAATGTGAATGGGCGGTAAGTCATAAGCCAAAATACGTTTGTCATACAAGGTTACTTCCTGAATGAAGGGTAGCTTAAATTTTAAGCCTGGCTCCTTGTGAACCTGGCGCGACTCCCCAAATTGCAGAACCACAGCCTGCTGTGTTTGATCTACGATAAAGACGCTGGCGTAAAATAAAACAAAAGCAACGAACACACCCACAAGGGAAAAATGAAACTTTGAAATCATACCCTTACTCCCCTTTTTCTGTTGTTTGTGTTTTTTTACCATTTTGAAGATTCAGGTAAGGCATAACACCAGACCCCACCTTGCCATCCACAATGGTTTTTGAATTCTTCTTCAGGACCTTTTGCAGGGTATCAAAATAAAGACGCGTACTTGTGACCTTGGGATTTAAGCGGTAAGAAGCATAAATGGCGTTAAACCGCGCAGCCTCACCCTCTGCTTGAGAAACGATTTCCTGTCGGTATGCCTCCGAATCCTGCAGAATCTTTTCTGCCTCACCACGAGCGCGGGGCAAAATGTCACTGTGATACGCTTCCGCTTCGTTCTTGAGACGGTCACCATCCACCAAGGAAGCCTGCATATCGTTAAAGGCCTGAATAACCTGAGCAGGAGGCTCCACGCGCTGTAGCTGAACGCTTACAATCTGCACACCGAGTTTGTAGGAGTCTAGAATTTTTTGCAGTAATTCCTGGGATTTTGTGCCAATAGTACCGCGACCATCTGTAAGGGCGAGACGGGCCGTTGTTTGACCAAGAACTTCACGCATGGCGCTTTCTGCAGCCACACGGATGGTAGACTCTGGTTCACGGGCGGCAAATAGAAACTCGCCTAAATCCCGTATTTTCCACAAAACCGTATAATTTGTATAAACCATGTTTTCGTCCCCTGTTAAAATAAGGGACTGTTCTTGGTTATCACCTTGCTTTGTGTCTTGTTTTAAAATGCTGTCAATCTTATTTAAAACGTCAACTTTTCTAACAATTTCTTGTTCGAAGGGATAAGGAAAACGATATTGCAAACCTGGCTGGGTGATGCGCACCATTTTTCCAAAGCGTAAAACGGCGGCTAGCTCACCTTCTTGAACACGAAAGAAACCAGTGGACAACCAAATAAAAAAACAAACCACACCGGCTATAGCTAACAGGCCCTTATTAAGCTGGGGTTTTACTGGACCACCATTTCCGCCCCCCTCTTTGTGTGCATTGCCTTGCAGAAGGTCAAACAAATCGTCCACCAGGTTGCCTGAGGGCTTTCCCTCAGGACGGGATGCGCGCTTGGCATGAGACAGGGGAACGGGGTCCGCCTTTTCTTTTTTTGGCCGCTTTGTTGTATGCTTTGTGGGCTCATTTTCCGATGCTGCCCAGGGGTTATCCGAATCATCTTGGTCGTTAAAGGACATAAAAACCTAACTTTTAAGCTGAAAATACTAAGATACTATACCTTATGATGAGCTCCCCCTCAAGAACATACGCTACATAAGGGAAACTACTGTTCTTAATGTTTAAAACAGGGTCACATCATCTTCTTTTGGGGAACACTCCACCAAAGAGGGGGAGAGTGGCGTTAGCTCTTGATCACTTTTTAACGTGCACAATAAACCATAGGCTTCCATCACGCGGAAGGTTTCAGTTTTTACAGAAGAAAAGGAACCTTCATAATTTTTCAAATCCTGCATAAGGCGGTGAATATCCTGCATGAGGCGATCTTGAAACTGAATCCCCTTAATTAGATTGCTCGTTGTTTCAGAAAACTGGTGGTTAGACTGAGTTGTGGTTTCTGCAATTTCCCCTATTTTTTGGTTGCTCAGCACAAGACCGTGGATCATGCTTTCAATTTCTTGACGTGCTTGAAGGCTTTCTTGAATATCAATGCTTGCCACATCTTGAAGAATTTTCTGCGCTTGGTTCAAAATACTGTGCATTTGATGGGCTTGCTCACCAATAGCTGTGGCTATTTTTTTGGTATCATTAGCCAGCTCTTTCACTTCGTTAGCCACAATCATGGCGCTTTCTTGGTGGTGACCATCTTTAACGGCTTCTATCATGGCATTAATAGATAGGTGCTTTGTTTTTTTGTTAATAAGTTCAATATCCTTAATACTTTTTTCAATCTGAACCAGGGTTCTGGCGGCGTCATCCACACTATGGACCATTAAAGTAGCTTGTTTAGACAGGTCGACAATGTGGGACATTGTATTTTCTAAGGCTTGTTTCACAACCTGGGCAATGTCTTCAATTTTTACAACGCTATTGTTTACCTCCAGACTATTGGATAAACGCATTAGTTCCTGCATGCGTTGATTTTGTTCAATAGAATTTGTATAAAGGGTTTGAAATTGATGGGTCAAATCTAGGGTTTTTTGCTCTGTAGTTTGGGAAATGTTCAGCAGGCTTTTTTCAATTAAAACCAAACGTTTCTTTTGATCTTCCTCACACTGCAGCCACTGAGAAAGCAATTCCTCAAAAGTTTGGGAATGTTCTCTTTCCTCTAACCTTGTTTCTTGTAAAAAGGTTGTCATGCGTCACCTCGTTTTCCTGATACACTCATAATTTTGCTGGCTACGTGGTTTAGGGCTAACTCTTCCATTATGGCCCCCATTTCTTTTGCGGCACGGGGCATGCCATACACAACGCACGATGCTTCGTTTTGACCAAAGGTCATGGCGCCCTTCTCGTGCAAGGCTTTCATGCCCTGGGCACCATCATTACCCATACCTGTCAGAACAAAGGCAACTGTCGTGCTGCCAACAACATGGGCCATAGAATTAAACAAAACATCAACAGATGGGCAATTGTTTAGATTCATGTGCGTGTTGTCCTTCAGGCAAATAACAAAATTTTTAGAACGTTTTTCCAAATACATATGGTAGCCTCCTGGCGCAATATAGGCGTGATTAGGCAGAACCACCATTTGGTCTTGGGCCTCAAAAACACGAATAGCCGTTCGTTGATTGAGGCGGGCTGCAAAACTGGCAGTAAAACGTGGGGGCATATGTTGGCAAATTAAAATGGGTGGGGTTTCTGCTGGTAACTGGCTTAAGATAACTGTTAAAGCCTCCACGCCCCCTGTGGAGGAGCCAATGCCAATAATTTTAGAAGCGTCAGGCTTATGAAGCACCTGCAGACGCTGAATAGTCTGGGGAGTTTTTGGTAAGGGCCTTACCTGAGCTGTAGACGCCACCCTAACCTTGCGCCGCAATTCATGGGCAAAAGCATCCACACTAAAAGAGGTAGAGGGTTTAGGAATATAGTCCACAGCACCCAATTCCAAAGCCTGAATGGTTTCCATAGCCCCCTCTTCTGTGAGGGATGAAACCATAACAACGGGCATGGGCCGTAATTGCATTAGTTTTTCAAGAAACGTCAACCCATTCATGCCAGGCATTTGAACGTCTAGGGTTAGAACATGAGGGTTTAAAGCTTTAATTTTGTCCCGGGCATCAAGGGCGTCGCACGCTTCTCCCACCACATCAAAAATGGGGTCATCACAAAGAACATCACGACATACTTTGCGGGCTAAGGCAGAGTCATCTACAATAAGAACACGAATTTTATCCATAAAAGCCCCCCTTAAAACAATTCCACCTGACCAAAGTCTTCTTTGGCCTTGATGGTTTGTTGGTAATTGGTTTCCTGTTGAATAATTTTTGTCTGTTGTTCAATCATAAGACGCATCACACGACCACTGGTGGGCCAGTAATGAATACGGCGGGCGAACGTTCCGCCTAAATCCTCTGAAACCACCCGTATTTGTTCTGTTTTCATGTAGGTACGAATAAAGTCAATGTTACTTTGGCCAATATTCAGTCCATTTTGGATAAGGTGACTACCACCAAATAGTTTCACCTCCAAATTCTCCCGACGTCCTCCTTGCTTAAGAATATCGTTGATCAGTCGTTCCATGGCATAAGAACCATAACGGTTACTTGCAGACGTAATCACCGACCCCGAAGGCTCAGGAAGCAGGAAATGATTTAATCCACCTATTTTTTGTTCACGGTCTCGAACACAGGCAGAAACACAAGAACCTAGCAAAGTTACAACCATAATTTGAGAATCGCGGGTTGTAAAATAATCACCTGGGTGAACCAATAAAGCGTTGGTTTTAAAGGTTTGGTCATAGTATGTGAGAGCCGTATTCATGAATCCCCCACTTTTTGGTAAATAGTGCGACCCAGCAACTGGAATCGGTCACTGATTTGGTATAGATTTTCTGAATGACCAATATATAGCCATCCACCAGGTTTCAAAATATGGGCAAAACGCTCAAACAGCTCGATTTGGCTCTTTTTATCAAAATAAATAACCACATTGCGACAAAAAATAATGTCAAATTGGTTCTTCATGGGCCAAGGCCCTAAAATATTCAAGGCGTTAAAAACAACCAACTTTTTTAATGAATCGCACACTTGGAAAGTATGGTCGTCTATTTTCCTGAAAAAAGAATGTAACCGTTTGGGTGACACCTCGTCTTTTATGGTATACTGTCCCTGCGTTGCGCGGGCCAAAACCCGTGTATCAATATCTGTGGCCAGTATTTTCAGGTCATAGGCTGAGTTTGCGCATCCAAGCGTTTCTGAAGCAACCATGGCAATACTATAAGCTTCCTCTCCTGAGGAACACCCAGCTGACCAAATGCGAATGCGGTTGGAAAGGACATTGTTGGCTTCATACTCCTTTAAAATATCCTGCAGATGTTCAAAATGATGATTTTCGCGAAAAAAACGGGTCAAGTTTGTGGTAAGCGCATTCACCAAATGGGGTATTTCTTTTTCACCCTGTGCCATAGCCAAATGGTTACAGTATTCAGAAAAAGTAGAAAAATTCAGGTCTTTAAGCCGTTTAGAAACGCGCGCATATACCATGGCTTCCTTGTCTTCTAACAAAATACCTGCTTGTTCGTAAATCAAGTGCTTAATGTAGGCATAGTCCTTTTCAGTAAATGCGTACTCACGTGATATGACCTCATGGTTTTTTGCTGAAGGGAAAGTCATGTGTCCATCCCCTTAAAATTCTTCCCAAGACTGATCTTTGGGAAGAAAGGTATTTTGGGTCCAGGTTTTAGAGGGAACCTTGTGTGAACTGGCCGACCTGCTTTTTGGTTGGTTCATCCTTTCAAAACCTCTGTCACCTTCCGCCTTAAAATTGAGGGTTAGTTGATGAAGTGAATCCGCCTGTTCCTTAAGGGCGCGGGCAGTTTGGGTACTTTCTTGAACCAAGGCTGCGTTTTGCTGCGTCATTTCATCCATTTGACTGACAGCAATGTTAACCTGTTCTAACCCTGTTGCTTGCTCTACAGACGCGGATGCAATTTCGTTGATGATGTGAGCCACACGGTTGGTAGCCTCCATAATTTCACTTAGGGCCTGGCCCGTGCTGTTAACCAAATGAACACCCATTTTAACTTGTTGGCCGCTGTCTGCGATTAGGCTTTTGATTTGTTTGGATGCTTGTGCTGAACGCTGAGCCAAATTGCGCACTTCATCAGCTACCACAGCAAACCCTTTGCCTGCCTCACCTGCACGGGCTGACTCCACAGCAGCATTCAAAGCCAACAGGTTCGTTTGAAAGGCTATTTCATCAATCATAGTAATAATTTCTGAAATACGTTCTGAGGAATAAGAAATTTTTTCCAACGCCTCCACAGCCTTAGACACAACCGCACCGCCATTATCTGCCACATGTTGGTTTTGTTTGGCAAGTTCCCGCGCTGCCTGGGCGTGTTCTGCATTTTGACGTACGATAGAAGACAACTCTTCCATGGATGCTGCTGTTTCTTCAAGACTACTGGCTTGGGTTTCTGTACGGGCTGACAAGTCTTGGCTGCCTGCCACAATTTCTTCCACCGCTGTATGCATTGTATAGCTTACGGTGTTAATATTGCTTACAGTTTTTGATAGATGGTCAATGGTTGTATTGATATTTTCCTTTAAGGTAGAAAAGGTTCCCTGGTAATTTCCCGTCATGCGCCTAGATAAATCGCCTAAGGACAAACTGACCAACACATCAGAAAGTTCTAGAAGGTTGGTGTTGATAGTTTCCAAAAGTTGGTTCATGCCCTGACATACCTTTTCCATAGCAGTGCCATTGCTTCTTACAAACAGTCTGCCTTCTAAATTTCCGTCTATGGCTTTTTCAATAAGGGCGTGAACGTCTTCTTGAATGGTAACCTCCTCCGTAAGGTCACTTATTTCCAAAACCATCCCCAATTGTTCGCCAAAACCGTTCACAACTGCGTTTGCCGTAATGCGGAAATGGCCCCCATTTGTTTTAAACATAAAACTTATCTGACCCTGAATATTTTGTAATTTGCTTGAAAAACCTAGCTTTTGAAGAGTTAGCTTGCTTAAATCGACACCTGTCGTGCTAAAAAACGCACTTTCATAGGTTTTAAAAAGTTTTTGAACAGCATCATTGGCGTAAATAACACCACCATCTTTATTAGCAATTAAAATACAGGACGATACATTGTCTAGGGCGCTTTTTAAACGCACACTTTCCATACCTGCTGAACGAATTTCTTCCAATGCACGGGCCATTTCCCCAATTTCGTCCTGCCGTTCTTTCCCTCGAATGACCAAGGCCATTTCGCCCTGTGATAAATTCCAAACAGAATCTTTCATCTCAAGAAGGGGGCGCAAAACTCGCTGGAAAAGGACATAAATAATAAAAATGCTACAAAGGGATGAAAACAGAAGAAACAAAGACTGAAGACGTTCTAAATACTCTTTTTTCTGCCTACATTCCTCTTCATAGTCTGTAATAAATTTTTTTAGGGTCCCCATAATACTTTCAGGTGAAGAACCTTGAAAAACTTCCCCCTTAAGCCCGCCATCACCGTAAAATAGTTTTTCAACCTCTTTTCCCTTGCCCTTTACAATTTCTCGCAACTCCATAATTCTTGGCTTGGCAGCTCCTGCTTTAATGGATGTAATGGCTTCTGTCTGTGCTGCTTTAAGGGTTTCAATAGACTTTTTAAGTATGTCTATCTTGTCTTTAAAGGGTTGGCCAAAATCAAAAGTCTGAATTTTTTTCATGAATGTTTCAATTTGAGCATTGGCCGTATTCCACCAATCATTGAAACGATTTGTTTCCCATTCACTTTCAGGGGCGTACAAAACTCCCAAATAGGCAATACGTGTGGCCCAAACGGTAATAATCAACTTATGAGAAGCTTTTTCAATTTGGTGAATGGTTGAAAGAGTCTTTTCATTTTTTTCGTCTTCCACAACCTCCCTGTGGTTGATAAAGCTAGATGATGTAAAAAATACAATCAAAAGTGCCACGCTGCATATAAGCAGGTTTTTAATGCGCATATTTAAAAATATAGAAAATATGTTTTTCATGTTTTTATTCCTTTTTTCCTTGTACGTCTTCTAACTGGATGCCATCAATTTCTACAGAAGCGTCAAATATCTTCTCCATGTCCAAAAGGGCAATAACACGTTCGTTCAAATTAACAATACCTTTGAAAATATCAGAAGCCGTGTGTGTAGATTCTAGGCGTGGAACGGGGCGTATAGATTCTGAGGCAACTGTCATAATTTCACAAACAGCATCAACCAGCAGGCCCATGGTTTTATTGTCCACGGTTAAAATCATAATGACGCTGGTTTTGGAAATTTCTACACACCCTAACCCAAATCGGGCCCGAAGATCGTAAATAGGAATGACCGTACCCCGAAGGTTAACAACCCCCAGAACATAAGATGGCGTATTGGGAAGGGATGTAGGGTGCATCCACCCCTTGATTTCACGAATCAATTCAATATGAACACCGTATTCATGGGTGTTTACCAAAAAGGTAATGAACTGAACCTTTTCTTCCTCTTGCACATCTGATGATCTTACCTTTAACTCAGTCATTGCCTTTATCCTCCTGATTGTCGCATGGGTTGAACTTTTGAATGACACAAGACATTTACGTCTAAAATTGGGTAAACACTGCCGTTGCCCATAATGGTTGCCGCAGATATGCCTGGTATGGCCTCATAATTCGTTTCAAGACTTTTAATAACCACCTGCTGCTGCCCTTCTAATTCGTCCACCACTAACCCCACAATGCCACCTGTTTCTGTTTCCAAAATCACCACAATGGCATGGCAGGGGTTTGTGCACGCGCCTTGAATGTTAAAAATACGACCCAGAAAAATAAGGGGAATGGTTGCTGTACGCAGGTGCAAAACTGCAGCCCCACCCAAAAGGTAAGATACCTGAGACGCCGAAGGGCGGAGGGTTTCAATAATATTAATAATAGGAATGACGTAATGGGACCCACCACACCGCACCAACATACCATCTAACACGGCTAAGGTTAGGGGTAAGGTTAGGGTGACTGTGCACCCCTGACCGTATTGAGATGATACATTAATTTTACCACCTAAATTTTGTATGGTCTTTTTCACCACATCCATACCCACGCCACGGCCTGAAACTGTGCTTAAAGTTTCGGCAGTTGAAAAGCCTGGCAAAAAAATCAAATTATCAATTTCATCATCTGTTAGGTTACTGTTAGTGCTTACAAGCCCCTTCTCTATAGCCTTTTCCAGAACCTTTTGGCGGTTAATGCCACGACCATCATCTTGAATTTGCACAACAATGCGGCCACTTTTATGTTCTGCACTTAAGAGAATTTTACCGTGTTTGGGTTTATGGGCGTCTACCCGTTCTTTTGGGGTTTCGATGCCATGATCAATGGCATTTCGAATCATATGCATAAGGGGTTCACTTAAGTGTTCAATAACGGTTTTGTCAATTTCTGTACCTTCACCAAAAGTTTCAACGATCACATTTTTTTTCAGTTCTGAAGACAGTTCACGCGCAATACGTGGAATGCGACTAAATACGGTTTTTATAGGTTGTGCCCGAATAGACATGACATTTTCCTGAAGTTCCCGTGTGTAGTGGGTAAGTTCGTACAAACTTTTTAAAATAGAAAAATGGCCACTTTCTTGCAGATCTTTAGCCTGATCAATCAGCATGGACTGCTTAATCACAATTTCGCCTACCGTATTCACCAGTCGGTCAAGGCGACCTAAATCCACACGCAAAGACTGAAAGGACGTATTTGTGGGGGCTAAAGATGTGGCCTGAGCTGTTTCCTCTGCCGCCTCTTCCCCTGTAAACATATTTTGCTGGGGTGTGCGCCTTTGAATATGCAATGCGCATAAATCACTTACAAATTCAAAGACTTCTCTTATTGTTTCGTAGTTTGTTTCGCTGGGAAAAGAAAAATTCCAACTTAGGTAAGCCTGGTCGTACACCATGTCTTGCAAAAACGGAAGGTTTTCCGTACTCAGGGTTGGGTGAAAAGCATCAGGGGGACAAGAAAGTTTTTTTAATTCCTGGATTAGAAAAATAGGTTCATTTCCCCCGTACATAAGGTTTTTATGGGGAATGAAGTCCACCGTGTAATAAGACGTGTTTGTTTCTGTAGCTGTTCCGTCTAAAGCCATGAGCAATTTGACCTTTGTGCGGTGGGCTACCTTTTCATTATAAGCCGTCTGGCTTTCTTCTGCGCTTAGCATGCTTGCCAGTACGTCGGTTGCCTGGAGCATAAGGGCCTTCAAGTTAGCTGTCAGCGGCAGAGTTTGGGCACGAAGTTTTTCCAAAATAGCTTCAAAAGCATGAGAAAAATCCACAATAGATGTGTACCCAAAACTACCTGCACCCCCCTTAATACTGTGTATGCAACGAAATAAGGCGTGGATATGATCTAACTCCACATCGTCCACAGAAAGAAGGTTAAGGCTTTCTTCTGCGGAAAATAAAAGATCCCCACATTCCTCAAAAAAAATGGCCTTAAAATGTTCTGTTGCGTCAGTCATCTGCTTTTATCCACACACTTTGTTCACAACTTGTATAAGTTTTTCTGGGTCAAATGGTTTTACAATCCACCCTGTGGCTCCAGCCGCACGGCCTTCAGCCTTTTTTTCATCTGTTTGTTCTGTGGTAAGCATCAAAACAGGAACATGCTTAAATTTGGGCAGGCAACGCAAAGCCTTCACAAAAGAAAAACCATCCAGTTTTGGCATATTCACATCAGAAATAATTAAGTCTGGTGTTTTGTTTTCTAAAATTTTTAAACCTTCCTCACCATCGCAAGCTTCTACAACGTCAAAGTCTGCATTTTTTAGGGTGAATGAAACCATTTCACGAATTGTTTTTGAGTCATCTACCGTTAAAACGAGTTTTTTCATGCGTCACCTTTTGAAAATGTAAAAAGTTGATGAGCCCCAAGAATACGACAGGTATCTAAAAAATAAGCCGAGGGGCTAGAGATTTTTAAAGTCATGCCTAATGCTTCGTAAGATTTACAAGCAGACAATAGAATTTGAACAACAGGTGTGCTTAACTGGGCTACCTGTGCTGCATCTACCTCAATAGATAAGTTTTTTAGATAAAATTCTTTTAACTGATCCAAAAGCGTTTGTGCATACACAACCGTGCATTGAGGGGGCAGAACGACTTTATTTTTTATCTTCTTAGGCATATTGGTTTTTTTAGAAAATTATTTTCTAATACCACCATACGTAAAAATTATTAACGTTCTATGAACAATTATGGGTATATTTGAAAAAGAGTTGAAATATGAAACACCGCCTTTACAAAGTAAGCCTTATTTTTTTAGCCTGCGCGGCTGTGTCTTTAATTATTTTGGGCGCCATGCGGGAAAGTATTGTTTTTTTCGTAACACCCAGTGATGTTCTGACAACCCCCACCTTGCGGGGTAAAAAAATCCTACGGCTGGGGGGTCAGGTTTTGAAAGGAAGCCTTGAAAAAAAAGGCATAATAATAACCTTTCAGGTAACTGATGGAACAAATCATATCCCTGTTGTTTATGAGGGCGCCGTACCTGATTTGTTTAAAGAAGGCCAAGGAGTTGTAGCTTTGGGTAATTTTTTAGATACGGGAACCTTCATGGCCAGTCAAATATTGGCAAAGCATGACGAAAACTATATGCCTAAAGAGGTTGCTTCTAAGTTAAAGGAACAGGCCCTATGGCGGGGATAGTCCTATCAACTGCCCATATGGGGCAAGGCCTTATGTGGTTAAGCCTGATTTTTGCCCTTATGGGAACCTTGGGGAAAAAATCTGTGCGTTTTTTCTTCAGCGCTAGTTTTTTCTGTACTCTGTCTGCGTTTTCCTTATTGGTAGTAGCCCATCTTACGTCTGATTTTTCCTACCTAAACGTGGTTTTGAATTCCCATACCCATGAACCTTTTGTGTACAAGTTGGCAGGTGTGTGGGGTAGTCACGAAGGTTCATTCCTTTTATGGTGTGTGTTTTTTACTTTGTACACCTTCATTTTTGTTTGGCAGAAAGGGGGTGGAACGGCTCAAAAAATTATGGGATATCTTCAGTGTAGTTTTATTCTGTTATTGCTATTGGCGTGTGATCCCTTTGTGGTGATGGGCTCTATTCCAGCCAATGGATTAGACCTAAACCCCGTTCTTCAGGATTTAAGCCTTTTATACCACCCACCCTGCCTATATGCGGGCCTTGTAGGGTGTGCAGTTCCTTTTTCCATGTGTTTAGAATCCCTTATTCTTAAGCGTCCACTTGCGCCCAATTTGGTGGCACCTTGGGTTAGGGCAGCGTGGACCTTCTTAACAGGCGGCCTTTTGTTAGGAAGTTACTGGGCTTATTACGAATTGGGGTGGGGCGGTTTCTGGTTTTGGGACCCCGTAGAGAACGCCGCCCTCATGCCCTGGTTAGTTATGACGGCCTTTCTTCACACACTGTTTAACCCTTTTCAGGCAAGAGCAAGCTTGGGGCTTGGCGTATTGGCGTTTTGTTTGTGTGTGTGTATCTTGTTTTTTGTGCGCTCTGGCGTTTTGGTTTCTGTTCATAGTTTTGCTGTTGATGCCAATCGTGGGCTGTTATTTTTCATCCTTACGCTCAGCGTTATTGTGCCCAGTCTTATGATTTTTTCAAAAAACATCCGTTGCGTTCCAAAGCCTACGGTTGCAAAAACACTTCAATTTTTTATGTTTCAAACCCAGCTAGTTTTATTAATGGTGGGTGTATTCATCCTGTTTCTTGCCATGCTTATTCCTATCATTATGGGGTATTTTGGAAACCCCTTTTCTTTGGGCCCCAGTTATTTTCAGGCTACTTTTTTGCCCATGCTTATGCCCCTATTGTTTTTCATGGTTTTTTCTCCCTTCTTGGGCAGCTTGTCAAGCCTGCTACGGCAGCCTGTTCCTCTTGTTATGTTGCTTGTGTCGTTTATTCTTAGCCAAATTACCCTCCATTACTACCCCTTAAGTTTTCTGGCTTTCTTAGGCTTTTGGTTTGCCCTAAGTATTTTAGGGGCTAGTATTTTTTCCAAACAGAAGCTTAAGCGTTTAAGTATGCATATGGCCCACGGCGGTGTGGCCCTAGTTTTGGTTGGGGCTATTTTGGGAACTTTTGGGGAAGAAAAAATAACTTTTTCCCTGGAAAATAGCCCTATTTATTTTTGTGGGTACACGCTTACATGCCAAAGCCCCCTATCTTGCCATGGGCCTAACTATACGGCTCAGCAGTTTCCTATTCTGGTTACAAAGGAAAAAAAAACATTTGGGTATTTAGGGCCTGAAATTCGCCATTATCCAACACAAGAAGCAACCCACCACGAAAGCAGTTTGCTGAACCAAGGCCCTTCCCAACTATACGCTGTGTGTTCAATGGATGATTCTGGAAAGGTCTACATTCAAGTTCTTTACAAGCCCTATATTAACTTTCTATGGGTAGGGGGGCTGCTTTTAATGGTTAGTGGTATTTTTTCGTGGTTTGGTCAAAGCCTACGGCAATCTAGATTTTTCTTTCGTCGCCATACTTCCTGTTAATGACCTTATGGTAAAAGAAGGGATTCCCACCAGGTTTTTTTGTGCAGATTCCCATCTTCGCGGTAATGACACGGATTTTTGTTTTATACGTAAGTCAAAAAACTCTACGGTAACTGCTGCTGTGGTCCAACAAAACCTAGGCGATAATGTCAGGGCGAATCATGCCGTTAATTCTGGTGATTTGGTCCTGAAGCTCATTTCTTTGCTTTTTCATGCGGTGAAAAGACAAACTTACAGTCCCTTGAGGTGCGCTATTCACCTTGGTCATTTCCTTTTCAACCAACATTTTCTTATGTTGAATTTGTTGAAGTTGATGTTTAAGAGAATATGTTTCTGTAAAGTCCATGGTTTGTCACCAATATGGTTAACTATCTATTAATTTGGACCTTTTAAACAAAAAATCAAGCAAAATTTTGGATCTTTATTCATTTTTTTCTTAAAATCAAAATCTGTCGGTGGCCTTACCCGTTCATGCGGGGAAAAACCCCTGTAGGTTCAGAAATGGAAGAACCAGGAATAAGTTTTTCCTGAAAGAAATTCAGGGTGCGTTTTTGGGCATCTACCCCCAGCTGGGTCAAAATCTTTTCACTTGCCACAGGAAGAATGGGTTGGGTTAGCAAGGCTATTTTGCGAATAGACTCCGTCAACACATACAAAACAGTCATCATGCGGGGGCGGTCTGTGTTTTTGAGGCCCCAAGGTTTCTGTTCGTCCACATAACGGTTAGCTTCAGAAATAAACTGCCACAAGGTTTCACCATAACGATTAAAGGAAAGATGTTCCATAAAGGGCTGTATTTTGTGTGGCAAAGTATCTGCCATAGTTAACAAATCTGTATCGCAGGGTAGAAAAGTTCCAGGGGTTGGAATGCGTCCATCGTTTTGTTTATAAATAAAGGATAAAACACGTTGAACTAAATTACCGTATGCGTTGGCTAAATCACTGTTATAGCGGTTTATAAGGGCAGATTTTGAAAAATCTCCGTCTTGACCAAAGGGCACCTCACGCAACAAAAAGTACCGCACAGCGTCTATGCCAAATTCATTAATTAAGTCCACGGGGTCAATAGTGTTCCTTAAGGATTTGGAAATTTTCACCCCCTCATTTGTCCACCATCCGTGGGCTACAATTTGTTTGGGTAAGGGTAAATTAGCCGCCATTAAAAAAGCAGGCCAATATACGGCGTGAAAGCGCAAAATGTCCTTACCAACAACATGAACAGCATCCTTCCAATGTTTTTGGAATAAGGTATTTTGCGTATCTGGATACCCCAAAGCCGTTATGTAATTGGTTAAAGCGTCCAGCCATACATAAATTACGTGGCGTTCATCGCCAGGAACAGGCACACCCCAGCGAAAGCTTGTGCGAGAAACAGACAGGTCTGTCAGGCCCCCCTCCACAAAGCGCATAACTTCATTGCGACGGCTTTCTGGTGTAATAAATGTGGGATTTTCCTTGTAATAGGCCAAAAGTTTTTCCTGAAAAGCCGACAGGCGAAAAAAATAGCTGGGTTCGGTAATCCATTCCACATCAGCGCCTGTGGGCGCTTTACCATTAATAAGTTCCTTTTCGCTGTAGAAGGCTTCGTCACGTACGGCATACCAACCAGAATATTCGCCCAAATAAATATGACCTTTTTCCAGAAGTTGATTCCACAATGCCTGGGCAGCTTGAATATGACGGGGTTCTGTTGTGCGAATGAAGTCCGTATGTGTGATGCCCATAAGGGTGGCTAGGGTGCGGAAGGTTTGTGAAATTTCATCCACAAACTGCTGGGGGCTCAGGTTTTTTTGCGCTGCCGCCTTTTCTACTTTTTGCCCATGCTCATCTGTTCCTGTCAAAAACAAAACCTCTTGGTCAGTTAGACGCCAAAAACGGGCTGCAGTATCGCATGCTAATGTTGTATACGCATGGCCAATATGGGGCGCGTCATTTACGTAATAAATGGGTGTGGTAATGTACATAATGCATATTATCTCAGCGATTTTTGACCCTCACTATACACATAGAAATGGAATTTTCAAAATCTTTGTTATCTGTTCTAAAAAGTGCTAGGATGAGCCTGGTTTTTTTTGCAACTTACTATCAGGCTTTACATAATTTATGACTTCTTCCGTTAACACCCGTGAAATTAGACCTGTTCCTATTGAAGAGGAAATGAAAAGCTCCTACCTCGATTACGCCATGAGCGTTATTGTTTCCCGCGCCCTTCCTGATGTGCGGGATGGATTAAAGCCTGTGCATCGGCGTATTTTATACGCCATGAAGGATGCGGGAAATGACTACAATAAACCCTACCGCAAGTCAGCCCGCGTCGTGGGAGACGTGATGGGTAAATATCACCCCCACGGAAACGCTCCCATTTACGAAGCTATGGTGCGCATGACGCAAGACTTCAGTTTGCGATTGCCCCTTATTGATGGGCAAGGAAACTTTGGGTCTATGGATGGTGACCCACCTGCGGCAGAACGGTATACAGAAGCCCGTCTTGCCCGTTCCGCCCATGATTTGCTAGAAGATATCGACAAAAATACGGTAGATTTTCAAACAAACTACGACGACACATTGCAAGAGCCTAAGGTTTTGCCTGCCCGTTTCCCTAACCTGCTTGTTAATGGAACCAGCGGTATTGCAGTCGGTATGGCAACCTATATTCCAACCCACAACTTAGGTGAGGTTATTGATGCCTGCGTGGCGTTGATTAAAAATCCAGAAATTTCCCTGCCTGAGTTAATGAATATTATTCCAGGTCCAGATTTTCCAACGGGTGGCACCATTATGGGCCGTCATGGTATTATGGAGGCTTTCCGCACAGGCCGGGGTAGCATGATGGTGCGTGGTAAAACCTCCATTGAAAAAATGAAAGGTGATCGTGAGGCCATTATTATTCATGAGATTCCTTTCCAGGTGAATAAGGCCAAAATGGTAGAAAAAATTGCCGATTTGGTTAAGGAAAAAATTATTGAAGGCATTAGCGATTTGCGCGATGAATCTGACCGTGATGGTGTGCGAGTGGTCATAGAGCTGAAGCGTGATGCGGTGGCTGATGTGGTTTTAAACCAGCTGTATCGGTACAGCCCCTTGCAAACCAGCATTAGCTTTAACATGTTGGCCTTGGTTCATGGGCGGCCTGAACAATTGTCCTTAAAAAGAATTTTGGAAGAATTCTTAAGTTTCCGTGAGGAAGTTATTTTACGTCGTACACGTTTTGAACTGGCCAAAGCCCGTGAAAAGGCCCACACATTGCTGGGGTTTGCGGTGGCCGTTGCCAATATTGACCCCATTATTGCCTTGATTCGTTCAGCTGCTGACCGTCAAGAAGCCAAAGAAGCCCTGTTAGCCAAAGCTTGGGATGCCTCTGTTATTGGCCCCTTGTTGTCATTGGTTGATGAGGTGGCAGAACAGGATAAATATAAACTTTCAGAAATTCAGGCCAACGCTATTTTAGATTTGCGTCTGCATCGCTTGACAAGCCTGGAACGAGACAAAATTCGTAACGACCTAGAGGAAGTGGTTCAGCAAATCCAGCATTTCTTGTCCATTTTGGCATCACGACAAAAAGTTTTGGACATTATGGAATCTGAACTTTTGGAGATTCGCGAACGGTTTGCAACCCCCCGTCGTACGGAAATTGAAGAAGGTGATTCCACCTTGGATATAGAAGACCTTATTCAGCGGGAAGACATGGTCATAACCGTTAGTGTGGGGGGCTATATTAAACGCGTTCCTTTGTCTACGTATCGGGCACAAAAACGCGGTGGTCGTGGCCGTTCGGGTATGACTACGAAAGACGAAGATGTGGTGCAAGATGTGATTGTGGCCAACACTCACAGTCGTGTTCTATTTTTCTCTACCCTTGGAAAAGTGTATCAACTAAAGGTATACCGTTTACCTTTGGGGACTCCCACCGCTCGGGGCCGTGCTATGGTAAACCTGCTTCCTTTATCTCCTTCAGAAACCATTTCCACTGTTCTTGTTATGCCTGATGCGCAAGAATCAACAGATGGAATTGCAGAACCCTTTTTCATGTTTGCCACGTCCATTGGGAATGTACGCCGTAACCGCCTCAGTGATTTTGAAAATATTCCAAGCAATGGCAAGCGCGCTATGAAACTAGACGAAAACGAAGATCTTATTTCTGTTATGTTATGTACAGAAGCTCAGGATGTTTTGTTGTCTACCCAAAATGGTTTGACCAACCGTTTTAACATTACGGATGTGCGTATTTTTGCAGGCCGTGATTCTAACGGTGTGCGGGGTATTCGTTTGCAGGGTAGTGACCGTGTTATTTCCATGGCTATTTTAGACCAGGGCCGTTTAGATATGGCTGAACGTGATGCCTACCTGCGCCAAGCTATGAAATTGCGCCAATCGCAAGGGGCTGAGGACGAAGGGGAAATAGAAGAAGCCGGTGACGAAAGCATTCAGCTAAGCCAAGAGCGGTTCCAGGAATTAAACGCCCAAGAACAGTTCATTCTAACGCTGACAGAAAATGGGTATGGTAAGCGCAGTTCAGCCTATGAATACCGCACCACCAACCGTGGTAGCCAGGGCTTTACAGGTATTGCGGTGAACAAGCGCAACGGTGGTGTTGTGGCGTCTTTCCCTGTTCTGCCTGATGACCATATTATGTTGGTTACTGACCAGGGTCGTTTGATTCGTTGCCCCATTCATGATGTGCGCATTACCCGTCGCAGCGCCCAGGGTGTGATTATTTTCCGCGTGGATGAAGATGAAAAGGTTGTTTCAGTTTCTCGCATTCCAGGTGGGGACGAAGATGATACAGCTGTAAATGAGGAAGAATAGGGGAGAGCCTCTTCTAAAATGAAGGCAGAACTTTGTTTGTTGAAAAAGAAAACAAAGCATAATTGTGGGATTTCTTAAAAAAAATCTGTATTTTCATTTTGTTTCGGTATATGTATGTAGTGTGGCCAGGTGGCAGAGTGGTTATGCAGAGGACTGCAAATCCTTGTACGTCGGTTCAATTCCGGTCCTGGCCTCCATTTCTTTTCCCGTTGAGGTTTCGTGAAGCAAGCATGGTGAGACTCCTATAATTCGGGCTTTCCACACTCTCTGCAACCAGTGATTTTTCTAATCTTTTTTGAATACTCTATATTCAAAAAAGAGTCATCTCGCTATAGACTGAAAAAAAAATAACGTAATTATGCGAACAAAGCCCCATGGGGAACTGCTGCCTCTAAAGGGAAACCCCATGGGGTAAAAGGGTGCGCAACCGGCCCCCCACCTGAATAGGCTCTACAGAAAGAGCCAAGCCTGTTGTGGGGTCTGTTTCAACTAAAACACCACACAGGGTTCCCTCTCCTGTGGCGGGTTTCATACGTTCAGGTGCAGGCATTTTGCGTAAGAATTTAAACAGGGGAACTTCCTTATCCATTCCCACAACTGAATTATAATCACCACACATACCAGCGTCTGACTGATAGGCCGTGCCTTTTTCTAAAATTTGTCCGTCAGCTGTTGGAATATGGGTGTGCGTTCCAACAACAAGGCTTGCCCGACCATCACAAAAATGTCCCATGGCCATTTTTTCGGATGTGGCTTCTGCATGCATATCCACAACCACTGCATGAACAACGTGACCCAAAGGGTGTTTTTTGAGTATGGCGTCTATAGCTGGAAAGGGGTCGTCCAACGTATCCATGAACAAACGACCCATTACGTTCACAACCAAAACTTTTTGGCCTTTTTGGGTTTCAAACACGCAAGACCCTGCCCCAGGGGTGCCCGCCGGATAATTCACAGGACGTAAAACCTTTTTATCCATGTCCATGTAAGACATTATTTCTTTTTGGTCCCATATATGGTTACCTGTGGTAATCACATCGGCACCTGCACTGTACAAATCGCGGCAAATGTTTGGGTTAATGCCAAAACCATGGGCCGCATTTTCACCGTTTACAATGACACAGTCTATACCTAAAGCTTCCCGTAAAGGCTTTGTATATTTTGCAAACGCATCACGCCCACTGCGACCAACAATGTCTCCGCAAAAAAGAATTTTCATGATTTTCCTTGAACATGCTGACGAACGCGGTCTAAGTCCTCCAATGTGTCTACACTGGGGGGAATTTGGTCCACAATTTTCACACCAATACGAACGCCATTTTCCAATACACGTAATTGTTCTAGGCGCTCTGTGCGTTCTAAATTGGTAGGGGCCAATTGCACAAACTGACCAAGAACTTGAGGAGTGTAGGAATAAACACCAATGTGGTGATAGTATGTGGCAGCACCGTTAGGAATGGCAGATCGTGAGAAATAGATTCCATCAGCCACCCCCTGCCCGTTTATTTGCCCCAAAGCAATCTTCACCACATTTGGGTTGTGAATTTCCTGCTCATCCGTAATAGGGCACGCCAAGGTTCCCATGCCCATGTTTTGGCTCTGTAAAGGCTCTAAAACCTGAGACAACATGGCAGGGGGCATGGTTGGCAGGTCTCCCTGCAAGTTAATAATCGCTTGGTAATTTTCCCCTAAAGCCTGATAAGCGGCCCATACGCGGTCTGTCCCAGAGGGTAGGTTTGGGTCCGTCAAAATGGCCTTGCCGCCTATACTTTCTATAACCTGGGCAATGCGGGAACAACAGCACGCCACAACAACAGGGCCCACATCTGCCGCCACAGCCTGTTCGTAGACCCACTGGACCATGGGTTTTCCATCAATAGAAGCCAAGGGCTTTTCTGAAAGACGGGTAGACGCTAAACGGGATGGAATAATAACAATTGATCTCACCAGTGTTTATCGCTCTTCTTCGCCATCTATAACATCAGGAATATCTTCTAAATCCTCGCCTAAATCATCATCCTCTAAAAGGGTATCTGCCTCTTCCAAATCCTCTACCATATCGTCTACTAATTCCATGTCATCAACTAGAACTACTTCGTTCAGTAATACGGCATCTTTCAAACTTTCAGCAGCAGCACGACCGCGACGACCGCGAACAGGCACGCTGAAATCACACAGAACACCACACTCAGGACACGTTGCCTGCATTTTTCGAAGATCATAAAACCGTGAACCACATGCCCCACATGTTCTTTTGGTTCCCCACTCAAACTTAACCACTGCACTTCCTCTCTGTTGTACTCAATAAAACGAAAAAACCGTCTTTTATTTTTTAAAAACCACTTCACATATTTCATGGGTGACTCATGGTTTCTTTATGGGCCTCAGCATAATACATTTTTGTTTTCTTCACAACCGCCCCTGTACAAGTTTTGTGCAAGTTTACGGGGTTTTGTGCTTACAATTCCTCAATAACAGAAATGCTTAGGCCTGTGGATAGGGCAATAATGGACGGTTCCAAACCCTGTTGTTTTAAAATACGTGCCACATCTAGGGCGGCTTCTTTGCGCCCTTCCTCTCGGCCTTTTTTAATACCTATTTTTTCGCCTTCCTCTCGGCCTTTTTTCATACCGATTTTCTCGCCCTTCTCTATACCAATCTTTTCGCCTTCCTCCCAGCCTTTTTCCATACCTTTTTTCATGCCAATCTTTTCGCCTTTTTTCATACCTTTTTTAAGGCCCTTTTCCATTTGTTTTTTCAGCGCACTGGCTTCAATGCGCAGCCAGTGGAGGCGGTCTTCGTAAGACATGCGTTCTT
>JBIKLN010000033.1:0-15037 GCA_044359765.1 Patescibacteria group bacterium | reverse complement strand
TTTTGAAAAAAAATTCATTGATTTTCAATGCGAATTCCTGCCTCTGGTTTCCTTTTAATATTTTTTAACTATAGAATAGTGGTTTGAGAGGGTATGGAAGGCCCAAATTATAGGAGTCTTGCTATATAGCGAGACGACTCTTTTTTGAGTCTATAGCAAGACGACTCTTTTTTGAGTATAAAGTAGTCAAAAAAGCCTTGCAAAACCAGTGGTTTTAGAAGATTTTGAAGGCCCAAATTATAGGAGTCTTGCTATATTTTCTGAAATGACAGCAAAATCAACCGCCACTCGTTTCTGTTTTTACATGCGTAACACCACATTCGGCTCCAGAAATGCTTGAAAAAAACTTTTAAACGTGAAAGCATTGTATTTAAGTAAAATTTTATTAAATTTTAACAAAAAGGGCTGGCTCCATGACGAATAACTATAAGCTCATTTCCATTCCTGGAAAAAAACTGATTATTCCACTGATTGAGGATGAGTCACCTGATGGCAGCACGTCTGTTAAGTCTCCTGAATGGATGGTTAAGATGGACGAAATTTTGACGTCCAATGTGGATGGGTACGATAAATTTGCTGAACTATTTGGTTGGTATGCGGAATCAAGTCGATTTTCTTCGGGTGACATTAGTAATCAGCATATGTCTTCAGCAACTCTTAAACACTCTGATTTAGTTGTGTTTATACCGTGCGGAGGGTATGCCGCTGATATTGAAACAAAAATGAATACGGGAACCCCTATAGAAGAGCTAACAATTGTTCGTTTAGGTAATGTGAAGGCTGCTAAGGTTCCCTTGCAGACAATTAAATATAGTATTTGTCGTATTCAAAGTTTCCAGCAGCATCTAGACCGTTTGTTTTTGCACTTTAATGTTACAGCTCGTGAAAACACCATATTTGTGTACGATGCCGACGGAAACAGCACAGGGCAGTCTGTTAGCAGCGTTAATTATTCTAAAGCCACTATGGCTTAGGTATAATTCTTCTTGCGCTATTGTTTAAATATGCATACAAAGTATAAGAATTTCTAAACTGTAGAATAAAAAAATGAGCGCACAAAACGCCTTTAATATGCGAGATAAGAAGCTTCGCCACGTGGTGGGGCCCCTTTTGGTTATTTGTCTTTTGGTATACTTTGTTTACCATATTTTTCAAGGTGAACGGGGAATTTTGGCCTGGATTCGACTGCAAAAGAAAGTAGAAGAGGGGGAGAAGTCTTTAAGATTTCTGGAGTCAGAAAAAGAAACGTTAGAACGACAGGTTTATCTACTGCGACCTGACAGTCTAGATCGTGACATGCTAGAAGAACGGGTCCGCCTTATCTTAAACTTTGCCCGTGGTGATGAGGTTATTTTGTATGATCATGAAATCCCCCCCCGTTCTTAGAAAGAAAATGGAGCTATAGCCTGCTGCGTCGTTTTGCAGCCTCACAGGCTTTGTAGGCTATATCAAATTCTTCTTTTGCTTGCCTCAGCTCATCATCAACAAGTTTAATGCGGTTTTGAATGGCTTCTGCAATTTCTGTGCGGCATTCCGTCACCCTTCTTTTTGCAAAAGTTCTAATATCCTCCGAAAGCGTTTCAATAGACTTACTAAATATTCCAGTTATTTCGGCCTCTAAAGCTGAAAACACACATTCGCCTCCCTCTGAAACGGATCGGCTGCGACGTGCATCCTCAATAGGTTTTTTGACCATTTCATTAGACAGTTCTTTTAAGCTTTGGGTCAAAGAATCCGATACCTGACTCACTCTTAAGGGGGTGCTTTCCTCAGCCTCTTGGAAAAAACGATTAAATGCCTCTAGACATATTCCACAAAAAAACCTTAGGGCAGCTACTTTTTCTCCTTTTTTTTTGAGAGTACGCTCCTTATTTCCGTATGCGATTTCCAATTCATCTAGTGAAGATAGAGCCCGAGCGCGAGGTTCTTTAAACCCATGATCCCCATCAGTTTCCAACATCATATTTGAAAATCCAGCGTTGCTAAAAATACACACAAGAAAAAGAATGACAAAAAACATTCATGTTCTCCATAAAAAAGTCGTCTATTAATTAAGTTATAATATTTTTTTTATTAAAAATTTATTAATGTGCTGGTTAGTTTTTTTAAAAGAAGCCACTTGCAAATTTTCACAAAGGCCATTTTTTTTGTGTGAAAAACAGTATGGGAAAAAGGGAAAATCGTGTATTTTAGGGGTATAGTATAGCTAACTGACTTTAGTTTGGTCGTCCAGTGGGCAAATTAGTGGACCCATTTTGAAGGAAGGTAACTATATTTTTTTTCGTTCACCCTATTTTTACCAATTCCGTGCAACGATATTAAAAACATAGAAAGCTTAGGTGATCCATTTTGAATAACGCGTCTAAAAATTTTTTCTTATGGCTTGTTTTGGGGGCCGTTTTATTTATTATTTTTCAAATGTTTCCTGGGGCTTCGGTGCACCAAGGCATTCCTCCCATAGCGTATTCTCAGTTTATGAATGATGTGAACGAGGGTAAGGTTGAGGAGGTAACTTTAGCAGGCCCCACTGTTATGGGTCGTTTGAAAGATGGACGTACTTTTACAACCTACGCTCCCGAATCACAAATTACAGTGGCTAAGTTGCTGGAAAAAAACGTGGTGGTAAAGGCAGGGCCCCAAGAACACGAAGTATCGTTATTCCAAATGATTCTTCCCTGGTTACCCATTTTACTGATTGCAGGCCTCACATTTTATTCCTTTCGTCAAATTCAGTCAGGGGGCAATCGCGCCATGGGTTTTGGCCGTTCTCGTGCCCGTCTTATGGGGGATAAGGGGCCTAAGGTTACCTTTGACGATGTGGCAGGCATTGATGAAGCCAAACAAGAACTTCAAGAAATTGTAGACTTTTTAAAAGACCCGCAAAAGTTTCAACGTTTGGGGGGCAGAATACCCAAGGGGGTTTTGTTGGTTGGTCCTCCTGGTACGGGGAAAACCCTTCTAGCTCGCGCCATTGCGGGTGAGGCAGATGTTCCTTTTTTCAGCATTTCAGGGTCAGATTTTGTTGAAATGTTTGTGGGCGTCGGTGCCAGCCGTGTACGCGACATGTTTGAGCAAGCTAAGAAAAACGCGCCCTGTATTGTGTTCGTAGATGAAATTGACGCTGTGGGTCGTCATCGCGGAGCTGGTATGGGCGGTGGAAATGATGAACGGGAACAAACATTAAACCAACTTTTGGTGGAAATGGATGGGTTCGAAGAAAACCAAAGCGTCATTTTAATTGCGGCCACGAACCGTCCTGATATTTTAGACCCTGCATTACTGCGGCCAGGCCGTTTTGATCGCCAAGTGGTGGTACCTAACCCAGATGTGAATGGACGGGAAAAAATATTACGCGTTCATATTAAGAAAGTTCCCCTATCCCCTAACGTGGACCCACGCATTATTGCTCGGGGTACCCCTGGGTTTTCAGGGGCCGACTTGGCAAACCTGGTAAACGAGGCGGCCTTAATGGCAGCTCGTAAAGGTAAACTGGCTGTAGGTATGGCTGAATTTGAACAAGCAAAAGACAAGGTCCTTATGGGGGCTGAACGCCGTTCTATGGCCATGACAGAACAAGAAAAGAAACTGACTGCCTATCATGAATCAGGTCACGCTATTGTGGCATTCTTTACACCCGAATCTGATCCTATCCATAAGGCCACTATTATTCCTAGAGGCCGTGCCCTGGGTATGGTCATGCGTTTACCCGAAGGGGACCGTATTTCTGTTTCAAGAAACAAACTGCTGGCTGATGTGCGTGTGGCCATGGGGGGACGTTTGGCCGAGGAACTTATTTTTGGCCATGAAAATGTAACAACAGGTGCATCTTCAGACATAAAAATGGCAACAGAAATTGCTCGCCGCATGGTAACAGAGTGGGGCCTAAGCGATAAGCTTGGTTTTCAGTGTTTTGGTCAGCAGGAAGAAACGTTCTTAGGTCATGCTGGTTCTTCCGCAAAAGCCATGTCTAGTGCCACAGCACAAACTGTGGACCAGGAAATTGCCAAAATTATAGATACATGCTTTGCCGAAACCCGAAAAATGTTGGAAAACAAACTCGACTCCCTCCATAAATTAGCCCAAATTTTACTGGAACGGGAAACCCTAACAGGTGATGAAATAAAGATTATACTAGAAGGGGGCGATTTGCCTAACGTAGCCATTGGGGCTGATGGCACAGTTCAACGTCTGAGCGTTCCCCTAGCAGGAACACGAACCAAAAGTTAAGGCGGTAACAGTGAATAGCTTATTTGGAACAGATGGTGTGCGAGGAACGGCCAACGTGTGGCCCATGCTGCCAGGCACTATTGTGCAGCTGGCTACGGCTTCTGTGTCTCATTTTATGCAAAAGTATTCTTTTTCCGAAAACTCAGAACACCGGTTTACTGTGGTTATTGGTAAAGACACACGCCTGTCTGGCTATATGGTGGAATCATCCCTAGTGGCCGGGTTTGTGGCTATGGGCGCCCATGTTATTTTATTGGGTCCCTTGCCTACGCCTGCTGTTGCCATGTTGACACGTTCCCTACGGGCTCATTTAGGCGTTATGATTTCCGCTTCCCACAACCCTTATTACGACAATGGTATTAAATTTTTTCAAGCAGATGGCTACAAAATCACCAAGGAAGATGAAGCTATTATTACCAGCATTATTGACGGTAGCACCTTAACCCTTGCCGCCCCCACACATGTTGGAAAAGCTAAACGTTTAGATGACGCTTTGGGGCGCTATATTGAATTTGCAAAAGCTACTTTTCCCAAAGGAAACCGTTTGGATGGTTTGAAAATTGTGGTGGATTGCGCCCACGGAGCAGCCTACAAGGTGGCACCCCGTGTTTTGTGGGAATTGGGCGCTGACGTCATTGCCATTAATGTGGACCCCAACGGTTTGAATATTAATGCAGGGTGTGGAGCCACAGATGTGAAGATGCTGCAGATGGCAGTTGTGGAGAATAAGGCCCACCTTGGTATTGCTTTGGATGGAGATGCCGATCGCCTCATGATGGTCGATGAGGAAGGAACCCTTATTGATGGGGACCAGCTTATGGCTGTTATTGCCAAAGTTTGGCATAGCCGTGGTCAATTAACAGGGCAGGGGATTGTGGCCACCCACATGTCTAACCTGGGGTTGGAACGATATTTGGAAAAAATGGGCCTGACTCTCCATAGGGCGTCTGTTGGAGACCGTGCCGTATTAGAGATGATGCGCCACAAGGGTTGCAACGTAGGGGGAGAACAGTCAGGTCATATCGTATTAAGCGATTTTGCCACAACAGGGGATGGTCTCATAGCAGCCCTACAGGTTTTAAGCTTTGTGCAGGCTAACAAATGCCCCATGAGCGAAATTGGCAGGGTGTTCACCCCTGTTCCTCAAATTTTAAAGAACGTTAAAACACAACGGAATGTAGACCTTAGTTTACCATCCATAACTCAGGCCATACACGAAGCAAAACAAAAGGTAGAAGGGACAGGGGGGCGCCTGTTGGTACGTCCCTCAGGCACAGAACCCCTGATTCGGATTATGGCCCAGGGAGACAACCGCCCCCTTTTGGAAGAGGTGGTCCAATCCCTAGCCATTCAGTGTGAGCAGTTTTAAGTAAACCACTGTTTAGTAGGTTGGTATACGTGTGATAAGGGGTGAAAAAATCAGATAATGACAAATCAGATAATAGGGCAGGAAACGGAACTTTCTGTTGATGTGTTAATTGTGGGGGGGGGCCTTGTGGGGCGTGTTCTAGCCCATGCTTTAGTTCAAAACGCCCTGTCTGTTGTTTTGGTAGATAAGGACCATCCCCATGACCAGGTACGTCCTGAAATAGACGGACGCACCACAGCCGTTTCTTATGGTTCAAAGCAATTTTTGAATTCCTTAGGATTATGGGATTCCATAGCGCCCTATGCCGAACCTATTTTAGATATTCGTGTTTTTGAACATGGTTTTTCTTGGACCGTGGACTATACACATAAGGACCTAGGGAATGACCCCATGGGCTATATTGTTGAAAATCAGTATTTACGTCAGTCCTTCCATAAAGAAGACACAACGGGTTTGCTTCATGTTTTTGCTCCCCGAACATTACAAAGTCATACCGTAACAGAAACTGGTGTAGAGGCTCAGTTATCGTGTGGTCAGCAAATACGGGCTTCCTTAATTGTGGGGGCTGAGGGGCGTTTTTCACCAACCCGTTCAAAGTCGTCTATTCGCACAAAAATGTGGGATTATGACCAAACTGTTCTTGTGGCCCATGTACTGCATGAAAAACCCCACCAAGGAACAGCGTGGGAAGTTTTTTTTCCAGAAGGTCCCTTGGCTTTTTTGCCCATGCAGAATTGCCCCCAAACGAATGGGTTTCAATCAGGGATTGTGTGGGCTAAGGGCCGTAATTATGGTTGGGACACTTTTTCCAACGCCCAGCTTGAGGCAGAGCTGATGAAGGTTTTTCCTTTTTATGGCGCCCTTACATTAAACAGCAAGCGGTGGACCTACAACCTTACAGGCCTTCATGTTAGTTCTGCTGTTGACAAACGTTTTGCCCTTGTGGGCGATGCCGCCCACGTACTTCACCCCATTGCGGGGCAGGGTGTTAATGTGGGGTGGCGCGATGTGGCAAGTCTGGCGCCCTTATTGGGACGGGCGAAAAAACTGGGGTTAGATGTGGGTGGGTTTGAAACTTTGCAGGTGTACGCGCGCCACAGAAAAAAAGACCATGCCTTTGCCTTAGGCATAACTGACGGTATCTTTCGCCTTTTTTCTAATAATTCCTCAATTTTAAGCCTCGTAAGAAACGCAGGCTTTGCCGCTGTGAATACGATTCCATTCCTAAAGCGTTATTTAATGAAGAAAGCTATGGGAGTATAAATCTTAGGTTTTTCAATTTACGGCCTCCCTCTACCCAAGCTTTTTTGATAGCTTCCAAATTTAAGGAAGAGGGTAATTCCAACTCTCTCAAATTTTCTAATCTTTCAATTAAGCCAACCACTGGTGTGTGGTCAATACTTGCATCTAGCTTAGTTCTTGATAAATCGCAGGAAATGACATTTGGTGGTATTTTTTCAAGAAACGCTCCAAAATCATCCATAGAAGAAAATGTTAAGGGAGGTAACTTAAAACTCAAAAGATCGGAGGATCCCCCAAAATGGTTATACTTTTCAAGGTAATCTTCTATTAATTTGAGAATCTCTAAAGTTTCATTAGTTCCTGTTGGTGGCTTTTTTGAAAAAGTAAATTCACCGTTCTCAAAATGAATATCGCCTTGGCTGGCTGTACTAAAAATACCAAGTCGGGTTAGACCTACAACAAAATCATTTTCCAAACGGCCAATAGTTAGGTGATTTTCTAATGATGGATGGCTGTCTATAAATGAGTAGTCGGAGTAGTACTGCAACAAATGAGGTACACTGTTTTCTTTGATATTTGAGCTATCGAGGGAATTTATAATCATACGTTGGCGGGGGTGACCATAATCTCTACGACTTCCTGCACTAATAACACAGTAATGAGGCTGCAGAGCTGCAAATAAATCAGCTGAATTGCTTTCGTGACTATCAGCACCATGGTGGCTCGCTTGAAAAATTCTTATCCCGTCATCGGGAAGACGGGAATATTTTTCAGCTGGAATTTCATCCATAACCTTTCCAGGCGCATCTCCTGTTAAAATAGCCGAAAAAGGTCCCTTTCCTACTTCCAAAACAATGCTGTGTCTGTTTTTGTCCCTTGTTCTTGTATCAGATGCTAAAATGGAGCATAAAATGTCTCCACCAGGATAAAGTGGTTGAATTTCTTCTTCACCATAGTCTTTTACATAAACATTTCCATCAGACATCCTTTTTATTCTATCTACAAACTCTCTAACAGGCTCAAGCTCTTCTCCGCTATAATCATCTACAGAGCCACCCAAGAGGCCCCTCACTCTTTTTTTATCACCAACACTCTCAACTAAATTAACCATCCAATTACAATGGTCTATGTCGCCATGAGAAATGACCACGTTAATGTGGGGTAATCCTGAAAGCATTTTAGATGGAACATCTCTTTTTATCGAATCGCTAATATCACGTATGCGCCTCGTTTTAAAGTCAGCTGCAGCAATTGCCTCATCATCATCATCACCACCACCTGCTCCTGCACCAGCAATTACTCCTCCACCCATAGCCACTGAACTTTCATGAGACCTATCTTCAGCTGACGATCCAGCATCTACAATTAATAGGGGTCTATTTTTCCCAAAATAAACAACCGTGCAATTCCCTTGCCCCACATTGAAAAAATCAATAGAAAAATCAACTGCGCCAATACATCGACTAATAAGAAAGCTAAAGAATAGGAAAAATCTTAAAATCACTTTATTATTCCTCAGATTTAGCTGTTTCTATGATTCTATTAAAGTGCGTAATAAACATAGAACTCGCCTGTTTTTTTAAGGACATTTTTTTATCCTTTTCAGGAGTAATTTCCGCAAGGGCAAATAAGCCAGACCAACCTGCTTTTCGATCTCTATAAACATTTTCACATGCTGTAAAATTTCTTTCTTTTTCTCTTATTTTTCCTATCTCAAGGAATCCGCCCACATCTCCCTTATCGCACAAATATTTGTAAGCCCTTATGGCAGCATCAAAATCCCCTCTTTTTTCATATAGTCTGCCAAGCGAGTAAGATAAAGAGCCCAACTTAACACTTTCTTCCAGCCAAAAAGCCTCATCCCTTGAATCACCATCAGGTGTAAACCCTTCTCGAATCATCTTCGCAATTAAAAAATAAGCCTCTCCACTACCACGTTCTCCTGCTTTTTTCAAAATCAGAAAAGACTGTTCTTCATCTTGAAGCCGACCTATGTCGGTTAGTGCTTTTTCATAACCCAAAATAAAGGCCATCTCGTAGAAACTTAAGGCTGAATCCTCCTCACCCTCAAACTCTTTTTGTTGGGCCAGTTTATAATGAGAAAAAGCCTCACCCCTAGCGGCACCTTCATCAAAGGATTCCAGAGCTTTTTCTTCGTTTTCCAAATATTCATACAACAGTCCTTTTAAGGAAGCTGAGGTTTCTGTATTAGCAACTAAACTCTCAAAACCTTCTCGAGCACCCCTTTCCAAAAGCTGACTTGTCTCATAAAGCTTATCACCATAATTAACAGAAAAATGCTTTAACAATTTTGCCATATACCATTTGGCTAGCGATTTGATAAGAGGATTAGCATGACCACATAAACCTGCCAGTTCCTCATGAATCCCTAAATTCATAACAGCAGATGGAAAAAGATTTTTAACTTCTACAAAATCAAGAAGCAATTGAACATCTGCAATCTCTTGAATTTCTGAAGGAACCATGGGTTCCATCAGATTAATATTGCCCTTTAAAAATTCATGAATTTCTTCCCGACTTTTTGATTTGTAAAGCTCCCATAACTGTTTTCTATCAGTGAAATCTAGTGAAGGTGTGCTCTGCATACTATCCATATCTACTCTCTTAGATGAACGAACATCAGCTAGAGAACCATTATCTGGAACAAGACCCCCTTCTGCAGCAAATCCTCCACTAAGTAAGGAAAAAATTACTACATAAGCAAAAAACCATTTAGATATGGCTAATCTACTGTCAAAAAAGGAATCAGGGGCGTGTTTCATCATCATGCGTTTAATCACTTTGTTTCTCCTTTTTAAATTAAAATATTTTTGTTAATTTTTTATTAAATAAACGACTTAATTCATAAAAAATATATAACAAGTCAATAATTTTGAAAAGCTTTTAAAAACCACTGTCAACAACATATGGCCGTAAATATAGCGAGACTCCTATAATTTGGGCCTTCCATATCCTCTATAACCATTGGGTTTGTTAGGCTTTTTTGAATACTCTATATTCAAAAAAGAGTCGTCTTGCTATATATAGCGCGCCCTTTATAAATTGGGTATGCGTCATTCGTCGCTCATGTACGCTTTATGTACACTTCGTCTCCTCATTCCTGTACCCAAATTAAAAGTTCAGCGCTATAGCGCAAGAACTTACATCTGAAGGGCTGCCACACCTGGCAGTTTTTCCCCCTCTAACCATTCCAAAAATGCGCCACCTGCTGTTTATGAAGGGCGCGCTATAGGCGAATTAGTTATTGTTTAGAGCCTCTACCTTTTTCTTTAACAGCTGGTATGATTCGTTAATTTTTAGCATCATTTCTTGGGATGAGGGATGGGTATTCACATCTGGATGGTGTTGCTTGACCATATGTCGATAGGCCGATTGCAACATAGCACCATCAAAAGGGTGGGTTAAGCTCAGTAAACGCATAGCCTTCTTTTCCAAGGGTGTGTAGGGGGTATCTTGTGGGTGTGGCATATTTGGAAATAAGCCGAAGGGGTCATCTACATAAAATGCCTTATCTGCCTCTATATTGGTTTTTCTTATATGTGTGAACTTGCCGTACCAACTGCCCAAGGGCCAGCTGGGTCGGTGCCAGGTAATGTCTTTTTTCCATTCTTGTAATATTTCTGCTTCTCCCATATGGGCATAATAATTCCATTGGGCATTGTAGTCTCGTACATGATTTAAACAAAACCAGTGCCATGTGGTAGGGTCATCCCGTCGTGATGTCACATCTTTTTTTGGCGCTGGGTGATAGGCTGCCTCTTCACACCCTGGAAATTCACATAGACCTTGTGCGTCTGCAGCCTCACGTTCAGCCTGTTTTTTTTGAAATGCAAAACGAAATTTCAAGATTTGCCCTTCCTATTTTGGGGTTGAGCGTGCAAAAAGGGCCCTTCCATTTTTTGTGCTAACAGAGTTGCTAAGTCATACTGGGTGCCCTTGTTCAGTTTATGTAGATAAACCATTAAGTTTTCCATAACGCGCTGAACGTAATTTCGTGTTTCTCCAAAGGGGATGTTTTCAATCCAGTTGAGTAAATTTGTGGTGGCAAGGCGGGGGTCTCCAAATTGTTCAATCCAATCATTGACAGGTTTAGGACCTGCATTGTAGGCGGCAATGGCTAAAACTAAACTACCGTCAAATTTATCTAACAAGTGAAGAATGTGGAAAGTCCCAAGCATTACATTCTTTTCTTCATGATAGAGGGATTGCCTTAATGGAACAGAAATGCCATAGGTTTTAGCCCGCGTCATTTCATCTTGCGCCGTTTTTTGAATGACCTGCATTAACCCCATGGCGTTAGCTGAACTGGTGGCCTTTGCATCAAAACGGCTTTCTTGACGGATAATGGCATGAACAAAAGCTTGGAAAAAGGTATGGGTATTAATTTTTTCCACAATATGTTTTGTTTTTTTCTTCAGTTCTGGAAAACAATTGGGGGTGTTTGGTATTTGGGTACGGCTTACTTTTTTACACATCAAAACAGCTTTGTAAGCGTTACCGTGGCTTAAGGCAAAATCTACCAGTAAACTTTGTTCTGTGGGGTTTGAAATGCTATCGGCTAACTTCAAAAAGAAGGGCAACACATGTTCGTCTGCTTCTGTTTTATAAATACTTTTTAACAGTTTTACGAATTCACGGTTTTGAAATTGTTTTTTTATTTCAAAAGAGGGTTGGGTTTCTTCTAATAATATATTCCCCCCATGGCCCCGGGCTCGTAGGCGGCTTATGGCTAATTGGCCGTAGAAGGTAAGGCCATAGTGTGCTGCCTTTTCGTACCACTGAATAGAACCTGTATTTTCACCCAAAATTTTTAAGGTTTCGCCCATCCAAAAGGCCATGCGTGACTTGCTGATGGGGCTGCTTACGTTTTCATAAAGCTTTTGGAACCTGTTTTTTGCCTCAAGGGGACGGTTTAAATACTGCAGGTATAACCATCCTAAAATCCATTCCGCATTGGCGTATTGTTCACCTTTGGTAAGCTTATGTCTTTCAATGAGTTTGGCGGCTTCCTCATACTTTTTTTCTTCAATCATACGACGGGCTAAAATATTGCGTTCATTCCACCATTTTTCAGCGAAATGGCTTTCTTCATCTGCTATGGCATCGTCGTTTAAAAGGCGTAGGCATTCTTGATTCCCAGAATCTGTTTTTTGAGACCGGTAAAAATTAACCATGCTAAAAATCAAAGATGGTGGGCTCTTTGCGCCAACACATGTGTCTTCAGCTTGTTTTGTGGCGTTTTTGTTGCCACGCATAAGGGCCAAACGGGCCTTAATAATATCTTGGTGAATGGGGCTAAGGTTTGGTAACAGCTCTTCTGCTGCCCCCATATTGCCATCGTACAGTAAAAAGCTGGCCCTGTTGAAGTCGTCTCCTGCATTTAAAAAGTCAGCAAATGTGCTGCGAAATTTTTTAGCCAAGGTTCCGGAAAAAGCTTTTTCAGACCAAATTTCTTTAACTAATTTTTTTGCAACCTCATGTTTTCCTTCTAATACAAGTAGGTTGGCATAAATGAAAGCCCCTTCTGGGGTGATGGGCTTGAACTTATGAAACCAGTCTAATAGGCCTGGTTCTGTTCCAGTTAAAGCTGTTTCAAGTTTTTCCAGCAGCTTTTCTTGGCATGGCCAATCAGGGTGCAGGTTCAAAAACCCCATAATAGCGTGTATGGAGGTAGGTGTGGTTAACAGAATTTTCCAACTATTAAAACTGCTGAGAAGGTCGGCCATAGTAGGGCAGCATAAAAATATGTATATAAGGCAAAGTTTAAGAAATTTCATGTTTGTTGTCTTGGCATTTTTTAACGTGGAAAGTATAGTGGTTGCAGCGTTTTTTAAAAAGGAAAATAGTATGCTTGGTGGGTCTACGGTTGCGTTAGTTACTCCCTTTAAACAGGGTAATGTTGATGAAGCGGCGTTGCAAGCCTTAGTTGATTGGCAGTGTTGTTCGGGAACCCAGGGCATTTTGGTGTGTGGCACAACGGGGGAGGGGGCCCTTTTGTCTCAAGAAGAACGCAACCGCATTACAACCCTGTCGGTAGAGGCAGCTCAGGGCCGAGCCGCCATTGTGGTTGGTATTCCAACCAATAATACAAGTGACGCCATTCATATGGTAACTCATGCCAAAAAAAATGGTGCGAAGGCAGCTTTGGTTGTAACCCCTTTTTACTTAAAACCTTCCCAACAGGGCATTTATGAACATTTTAAAGCCATCCACGATGCTACGGACTTACCTCTTGTTTCCTACAACAATCCAGGTCGTTCGGTTGTTGAACAATCTGTTGACCTGGTTTTGCGTTTGGCTGAGTTGCCTCGTTTAGTTGCCTTAAAAGATTCCACCAACGATGTGTCACGGCCAGCTTTGATAAAGCCAAAGCTTCCCAAAAACATCACCCTTTTATGTGGTGATGACCCTTTGACAGCGGCTTATTTGGCAAATGGAGGAGATGGGTTTATGTCTGTGACAGCCAATGTGGCCCCTGCCTTGATGGCACAATTCTATAAGGCCTGGGTCGCACAAGATCGTGAAGCTTTTGAAACCCTTAATGCAAGGCTTATGCCTTTACATTTGGCTTTGTTCTGTGAAACAAACCCTTGCCCTGTAAAGTATGGGGTTTCTGTTTTAAGGGGCATTGAAAATTCTTTCCGTCTGCCCTTATTGCCTCCCACTACGGCTTCTCAAGAAAAAGTGCGCACAGCTTTGTCTGATGCAATGGTGTTGTGAGGAAATGGTGTTAAGTTAGGGTTACACGCCACCCCTGCTTTACCTTATTTTGGGCTTGTTCATACTTTTTTGAAAAATCTGAATCCAATTCCGTTAGGTGCTTAAGGCCATCTGGGGTCTTAACCAAGGGGTTAACACCACGAAATTTGGTTAGTAGATGAATGGGGCCGTCATCTTTTTCAACGTATAATTTTTTTACGTTTTTTATTTTCTCAAGCCCTGCTTGAATATCTGCATCTTTTGAATCATGAAGGCGTTGCCACATGTGGTCATCCCCTAACCGAAAGTGAATATCTTCTTGGTCTACAAGTTTTAATTGGAGCGCTTTTATAAAAACAGGTGCAATCCACTGACCACCTAGGATGGACGGAATGCTTCCCCAGCAGTTCAGTGTTTGCCATAAGGAAATTTCTGCAAATTTCTTAGCCAAAGGAATTTTGGTAAAAAACCAGTTGGTTCCATCAAACTTCAGGTCTCTTAAAATGGCAATATGTTCTTCTGGGGTGATTTGACCGTCCATGTGGCCTGCAAAAAGATTGTATTCAATGCGGTCTGCGCACATGTAAGGCAATTCCTGGTCAAGACCTTTGAAAACATTACCCTTTAGACAAACCTGTTCAACCGAATATCCAAATTCCCTCAATATATCCTCGATACCATATTGTTTTAGAAATTTTTCTTGAATCACATCTTGATAGGCACCTTGAATAAAGCCACCCATAAATAGGGGGTCTAAGGAATGGGAGAAAACTGTGTGAGAAATATCGTGCAAAAGCCCAGCGATTTGTTCAACTAAAGATGCACCATTTTCTCGCAAAAGAAAAAACACCCCCAAGGAATGTTCAAAGCGACTGTATGGAATGCGTGGGGGCTGGATATAGTCAAAAATGCCGTATTGCCGAATGCTTTTTAACCGCTGAAAGGCGGCAGATTGAATTAGTTTAACCAGAACTGGTTCAGTTACATGGGTTGATCCATGAATTGTGACAATTTTAAGGCTGCAATTGCTTTGTGTTTCTACAGAACAATTTGATGGTGTTATGTAAAAAACAACAATTAATATTTTTAAAAAAGAAAACAAAGAACGCATTTTTATATCCTCCAGCAATTATGTTTGCACAACAAAAAGCTAAAGGGAAGATGGGAAAGTAAAAAAAACTCCAACAAAATATGATGCTTTTTTTTCAAAAAAATGTGAAAAAACTTTATTCCGTTAACTTTTTGTTAAGTGTTTCTATGGTAAAAATATGTTAAGGACCAAGTGGTGGTCATGGACTGAGTGCGGTCTGTGGACGTATATCTGGGCTTTTTCTTCGTTATGAAGATGAGAGTCTTTTTCCTGGGGTCCTTAGGAACTGTCGTTACGTTTTTTTGATGCATGTTCTAGACATGTGTGAAGGAACGGTTCGCTGCCCCCTCTCGGGCAGAACTCTGGATGTTAACTTTTTTTAAAGGTTT